>JAFUDT010000005.1 GCA_017464285.1 Bacteroidales bacterium | reverse complement strand
TGATATGTCACCCCCAGACTTCACTTATTTAGCTCTATTTTGCCCCAATAATGAATATATTTTTATGTTTTGGGGCAAAAATATGTCGAACAATGGAGTATTCTCAATAATTGTTTGTGCCTTTGCCAGCAAATAATAGATATTAATATGGAACAGAAACTTATTGCGAGAGACAGAGAGTGCTCCATGCTACGGGACTGCATTGAGTCAGACCGTTCAGAATTTGTTATCGTTTATGGAAGAAGGCGCGTGGGAAAGACCTTCCTCATAGATCAGTACTTCAAGATGAATTATGATTTCAGCTTCGTGGGCTCACATCGTTCCACGCAAAGGGTTCAACTGCGCAATTTTGGAAAAGCAATGAAGCAGTATGCAGGGTTGAAGACTGTACCAAAGTATGCCGACTGGTTTGATGCCTTTGATGCGCGCCAGACATCACGCATATAATGGAAACTAAAAAACACTTGTCTCATATTAGTTTAAAACTCTATTTCTTTCTATTTTAGAATTATCGTGTAGAAAAAAATGGTTAATCCGAAAAATGAATTCCTTTCAATAGTTCCAGTGCAATACGTTTTTCGTCACCATTCAAAGCTAAAATCATGTGTCTAACTTTTTCGTTCACATTCTCCATGTCCTCAGTTTTTTTCATCTCATAAGTAAACAACGCCTTTCCCAAGTCTGTTAGGTAATACTTTTGGTTGGGGCTTGTTGGTTTATTCGGCAATGTCATACCAACAAATTGCGCTTCTATAAGAGGTCTTACATATTTGGCTTTGAATTTCGTTGTATTAGACCACCGATACAATTCTTTGAGCTCGGACATGGATTTGGGTTCTTGAAGAGCTATGAACAATTTTGCAACTTCGTCCCAACTTAGTCCTGTCTTAGTCCCAACTTGCTCCCAGCTTAATCCCTGCTTCATTCCGGTTTGATTTTGTTCGTTCTGTTGGTCCTTTGGTAACAAGGCTGTTATATAACAAAAAGAAACGATTTGTGCTGAAAACGACTTTTTTACCCTCGAACTAGGAAAATGGCGAATATGGCAACGAACAAGCATTCCAATCTAAAGGAAGGGCTGGACCTGAAATTCTTCGACTTGTGAAACGGCTTTATCGAATATCTGCGGGAGTGCTGAATGGAGCACAGAATGGGACATGGAACATTGTCATAACAATATAATACACTTTCTTCTGGTGTCTCAGAAAAAAGCGGTAACTTTGCCCCCAAATAATTATCAGTTTCATTCACAACTTTTTGAGCATTTATGAAAATACTTGTTGTCGATGACGAATTAGACATCTGTGAGCTACTCCAATATAATCTTGAGACAGAAGGATACGAGGTGGATACCGTTAATTCTGCAGAGGAGGCACTGGCGCTGAATTTGACGGAATACGCACTGATTCTTCTGGATGTGATGATGGAGAACATGTCGGGATTCCAAATGGCGCATAAGATGAAAGAGAATCCTGCCACGGCGCAGATTCCCATCATCTTCATTACGGCACTCGGTGGCGAGAACCACATGGTCAAGGGCCTCAATATCGGTGCTGATGATTATATTGTCAAGCCCCTGAGCATGAAGACCGTGAAGGCAAGGGTCAATGCAGTGCTCAGACGGGTATATCCACATGGTATGCTTAACGAGATGTCGGTAGAGACAGTTTGCTATGAGGGTATTGTGCTTGATTTAAAGGCAAAGACTGTCAGCCTTGACCATCAGGAACTGCCGTGTACGAAGTTGGAGTTTGAGCTACTTTCCTTCCTCCTTCAGCATCCGGGCACGGTGTATTCCCGCGAGGATTTGCTGAAATATTGCTGGCCGCAGGACTCATTCGTGCTTGACCGCACGGTGGATGTCAACATTACCCGATTGCGCAAGAAACTGGGGCCCTACGGAAAACAGATTAAAACACATGTAGGCTATGGTTACTGTTTCGAGAAGTAGCGTTTTTCAGCGAAACCTGTTGCTGAGCATCGGTGGTATATTCCTGCTTTTCGCTATTTGCTTCTGCATCTATCAGTATCAGCGTGAAAAGGAGTATAAAATAGACATCCTTCATTCGCGTCTGCAGATGTATAACTACGACATCATGCAGGTGCTGGGCGAGGACGGCATCACCAGTAGGCACCAGTTTCTAAGCTATGTGAGGCAACATCCTCTGAAGGGTCTCCGCGTCTCCGTCATCGACAGGCAGGGGCGGGTGCTCCTTGACAGCAACGAGCCTCATCCTGACTCTCTGGGCAATCATCTTGGGCGGACAGAAATCCAGCAGGCACTGCGCGACGGCAATGGCTTCGACCTCAAGCGCACGTCGCAGTCCACCCACGAGACCTATTTCTACTCCGCCACACGTTTCAAGCGCGTCATCGTGCGCTCTGCCGTGCCTTATTCTGCTGAGTTGACACAATCGCTGCGGGCTGACAACACCTATATCTATTTCTCCATAGCCCTGACCTTGCTCTTAGGGAGCGTGCTTTACATCAGCACACGCCGCATCAGCCGACATATAGGCTATCTGCGCGAGTTTGCCGTCAAGGCTGAGAATGGCGAACCGTTGGACCACGAACTGGAACGGCATCTTCCCGATGACGAGTTGGGTGACATCAGCCACACCATTATCATGCTCTATTGGAAGTTGCGACATGCCGAGGAAGACAAAGCGCGGCTGAAGCGACAACTCACACAGAACGCAGCCCATGAACTGAAGACGCCCGCCATGAGCATCCACGGCTATCTGGAGAGTATCCTCGACAATCCCGACATGCCTGAGGATAAGAAGAAGCATTTCCTGGAGCGCTGCTATGCCCAGAGCGAGCGCATGAACAAGCTGCTGCTTGACATGAGTGCGCTCACACGGCTCGACGAGATGGATGCCAATCACTTCCGCAATAGTGAGGAATACCAGCAGGTGGACGTGGTGCAGATTGTTCGCAGCATCCTCGACGACACAGCCCTCTCACTCCATCAGAAAGGCATCGCAACACGCCTGACGATGCCCCAGCAAGTCATGATAGCTGCTGATGCCAGCCTTATCTATAGCATCTTCCGCAACCTCATAGACAATGTCATAGCCTACGCCACGGATGCATCTCTCGTTGAAATCACTTGTAAACCTGTGACCCGTGACAACAGCCAGTTGTATGAATTCTCCGTGAGCGACAATGGTCCAGGTTTAGAGCCACAGCATTTGGAACATCTTTTCGAACGCTTCTACCGAGTAGATAAGGGACGCAGCCGAAAACTTGGCGGCACTGGTCTCGGCCTTGCTATCGTCAAGAATGCCGTAACCGTCCACGGCGGCACAGTAATGGCCCTTCCCACTCCCGGCGGTGGACTGACTGTCAGGTTCACCCTTCAGGAGTAATATGGATAAAGAAAAAGAAGAAAGTATGGAATCAAAATCACAAAAGGAAATACAAGTCGAAGAGAAAATATCCGATTTGGTTACAAAGATTGTGGACGAGCAGACATCTGGCGATGACTTACCTATAAGACTGTGGAACAATCTTCGGAATAATCAGGAAATAGCCGCTATGCAAGAGTATGCCAACATGGTGTCAATAGGACGTTTGGGGGTGAATGACCATGGGCCTGTTCATATGAAGACTGTATGCCGCAATGCCCTGAAGATGCTGAGTATATTACATGCTGCGGGAATGCAGACAAGTTTGGAAAAGGAAAACATCGGGACATTTGCCGACAGTGTATCGGCGGTGATGCTTGCTTCACTTCTTCATGACAGCGGAATGACAATAGGAAGGAAAGGGCACGAACTGTATTCTGGCATCATATCCTATCCTATTATTGAAAAGGTATTGTCGCAACTCCTTCCTGAAGACTGTCATATCCTGAGGCGGACTATTATCCGTTCCATTGCAATAGAAGGTATCATCGGACACATGGCTACACATCCTATCCATTCCGTTGAGGCTGGTATCATTCTTATTGCAGACGGTTGTGACATGACAAAAGGCCGTGCCCGCATTCCTTTGGAAATACCGTCAAAACCGGCTGAAGGCGATATCCACAAGTATTCTGCAAACGCTATCGAAGCGGTTAAGATAGGGCGGGGGAATGAACGCCCCTTGAAAATTGAGATACACATGAGGGCAGAGGTAGGCTTCTTCCAAGTCGAAGAAGTCCTGATTCCCAAGATTCAGTCGAGTCCTGCCAAGAGCATGTTAGAGTTGTATGCAGGAGTTGAGGGTGAAGAAATGAAACGATATTTGTAATTTTCCCCAAAGGGCATACTTATATTAATTATCAGCAAATAATTGTTCATGAATTTGCGAACACCCAAAACTTTTTGTACCTTTGTAGCTGTATGATAGTTACATTCGAGCAGACATACCTACAGGAACTCTATACGGAGGGCAAGGCGAGTGATAAGAAACACCGCTTCCAGCCTCAGATAGTCAGCAAGTATGTAAAAGTGGTCAACCTGATGAAACAGCAGGAAAATGTATTAGGGTTGGTTAAGTACGGCTCCTTACATTACGAGAAACTGCATGGCGATAAAGAGGGGCTATCCTCCGTTCGTGTCAACGAACAATACCGCATTGAGTTCACTGAAAGCATGGAAGCCGGCAAGCAGATTGCCACAATATGTAACATTACAGAATTGTCAAACCATTATAAGTAGAAGGAGGACGAGATATGACCACACTTGAAGGAGTAAACCCGCAGATGATAGCAAACAACCTGAAGCCCTATCAGCCCACCCATCCTGGTGAGGTGCTGAAGGACGAACTGGAATATCGTGGTATTTCGCAACGCGGACTGGCAAAGGAGATAGGCATCTCCTATTCAGCCTTCAATGAAATGCTCAACGGCAAACGGTCGCTCAGTCCCGAACTGGCCATGATGATGGAGGCTGCTCTCGGTGTGGATGCCGCCCCTCTGCTGGCCATGCAGAACGAATACGACATGCTGATGGCCGAGCGCGATGCCTCGTTTATGGAGAAGCTAAAGCAGATTCGCCGCGTTGCGGCCATCTTCTGAGAGATATAATAATTAAGGATAAGTCCACGTTGAACAATTCAGAGTTCCGCCTTCTAATGCAACTTCGTTATATTTTATAGCCTCAATCATTTTGTCTGGGAAAATCTGCTTAAAGGCAGCGATTGCTTCGGCATCCTTATTTCCCTCAACCTCGAAAACTGGAAGGATTATCAGATTACCAACTTCAAGAGTATTTCGACACCGTATTGGCATATCCGCTCTACCAGCAGCAGCGCGGGCATAAATCCTGAATAAGCGGCCGCTTGATCGGGGGTCGAGCTACTGGCATCCCGACTATTCAGGAAAAACTGAATCCTGCTCTTAACGCCAATGCAATGTCGGAAAGAATGTCGGAAACGACGGGCATTGTTCCGCGGACAATCCAGAATGATTTGCCGCATAAAAAATCGGTTTTCGCCACAGACTGTGTTGTCATCTTCTGTCGATGTTGTCGGTGACAAAGAAATGGTTTATCTTTGCTCTACTATGTCACTTTGTCTAAGTCTGTCTGTATGAATATTCTTGGAAACATCCTCTGGTTGCTGTTGGGCGGTCTTGAAATCGGGCTGCTGTATTATCTGGCCGGCTTGTTGATGTGCTGTACGATTGTAGGCATTCCTTTCGGCCTGCAGCTGTTCAAGTTCGGCACATATTCTTTCTGGCCTTTCGGTCACCGGTTTGTCGACGACTCCGGACAGTCGGGCTGCGTCAGTACTGTGCTGAATATCCTTTGGATCTTGCTGGGGTGGTGGGAGATTGCGCTGTGCCATCTTTTCTTCGCCGTGGTGCTCTGCATTACGATTGTGGGGATCCCCTTCGCGAAAATCCATTTCAGGATTGCTGTGGCCTCTGCCTTCCCCTTCGGCAAGATCATCAAATAATAAAACACATCAAAAACACCGAGCGAAATACATCAAAAATCTACCTTCAATGAACCTACAATAAACCCACAAAGAACCTACAATGAACCCACAAAGAACCTACAAAGAACCTACAATGAACCCACAATGAAATTTGCTTGTGTGATTTACCGGTCGATTTAACGATTTCACCTGTCGGATGACGGCTTTTGCGGGCTGTGGAAAAGAAAATCTTTGAATGGATTCTTATTAGGCGAAGATGATTATCTTTGTGCCACAATCAAACAAAATACACAGTATGAAAAAAATATCCCGTTTCGCCAAAGTGACGGCTTTCCTGCTGGCCACAGTCCCGACCTTGCCGGCAGCCGCTCAGGAAGAGCAGAAAAAAGAGCAGGAGGAAGGCTTCCGCTTCACTGTTGTCAAGGAAAATCCCATCACCTCGGTCAAGAACCAGAATCGTTCGAGCACCTGCTGGAGCTTCTCGTCGATCGGCTTTTTCGAGGCCGAGCTGCTCAGGAAGGGCAAGGGCGAGCACGACTTGTCGGAGATGTTCGTGGTGCACAAGACCATGGAAGACCGCGCAGAGCGTACGGTGCGCCTGCACGGCGACGTGTCCTTCTCGCCCGGCGGCAGCTTCTACGACGTGGCCTATTGCTGGCGCAACTACGGCATGGTGCCGCAGGAGGTCATGCCCGGCATCCTCTACGGCGACACGCTGCCCGTCCACAACGAGCTGGACGCGGTGGCCGAGGGCTATGTCAAGGCACTGATCGCCAGCAATCCCCGCAAGCTCACGCCCGTCTGGAAAAACGGCCTCAGAGGCATCTACGATGCCTATCTGGGAGTCTGCCCCGAAGAGTTCGTCTATCAGGGCAAAAAATATACGCCCAAGTCCTATGCCGAGTCGCTGGGCCTTGATATGGACGACTATGTGTCGCTGACATCCTTCACGCATCATCCTTATTATACGACCTTCGCCCTGGAGATTCAGGACAACTGGCGGCAGGCCCAGTCGTACAATCTGCCGCTGGACGAGTTCATGCAAGTCTTCCGCCATGCCCTCAACGAGGGCTACACCATTGCCTGGGGTGCCGACGTGAGCGAGACGGGCTTCAACCGCCAGGGCATCGGTGTGGTGGTCGATGAAGGCAAGGGGGCCGACCTGACGGGCAGCGACATGGCCCGTTGGCTGGGGCTCTCGGCCGCTGACCGCAAGAAGGAGCTCACCTCCAAGCCCCTGCCCGAGATGGAGGTCACTCCCGAGATGCGTCAGACGGGCTACGACAACTGGGAGACGACCGACGACCACGGCATGCTCATCTACGGCCTGGCCAAGGATCAGGACGGCAAGGAATACTACATGGTCAAGAACTCCTGGGGCACTGCCAGCAAATATCAGGGTATCTGGTATGTCAGCGAGGCTTTTGTCCGCTACAAGACCATCAACATCCTGGTCCATCGGGAGGCCGTGCCCAAGGATATCCGCAAGAAGCTGGGCATCAAGTAGTGTCGTTTGCTGCCCGCCGCGACAGCCTTCGGGGAAATTTTCTGAAGGAAAAGATTGGCAGTTTCGGGAAAAGGCTGTACATTTGCCCTGCGTTTCGGGAGTCACGCTCGCGAAACGTGCATGCGAAAATAGCTCAGTTGGTAGAGCACGACCTTGCCAAGGTCGGGGTCGCGGGTTCGAGTCCCGTTTTTCGCTCCAGCAAGGCTCTGCATGTCTTTGACGACACGGCAGGGCTTTTTTTACGGCCGGCTGTCGGTGTCTCGGCAGGCGGTGTTCGTACAAATTGCCGTGCTCTGGGCGAAACAACCGCCCGAGGCATCGCATAGAGCAGAGAGAAAGGAAGACAGACTATGATAGCATTGGTAAGCGGCGCATCGCGCGGAATCGGAAAAAGTATCGCCCTGGAACTGGCCGACTGCGGCTACGACCTGGCCTTGACAGGCCGGGACGGGAATGCCTTGCAGCAAGTTGTCGCCGAGGTAAAGGCAAAAGGTCGGCAGGCACTGCCCGTGGTGGCCGACCTCTCCGACGAGCAGGCTCCGGCCTTCATCGTGGGCAGGGTGGTGGAGCACCTGGGCGGCATCGACGTGCTGGTCAACTGTGCGGGGCTGTCGCTCTCGGGCAGCTTTACCGATGTCACGCCGGAGCAGTGGGACCTGATCATGAAGGTCAATGCCCGGGCTCCTTTCTTCCTGTGCAAGGAGGCGCTGCCTTACCTGAAGCTTTCCGAAAAGCCAATCGTGATCAATATCGCTTCGGTGGTGGGATTCAAAGGATATATCCACCAGTCGGTCTATGCCTCCTCGAAACATGCCCTGACGGGCTTTACCAAGGTCTTTGCCAAGGAGGTGCAGCCCTACGGCATCCGGGTGCACCTGATTTCTCCGGGCGGCGTGGCCACCGAGATGGTGACCCGCATGCGGCCCGACATCGATCCTTCGGAGCTGATTCAGCCCCAGGAGGTGGCCGAGATTGTACGCTTCCTGGTCACGCGCCGCGGAAACGGGGTCATCGACCAGTTCTATCTGCGCCGCTACAGCGGTCTGGCCTTCGATTAGGGCGCGGGCTCCCTGCGACGGCAGGCGTTCCGTCAGGCTGTGGCGGGCTTCCGGCTTTTCCTTGGTCGGGGCGGCCCGTCAGGGAGCTACCGGCCTTGGCTGTCCTGCTGTCCGAGGACGGCCTTGAAGGGAATCTGGCGGGTGTTTTTCACCTCACCCATCACAAAGGAGCTGTTCAGGCCGCCGATGCAGTCCAGCTCGCCCAGGATTCTCAGCACAAACTCCTGATAGGCTTTCATGCTTTCCACATAGACTTTGAGCAGGAAGTCGTAGTCGCCGGTGATGTTGTAGCACTCGGCCACCTCGTCCATGTGCTGCACGGCGTTCATGATGAGCTGTGCATTCTCGAAGGAGTGCTGCTTCATCTTGATATAGCAGAAGGCTACAAATTCGCAGCCCAGCTTTCCGGCATCCAGTACGGCGATGTATTTTTGGATGAATCCTTGTTCTTTAAGGCGTTTGATGCGCTCGAAAACGGGACTTAGCGATAGATTGACCTTGGCGGCAAGCTCCTTGGTGGTCAGGGAGGCGTCTTCCTGGAGGGCCTGCAGCAGCAGGATGTCCGTCTGGTCGAGATAGTTCATGGAGTGTTTTATTCTTCCGGCAGCCCGAAATAAGCCCCGGTTTGGATTAATAATCTGTTTGCGTCTGCAAATATAGAATGTTTTACTGATTTGTTGAAATTATTTGGATGATTATTCTACATTGGAGTAATTTTGCCACGTCAAAAACAAATTATCAATCATCATAAAATAATTAAGACTATGGCAACGAACAACAAACTTCATTTCGAGACTTTGCAACTGCATGTCGGACAGGAACAGGCCGATCCCACGACGGATTCGCGCGCCGTACCTATCTATCAGACCACTTCCTATGTGTTCCACAACTCGCAGCATGCGGCCGACCGTTTTGGCCTGAAGGATCCGGGCAATATCTACGGCCGTCTGACCAACAGCACCCAGGATGTCTTCGAGCAGCGTGTGGCCGCTCTGGAAGGTGGTGTGGCCGCCCTGGCCGTGGCTTCGGGTGCCGCGGCCGTGACCTATGCCCTGCAGAACATTCTGGGTGTAGGCGACCATATCGTGGCTGCCGACAATCTCTACGGAGGCTCCTTCAACCTGATTACCCACACGCTGGCCACCCAGGGCATCACCAACAGCATTGTCAATGTCAATGACCTGGCAGCTGTCGAGGCGGCAATCCGTCCCGAGACCAGGGTCATCTATGCCGAGACTTTCGGCAACCCCAATTCCGACGTTACCGACATCGAGGCGCTGGCAGCCCTGGCGCATAGGCATCATCTGCCTCTGGTCATCGACAACACTTTCGGCACGCCTTATCTGATCCGTCCCATCGAGCACGGTGCCGACATCGTGGTACATTCGGCCACCAAGTTCATCGGCGGTCACGGCAGCAGTCTGGGCGGTGTCATCGTCGACGGCGGCAGCTTCGACTGGAAGGCCAATGCCGACAAGTATCCCACGCTGGCCAAGCCCGATCCCAGCTATCACGGTGCCGTCTTTGCCGATGTGGCCGGCGCCGCCGCCTTCGTGACCCGCATCCGGGCCGTCATCCTGCGCGACACCGGTGCGGCCATCTCGCCCTTCAATGCCTGGATTCTGCTTCAGGGCCTGGAGACCCTCTCGCTGCGTGTGGAACGCCATGTGGAGAATGCCTTGAAGGTGGTGCAGTTCCTCGCTTCGCATCCCAAGGTGGCCAAGGTGAATCATCCTTCGCTCAAGAACCATCCCGACCATGCGCTCTATGAGAAATACTATCCTCAGGGAGCCGGCAGCATCTTCACCTTCGAAGTGAAAGGCGGGGAGAAGGAGGCCTGGCGCTTTATCGACGCGCTGCAGATATTCTCGCTGCTGGCCAACGTGGCCGACGTGAAGAGTCTGGTGATTCATCCCTATACCACCACCCATTCGCAGATGAGCCCCGAAGAGCTGGCGCAGCAGCATATCACGCCGGCATCGATCCGTCTGTCGATCGGCACGGAGCATATCGACGACCTGATTGCCGATCTCTCGCAGGCCCTGGATCAGATTTGAACACATTAGTTTCTGATAACTATGATTGCACACGACATCACAGCTTTGGTGGGCAACACGCCCTTGGTCCGGCTGTCACGCTTCTCCCGCTCGCAGGACCTGCCTGTCGACTTGATTGCCAAAGTGGAGTTTTTCAACCCCGGCGGCAGTGTCAAGGACCGTATTGCGCTGGCTATGATCGAGGATGCCGAGCAGCGCGGGCTGCTCAAGCCCGGTGACACGATTATCGAGCCCACCAGCGGCAACACCGGGGTGGGGCTGGCCTGGGTGGCCGCCGTCAAGGGCTACCGGCTCATCCTGACCATGCCCGAGACCATGAGCATCGAGCGCCGCCGTCTGGTCGGGGCCTACGGTGCCCGGGTGGAGCTGACTCCCGGCGCTGCCGGCATGAAAGGGGCCATTGCCCGGGCCGAAGAACTTCGCGACAGCATACCGGGCAGTCTTATCCTGCAGCAGTTCGAAAACCCGGCCAATCCGCAAAGGCATTATGAAACGACCGGCCGGGAAATCTGGGAGGACACCGGGGGCAAGGTGGACATCTTTGTGGCGGGTGTGGGCACCGGAGGTACAGTGAGCGGAGTGGGCAGACGTCTCAAGGACTTGAATCCTGCCGTCCGCATCGTGGCCGTCGAGCCGGCCGCCTCGCCCGTGCTGAGCGGCGGGGCTCCGGGAGCGCACAAGATTCAGGGTATCGGTGCCGGGTTCGTGCCGGCCACTTTCAGTGGCGACGTGGTGGATGAGATCCTGACCGTGGAAAACGAGGCGGCATTCCAGGCCAGCCGGCTGCTGGCCCGCAGCGAGGGCATCCTGGTAGGGATCTCCTCGGGGGCTGCTCTTTCGGCCGCCTCCGACTTGGCCCGACGGCCGGAGAACAAAGGCAAAAACATAGTGGTGCTCTTGCCCGACACGGGTGAACGCTATCTCTCCACGGCCCTGTTTGCCGATTAGTCTTCCGGCCGTGGCCCGAAGTCCGTCGCAGGGCGGGACGAGCTCCTGTCTGCTCCTTGTCATGCACCCCGAAGGTCCTATGTCTGGCTTTCGGGGTGCTTGATATATTATTTCTTTGGCGGTTTTTATTTCTCATGATAAAAAAAACCGCTTTCTTTGCGCAGTGAAAATGCCGATAAAAACCGCAGCTGCCGCCCCGGCTCCGGCAACGGACAAGCGGACGGTGTTGCGTGTAAATATGCTTTGTTATGAGAAAACTGATTACGTTCTTTATCTTGGCGGCCTGTGGCTTGGTCTTTGCAAAAGCGGATAATCTGAGCGAAAACTTCGAGCAGGGGCTGCCGGCATCGGCTCCTTCTTCCGAGACCGAGGTGACACTCTCTTCCGGCACCTGGCGCCTCCTGGGTGTCTATGGCAAGAAAGACAACAACAGCCAGCGGGCCACCATGTCCTCCTCGGGCAGCTACATCGAGACACCGGCCCTGTACCGTCCCGGCAGCCTGAGTTTCAAACTGCGCGGCTCGGGCAACGGCAAGCGCCTGCTGGTACAGAAATCGGCCGACCGCAGCACCTGGACCGAGGTGGGTACGACGCAGGCCTCGTCGTCCAGCTCTTATGGCAGCGGCTCTTACGGCCTGCAGTCGGGCGAGAACGACACGGCCGTCTATGTCAGGTTCACCTGCCTCGACGCCACCATCTATCTGGACGACATTCAGATAGCCCTGGGCACTGTCAGCGGTGGGGGCGGGACCGACGACGATCCCGTCAATCCCCAGCCTCAGGACACCCTGCCCTGGGAGGGCCCGCACAGCGTGGAGCACTGTCTCTACATCGCCCCCTGGGGCAACGACAGCGGCGACGGCTCTTGGGAGCATCCTTTCTATAATCTGCAGAAAGCGGTCGATACGGCGGTTCCCGGTGACACCATCTATGTCCGCGGCGGCACCTATTATCCCACGATGAAGGCCGACGGCTCCAAGACCACGGTCCGCATCGCCAAGAGCGGCACGGCCTCGGCCCGCTATACGGTGAAGACCTTCCCGGGCGAGTTCCCGGTGCTCAATTTCAGGGACCAGCCCAAAAGGCAGAGCATCAGGGGTATTTTGCTGGAAGGCGATTACTGGCATATCTACGGGCTGCACATCACCGAGGCCGGCGACAACGGCATCAAGCTGGAGGGCTCGCACAACATCATCGAGCGCTGCACCTTCAGCTATAACGACGATACGGGCCTGCAGCTGGGTTTCGGACACAATTTCAGCGACACCCATCCGGGAATCGGCTCCAATGACGGCAGCTACTGCAGCTATAACGACATCATCGACTGCGATTCCTACTTGAATTGCGACAGCGACAATTTCGGCAGCGATGCCGACGGTTTTGCCTGTAAGATGCACAACGGCATCGGCAACCGCTTTATCCGCTGCCGGGCCTGGGACAACAGCGACGATGCCTGGGACCTCTACGAGACCGACTACGGTGTCCAGCTCATCGAATGCTGGGCCTGGGGCTCGGGGCGTGCCGGTCTGTTCGACTGGGTGCAGGCTTCGGGTTCCTTCCAGGGCAACGGCAACGGCATCAAGCTGGGCGGCAACGGTACGGGGGGCTCTTCCAGGGGGGTGCATGAAGCCTGGAACTGCGTGGCTTTCAACAACAACAAGACCGGTTCGGTCAAGGGTTTCGACCAGAACAGCCACAAGGGCGGTGTCAAGCTGGTCAACTGTCTGGCTTTCGGCAACGGCTACGACTTTATGTTCGAAGACTGCGAGGATTCGACCCGTTTTGAGTTCTACAACAATGTCTGTTTAGGGAAGATTGAAATCAAGGGGCGCTTCAGCGATTCCAACAACGCCCTGACACCCACCAAGAATGCCTGGAGCCGACAGGTGGTCAATACGGGCTTCTCGGAGGCCGACTATGTGAGCCTGTCCGAAGAGGATGCCAAGGCTCCCCGCGGCCTGGACGGCAGCCTGCCGACCCGTTTCGCCCGTTTGCGGGCCAATTCGGTCCTGATTGACCGCGGGCTGGACATGCGCAGCTCCCTTTATGTCGATTTCCCCTATACCTGGCAGCCCGTCAGCGGCACGGCCAGAGATTTGGGGCCCTATGAATATGAGCAGAAGCCGGTGGCTGCTGAGCAGATGTTTCTCAGCGGGGAAGGGCAGCTGAGCCTCTCCGTGGCCGGCAGGCAGCTGATAGTCTGCACCCCTTGGGACGGGCAGGCCAGCCTGGAACTCTATTCCCTGCAGGGCAGAAGGCTGGAGCAGATTCGCCGGCTGCAGGTCACCGGCGGCGCCCGTTATTATCTACCCCTGCAAACGACTGTTCAGCCGGGCGTCTATCTGATCCGCCTGAGTCTCAACGGCCGCTCTGTCCAGCAGAAGGTCATGCTCAGATAGCGGCCCTTCTGTGGCTTGTAGCCTGCGCCGGACCGCCTTGCCTGAATACCGGCTGTGCCCGGCCGGGAAGAGCAAAAAAAAGAGGACGGCCCCTTGCACGGGTCGTCCTCTCCATTTGTCGGAATACCGTCTTTTAGGCGATATAGGTGCCGGCAACCGTGTCACCGCCGTGACCGGTCCCGTTGGTGTGGAAGAACTCACCTCTGGGCTTGTCGGTACGTTTGTAGGTGTGGGCGCCGAAGTAGTCCCTCTGGGCCTGCAGCAGGTTGGCCGGCAGACGCTCGCTGCGGTAGCCGTCGTAGTATTCGAGGGCAGCCGACAGGCAGGGAGCCGGCACACCGTTCATCACGGCGCAGGCGATGACATTGCGCCAGCTCTGCTGGGCGTCGGCCAGCTTGCCCTGGAAATAGGAGTCGAGCAGCAGGTTGGCCAGGTCGGGGTTCTTGTCGAAGGCTTCCTTGATCTTGCCCAGGAAGACCGAGCGGATGATACAGCCGCCGCGCCACATCAGGGCGATGCCGCCGTAGTTCAGGTTCCAGCCGTATTCCTTGGCGGCGGCACGCATCAGGGTGTAACCCTGGGCATAGGAGACCACCTTGGCCGAAAACAGAGCCTTGCGCAGGTCTTCGAGGAAAGCCTTCCTGTCACCGGTGAACTTCTGGGGCTTCGGGCCGGCCAGCACCTTGCTGGCAGCCACGCGCTCTTCCTTCTGGGCCGACAGGCAGCGGGCATAGACGCTTTCGCCGATCAGCGTAAGGGGCACCCCCTGGTCCAGGGAGGCGATGGCCGTCCATTTGCCGGTGCCTTTCTGGCCGGCGGTGTCGAGGATATAGTCGAGCACATACTTGCCGTCCTCGTCCTTCTTGGCCAGAATGTCGCGGGTGATTTCCACCAGATAGCTGTCCAGGTCGCCCTTGTTCCACTCGGCGAAGGTCTGGTGCATTTCCTCGTTGGTCATGCCCAGGATGTCCTTCATGATCTGGTAGCATTCGCAGATGAGCTGGATGTCGCCGTATTCGATGCCGTTGTGGACCATCTTGACAAAGTGGCCGGCACCGTTTTCACCTACCCAGTCGCAGCAGGGAGAACCGTCTTCGACCTTGGCGCAGATGCTCTGGAAAATGGGCTTGACAGCGGGCCATGCGGCGGGCGATCCGCCGGGCATCATGGACGGGCCTTTCAGGGCACCTTCCTCACCGCCGGAGACACCGGTACCGATATACAGGAGGCCCTTGCTTTCAACGTAGGCCGTGCGGCGTGCGGTGTCGGGGAAATGGGAGTTGCCGCCGTCGATGATGATGTCACCCGGCGAGAGCAGGGGAATGAGTTTTTCGATAAAGTCATCGACGGCCTGACCGGCTTTGACCATCAGGAAGACACGGCGCGGAGACTTCAGGGAGGCTACCAGTTCTTCCAGGGAATGGGCTCCGTAGAAATTCTTGCCGGCACCGCGGCCGTTGATGAATTTGTCGACCTTCTCGACGGTACGGTTGAACACACTGACGTGAAAGCCCTTGCTCTCCATGTTGAGTACCAGGTTTTCACCCATGACGGCCAAACCGACCAGTCCGATATCAGATACTGCTTTCATAATGAATGGTTTAAATTGTTATTGAATGATTTTGAATCCTATTTTTGCCAGTCGTCCGGCCAGGCCGGCGCGGGCATGAGAGAGATGAAGCGTGAAGGCGGTGAACTCCCGGCGGACGGGATAGTCGCCGCGCTGCTGCTCGAAACCTTCCAGGCATTCCCGCAGCCGACGGCTGTCAGTGCGGACGTCGTAGGTGTAGAGGATGGCCTCGCTGATAACCTGCTGGTCGGTCTTACCCTCGGCGTCAAGGCTGAATTCCAGCGGCTGGGCCGGCGCAGGCACGCCCGAGGCCGTCCAGTCGGTCAGGGGCAGGCCCAGATAGCGGGCCACGGTGCGCACGCTCATGGTCGTGCCGTTGGCCTTGCCGTCGGCCGAATAGCCGGCGATGTGCGGGGTGGTGATCTCCAGCAGCTCCACCAGTTCGGGGTCGAGCTTGGGCTCGCCTTCCCAGACATCGAGCACGGCGGCCTTCAGGGAGCCGGCTTTCAATACCTGCTTGAGGGCCCGGTTGTCGACCACTTCGCCCCGGGAGCTGTTGATCAGTATCTGGTCGGGACGCAGCCCGTTCAGGCGCCTGTTGTCGAACAGGTGCCAGGTGGCATCCTCGCCTTCGGCCGTCAGGGGCACATGTACCGTCACGATATCGCTCCCGGCGAGCAGCTTGTCGAGCGACACAAAGCCCTCGGAACCTTCCCGGCGGGCCCTGGGCGGGTCGTTGAGCAGGACCTTGAAGCCCATGAGCGAGGCGACCTCGGCGACTTTACTGCCGACATTGCCCACGCCCACGACCCCCAGGGTCATGTCCTCGAAACGGAAGCCGTGGCGCTCGGCCAGACAGACCAGCACGGAGGCGATGTACTGTTTGACCGACCAGGAATTGCAGCCCGGAGAGTTCTTCCAGACTATGCCGTTGCTTTCACACCAGTGTGTGTCGATATGGTCGTAGCCGATGGTGGCCGTGGCGATCACCTTGACCTTCGAGCCCTTGAGCAAGTGTTCGTTGCAGATGGTGCGGGTGCGGGTGATGATGGCGTCGGCATCACGCACGACCTCGGGCGTGGTCTGGGCACCGGGCAGATAGAGCACTTCGGCATAAGGCTCGAGGGTGCCCTTCAGGAAAGGGATCTTGTTGTCACAGACAATCTTCATCTTCAGTCTTTGAAACGGTCGGGATAGGCCCACAGACCCAGGGCCGGATTGGAGATATAGTAGATTTCCTCTCCGTCGGGCATGGTGTTCCATCCGTCTTTCAGGTGAGCTACATCGTAATGGGCCATCACGGCATCCAGGTCACCGTAGTTGAAGCCGACGCTTTCGATCTCCTCGCGGCTCATGTCGGGCCCCGGGCAGTAAGTGATCGTGAAGCGGCCTTCGGACGAACCGTGAATTAGGTGGGCCGATGCGCCCAGGTTGTCCTGCAGGTCCTGGTTCTCGTTGGTGCACTTGAGCGTGTGTGGCGTACCCTTGTAGCCGTATTTGCGGATCAGGCCGTCGATGGTCTTGTCCTCGCCGAATTCCTTCAGGGCCGGGGCCAGCACGACGAGTTCGGCGCCGTCGGCCAGGGCCATGCGGGTGCGATAGACGCTCTTGTTGCCCAGCCAGGTGCTCTTGAACTCTTCCGGGTCGAGATAGACCAGACATTTCCTGATTTCGTGGTCGACCATGATGAAATTGGTCTCGAGCGACAGGTCGGCCGCTTTCTGGAAGCATTCGAAATCATCGCCGATGAAGATGCCCTTGAGTTCCATCTTGCCCGTTTCGTAGTTCTTGGCCAGAACGGTCTGGACAAAGACGATGGGCAGGTCCTTGATGAAATGCGTCTTGGCATATTCCATCACGTCGCGCACAGGCGATTTGGCACGGCCCATGATACGCTCCATGCCATAGGTGGCGCCGATGAAGTGGCTCTTGTTGATGCCCTCGCTGCCGCCTACGCCGACGAAGATGTTCTTCGTGTAGTTGGCCATGCCGATGACTTCGTGGGGAACCACCTGGCCGATGGACAGGATCAGGTCGAAAGAGGGGTCGAGCAGCAGCTTGTTGACCTGGGCGGGCCAGGTATAGCTCAAACGGCCTTCAGACACCTTATTGACATATTCGGCCGGTACTTCGCCCACGGTCACCACGTCGTTGCGCCAGTCGTGCACCCGGAACTTGTCCATGGGCACATGGCCGAACATGGTCTTGATCTGCTCCTCGGTCATGGGGGAGTGGGTGCCCAGGGCTGGCATGACGTCGGTCAGCGTATCGCCGTAATAGTCATAGACCATTTCGGTGATGGGGCCGGCATACGAATTGAAACGGGTAAAATCGGGGGGCAGAGCCAGCACCCGATTTTTCTTACCCATTTTGTCGAAAACCTCTTTCAGTATCGCCCGGACTTCATCGGGCGTGATGTTGTCGGTTTTGGAACCTCTGCTGTAATATAACATTGCAACAATACATTAAAGGAGACTATACACCGCTGTATGCGCTGAAACCGCCGTCGATGGGAATGACGATGCCGGTGACGAACGAGGAGATGTCGCTCAGCAGGTACAGGGTGGCACCGATCAGGTCTTCGGGCTCTCCGAACTTGCCCATGGGGGTGTTGTTCAGGATCTTCTCCGTACGAGGGGTGGGCGTGCCGTCTTCCTTCATGAGCAGGAAGCGGTTCTGGTTGGTCAGGAAGAAGCCCGGAGCGATGGCGTTGACGCGGATGCCGATCTTGGCAAAGTGCACGGCCAGCCATTCGGTCAGGTTGTTGATGGAAGCCTTGGCGGCCGAATAGGCGGGAATCTTGGTCAGCGGACGGTAGGAGTTCATCGAGGAGATGTTCATGATGGCGCCCTTGCCGGCTTCCAGCATGTCACCCGTGAAGACCATGGTAGGCAGCAGGGTGCCCTTGAAGTTCAGGTCATAGACCCTCTGGAATCCGTCCATGGACAGGCCGTAGAACGTGGCGTCCAGGTTCTTCTTGTCGGCTTCCTCCATCTGCTCGACACCCGTGGTGGCCTTGGGAGAGTTGCCGCCGGCACCGTTGATGAGGATCTCGATCTTGCCCAGTTCCTTATTGACTTTGGCCTTGGCAGCTTCCAGGGAATCTTTGTCCAGGACGTTGGCCACGACACCGATAGTCTTGACACCATATTCCTTCTCGATCTCGGCGGCCAGCTTGACGGCTGCTTCCTCGTTGATATCGACAATGGCGGTCTTCACGCCGGCAGAAGCCAGGCCGCGGGCCAGGGTGGCACCGATGACGCCGGCACCGCCGGTCATGACACATACTTTACCTTTCAGGTCTTCAAACGAATACTTGTTCATAATGCTGATTGAAAAAAGCCTGAACTCCGTGGGGAGCCCAGGCGGGGGTTAATAATTATTTTTTGAACATTCTCAGGATATGGCGCTCGTAGATGTTGCTGATGACCTGTTCGGCGCAGACGGCCTTGTTGCGCTTGAGCGCGTCGGTGTAGTCCTTGCCCAGTTCGGCGGCCACCTTGTAGCCGACGTGGATCAGCTGACGGAAGTTGGGGTTGTAGTCCTTGTTGCCGGGAATGTGACGCAGGGTGTCGGCAAATTTCTTGCCGCTCCAGGACTCGACTTCCTCGATGGTCGGCAACTTGGAACGGTCGATGTCGATGACCGTGGCATAGGGGGCGCAGAGCTCGTCGAAACGGCCGTAGGCACCTTTATAGACTGCCTTGGCCATCTTCAGGGCCTGGGCGTCGTCGGCCATGGCCAGACCGATGAGTTCTTCGAGCCAGGAAGTACCGGCGGTCTTGACATGAATGCCCTTGTCATACTTGCGGATGAGCTCGCCCATGATGGGATAGATGGTGAACTTGTCACTGCCAGAGTGGATGCTCAGCTTCAGGTTGTCGGGCAGGCCGAATTCCTTGACGGCGAAATCGATGACCAGCAGGTCCTGTTCGAATTCCTTGGTGAACTGGGCGACGTCGCCGACATAGTCCACGCCCTTGTTGAAACGTCCGGTGAATTTGGGAGCGATGGTCTGGGCGGGCACTTTCTCACCGGCCAGGGCACTCAGAATCAGAAACATCTCGATGGGCGTCTGGGCCTCGTCGACTTCGTCCATGGAGACTTCGGGAACGAAATTGTCGGCGCCCTTCACCTCGGCGATATGACGGTAGATGCGGCCGGCTTCCTGAGCGGCGAAGAGGAACTTCGCGGCATTGTCACGCAGCAGTTTCTCGGTGATTTCGAAAGGCTCGGCGATGCCGGGAATGGTCAGCTTGCCCACATATTTGGCATTGCGCCTGACAAAGGCATCGATGTCGTCGGCGGGAGCTGCCTTGCCGATGTAGTCGGCCACGTCGATGGTGAAGAAGTCGGAACAGTCGATGAAACGGTCGACATTGTTCATGTTGATATGGTCGGCATCGACGAAGTAGGGGCCGGTATAACCCAGGGCCTTGACGGCGGCATCGGCTTCGCGGCGGGTATCGATCGGCTCGGAATGGACGATGTTGTGCTCGCGGTTGGACTTGTTCCAGACGGGAGTGAAATCGATGCCCAGCTCTTTGCGGGCCTTGATCAGGGCACTCAGCTGGGCCTCGCCCTGATGGGCGAAACGGTCACCGGTACCGAAAGAATACTTGCTGATTCTCATAGTGCAAATCTGATTAGTACGTTGATAATTGTATGTTGACTGATAATACTTGCTTTGTTATGAGCCTACAAATATACTTTTATTCTGATTAGTTACAAAATGTCTGCAAGGAAATATTTCCCGGAGCACGGAGAATAAAAATATTCCCGGGCGGGCCTTGCCGCTTTTGAGCGTATATTATACATTTGCAGATTGATTTGCCGGTGTCTTGTCCGGCACTTCCCCGACACAAACGATCATTTTTTTTCATTATGGCCAATCTTAGATTTCATCTGGTTAAGGAAGCCTTCGACCATCAGGTCGTCCCGGCCCGGGTGCACGGGCGCAAGGTCTCCGACTACTATGGAGAAAACGTATTCAATATGTCCACCATGCGCCGCTACCTTACGCCCGGGGTCTTCCGCAAGCTGCGCCAGTCTGTCGGGCAGGGCGGCCCCATCAGTCCCGACATTGCCGAGCAGGTGGCCAGAGCCATGAAAAAATGGGCCATGAAAAAGGGAGTGACGCATTACACTCACTGGTTCCATCCCCTGAACGACGGTACGGCCGAGAAACATGACGCCTTCATCCAGCATGCCGATCCCGGCCATGTCATCGAACAGTTCAACGGCAAGCTGCTCGTCCAGCAGGAGCCCGATGCGTCGAGCTTCCCCAACGGAGGCATCCGCAACACTTTCGAGGCCCGCGGCTACAGTGCCTGGGACCCTTCGTCACCGGCCTTCATCGTCGATGACACGCTTTGTATTCCGACCATCTTCATCTCCTATACGGGCGAGGCGCTCGACTACAAGACTCCGCTGCTCAGGGCCCTCTCGGCTGTCTCGGCGGCGGCCCTGGACACCTGCGGCCTGCTCGATGTGCCGGCCGGCCGGGTGAATTCCAACCTGGGCTGGGAGCAGGAGTACTTCCTGGTCGATGAGGCCCTGTTCTCGGCCCGTCCCGACCTGATGATGTGCGGCCGTACCATCATGGGCCACGAGTCGGCCAAGAACCAGCAGCTGGAAGACCATTATTTCGGCTCCATCCCCAAAAGGGTGGTGGAGTTCATGAAAGACCTGGAGACCGAGGCCTACCGTCTGGGGGTCCCCCTCAAGACAAGGCACAACGAGGTCGCTCCCAACCAGTTTGAGTTTGCGCCCATCTACGAGGAGACCAACCTGGCGGTCGATCACAACCTGATATTGATGGACCTGATGCGCAAAGTGGCCCCCAGGCATCATTTCCGCGTGCTGCTGCATGAAAAGCCCTTCGCCGGCATCAACGGCTCGGGCAAGCACTGCAACTGGTCGCTTTCGACCGACCGGGGAGTCAATCTCTTCTCGCCGGGCAAGACGGCCCACGACAACCTGGTCTTCGTCGCTTTCCTGGTCAACACGCTGATGGCTGTCTATCGGCACAATGCGCTGCTCAAGGCCTCTGTGGGCAGTGCCGGCAATGCCTATCGTCTGGGGGCGAACGAAGCGCCTCCGGCCATTATCTCCGTCTTCCTGGGCAACCAGCTTACCCGCATCCTCAGGGAGATAGAGTCTTCGGATTCCATCAATCTGGCCGACAAGTCCCGCCTGAACCTCAATATCGGACTGATTCCCGAGCTGATGGTCGACAACACCGACCGCAACCGTACTTCGCCCTTCGCCTTTACGGGCAACCGTTTCGAATTCAGGGCGGTGGGTTCTTCGGCCAACTGCGCCTGCTCGATGATCGTCCTCAATACAGCCGTCGCCGGGCAGCTGAGCGACTTCAACGCGGCGCTGCGTCAGCGTCTTGAAGCCGGCGAGGACAAGATCAAGGCGGTCTATTCCATCCTGCGCGAGTACATCAGCACCTCAAAGCCGGTCTGTTTCGACGGCAACGGCTACAGCGAAGAATGGAAGCAGGAGGCCGCCCTCCGGGGACTGGACTGCGAGAGGAGCATTCCGCTGCTCTACGACGCCTATCTGCAGCCTTCGTCCATTGAACTGTTCAAGAAGACAGGGGTGCTGAACGAGAAGGAGCTCCATGCCCGCAACGAGGTCAAGTGGGAGACCTACACCAAGAAGATACAGATTGAAGCCCGGGTGCTGGGCGACCTGGCGCTGAACCATATCATTCCGGTCGCCACCCGATATCAGTCGGCCCTGCTGGACAATCTTTACAAGCTGAAGACGCTCTACAGCGAGGAGGACTATCGGCGACTGTCCGAGGTCAAGTCGGAGAAGATCAAGAAGATAGAATTGTACATGGACGATATCCAGACCTTTACCGATGCCATGGTCGAGGCCCGCAAGGTGGCCAACCGCATCTGTTCCGAGCGTGAGAAGGCCATTGCCTATCACGACACGGTCGAACCGTATTTTTCCAAGATCCGCAGCAAGATAGACAAGCTGGAGCTGATGGTCGACAACGAGCTCTGGCCCTTGCCCAAGTACAGAGAACTCTTATTTATCAGATAGGCTATGAAAAAAATGATGTTCCTCCTCGGCGCTCTGATGATGATGAGCGTCGCCAGTGCCCAGAATTCCGGGCAGAACGCCGGACCTTCCCGGCCGCAGAACCAGGCCCAGGCTCCGGCAGCAGAAAAAAAATACACCATCGTCGTCGCCCGCGACGGCACGGGTGATTTCCGCAACATCCAGGATGCCGTCGAAAGCATCCAGGCTTTCCGTCCCGGAGAAAGGACTACCGTGTTCATCAAGAAAGGCATATACAAGGAAAAGCTGATCATCCCCACCTGGATCACCAACGTGGCCTTTATCGGCGAAGACCTGGAGAATACGGTCATCATGTGGGACGACCATGCCAATATCAACAAGATGGGCACTTTCCGCACCTATACGGTGCTGGTACAGGGCAATGACATCACCTTCCAGAACCTGACCATCGAGAACAATGCGCCTCAGATGGGACAGGCCGTGGCCCTGCATGTCGAAGGCGACCGGGTGACTTTCTTCAACTGCCGTATCATCGGCAACCAGGACACCATCTACACGGGCCGTGAGGCTGCCCGCATCTATTTCGACAACTGTTACATCGAAGGTACCACCGACTATATCTTCGGCCCTTCGACCGCCTGGTTCGAGGCCTGCCACCTGCACTGCAAGCGCAATTCCTACATCACGGCTGCCTCGACGCCGGAGAATGTCAAATACGGCTACATCCTGAGCCACTGCCGGGTGACGGCCAACGAGAATGTGACCAAGATGCACCTTGGCAGACCTTGGCGAGCCTACGGCATGACCCTTTTCATGTATTGTGAGCTGGGGGATTTCATTGTGCCGGCCGGTTGGAACAACTGGGGAAACAAAGACAAGGAAAGGACTGCCCGATACAGCGAATACAAGAATTTCGGTCCCGGTGCCGACACCAAGGGACGTGTCGCCTGGAGCCACCAGCTCACCGACAAGCAGGCCAAGGAATACACGCTCAGGAATGTCTTCGGCGACTGGGATCCCCTCTCTGCCAGATATGTCGAAAAGGAAATGTAGGGTTTAGCGACAAAAGCCCGGCAGTAACGCCGCTATCCGCCAGAATCCTCTGCCGCCCCTTTTGGTATAGCCGTAATGGCACGCCAGCAAGGGGCGGTATTTTATCTGTGAACCGGGCAGGGCGGCCAGGGCTTGCCCGTAGAGACGGTCGGCCTGTCCGCGGGCTCCCTCACGCCACATCCGGGCGGCCAGGGAGACCAGTTTGAAGCACCAGGCGGTCCTGGGGTACAGGCGTTCGGATTCCGGCATGTCGTCGATGTCCTGCCAGAGGGCGTCCAGGCTGCTGAGCAGTTTCTCCCTGTCGGCTTCCCAGCCGGGTGCCGATATGGCATCGGCCGAGGTATTGACCGTGTAGAGGGCCTTGTTGATCCAGACAAGTGAACGGGCGTGCCGCAGCAGGCGGAAACCGAATTCCAGGTCTTGCCAACGCTCCAGGGCTTCGTCCCACGGGCCGCAGCGATCCAGCAGAGCGCGGCTCAGACAGACATTATGGGTCATCACCACCGGGTCGATCAGCTGCTGGGCCGGGTCCAGACGCCTGTGCTTGGGCAGCAGCTGTCCGCGGTCGGTGCGGCAGCGGCAGGCAATCAGTTCGGGAGCCCCCGGCCGGCTCAGGACGGATTCGAGCCGCTGCAGGTAGTCCTGCCGCATGACATCGTCCGAATCGAAAAAGAGCACATAGTCGCCCCGGGCGGCGCGAAGGCCGGTATTGCGGGCCTGGCAGGCCCCCCTGTGCGGCTCGCTGAGCAGCACGACACGGAAGCGCTCCGACTGACAGTCCTGACGGAACTGCCGGCAGAGGGCCGCGCTGCCGTCCGTAGAGGCATTGTCGACCAGTATCAGCTCCAGGGAGCTGACACTCTGGTCGGCCACGCTGTCCAGACAGGCCTGCAGGCTGTGTTCACGGTTGTAGTAGGGGATGATGACCGACAGCAGCGGCCCGGCTGCATCCTGGCGGGACTCTCCCGGCTGCACCGAATCCAGATAGGCGAGGTGGCTCAGGCGGTAGAGGTCGAATACGGCCATCCCGGGACGGGGACCGCAAAGATTCTTTGCCATGCGCCCATGCGCATTGCTCCATACGGCCGACAACAGCGGCCTGAGCCCCCAGCGGCTGCAACGCCTGTACCAGCGCAGTATCTTGACCGAGGAGAGAATGTCCGTTTCCCGGAAGACGGGCAGGCGGAGGAACTTCTCCACGGCGGCCAGGCTCTGGGACAGATAGCGTCTGTTGGCCGTCAGGCCGATATGTGTCAGTGGATTGTCGATATGCAGCACCCGGGCTCCCTGGCGCTGCAGCTGCAGGCCGAGCAGGGTGTCCTCGTGTCCGTAACCGTGGAAGTTCTCGTCAAAGGGACAGCCTTCGAAGGTCGTTTTTCTGATGCAGCAATTGAAGGAGGAAAAACAGGCGTAGGGCTGCCTGTTGCGCTGGCTGGCCGGCCTGACTTCCCGCTGGCGGCCGTAGGTCCAGCGGAGCAGTCTGTCGGGAGCGGGCCGTTCCGCCTGGTAGCGGCAGCCGCCGACCAGTACGTCAGCCTCGTGGAAATGCTTTAAGTAATTGGCAATATATGACTGATTTTCAATAAGAACATCGCAGTCCATAAAGAGAATCCAGTCGTAGCCGGCCGCCCGGCCCAGATAGTTGCGCAGGGCGGCCCTGCCCATTTTCCGGCCCGGCTGCAGCCAGCGTATGTGTCCGTCGGCGGGGCTCTCCGCCGCATTCCTCTGCTGTATGACCTCAGGCGAGCCGTCGTCGGCAAGCAGGATCTCGAAAGGCTGCCCAAGGGGCAGGAGCTCTTCGAGCAGCGTCCCGAGCAGGGGCGCTACCGGCTGGTCATAGACGGGAATGCAGACGGAAAGCATCGGCGTATGTTTTTCAATTGGCAAATATAGTAAGATTATTCGTATCTTCGCACTCAGATTATCAAGCGATGAATATCCAAGCTTTTTCCCCCCTCAGGGAGCGGCACAGTTTCCATGTCGATGCCCTGGCCCGTTACTGGGTGGACTACGACAGTGTCGGGGAGCTCTGCGCCGTACTGCGCGACGCGGCCGGTTTCGGTCTGCCGATGATGCCGGTCGGAGGCGGCAACAACCTGCTCTTTGTCAGTGATTATCCCGGCATTCTGCTACATTCCTGCCTCCAGGACAGGAGCGTGCTGGAAGAAAACGACCGGGAGGTGCTGCTCCGGGTCGGGGCCGGCCATTCCTGGGACGCTCTGGTGGCCTGGTGTGTGGCCCAGGGCTGGGGCGGCATGCAGAATCTGTCGGGTATTCCGGGCGAAGTGGGGGCCACCCCCGTGCAGAACATCGGGGCCTACGGAGTGGAAGCCAAGGATCTTATCACGGCCGTGGAAGTGCTTGACAGAGAGACTCTCGGCCTGAAGACACTGCCGGCCGTGGACTGCGGTTTTGCCTACCGGCACAGCCGCTTCAAGGACGAGTGGAAAGAGCGCTACATTGTCACGCATGTCTGCTTCCGTCTGAGCAAAAAGCCTGAGTTCAGACTCGACTACGGGGCCGTGTCGGCCCGCGTGGAAGAGCAGGGAGGGCTACAGCAGGGCAGTGAGCCTCAGATCCTCAGGAACAACCTGCAGCTCCTGCGGCAGACCATCCTGGCCATCCGGGACGAAAAACTGCCCCGAACGGACAAGGTGGGCAATGCCGGCAGTTTTTTCATGAATCCAGAGGTGGACAGGGAGCTGTATCTACGCCTGAAAACACTCTACGAAGGGCTGCCGGCCTGGGAACTGCCCGACGGCCGCTACAAACTGTCCGCTGCCTGGCTCATCGACCGCTGCGGCTGGAAAGGCCGCCGTCAGGGAGATGCGGGGGTATGGCCCGCACAGCCGCTGGTCCTGGTCAACTACGGACAGGCTGCGGGGCAGGAGATACTCGACCTGGCCCGGGAGATTATCCACGACGTGCAGGAGAGTTTCGCCGTGAGGCTGCATCCCGAAGTCATCATCCTGGGGGAGGACGCCTGAGGCGTATTTAGCTCGCGGAAGTGCTTGTTTTTACGCCTGGCATGTATTATCTTTGCACTACGTGCAAAAAAGAAGAACAATAACAACAATATAAACTACTTTTCCTATGAAATTCATTGCCTCAAGTTCCGCTCTTTCCAGCCGCCTGCAGGCCATCAGCAAAGTGCTGAGCCCCAAGAACGCCCTGCCCGTGCTGGACAATTTTCTGTTCGACATCCAGGACAATCGCCTGACCGTCACCGCTTCCGATGCAGAGACCACCATGGTGACCACCATGGACCTGATCGAATCCGACAAGTCGGGAGTCTTCGCCATCTCTGCCAAGAACATGCTGGACGCCTTTAAGGAAATCTCCGAGCAGCCGGTCACCATCGAGGTCAACGAACAGAGCATGGCCGTGCGCATAGACTATCAGAACGGCTCATTCAACTTCGTGGCCCTGCCTGGTGACGAATATCCCACCATGAAACCCATGGACAAGCCGACCGGCAGCCTGAGCATCAGCCCGGCCGCCCTGCTCAAGGGTATTTCTTCGACGGTCTTCGCCTCGGCCGATGACGAGTTGCGGCCCGTCATGAACGGTGTCGTGCTGGATATCACCGGCAAGGACCTCACCTTTGTCGCCTCCGACGCCCACAAGCTGGTCCGTCTGACCAACACGGCCTTCCACGGCGACAACATGGAGCCAGACAGCCATTACATGCTGATACTGCGCAAGAAACCGATCAATGTCCTGAAAAGTATCCTGGGCCGCGAAGAGGGCGATGCCCACTTCATCTTCGACGAGAACCGCGCCATCATACAGCTGGGCGACTACAAGATCTCCACGCTGCTCATCGAAGGCCGTTTCCCGAACTACCAGGCAGTGATCCCGCAGAACAACCCCTATACGATCTGGGTTGACCGCCTGTCCATACTCAATGCCCTGAAACGAGTCTCCATCTGCTCGGATCAGTCCAACGGACTGGTCCGGCTGGACATCCGCGACAATCAGATGACCATCTCGGCCCAGAACTCGGATTTCTCCACCTCGGCCCAGGAAGCGGTCTCCTGCCAGTACGGTGATGCAGCGCTGCTCATAGGCTTCAAGGCCCAGTTCCTGATCGACATCATGTCGAACATCGTCACCCAGGATGTCGTCATCAAGCTGGCAGACCCTGCCCATGCCGGTCTGATCATGCCTTCCGAAAACGACGAGAATGAAGACCTGCTCATGCTGCTCATGCCGATGATGATTAAAGCCTGAACCCGATCATGAAACTGAATCTGAAAAATCCTCTTGTGTTCTTCGATCTGGAGACCACCGGTGTCAATATCGTCTCGGACCGCATCGTGGAGATCTCATACCTCAAGGTCTTTCCCGACGGTCATGAAGAAAGCCGCACCTACCGGGTGAACCCGGGCATCCACATTCCCCGGGAAGCGAGCGAGGTGCATCATATCACCGACGAGGATGTCAAGGACTGTCCTACCTTTCGCGAGATAGGCCGGCTGATTGCCAACGACATCAAAGGCTGCGACCTGGCCGGCTTCAATTCCAATCGCTTCGACATTCCGCTGCTGGCCGAGGAATTCCTGCGCCACGATATCGACATCGATCTGAGCCAGCGCAAGATGGTCGATGTGCAGGTGATTTTCCATCGCATGGAGCAGCGCACCCTGACGGCGGCCTACAAATTCTACTGTGGCAAGGATCTGGTCGGCGCCCATGGGGCAGAGGCCGACACCAAAGCGACCTACGAGGTGCTCAAGGCCCAGCTGGACCGCTATCCCGACGAGCTGGAAAACGACGTGGCCAAACTCGCCGAGTTCTCCCGCCAGAGCCGTAACGTGGATTTTGCCGGCAAGATCGTCTATAATGCCGATGGGGTGGAGGTGTTCAACTTCGGCAAATACAAGGATGTTCCCGTCGAGGAGGTCCTGAAAAAAGACACCGGCTACTATGGCTGGATGATGAACGGTGACTTTTCACTCAACACCAAGAAAGTACTGACCAATATCCGGCTTCGTTCGCAACAAACCCTGTTTTGACCATGCTTGAAGGAAAGAAAATAGTGCTGGGCATCACCGGCAGCATCGCCGCCTACAAGGCAGCCTACCTGCTCCGGGCGCTCAAGAAGAAAGGGGCGGATGTGCAGGTGGTCATGACCCCTGCCGCCAAAGAGTTCATCACCCCTGTCACGCTCTCTCCCCTGAGCGGACATCCGGTCGTCAGCGAGTTTTTCACGGCCAACAGCGGCGAGTGGCACAGCCATGTCGATCTCGGTCTCTGGGCCGACGCCATGCTGGTGGCTCCCGCTACGGCATCGACCATCGGCAAGATGGCCGGCGGCATTGCCGACAATATGCTCGTGACCACCTATCTGTCGATGAAATGCCCTGTATTCGTCGCCCCGGCCATGGATCTGGACATGTACCGCCATCCTTCCACCCAGCGCAATCTGCAGCTGCTGGCCTCCTACGGCAACCATATCATCGAGCCGGCCAGCGGCCAGCTGGCCAGCGGACTGGAAGGCAAGGGACGCATGGAAGAGCCCGATGCCATCGTGGCCTGCCTGGAGAGTTTCTTTCGGCAAAATGCCGCTCTGAGCGGTAAAACCGTACTGATCACGGCTGGTCCGACCTATGAGAAGATAGATCCGGTGCGCTTTATCGGCAATTATTCCTCGGGCAAGATGGCCTATGCGCTGGCGGCGGCCTGTGCTGCCCGCGGAGCCGTGGTGGAACTGGTCAGCGGGCCGGTATCGCTGGCCACTCCTGCAGGGAACATCCGCCGTACAGACGTGGAGTCGGCCCGCGAGATGCACGACGCCTGTCTCCGGCTTTTCCCGGCTTGCCAGGCGGCCATTCTCTGCGCTGCCGTAGCCGATTTCCGGCCTGCCACCGTTGCCGAGGGGAAAATAAAGCGTGAGAAGGGGGCCATGACCCTCGCTCTGGAGCCTACCGCCGACATCGCGGCAGCCCTGGGGGCTGTCAAGCGTCCGGATCAGGTCCTGGGGGGATTCGCCCTCGAAACCGACCACGAAACGGACAATGCCCGCGCCAAGCTGGAAAAAAAGCATCTGGATTTCATTGTGCTGAATTCCCTGCGCGATCCCGGGGCCGGCTTCCGTACCGACACCAACAAAGTAACCCTTATTTCCCGTCAGGAGGCTAAATCCTATCCGCTCAAGAGCAAGGCGGAGGTGGCAGAAGACATCGTCGGCTACCTCGGCGGGCTGCTGGCAAAGTAAGTCTACGATGAGCATGCCCGAAAAAACAGGTTTCTGGGGGACGATCCTGCTTCTCTTCTTGAGCGCATCCTCGCTCAGGGCTCAGGAGCTCAATGCCCGCGTGCAGATCAACACCGACCAGATCGGCGGCACGGACAAGGCTGTCTATGAAAGTTTCCGGACGGCGGTGACCGAGTTCCTGAACAGCCGGCTGTGGACGCAGATTCCCTTTGCCCGCAACGAAAGGATCGACTGCAGCTTTGTCTTTATTTTCCAGAAAAGGGATGACAGCCACCATACGGCCGAAATACAGATCACCTCGAGAAGGCCGGTCTATAACGCTTCCTACATGTCGCCCATGCTCAATGTCCGCCAGGTCGCCGAATTCGACTATCAGGAGGGCAAGAGGCTGGACTACAATCCCAATGGCATCGACGACAACCTGGTGGCCATGCTGGCTTTCTGGAGCTATCTCATCCTGGGTATGGATTTCGACTCCTTCGCTCCCTTGGGCGGCGATCCCTTCTTCCAGGAGGCTCAGAACATCGTCAGCCAGGCTCAGGGCACCCTGGGTGACAACTGGCGGGCCCGCGACGACGACAAAAACTGCTGGGGATGGATCAGCGCCCTCAACGACGAGCGGCAGAAGGACTTGCGCATGTTCAACTATCAATATCACCGGCAGGGCCTGGACCTGATGACCGAAACGCCCGATGAGGCACGCAAGAACATCACCGGACTGTTTGCCTCTCTGAGACCTGTCAGGAACGACAAGCCTCGCAGTCCTCTGCTGGGCAATCTGTCCGATACCAAGATCGACGAGTGGATACAGCTCTATTCCCTGGCCCCGGATGCGGAAAAGCAGCAGGTGTACGAGTTGCTGAACTATCTGTGGCCCGGTCAGGGCAATCGCCTGGAAGCCATCAGGGAAAGACCTTAACCATACACCATGTTACACAGACTGCACATTGAAAACTACGTCCTCATAGAGGGGATAGACCTGGACTTTGCGCCGGGCTTTTCTGTCATTACGGGCGAGACCGGCGCCGGAAAATCGGTGCTCCTCGAGGCCGTCGGACTGGTACTTGGACAGCGTGCCGACCTGAAAATGATCAAGGAAGGACGAGAACGCTGTCTCATCGAAGCGGAATTCACGGAAATCAGTTCCCTGGAAGCCTTTTTCACGGAGCAGGATCTCCTGTACGATCCTCTGTCCTGCGTCATCCGCCGGGAACTGTACGCCAACGGCAAGAGCCGCGCCTTTGTCAATGATTCCCCTGTCACCCTGAGCCAGCTCAGGGAACTGGGCAACCGTCTGGTGGACATTCATTCCCAACACGAGAACCTGCTGCTGGGCAAGGAGTCTTTCCAGCTGGATCTGCTTGACACCGTGGCCGGGACGGCTCCCGAAAAGGAGGCTTACCGCCTGGCCTGGGAAGACTATCGCTCCAAGGCCATGGAAGTCGACCGTCTGGCCGAGGAATTGAGGAAAGGGCAGGAAGAAAGAGACTACCTCAGCTTTCAGTTCAGGCAGCTGGACCAGGCCAGACTCCAGGCTGGTGAGCAGGCCGGGCTGGAACAGGAGCTGGATGTGCTCAGCCATACCGAAGAAATCAAAAGCGGACTGGCCCGCCTCAAAGACTATTTCGACGGAGAAGACGACGGTCTTTGTGTCCGCCTGAAATCGGCCTCCCAGACAGCCCGGCATCTCGCGGAGGTTTTTCCTGCTGCCGGGGAGGCCGGCCAGCGTCTGGAAGCGACGCTCATCGAGATCAAAGACCTGAGCCGCGACATAGAACGCTGGGATGCCTCCGTCGAACTGAATCCCCACCGTATGCAGCAGGTGGAAGAGCGGCTCGGACAGCTGTTCGACCTGCAACAGCGCCATCATGTCAGGAGCGAAGAGGAACTCCTGGCATTGAAAGCGGACTATGAAACCCGGCTACAGCTTATCGACACGGGCGACCAGGTGCTGCAGCAGGGCAGGGAAGCCATGGAGGCTGCCCGCCGGGAGGCTGAAAAGGCTGCTGCCGCCCTGTCGGCCAAGCGCGCCTCGGTCAGGGAATCCGTCGAACAGTATATGGTCACCCAACTCCAGCAGCTGGGAATGCCGCATGCCCGCTTTCTTGTCGGGCAGCAACCCAAAGAAATGGATGCCAGCGGTGCCGACAAGGTGACCTTCCTGTTCTCGGCCAACAAGAATGCAGCCGTGCAGCCTATCGCCCAGATAGCCTCAGGCGGTGAAATCTCGCGTCTGATGCTCTGTCTGAAAGCCCTGGTTGCCGATACCGGCCAGGGCTCGGTGCTCCTGCTGGACGAAATCGATACGGGGGTCTCGGGTGAAATCGCCCATAAGATGGCCCTGCTCATGCAGGAAATCGCCCGCAACCGGCAGGTGCTCTGCATTACCCACCTGCCGCAGATAGCGGCCAAGGGTGCCCGGCATTACAAGGTCGAGAAATCGGATACGGAAGAGCAGAGCCTGAGTTCGGCCCGGCTGCTCAGCGAGAGCGAGCGCATCAGCGAGATTGCCCTGATGCTGAGCGGAGCCGCCTTGGGCGAGGCTGCCCTGAAGAATGCCAGAGAACTCATCTACGGAGAATAAACCACAGTCTATGTATTACAATAAGAAACAACCCGGCAGCGGAAACGAGATGATTTTCGGCATCAGGGCCGTCATGGAAGCTGTCGCAGCCGGCCGTGACGTCGATAAGATCTGGATACGCAAGAATCTGGAAAGCAATCTGGCCCGTGAACTTTTCGAGCAGCTGAAGGGCAGCAATATCCCTGTGCAGCGTGTGCCTCAGGAAAAGCTCAACCATATCACAACCAAGAACCATCAGGGGGTGATTGCCTTTATTTCGCCGATTACCTACCAGCGGATCGAGCAGCTGGTGCCCCTGTGGTATGAGCAGGGCCGGCAAGCTCTGGTCGTGCTGCTGGACGGCCTGACCGACGTACGCAATTTCGGTGCCATCGCCCGTACCTGTGCCTGTGCCGGGGTGGATGCCGTTGTCCTGCCCATGAGGGACAGCGTCACAGTCAATGCCGATGCTGTCAAGACTTCGGCCGGAGCGCTGCACAGCCTGCCGGTCTGCCGTGAGAACAGCCTGCGCGAAGCCCTGCGCTATCTGAAAGACTCCGGCTTCCATCTGGTGGCTGCCACTGAGAAAGCGGCCCAGCTGTATACCCAGGCTGACTATACCGGCCCGACGGCCATCGTCATGGGGGCGGAAGACACGGGCATCGCCCCTGAGCATCTGAGACTTTGCGACGAACTGGTTCAGATTCCCATCCTGGGCAATATCGCCTCGCTGAACGTCTCGGTGGCTGCCGGCATCATGATTTACGAAGCCCTCAGACAAAGACCATGAGCCGACTCATTGCAGAGGTTTTCAAAGACACCTTGATGATCACCACTTTTGTGCTGGTCATCATGTTGTTTATAGAGATACTGAACACTTCGACTGGCGGCCGCTGGCACCGCGGCCTCTCGCGCTCACCCCGTCTGCAGACGGTCGTAGCCGCTCTGTTGGGGCTCATTCCCGGCTGTTTCGGAGGCTTTGCCGTGGTGTCGATGTACTCGCACGGCCTACTGCACTTCGGGGCTTTGCTGGCGGCCATGATCACCAACATCGGAGACGAAGCCTTTGTCATGCTTGTGCAGATGCCGGGCAAGACGCTGCTCATCCTGCTCATCCTGCTGGCCGTCTCTCTGCCGGCAGGCTATGCGGCCCGGCGGCTCTTTCCCCGTATCTCTGCTTCGGCCGTCCATCCCGAACATCTGGTCCTGCATGAACACGAGCAGGCCCTGCCCCTGTCACTGCGCGATGTGCCGCGCCGCTGCCTCGAGAATCTCCGGCATCCGGGTTTCGCCCGGGCTCTGCTGGCCGCCGGCCTGGCAGGCTTCATCATCTTCCTGGCCCTGGGCGGATTTGAGCATGGCCAGACTTTGCCCGAGGGACTGGACAGGACTGCTCCTGCCTCGCTTCATCTGCCCTTCGAGGAACGCTGGTTCAACTGGATATTTCTCCTTCTGGCACTGGCCGTCCTGCTGACCGTGCTGCTCGTCAGCGAGCACTTTCTGGAACATCACCTATGGGAACATGTCATCCGGCAGCATTTCCTGAAGATTTTCCTGTGGACTTTGGCCGCCCTGACTTTGATACACCTGCTGGAATACCGCATGGATGCCATTGCCTGGATAGACCGCAATCCCTTTGTGCTCCTGCTGCTGGCCGTCGCGGTGGGACTGATCCCCGAGTCAGGGCCCCATCTGCTCTTTGTCGGGCTGTTTTTAGGCGGACACCTGCCCCTCAGCATTCTGCTGGCCAACGCCATGGTGCAGGACGGACATTCCTCCCTGCCTCTGTTTGCCGAAGACAAAAAAGCCTTCTTCATCGTCAAAGCCGTCAAAATGCTGCTGGCACTGGTAATCGGAGGTGCCGGACTGCTGCTCTGAGTTTCCGGACAGCAAGCATATAAAAAACAGTCCCCGAAAGTACTGAGACTTCCGGGGACTGCTGTAATCTGATGAGGGGAACGCTCAGAAGCGTACCTTGGCTGCGTTCTTGCCGTCGGTGACCAGATAGAGCTGACCGGGTGCCAGCCCATCAATGCTGTGTTCACCGGCCTGGGCACGGAACTGACGGACTCTCTGTCCGAAGATGTTGTAGATTTCCACAACAGCCGCATCGGAGGTGGAGATGACGAGCCTTGAGTCGCGGACAAAGGCCTGCAGGCCGGCTCGGCTGTCAACGGCCGTAACAGGACGCAGGGCATCGACAATGCCGTAGCAGATTCTCGGACCGACATAGCCGCCTTCTGTGCCGGCTGTGTAGAGCGGCGACTCATTGCCGATGAAGTAGGTGCTTTCATCTTCGAAAAGCTCGTCGATTTCCAGATCGAACCAGAAGAGCGGGTTGCCGCGGTTCACCATCTTCTCGTCACCGGAAGAGACATAGAGGTTCTGGCTCTTGTTCTTCTGGGCCACCGGATTGGGGTCTTCGCCGCTGCCGTCGTAATACTCGCCGTCGAAGTAGTTGTTCAGCAGGTTGACATAGGCTTGCTGTCCTCTGGCGGGCATGAACAGGGCCAGGTTGGAGACAGGATAATAGTCGGCGCTCCAGCGCTGGTAGAAGATGTTGTCGTTGATGTTGATATGGATATCAAAACCGTTGGCATTGTTATTGAATTCCAAGAAGTTGCGGTTCTTCTCAGCGTGACCGCCCAGCTTGTAGAACAGGTTGTGGCAGATGTTGATGCTGATGGTCGAATCCAGCGAGGTCGAAGCCTGACGGGCAATGTTGAACAACTGGCTGCCGTGGAAGTTGGACACGATATTGTGGACAAAGACAAAGCTGTCCAGCTCATATTTGACAGCCGAATTGTTGACAAACTGAATGAAGTGGGCCCCCATGGACTTACCGTCGCAGGGACGGGTACCGCCCATGTTGTCGAAATAGCAGTTCTCGAAGCGGAGTTCCTTGATGACTGCGAAGTTGCAGCCCGTATTGGTACGGAAGATCTCCTGGTTGTCCAGATCGTAGAAGTTGCAGTTACGGATGGTCCAGGTCTCCATGATCGAGTCGCGGACATTGACATAGAAAGGAGAGTATGTCTCCAGGTTGTAGCCCGTGTAGCTGACGCTGTCCCTCCAGGTCAGCCCTTCGAATATCAGGCTGCTCAGCTTGGCACCGTTGCTCGAGGATATGCGGCCGAACAGGACAGGCTGCTCATCTTTGGCACCCCTGATGAGCAGGGAGCCGTGGTGCTGAGGATAGGTCAGACCGCCGGCGCCCAGCAGGTAGACTCCGTTGTCTTCGTCGCAGGTGGCCAGCTCAATGGTGTCACCGGGCAGGGAAATCTGCAGGGCCACCTTCAGCTCCGGCACGTTATGGACGGTCAGGACACCGGCCTGGGAGCGGTCCGTGTAACAGTCGACAGAGCCGACGTAGGTATGGTTCGTACCGGCCGTATAAAGCGGAGAAGCCTTGGATATTTCCATGTCTTCACCCTGGAAGACGCTGCCGAAGCGGACAGGATCAAGGGCATAGGTTTCTACGGTCAGGGTATCGGGCCAGACACCGAGGACCGTCGCATTCTCGGCCAGACCCACTGCCAGATTGTTCAGCAGCTGAACTTTCAGCGCTTGCGTGGGCTGATAGAAATGCAGTCCGTGACAGGGGGCACCCGTGTTGAGCGTGCTGCTCCGGAACATCAGGTTGTTGTTGACCGAGACGGTGACAGGAATCTGCGGATCTTTCTCGAAACGGATCAGATCGTTTTCCGAGCCGCTGCAGGCGAACAGGGTATTGTTGTCGACCTTGATCTCCAGCTGTCCGTCGCTGAATGCCGTCTGGCCGAAGGAGATCAGGCCTTGCAGGTCTGAGCCTTTGAAGCGGTTTTCCCTGACCAGGATGCTCTCCATGGAGAGGGGGCCGTCAGCGACCGTGCACAGTGCGGTCTTGGCCTGCTGGCCGAAGAAGTTGTTGCTGATGTTCAACTGCTTGAGCTGGACAGCGGTGGCTTGGACTGCGACCAGCTGCAGGGAAGCGGGACGGCCGTCACCGATACGGCAGTCGCGGATAGTGAGCGCCTGGGCTATGGTGTCGTTGGCGTGGAGCAGGACGGCACTCTTGCTGACGGCGTCAGTGGTCAGCACCAGGTTTTCAAATGTCAGGTTGGAGAGTCTCATGGGAGCGGCCGTGCGGAACTGGCCTTCAACGACGACCTCTCCCTCTCCGATACCGCGGAAGACCAGATTGTTGAGCGAAGCATCTATGGTCAGACCTTCGGAAGGCAGGTGATAAACCCCGTTGGCATCCGTGCTGGGCTTCATCTCCACGATGACTTCCTTAAGGTTCAGGGCCGCATAGTCGTAGACCAGAGCCCCCTGCAGTTCGTCGATATTCTCGACCTGTGCGCCGCCGGAGATCATGGTGAACTGAGGCTCGACAAAAAGATTGGGCGAACTGACATAGGCAATGGCGTTGTCGACTATCTTCAGGGCAACATCGCTCAGATAAGGCTGTCCGGCCACCGGCAGTGCCACGAGCATGTATTTGGCGGCAGGCACGCTGTTCAGTTCGTGAATCGAGACAAGGCCGGACATACCGGCGGGGGTGGCGATCAGATAGCCCTCCTGCCCGCTGTACTGGGCAGCACCGAAACCGGCCGTTGCCAGTGTACCTTCAGGAGCATCGGCAAACAGATTGTCGGTAACGAAATCGGTCAGTTTCACGCCTGCGAAGATGGGATGGAACGTAAAGTGGCTGTTGGAGGCCAGCTGAAGGACCGTGTTGCCGGCAGCCTGACTCCAATTCCAGGCGTCACCGGCATAGGCACCGGCACTGAGGTTGAGCAGCGGCAGGTGACCTATCAGCGCCTGACAGGCCTTGACTATGGACGAGCCGGCCGGGACAAAGTCGCTCAGTATGACCAGATCATAGCCCGACATCTTCTCCAGGATGTTCTCGGCGGTAATATCCTGCCACATCTGCTGGTGGAAGACCGTGACATCATAGCCGGCGTTCTTCAGCAGGGCGGGCAGCAGCCTGGTATCCAGAGAGTCGGCTGTCAGGGCGCGGCTCAGGATGTGGATACGGTCGGTGGCATTATTAATATAGGCAATCTTCAGGGCATCCTCATCGGTCTGGTAGTAGTCGTCGTAGCCCTTGAGCTGCAGGGCGGAAAGCACCAGTTCGCCGCTGTTGCCGTAGGTGCCGTTGTCGGGCATGAAACGGATCTGAGTCGTGGCAGCGTTGTCCATGCCCGCCAAGGGCAGACGGACCGATGCCTTGCCGCCGGGATTCTCCGGAAGTCCGAATTTGCCGGCGAGGGTCCAGTCGCCCTGATTGGAGGCACGGGTCACTACGACGAGCGAGTCGGCCGAGGAGAGCAGACTGAAGTTGAAGAGCAGCTCCATATCCTGGAAGCCGGTGGTCGGCACATTGAGCTGGAAGTAATCCTTATGCTGGTCGTCCTTGGTGAAATCCACATTCTGGTTGGCTGCCAGGCTCTGGATGCGGGTCAGGTATTCTGCACCGTCGTATCCCAGCGAGAAGCCCTTGGAAGCCGTCAGCTTGCCTCTGACAACACCCAGATCGGATGCGTAAACGTCATATTTGGCCGATTCGAAGCCCTCGACCGCACTGACAGGCGATTCCAGATCGACCGTACCGCTGGCCTTGGGATGATACTGCAGGGTCCAGCCGGCGACGGTGCCGTCGAACTGGGGCACGTCGCTTTCTTCAATGCCGGCATATACCTTGATGCGGTTGATGAAGACCTTTTCGGTTTCCTTCATCGGTGTGGTGACTTCCAGTTTGGTAGGAACCAGCATCACACGGATGGAGTCCTTGCTGTTATAGCGGGCTCCGACCTTACCTTTGTCGCGTGTACCGTTGACGCTCATCCAGGCATAGCTGTTGTCACGGTCGTTGATTATCTTGATACCACGCATGCCTGAACCCCAGAACTGGATGTAGATGGAGTCGCAGGCAGGGAAGGTGAAGACCAGCGTGTCCTTGTAGCCCATCATGATGGCATTGAGTTCGATGTCGGCAGCCGAGGCTCCCAGATACTCCATCTGTGAAGTGTTGTTCATGAGGGTCGTACCGGTGTTGCCGAATTCCCAGCCTTTGTCAGACATAAAATCCGGTTTGACAAAGTCCGAAGCCTCGCAAAGGATTCCCGAGTCATAGATCACATGATCCTCCGGGTCAGTGATCAATGCCCATAGCGGACAGGAAAAGCATCCAGTCATAGCTATTGACAAAATCAATGTTTTGATTTTCATACTGTTAGTTGTTTATAAATAGTTGTTTCATCGTGCTACGAAGATTATTGTCTTAAATCTAAACATACCACATTCTCAACATGCTGGGTGTGAGGGAACATATCGACAGGCTGGACAGCGCCCACCCGGTAGGAAGCGTCGAGCAGGCTCAGGTCGCGGGCCTGGGTGGCCGGATTGCAGCTGACGTAGATTATCCGCCCGGGACGGGCCGAGAGGATGGTGCGGACGACATCCTCGTGCATGCCGGCGCGCGGCGGGTCGGTGACAAGCACGTCGGGTACCCCGTAACGGGCCAGGAAGTCTTCATTGACGATATCCTTGACGTCGCCGGCAAAGAAAAGGGTATTGTCCAGACCGTTCAGGGCGGCATTGACCTTGGCATCCTCGATAGCCTCAGGCACGTATTCCACTCCGATGACCTGCCGGGCCTGGCGGGCCAGAAAATTGGCGATCGTGCCGGTGCCGGTGTACAGATCATAGACGAGTTCGCTGCCGCTCAGGGCGGCAAGTTCCCTGACCACGCCATACAGGCGGCAGGCCTGGGACGAATTGGTCTGATAGAAAGACTTGGGCCCGATCTTGAACTGCAGGTCCTCCATCTTTTCCAGCATGTAGTCGCGTCCGCTGAAAACATGCACTTCCCGGTCGAAGATGGTGTCGTTGCACTTGTCGTTGACGATATAGAGCAGGGAAGTGATCTCGGGGAAGCGGTCGGCTATATGCTGCATGAGGGCATGTATGCGACTCTCGTCGGGATCGTGAAAGACCACGATGACCATCTTTTCACCTGTCGAGGAGGTACGGACAATCAGGTTGCGCATCAGGCCCGTCTGGCTGCGCAGGTTGAAAAAGCCGTAGCCCTGCGCCTGACACCAGGCCTTGACCTCGCGCCTCAAGCGGTTGGAGAAGTCTTCCTGGAGGTAGCAGGTACGGATGTCAAGCACCTTGTCGAACATTCCGGGGATATGGAAACCCAGGGCCAGGTCGTCCTCGGGGGAAAATTCCTGTCCGCTGGCGACTTCCTCGTAGGTCCGCCAGCGCTTGTCGGAAAAGGTGAATTCCAATTTGTTGCGATATTCGGTGGTTTTTTCCGAGCCGAGTATGGGACGCAGCTCCGGCAACTCTATCTTGCCGATACGCTGCAGGTTGTCTGCAACCTGCTGTTGCTTGTAGCGCAACTGGGCCTCATAGGGCAGATGCTGCCACTGGCAGCCGCCGCAGACTCCGAAATGGGGGCAGAAAGCGGCCACACGCTCCTCCGAGTAGGAGACATAACGGACAACGCGCCCCAGGGCATGCTGCTTGCGCTTCTTGATAATCTGCACATCGACCACATCCCCAGGTGCTGCGAATGGCATGAAAATGACCATGTTGTCTACACGGGCCAGTGCCTTGCCCTCGGCAGCGACATCCGTGACGGTCACATTTTCCAGTAACGGTAGGCTTTTCTTTTTTCCCAACTTGTCTTTTTTTATCGACTTCAAAAGTACAGTTTTAGCGCCAAACGGAAAAGCAGATAGGTGGAAAATAGAAAAAATCATTACTTTTGTCCTGAGAAATGCTGTCCGTCAGAAGCGCATGATTACATTCTACTACCTCCTTGTCCTGGCCGCACTGGTCCTGTGTCTGGCAGGAGAGCAGATCAGGGTCAACCGCTGGATCTGGCTCCTGCTGATGGGTATCGGACTGGTACTGATAGCCGGTCTGAAGGGCCGCAATGTCAGTGTGGACGATCATGTGTTCATGGATTTCTACCGCAACGCCATGCCGCTCTACATGCTGATATTGCAGCCCGGGGCTTTTTTTCAGGCCGACAGCGTGGAACCAACCTTCCTGCTGTTTTCATCCCTGATGAAGTTCATTTTCCCCTATGACACAGGTTATTCCATTCTGATATTTCTGTTTGCCCTGGGGGCCGTCAGCCTGAAACTGAAAGCCATCCACGACTACTCGGAGTTTGCCTTCTTCTCGCTGCTGATCTATGTCTGCGACTATTTCCTGCTGCACGAGATTGTCCAGGTGAGGGCCGGTCTGGCTGCCGCCATCGCCATGATGAGCTTCCGCTATATCATCTCCCGGGACTTGGGCAAATTCGCCGCTGTGATTCTGCTGGCCACGCTGTTCCATTATTCGGCCATCATCTTCTTTCCTTTCTATTTCCTCAGTACGAAGAGCATCAATCCGCTGACCTACATGGCCGTGATCGTCGTCCCTTACCTGATGATGAAGGCCGGGGTGGATCCCATCACCCTGCTGTCCAAATACGACCTGGGGGTCTATTCCGAAAAAATACGTATCTATCAGGCAGAGCAGTTTTACAAAGGATTTAAGATTAATGAAATGAACGCCACCTTGCTTTTTCAGCTGCTCTTGTCGGGCTTTCTGCTGTATTACCGCAGGGAATTGCCTGACAAATCGCCCTACGGCATACTGTTCCTGAAAATCAACATGGTTTCCGTGGGGGTCTTCTATCTGTTCATGCCCTTGGCTGTGTTTGCCTTCCGTCTGTGGGAGATGCTGAATGTCGTGCTGATTTTTCTGATTCCGCAGTTGATCTATTTCATCAAACCCCGCTGGCTGCCCGAGCTCATCACCGTACTGGTGGCGCTGGCCCTTTTCGGTAACATTGTCATGCAGGGCTACCTGAGACCCTATACCTTGGTATTCTGATGGAAAGACCCGCCGATTTCAAATCCTGGTTCCTTCTGGAGCCTGCACCGCTCAGGGAGCGGGCAGGGGAGGTATGTTTCCGTCTGAACTGGCTCCTGGCACTGGTCCTGGCCTTTTCTCTGTGCATGCCCGACATCTGGGTACGCAATTTCTTTTTCTTCTGGTCGGTCACCTGGTTTTTCGAGGCTATGCTCAACGGGCGGCTGCGCCATCCGCGTCTCAGCCGCAGGCATATAGTGCTCTACCTGATGGTGCTGTTTTACCTGCTGATGCTCGTTTCACTGCTGTATACCGACAATCTGCATTATTCCAAACGGATGCTGGAACGGCGGCTGGCTTTTGCCGTACTGCCTGTGGCGGCCGTCTTCGGCCTGCATCCCGCCTATCGCCTGAAGCCCTTGCTGACTGCCTTTGTGGCCGGTGCGCTCTGCCACCTTATGCTGATGCTGGCTTGGCCGGTGCTGCACTATCTGAGTGATTTCGGCTTTCGCAATTACCTCCACCAGTTTCCCCAGAACTATGTTGTCTGTATGCTGGCCTACAAGCACCGGGCCTTTTTTTGCATCATACAGCTCATGGCCTGGCTCACGGCCTATACGGACATCCGCAGGAAAACACTGCGGGGGAAATCCGGAAAACGCCGGATGCTGTTTTTCGGTCTCTACAGCCTGCTCCTGCTCTCCTGGTGCGTCCTCTCGCAGGGGCGCCTGAATATGCTGCTGGGGAGCCTGCTGCTGCTCTGGATGCTCTTTGACCAAAGCCGGCGGCTGAGCAGACAATACCGTCAGGTCCTTGGGATCCTGCTGCTGTGCCTGGGAGTGTCCGGAGCCGCCCTTTTGTGGCAGCATCCGGCTTTCGAGCCGCTGCGGCCTGACAGTATCAGCCGGCCGACCGACCCACAGCTGCAGGAAGGCCGCATCGGGATTTGGCAGTCGGCACTGGACCTGCTCGGGGAAGACGGGCTCTGGCTTGGCGGAGCCGGGGTGGGGGATGCCAAGGACCTGCTCATGGAGAAGTATCGGCAGCGCCATCTTGCCCACGACATCATCTCCAACCGTTCCCATGCCCACAACACATTCCTGCATACAGCCCTGGAAAGCGGTATCCTCTCCGTGATCGTATGGACAGCCATACTGCTGCTGCCGCTGTTTCTCTGTTCCCGCCGCCGGCGGCCCTTGCTGACAGTCGCCGCTTTGTGCTGGCTACTGCTGATGACTACCGAGACTGTCACCATGCAGGCGGGAGGCTTCATAGCCTATTCGCTGATGCAGTTCGTCTGGGCCTTGACCGATTACGGACGGGGAACAGGCCAGGAGGTCGGCACTGGGGGCTCCTGCCTGGAAAACAGGACAGGCCGCCTGGCATTGGCCGGCATTTTTTCCGTCTCCGCGCTCTCCGTCCTTCTGACGGTACTCTTCCTGACAGCCGGCCCCAGAGGACATGATCCCTGTCGGCCACAGACCTACGCTGTCGGACCATATACGCTGGTCAGCGACCTGCCCGGGGATGTGCCTCCCCAGTTGGAGCATTGTCTGGGGTACCGGATATCGAAGATTTCAAAGGGGGAGTACATCCCGGCCAACGATGCCGTGGATTTTACCACCGGCTTCCGCCTACGTGACAGAAGCAAAGGGCGTTTTACTGCCTGGTGCTATGTGAGCCGGGACTTCAACGGCTTCGATGTCATGCTGCGCACGGCCTCCAATGCCGACCGTTACAGGTTCACGGCGCCCTATGACCTGAGTCGGAGAGAGAGCTGGCAGAAACTGGAGATTCCCATCCGCGAGGATTATCCCGACCTGCCCTTCACTCTTTTCTTCCGCCTTGCCCATGTCCCTGACCTGTCCACGATGACAGGCTATGTCATCTTTGCCCTGCCACAATTCGAAGACTGATGAAACAAGATATCGCCATCCTGCTCTGCGTGTACGACAGTGCTCTCTGGCTGCCGCAGCTGCTCAACTCGCTCTATGCCCAGAGTTGCCAGGACTTTCAGATTCTGGTGCATGACGACGGCTCCCGTGACGACACTCTCAGCATACTGGAAAAATACCGTCAGCAATACGGGAAACTGGAAATCGACTATGATTCCTGTCCAGGCCGCAAGGCGATGGGCAGTTTCATCTGGCTCCTGGAGCGGCATCCCGGCTACCGCTATTACATGTTCTGTGACCATGACGATGTCTGGCTGCCCGAAAAGATAGCCCTGACCCTGGAGAAGATGCAGGAATGCGAAGCCGCCCGTCCGCACAGTCCCGTGGTGGTCAATACCGACCTCACCGTCGTGGACAGGGACCTGCATGTCATCCATCCTTCCTTCTGGAAATACAATGGCATCGACCGGCCGCTGCTGTCCGATTTCAACTACCTGACTGTCTGCAATGCCTTCACCGGCTGCACGATGATGATCAACAGCCAGGCCCGGGACTTGAGTCTGCCTGTCGGCCCCCATGCCATGATGCACGACAAATGGATAGCCCTGAAAGTGGCCGACTGCCGGGACGGGGTGCTCGCCTATGTCGAAAAGCCCACCATTCTGTACCGCCAGCACGGCGACAACGAAATAGGGGCTCAGGCAGTGGGAGGGAAATACTACCTGCGCCGCCTGCGGCACTTGCGCGACTCCCTGCGCCAGAATCGGCAGACGCTGGCCATGAGCCGGGACATCCGGCCTTTCACAGTGCTCGAATATATGTATTACAAAATAATGTATTTTTTACGGAGAAGGCCATAGTGCCTGATCCTGTAAAACAGCTCCTATGGCAAGCTATATTATCATTGCGGCAGTACTGCCGGCGCTGGTTCTGCTCTATTACATCTACCGCAGGGACAGCCGTCAGCCTGAGCCTGTCGGCCAGCTGCTGAAAGGCTTCCTGTTTGGAGTAGCCTCTGTATTCGTCTCACTATGCATTTCCCAGCCTCTTGAGGCGCTGGGACTGTACTCCTCCGACAGCCAGACCTTGCCGGGACAGGTGGGTGTAGCCTTTTTCGGGGCTGCCATCCCGGAGGAATCGGCCAAACTGCTCATGCTGTGGCTGCTGTTGCGCCGCAATCCCTATTTCGACGAGAAAATGGACGGCATTGTCTATGCAGTCTGTGTGGGCATGGGCTTTGCCGCTACCGAGAATATCATGTATCTTTTCCAGAACTACGACAATTGGGTCAGCGTCGGTATTATGCGGGCACTGATTTCAGTACCCGGCCATTTTGCCTTCGCCGTTCTGATGGGCTACTACTATTCCCTGGTTCATTTCACCACACAGCAGATCAGCCTGAAAACCGACGAGGAGGGGGAGCTGGTTTTCCGTATCGACGACACTGCCGTCAGCCGCCGCCGGCGCAGCAGGATACTGGTCTGGCTGGCTCCGGTGTCGGCTCATGGCATTTTCGACAGCATCCTGATGGTGTCCAGCATTATGCCGGCCCTGTCGTCCCTGCTCAGCCTGGCTTTCCTGTTCTTCTGCTTCAGGCTGCACAAATTCAGTTTCAGCCGTATCCGGGCCCATCTGCCACGTCAATCGTAAAACAAGATGTCACGAACTATGAAAACCGACAACAAAAGAAATACTCGCCGCGACCGCGTCAGCCTCTGCCAGATACAGGAGAGCGATACGCTGATGGCATTTCTCGAAAAACATTTCAAAGACCTCTCACGCACCAGTGTCAAGTCGCTACTTTCGCATCAACAGGTTTTGGTCAACCATCAGGTGATCAGACAATTCGATTATCCATTGGAAGCAGGCGACAGCCTGGAGGTTCACTGGGACAAGGGCCGTTCCACCCTGAAACATCCTAAGCTCAGAATCGTCTTTGAGGACAATTATCTGATAGTGGTCGAAAAGGGAGCCGGCCTGCTGACCATTGCCACCCCCCGGGAACGCCAGAAGACTGCCTATTCCATTTTGAGCGACTATGTCAAGCAGAAGTCTCCCGGCAACAAGATATTTGTCGTTCACCGGCTGGACAGGGAAACATCCGGGCTGTTGCTTTTCGCCAAAAACCAGGAAGTCCAGGCCCTGATGCAGGACAACTGGCGCTTTGCCGTCAGCCAGCGGAAATATGTCGCTGTCCTCGAAGGTGAGCTCCGTACCGGCGATGGGTCGGGGGAGGGGACTGTCACCTCCTATCTCTGGGAGAGCAAAGCCTTCATCGTCTATGCCAGCCAGAATCCCCAGGACGGCGTCAAGGCCGTCACCCATTACAAAGTGCTCCAGAGCGGGAAGGGCTACAGTCTGGTGGAATTCAGGCTGGATACAGGGCGCAAGAACCAGATTCGCGTCCAGATGAACAGTATAGGCTATCCGGTGCTGGGCGATCTGAAATATGGCGGACACAAGGCAGCCATGAACCGTATGGCACTGCATGCCTGCTCCCTGTCGTTCACTCATCCCGTCACAGGAGCGGCCATGAGCTTCGAGAGCAAGGTGCCGGAGGAGTTTCTGGCCGTCTTTGATTGACGGAACTATTTGGGCATCAAATGTAACGGATGCTCTGTATCTCCAATGGAGCTCCGGGGTAGTGTAAACAGCGTCTCGGTGGCGCATCTATAGTCATATACCAAGCCTTGACAGCCAGATACAAAAAAAGCCGGAATTCCAGAGTATTCTGAAAATTCCGGCTTCGGTGCCCAGAACAGGACTCGAACCTGCACAGCCTTGCGGCCACTAGTACCTGAAACTAGCGTGTCTACCAATTTCACCATCTAGGCATACTGTCAAATGTGAGAAAGTACCCAGGATGAGACTCGAACTCACACGGACTAATGTCCACTACCCCCTCAAAGTAGCGTGTCTACCAATTCCACCACCTGGGTATTCAATCTGCCATTGAGAAGATAGCCTGAATGCGAACACTTTCGCGGCTTGGAGCGAAAAACGGGACTCGAACCCGCGACCCCGACCTTGGCAAGGTCGTGCTCTACCAACTGAGCTATTTTCGCGTTTGCGGATGCAAAGGTACAACCAATTTTGGTTTCACCAAATCTTTGGAGCATTTTTTTTAGAAAAAAAATCAGAACCCCACTTGTCATTCCACTACGTCTGCCATGACAACCGTGTAATAGCTGGCACCGTAGCCGCACCAATAACCCAGACCGCCCTGAAGATTGCCGGGAAGATTCTCTGTCACCGGTATCAGCTGGTTGCGTGAAAAGGCAATGGTCGAGGCATAATCACGCCAGTAGCGGTAGGAGGCTTCGTCCATGGTACAGAAACGTACATCGACCGTATCGGTCGACAAGAAGAAAGGCCTGTAATCCTGACTGCCGAGGCGTTTCTCCCAATACAGGCTGACGGAGGCCGGATTGGACAAGTCTGCTCCGTCATAGCTGCAGATGAAGGGTGAGTAATAGAGTTCGTCAGGGCTGGAATGATGGCGGGTGAAGACTTTGTAATACTGTCTCTTGTCCGGGTCGTTGCGGAACCAGGCCTTCAGTTCGTACGTGGGTTCAGGACCGATCTGCCTTGCCTTGAAAGAATCCACCGGCACAGGGGCAGGAATGGTGGTCACCCCCGACACATGCCGCCCGCCGTAGTCCACGGTCAGCGTATAGCTCTTGCCGGCCTGTCCCCTCATATAGGAAGTGGTATAGCTGTAGGGCGGGAAAATATCGCGGTCGGCCCTGCCGACAAGCGTCACGGTGGTATCCCCGTCACTTACGGTCACCCGGGCATAGCGAACCAGATACTGATCCAGGTTTTCCAGGGACTGGTATTCCGTACTGACTGCGATGGAAGAGGTGACAAAGACAGTGGGGAACTCTCCGTCTTCGATCCATCCCTCCACCACCAATACGGGTTCGGCCTCATTGAATTCGTCCCCCCGGCAGCCGGCCGGCAGCAGGAGCAGGGACGCCAGAACGGCAAAGAGAAGATATTTCACGGAAGCGAACATTTAAAAAGTAATGAAATAATTGACAGAGGGCATGACCTCGACGACAAAATGGACGGGCACATAGGCAAAGCCTCCCTCGTTGAACTTGAGCCTGTAATAGATGCGGTTCTTTTGCCTCAAAGCATTGTAGAGCGAGAAATTCAGACCGCTCTCTCGCCGACCCTTGCTGGGGAAAAAGTAGTTCAGCGAGAGGTCCGTACGGCCGTAGGCACCCAGTCTGTTGGCATTGTGCCGACTGAATTGGGTAATGACGTTGCCGTTGACATAATAGAAATGCTCCGGGGCTGTAAAAGGAGTGCCGGAAGCATAGACCATCGTGCCGCCAAGCTGCCAGTGCCTGTCGATCCGGTAGCTCATGACCAGGTTCAGTTCATGGGGACGCTCGTGGACAGAGGGGAACCAGTAGTCGCGGCTCCGGTCGTAGAATCGACGCCGCGACAGGGTATAGGAATAGCTGAGCCAGGCATGCAGACGACCGGTACGCTTGTTGAGCATGACGTTCAGACCGCAGTTGTAGCCCCGGCCTGGCAGGAAGGCCTCCTCGGGCCGATACTGCGGCGAAAGCATGGCAAAGACACTTTCATCGAATTCCAGCTGATGTTCCAGATGCTTGTAATAAACCTCGGCACTCAGAGAGTAGTCGTTTTTAAAGAGCGGCCGGGTGTAGGACAGCGAAAGCATGTGCGCCGACTGCGGCGGCAACGCGGCACCGGAGGGATACCAGAATTCCGTCGGGAAACCCACGGAGGAAAAACCGCTCTGAAATAGGTATTGGTGACGATAACTGTAGGAGAACACCAGACGCTGATCCGCCTCGATCAGCCTTCCCACCGACAAGGAGGGGTCAGCATGGAAGAAAAGATGCCGGTCGAAGGAGGTGTACTGGTTGAGGCGCAGGCCGGCCCGCAGTATCCATTGCTCCAGAGAGGGCTGCCACTCGATGTACTCCGATACCTCCAGGGCGCTCAGGCTGCTGTCCGCCGTTGCAGAAACCGGAAGTTCCGTACTGCCCAATGAGGGATACTGAGGCCGTACGAGGTGCCCTTCGGCCGTCCAGCCCAGCAGCAGTCGGCCGTAGCGGAGACTACTGCGGTAACCCAGGGTCAGGATACCGGAGGGCAGGGTGATGAGCCGGTCCTCGAACTGTACGTTCAGTTTATTGTAATAATAGGAGGCATACAGACTATGCCGGGAGACATGCTCCTGCGGGCCGAGGTGCTCCCAATGCAAGGCTCCCAGCATATTTCCCCAGCTGATCTGATCGTGAGACTCGTATTTATTCTCAGTCAGTTCGCCCTGATCGTGTCCGGTATAGAAATCCAGCCACAGGCGGTCTTGTTCACCGGCCTGAAGGAGCCAGGTGGCATTCAGGTCGCCGAAAGCATACTTCAGCCGCTGTCCGTCCATCTCAAGCAGGGGGCCATACAGCCAGTTCAGATAGCTGGCACGGGCCGAGAGAGTCAGGGCCGAATGACGTCCCACTGCCGTATGCAGACTGCCCTGCGAGGACATCGGTCCCACGGAAGCATGCAGATGGGATGAATCGGGGATATCCTGAGCTGTCTCCATGTCCAGAAAGCCGCCCAGGCGGTTGGCCAGAGTGGAGGACTGGGGAGATTTCTGCAGGGTGACAGCCGAGAAGTGAGTAGGAATGAAGGCCGAGAAAAAGCCCAGCAGGTGGTTGGGATTATAGACAGGCACCCCGTTGATGGCCACATGGTTATGGCCGTTTTCACAACCCTGGATATGCAGACCGGCATCGTATTCGTTGTTGGTCTGTACCCCGGGCAGCGTCTGCATGAAACGGACAGGATCGGCATTGCCCAGGATATGAGGCATCTGGGCAGTCATGCCCATATCCATCCGCAGCGCCCCGGTCTGGGAAAGACGGAGCAGGGAGGTAGTCCGGCGGGCATTGACCGAGATTTCCTCGATGGAACGGGAAGATACGAAAGCAGTGTCGCTTTCGCTGCGACCGGTTTGACTGGCAAACACAGCCGAAACGAAAGCGACAGGTATCAATAAAACAATTGTCAGACGGATTCTCACGTCAGTGACAGTGGAACGGATTTATTTCTTTTCCGAGTCATTCACCATGGCGCCGAATTTGGCAACCAGTTCCTGGGCGGCATTAATGAGGTCGGCGAAGTCCGTTTCATTGAAGAAAGCCTCGAAAGTGCTGTATGCCGTACCGTCGGCGAAATAGATAACCGGCTCGCAGTACCAGAGACCCTTGGCCTTGTCCTCGAAGACTTCGAGTTTGACCTTGGCCTGCTCGAGCTTGCCGCCGTCATAGTAGACACCCAGGTCGATCAGGTCGTTAGCCTGATTGATCTTGGATTTGAAGGTGCTTTCTTTGGAGTTGTTGTCTTCAGCTTCCTTGATGAGGCCGATAAAACGAAGGGCATCGGCGCAGGTGCCTTTGATCTGGATCTGACCGGCCAGATCGACATCCAGCGTGACATCCTTGGCAGCCAGCAGTGAAGTGTTGTCGGCATTCATATTGCTGCTCTTCATGGAGAAAGAAGCTACAGGAACATTGCCTACAAGTGCCTTGACCGAGATTTCAGCCGGCTTGGCAGGAGAGTACATGATCTTCTCGATATTGAAGACATATTTCTCGACCTTGAGCGAAGCGGTGAATGAATAGCTGTCCTTGCTCAGGTCGAAGTCTTCTGCCTGCATTTCGGTCAGATCGGGATTCAAGGTCAGGCATACATGTTCTTCACGACCGGTTTTGAGGGAAAGGATCAGCGTCTGGGGCACTTCGACAACACTGTAAGTGGTCTGATAATAGTCCTGACGCGTATTGGTGGCAGTGTCCAGGTTGTACATCTGGAATTCCTTGTCCGTGTCGAAATGGACAGGCACACCCTTGCCGTCCGTGCTCAGGGTCAAAGTGCAGTCGGCTCCGTTCTGATCCTTGAAGGCCAGCTGCAGATCACTGAACTTGTTCTCAGACTTCACCCAGGCAGTCTCGCCGGCGGTAAAATGTCCGGTGAAATTGGAGAACTTGTACAGCTTCCTGAAGTTCTCATTGTATGTGGTGACCGTAAGGCTCCCTTCCCGGCTGGTGACAGGAGCATCCTGGCCGGTTCTGGTCAGCTGCGTCTCGGTGATTTCCTGAAGGCAGCCGAAAGCGAACATGAGCAGGGCGGAGGGATCGTATTCCTCACCTATGCCGGTGTATTTGTTATATACAAACTTCGCCTCATCGACAAGATATTGGAAATCCTCTGGATTGATGGCGTTCACAACAGCCAGACCGGCTTCTTCGAACTTGTTTTTCTGCTCAACGGATGTCATGGGTTTTTCAGCCTCTTCTTTTTCTTTCTTGTCACCGCAGGAAATGACTCCCAAGGTAAGACCAGCCAGCAGAAGGGCCGGCATAACATTGAATTTTCTCAGTTTCATAATTAATAGTTTATTGAGTTGATGCAAATGATACCTATCCGTGATAAATCAGGCAAACATACGAATTTTTTCTTTACGGACAATGTCTCAGATGCATTTTCTTGCCCTTTTGTTACAAAATCAGATCATCTCAAAGCTGCGGCGGATGAATTTGTCCAGAGCCTCGCCTTTCAGCATGCCGCTGCCGAGAAGGGCCAGGTCGACCATCTGGCTGAGCTTCTGTTTGGTGCTCTCCTCTTCAGGCGCAGAGAGCGCCTCCTGGACCAGCGGGCTGTCCGTATTGACCACCACGGCATAGCTGTCGGGCATTTCTCCGTAGAAACTCATGCCGGCCTGCAGGGCGGACATATCCTTCATACGGCGCATGAACTCGTTCTGTGTAAGCATGACCGGGACACTGTCCTTTCCAAGGCTGTCGAGCCGAATGTCGAAATTGACCTTGTCCATGGCCGGCAGGCTGTTCTTGAAGAGATCCTTCAGTTTGTTCTGATCATCTTCGCTCAGGCTGACAGCGGCTTTGTCGGCCTTGGGAATCAGATTGTCGACCACATCGCTGTCCACCCTGACAAAGCGTGTCTTCTCCAGCTTGGACTCCAAATGCTGCATGAAAGGAACGTCCAGCTCGCCATTCATCAGCAGCACGTCGTAACCCTTGCTGCGTGCCGACTCTGCGTAGCTGTACTGTTTTTCCCTGTCAGAAGCATAGAGGCACACCATCTGACCGTCCTTGTCGGTCTGCGAGGCAGAGACCAGCGTCTTGTACTCTTCGAGCGTGAAATACTTGCCGTCAGTGTTTTTGACGAGGACGAATTTTTCAGCCTGGTTCCAGAATTTCTCTTCTGTCAGGATACCATATTCGATAAAGATTTTCAGATCGTCCCATTTCTCTTCAAACTGCTTGCGGTCGCTGTTGAAGATTTTCAGCAGGCTTTCGCCAACCTTCTTGGTGATATGGTTGGAAATCTTCTTGACATTGACGTCATTCTGAAGATAGGAGCGCGACACGTTCAGCGGAATGTCGGGCGAATCGATCACCCCGTGCAGCAGGGTCAGGAAGTTGGGCACGATTCCTTCGACCGAGTCGGTCACAAAAACCTGGTTGCAGTAAAGCTGGATCTTGTTCTTCTGAATCTCGATACTGTTCTTGATTTTCGGGAAATAGAGGATACCGGTCAGATTGAAGGGATAATCCACATTCAGATGGATATGGAACAGCGGATCTTCGCTGAAAGGGTAGAGTTGCTTGTAGAATTTAAGGTAGTCTTCTTCGTTCAGCTCCGAGGGCTTGCGCGTCCAGGCCGGCTGGGTGTCGTTGATCTGATTGTCCTCATCGGTGGTCACCTGCTTGCCGTCTTTCCATTCCTTTTTTTTGCCGAATACGACGGGGACGGGCAGAAACTTACAGTACTTTTCGAGCAGCGATGAAATCTTCTCTTCCTTGAGGAAATCCTTGTATTCATCGTCGATATGCAGCACAATGTCTGTTCCGCGGTCGGCCTTGTCGCATTCCTCAATGGTGAAGGCCGGCGAGCCGTCGCAGCTCCATTTGACAGCCTGAGCTCCTTCCTGCCAGGAGCGGCTGACGATATCGACGCGGCTGGAGACCATAAAGGAAGAGTAGAAACCCAAGCCGAAATGGCCGATGATGGCGTTGGCGTCGTTCTTGTATTTCTCCAGAAACTCCTCGGCTCCCGAGAAGGCAATCTGATTGATGTATTTGTCGATTTCTTCGGCTGTCATACCGATACCGCGGTCACTGACGGTCAGCGTCCTGGCCTTTTTGTCTATGCTGACGCGGACAGCCAGGTCGCCAAGCTCACCCTTGTAGTCGCCGCGGCCGGCCAGGGTTTTCAGCTTCTGGGTGGCATCGACGGCATTGGATACGATTTCACGGAGAAAAATCTCCTGGTCGCTGTACAGGAATTTTTTGATGACGGGAAAAATGTTGTCGGTCGTCACACCGATGTTACCTTCTTTGATCATATCGTTCTGTGGTTAAATAATTGTCTTACGTGCTTCCTTGTCAGACAAAAAAAATGCCAGCCCGTCAGGACTGACATTTTTATAAAAGAGGCTGCAATATTGTCAGCAGACAGGGGAGAGCCCTCCCTGTCAGTCCTGACGGAGCCGTTTGGGAGGAGTCTTCTGCAGGACAACGGCACTATGGTCGTCGTTGAGGACAGCGTAGATTTTCCCGCCATCGATGCTGTGGGAGAGAACCACCTCGGCCAGGCTGTCTTCCAGATATTTCTGAATGGCCCGCTTGAGGGGACGCGCACCGAACTGGACGTCATAGCCCTTCTCGGCAATAAAGTCCTTGGCCTGAGGACTCAGCTGCAGCGTGTAGCCCAGACGCTGGACTCTCTCATAGAAAGGCTTGAGTTCCAGGTCAATGATCTGTCCGATTGCCTCACGGGAAAGCTGGTCGAAGAAGATGGTGTCGTCGATCCGGTTCAGGAATTCGGGAGAGAAAGTCTTGCTGATGGCCTTGTTGATCACTCCTTTGGAGTATTCTCCCATACCTGTCTCAGGCTGACTGAAGCCGATGCCTTTGCCGAACTCCTTGAGCTGGCGGGTACCCACATTGGAGGTCATGATCAGGATGGTGTTCTTGAAATCCACACGTCGGCCCAGGCTGTCGGTCAGGCGGCCTTCGTCCATGACTTGCAGGAGCAGATTGAAGACATCGGGATGGGCTTTCTCGATTTCATCGAGCAAAAGCACACAGTAGGGCTTACGCCTGACTTTCTCGGTCAGCTGGCCGCCTTCTTCGTATCCCACATAGCCCGGAGGCGCACCGACGAGGCGGGAAACGGTGAATTTCTCCATGAATTCGCTCATGTCGATGCGCACCAGGGCGTCACCCGTATCGAACATATGCTCCGCCAACAGCTTGGCCAGGTGGGTCTTGCCCACGCCCGTGGGCCCCACAAAGAGGAAAGTGCCTATAGGCTTGTTGGGATCCTTCAGGCCGATACGGTTGCGCTGGATGGCCTTGACCACGGCATCGACAGCCTTGTCCTGGCCGATGATTCTAGATTTGAGCTGCCCGGCCATATGGAGCAGCTTGTCGCTTTCCTCTCTGGCGATACTCTGAAGAGGCACACCGGACATCATGGAGACCACTTCGGCCACCTGTTCCTCCTCGACAGGCTTGCGCTGACTGTCAAGGGTTTTCTCCCATTCAGCCTTGAGCTCTTTCAGGCGGGTCTGCAACTGGCGGCTCTTGTCGCGGTATTCGGCAGCCAGTTCGAACTGCTGCCGGCCGATGGCATCCGTCTTGAGGCGGTCGGTAGCGTCGATCTCGGCCTCCATATGCTCGATTTCGGGGGAGACGCTTATGTTGTCTATATGAACCCTGGCTCCGGCTTCATCCATGGCGTCGATGGCCTTGTCGGGCAGATTGCGGTCGGAAAGATAGCGGGCGGTCAGCTGGACACAGGCTTTGAGTGCCTCCTCCGAGTAGATCACGTTGTGATGCTTTTCGTAGCGGTCCCTGATATTCTGCAGGATCTGCAGCGTCTCTTCAGGGGTGCTGGGCTCGATGACGATTTTCTGGAAACGGCGTTCCAGGGCGCCGTCCTTTTCGATGGTCTTGCGGTATTCGTCCAGGGTGGTGGCACCGATACACTGCACTTTTCCCCGTGCCAGAGCCGGTTTGAGCATATTGGCAGCATCCATCGAACCGGCGGCGTTGCCGGCCCCGACCATGGTATGGATTTCATCGATGAAAAGAATGATGTCGGGATTTTCTTCCAATTCGTTGATCACGGCCTTGACCCGTTCCTCAAACTGTCCGCGGTATTTCGTCCCGGCCACCATGGAGGCCAGGTCCAGCGCCACGATGCGCTTGTTGAACAGCAGGCGGGGCACCTTGCGCTCGGTGATGCGCATGGCCAGCCCCTCGACGATGGCGGATTTGCCGACACCGGGCTCGCCGATCAGGATGGGATTGTTCTTTTTACGGCGGCTCAGGATCTGGGCCATGCGCAGCATTTCAGCTTCGCGACCGACGATGGGATCCAGACGGCCTTCCTGCGCCGCACGGGTCAGATCGTTGCCGAAGTTGTCCAGTGCCGGAGTATCTTTCTTTTCTCCGTTGCCGTAGGGGGCGGGATCTTCACTTTTCACCATCCAGGAATCCGAGGAACGGCGGTCGTCCCGAGGTGCATAATCATCGTCATCGTCCTCTTCGTTTTCGGTAAAACCGGCTCCCGAAGTCGGGGAGGTTTGACCCGAAACAATGGACATCACCTGGTCGAAACGGGCGCCTTCCTGGCCCAGGACTTCAGATGCCAGATTGTCATTATCCCGCAGGATGGCCAGCAGGATATGATCTGTGTCAATGGCTTCGCTTTTCAGCCCCCGGGCTTCCAGCACACCCATTCTGAGAATTTTTTCCGATTTGGTGCTCAATGAAACAGACTCTTTGTCAGGGAGGGCGTTCTCCTGTCGGATCCTGTTTTCGATGACATATTTCAACATGGCGGTGTTGACATTGAGTTTAAGCAGACACTGCATGCCTTTGCTGTCCTTGTTGCGGATCATGCCCAGCAGCAGGTGCTCGGGATTGATCACTGGATTGCCCAGGCGATGAGCTTCTTCAAGGCTGTATTCCAAGGCCTTGTTCAAGTCTTGCGTGATGTTTTTCATTATCATTGGCGATATTCCTTTCTTGGCTATGTCAGAGGACAAAATTATTGATAAAACACGTAATGCGGATTCTTATCAAGCAAAAATCCTGCCAAGGGACAAATTGTCAGATTTTTTCCGCAAAAACCAGCATAAAAAACGGTTTGTTTATTTGGAAAAACGGGCGGAATGTCCTACATTTACGTGTTTTTATTAACCCCTGGTAAATTCAAAATAAATGTTTGAAGATGAGAGAATTATCCCGGTAAACATCGAGGAGGAGATGAGATCGTCCTACATAGACTATTCCATGTCGGTGATCGTCTCCCGTGCACTGCCGGATGTCAGAGACGGCATGAAGCCCGTCCATCGCCGTGTCTTGTTCGGCATGAACGAACTCGGCAACAATTCTGACAAACCTTATAAGAAATCTGCGAGAATCGTCGGTGACGTATTAGGCAAATATCATCCCCACGGAGACTCATCCGTCTATTTTGCCATGGTCCGCCTGGCTCAGGACTGGAACATGCGCTATCCTCTGGTCGACGGACAGGGCAACTTCGGTTCGGTGGACGGCGACAGCCCGGCCGCCATGCGTTATACGGAATGCCGTCTGCGCAAGATCGCGGAGGAGATGCTGCTGGATATCGACAAGGACACCATCGACTTCCAGATGAACTTCGACGATACGCTCAAAGAGCCGACCGTTCTGCCGACCCGTATTCCCAACCTGTTGGTCAACGGAGCCTCCGGTATAGCCGTCGGCATGGCCACCAACATGCCGACCCACAACTTGGCGGAAGTGGTGGACGGCACGGTGGCCTATATAGACAACAACGACATCACTGTCGAAGAACTGATGCACTACATCAAGGCGCCTGATTTTCCCACCGGCGGCTACATCTACGGCTATGCCGGCGTCAAGGAGGCTTTCGAGACAGGCAAGGGACGCATCGTCATCCGTTCGAAAGCCACGATCGAATCGACACCCACCCACGACCAGATTGTCATCACCGAGATTCCCTACGGCGTCAACAAGGCCGAGCTGATCAAGGACATCGCAGATATGGTCGGAGAAAAGAAAATAGAGGGTATCTCCAATATCAACGATGAAACCGACCGCAGCGGCATGCGTATTGTCATCGACGTCAAGAAGGATGCCAATGCCAATGTGGTACTCAACAAGCTCTTCAAGCTGACAGCCCTGCAGTCGTCTTTCAGCGTGAACAATATCGCCCTGGTCAAGGGCAGACCCAAGCTATTGAATCTCAAGGACCTGATTCATTACTTTGTCGAGCATCGCCACGAAGTGGTCACCCGCCGTACACGTTTTGAGCTGGCCGAAGCGGAAAAACGCGCCCATATCCTGCAGGGCCTGATTATCGCCTGCGACAATATCGACCGCGTGATTGCCATCATCCGCTCGTCGGCCAACGCCGACATCGCCCGTGAAGGCCTGATGGCCGAGTTCAACCTCTCGGACGTTCAGGCCCGTGCCATTGTGGAAATGCGGCTGCGCCAGCTCACCGGCCTGGAAGTCGACAAGCTGCACAAGGAGTACGAAGAGCTGATGGCCAAGATCGACTGGTATCATCAGGTACTGGCCAGCGTAGAGATGCGTATGGACATCATCAAGAAGGAACTGCTCGAGGTCAGGGAAAAGTACGGTGATCCGCGCCGTACCGAGATTGTATTCGCCTCGGAAGAATTCAATCCGGAAGACTTCTATGCCGATGACGAAATGGTCATCACCATTTCCCATCTGGGTTATATCAAACGTACGCCTCTGGCCGATTTCAGGGCCCAGAACCGGGGCGGGGTAGGCTCCAAGGGCAGCAATACCCGCGACGAAGACTTCGTGGAGCATATCTATCCGGCCTCCATGCACAATACCATGCTGTTCTTCACCCAGAAAGGCAAATACCACAAACTGAAGGTCTACGAAATACCCGAGGGCAACAAGTCGTCCAAGGGCCGGGCTATCCAGAACGTCCTGAATATCGAGGGCGACGACAAGGTGACCGCCTATCTGCGCATCAAGGACACCTCTGAAGAGTATCTGCAATCGCACAGCCTGATCTTCGCCACCCGGCAGGGTGTCATTAAGAAGACGGCCCTGGAAGACTATTTCAAGAGTAAGATCAACGGTGTCAAGGCCATCCTCATCCGCGATGACGACCGGGTCATCCAGGTGGCCCTGGCAGGTCCGGATTCCGAAATCGTGCTGGCCAACCGTAACGGACGCGCCATCCGCTTCGGCGAGGACAGAGTCCGCAGCATGGGCCGCGTATCCACCGGCGTACGCGGCATGACCCTCGATGAGGACGGTCAGGATGAAATCGTCGGCATGGCTGTCATCAGGCACACGGGCAACGAGACCGTCATGGTCGTCTCGGAAAAAGGCTATGGCAAGCGTTCCGACATCGAAGACTACCGGGTCACCAACCGAGGTGGAAAGGGTGTCAAGACGCTCAATATCACCGAAAAGACCGGCCGTCTGGTCAGCATAGCCAATGTCAGCGATGAAAACGATTTGATGATCATCAACAAATCGGGCATCGCCATCCGTCTGCCGCTGGCCGACATACGTGTCATGGGCCGCGCCACCCAGGGTGTCCGCCTGATCAATCTGGAGAAACGCAGCGATGAAATCGCCTCTGTCTGTGTCGTACTGTCAGAGAAAGAGGAGGAGGGCAGTGCCGACGCTCTTCAGACTCAGGCAGAGGAACTGTAACAAAACGGCATGACCGAACATCTATGAAATCAAATAAAACTTTTAACTAATGTGAGTATGAAAAGACTGGTTTTATTCGCAGCATTGTTGCTGCTGGCCGGCTCAGGCGACATCTACGCCCAGAAGGCCAACGTCCGCAAGGCCAAAGCCAAAATGACGGCTGAAAAACCCGATTACATCGAAGCCGAAAAACTGATCGCCCCGGCCCTGAAGGACTCCATTACCAAGAAAGAGACCGACACCTGGTTTACGGCCGGCAAAATCTATTACAAGATTTTCGACAACGAGCAGAAGAAACAGTGGACCGGCGGCCGTGCCAACGAAGATCTGATGAGCACCTCCCTGATGAAGGCCTACGACTGTCTGAAAGTGGCCGATTCGCTGGATCAGACTCCCAACGCCAAAGGCAAGATTCCCAACAAATTCCGCAAGCAGATTGTGGAAATCATGGATGTCATGCAGAATGGTTTCATCAATGCCGGCGGCTATTATTTCAAGCAGAAGGACTACAAGAACGCCATCAAAGCCTTTGAGTACTATCTGGACTATCCGAACCTGAAAATGTGGGACAATGTCAAGATGGAGGCTCTTACTCAGGATACGATGATCCGGACACTGCAGTATTACTGCGGCGCGTCGGCTTCTCAGGACAACGATTCCCACACAGCCCTGAAATACTTCAAGAAACTGCTCGGAGTCTATCAGCCCGAAGAAGAGATGTACCAGTTCGTCATCTACGAATACGGCCGCCTGAAGGATACGCTCAACCTGATTGAGATGTACAAGATCGGCGCCCAGAAGTTCCCGCAGAATCCTTACTATGCCAGAAGCCTGGTGAACGAGTATCTGAGCCGCAACGACCTGAAAACGGCCTTGATGTGGATCGACAATGCCATGGCCAACGGTGATTCGACCTCGGCAGTATTCTGGAATCTGAAGGCTCAGATCATTGAACATGAGGGAGATGTCAAAGGCTCTCTGATGTATTACGAAAAGGCGGTTGAACTGGATCCGGAATTTGCCGATGCTCTGGGAAGCATCGGACGTATCTATTACAACGATGCCGTCGAAGAACTGGACCGCGTCAACGCCATCCGCGACGACAGAAAGTACCGTGCCGAGAAAGCCAAGATGAAAGATGTTTTCATGAAGCCGCTGCCGTACCTGGAGAAAGCCCATCAGATCAATCCCACAGAGCGTGACTACATTGTAGCGCTGCGTGGCATTTATTACAATCTGGGCAAAGGCTACGAAAAGAAATATGAGGAAATGGATGCACTCATGAAAAGCTCCAATTAAGCCGCGAGCGTTTCGTATTTACAACGAAAAGGCCTCGGACAAGCGTCCGGGGCTTTTTTGAACCCTTTTGTTACATAATTAATATTATGTTGAATAGTGTTTTCCGATATAAAAATCAGGCCACTACTTGACAGGCACAGCCGACGATGCAAAGAGGTCGAATTCTGCCGCATCCTCTATCAGCACATCGTAGAATTCACCGACTGACAGCTTCCGGTCTTTGGAGACGAACACTTCCGGATCCACTTCCGGTGAATCATACTGCGTACGTCCCACATAATAATCTTCATCCTCACGGTCAATAATGACCCGAAGACGCTGCCCGATTTTGGCCTGATTGATCTGCATGGAGATACGCTGCTGTATGCTCATCAGCTCGTTCATCCTGGCTTCCTTGACATCCTCAGGCACATCGTCCTGATAATGGTCGCCGCTATAGGTTCCTTCCTCGGCCGAATACGTAAAGGCGCCCATACGCTCGAAACGCATCTCCTCGACAAAAGACTTGAGCTGTTCGAAATCGGCCTCCGTCTCACCTGGATGACCCACCATCAAGGTGGTCCGCAGGTGTATGCCGGGCACTTCATGGCGGATGCGGCGCAGCAGTTCGACAGTCTCCTGACCGCTGATATGACGGTGCATCAACTGCAGCATGTGATCGCTGCAATGCTGGAGAGCCATATCCAGGTACAGGCAGACATTGGCCTTGTCACGGATCAACGGCAAAATGTCGTATGGGAACATATAGGGATAGGCATAATGTAGCCTTATCCATTCAACTCCTTGTATTTCAGATATTTCATCAATCAGTTCTGCCAGCTTGAACTCATGATAGAGATCCTTGCCATAATAGGACAGATCCTGGGCAATAATCTGGAATTCCTTCACGCCCCTGGCTGCCAATACGCTGATTTCCTGCCTGATATCCTCTATAGGACGGGATTGGTAAGGCCCGGTAATCAGAGGTATGGCACAGAAGGAACAATGACGGTTGCAGCCTTCCGCTATCTTGATATAGGCATAATGAGAGGGCGTGGTCAGCACCCTGTCGTGACGTTCCGACACCTGGTACTCGCGCCCCAGGTCACGGAGGATATTCTGCCAGTCGAATTTGCCGTAAAAACCGTCCACTTCGGGAATCTCCTGCTTGAGTTCATCGAAATAGCGCTGTGAAAGACAACCCATTACATACAGCCGGCTGATGCGCCCCTTGCGGCGCTGTTCACAATACTGCAGTATCGTCTGAACCGATTCTTCCTTGGCATCCTGTATGAAACCGCAGGTATTGACCACCACGACATCTCCCCGTTGAGGAAGCCTGTCGTGACGTATCTCAAAGCCCGCCTGACGAAACTGATGAAGCAGATGCTCCGAATCGATCAGATTCTTTGAGCAGCCCAAAGAGATGACTGTCACTCCCCTGCCGATATGACGTTTCATGACAGGCGGTCTCCAAACAGGGAGTCGACGAATTCCCTGCGGTTAAAAATCTGCAAGTCTTCCATACCCTCGCCCAGGCCGATGTACTTGACCGGTATCTTGAACTGGTCGGAAATCCCTAAAACGACACCGCCCTTGGCGGTTCCATCCAACTTGGTGACAGCCAGTGTATTGACCTCAGTGGCCAGGGTAAACTGCCGGGCCTGTTCAAAGGCATTCTGCCCAGTAGAACCGTCCAGTACGAGCAGAATCTCATGCGGTGCATCGGGATAAACCTTTTTCATGACATTCTTGATCTTAGTCAGTTCGTTCATCAGACCGACCTTGTTATGAAGGCGACCGGCAGTGTCGATGAGCACCACATCGGCATCATTGGCCTGCGCAGACTTGAGCGTGTCAAACACCACCGAAGCCGGATCCGCCCCCATGCGCTGCTTGATAACCGTTGCTCCGACCCGCTGTCCCCAGATGTCAAGCTGCTCGACGGCCGCAGCCCTGAAAGTGTCGGCGGCTCCCAGAAAAACTTTTTTGCCCCGACGACAGAACTGCCAGGCGATTTTACCGATGGTTGTTGTCTTACCGACGCCGTTCACACCGACCACCATGATGACATAGGGACGCTTACCGGCCGGAACTTCAAAATCCATGGTCGCCTCCAGGTCGTTTTCCGTCAACAAGTTGACGATCTCTTCCTTGAGCGTGGCATACAGTTCGGTGGTATTCAGGTACTTGTCCCGCCGGATCCTGTCCTCGATCCGGCCGATGATACGCAATGTCGTCTCCACTCCCACATCGGAAGTGATCAGGATTTCTTCGAGCTGGTCCAGCACCTCGTCGTCCACTCTGGACTTCCCGGCGATGGCACGACCGATTTTCGACAAGACATTCTCTTTGGTGCGGGCCAGCCCCTGATCCAGGGTGGCCTTTTTCTCTTTGGAGAAGATACTGAATATACCCATGTGACCTTGACTGATAAGCGAAAAAAGGTTGTCTCTGAATCAGAAACAACCTTGAATATTTATCGACAAAACGCTGAACAGAAAGTTATTTCTTCTTGACATATTCAGCAGCCTTGTCTGTGGCTACCATCTCCTCATTGAATACGTAGGCTCCTGTTTTCGGAGACTTGATCATTTTGATAACCTTCACCGTGGAACGGCCTTCACCGGTACGCAAGGTTGAAATTGCTTTCTTTGCCATCTCTTATACTATTTAATTTCTTTGTGTACTGTGACTCTCTTCAGGATAGGATTGTATTTCTTCAGTTCCAGTCTCCCGGTCGTGTTCTTACGATTCTTGGTGGTGATATAGCGGGAAGTACCCGGCATACCGCTGTCCTTGTGTTCAGTGCATTCCAGAATAACCTGAACTCTGTTACCTTTTGCTTTCTTTGCCATGGCTATACTCTCCTATCAGTCAATAATTAAAATATCTTCCATACGCAGGTGGCCGGCAGCGACGGCATCATTCATGGCTGCGTTCAAACCTTTGCGGTTGATATCACGCAGACCGGCAGCGGAAACGGTCAGTGCAATCCAACAACCCTGTTCTACCCAATAGAACTTCTTCTGGAAAAGATTGACATTGAATTTACGTTTGGTACGCCTCTTGGAATGCGAGACGTTGTTGCCAATCATAGCTCTCTTTCCTGTGATCTGACAAATCTTTGACATTGCAATTAATATTACTGGTTTATATTTTTCTTGCTCTCAATGTTTTGCCCGGCCTCTGCAAGGGCCAAGACACACTATTTTTAGCGGCTGCAAAAATCGGACTTTTTCGCAAAATATGCAATTATTCCATCCATTATTTTTCAAAAAAAACTCCGATATGATGTATCTATCTAAAAATAAAACATTTACTAAACCGATACCCGGGAAAAGGGAGCCGCGTCTATCTGACAAAAATCTCCGTCCAGATATTTATAATAACCACAGATAGCCACCATGGCCGCGTTGTCTGTCGAATAGGAGATCTTGGGCAGATGTATCCGCCAGCCGTAACGGCGGGCATAATCCTGAAAGGCGGCCCGCAGTGCCGAGTTGGCCGAAACCCCGCCGGCCACAGCCACTTCTTTAATGCCAAGCGCCTTGCTCGCCTTGCAGAGCTTGTCCATGAGGATATCCACCACGGCTTTCTGCAGCGAGGCACATAAATCTGCCTTGCGCTCTTCCGCAAATTGAGGATTCTTGGCCATTTCATCGCGCAAATGATACAGAAAAGACGTTTTCAGCCCGCTGAAGCTATAGTTGAAATCCGGCACCTGGGGACGGCTGTAGCGGAAGGTATCGGGATCACCTTCCCGGGAGAGCCTGTCTATGACCGGGCCGCCAGGGTAAGGCAGTCCAAGCATCTTGGCGCATTTGTCAAAGGCCTCACCGGCTGCGTCGTCGATAGTCTGACCGATGATTTCCATGTCTTTATAGGATTTCACCAGCACGATCTGGGAATTGCCGCCCGAAACCAGGAGGCACAGGAAAGGATATGAAGGCGGAGTGAACTCCTCCCCTTTTTGCCGGATAAAATGGGCCAATATGTGTGCCTGCAGATGGTTTACATCCATCATGGGCAGATTCAGAGCCCGGGCAAAACCCTTGGCAAAGGAAGTACCCACCAGCAGGGATCCCATCAGCCCCGGCCCACGGGTATAGGCCAGCGCTGTGAGCTGAGATTTGTCGATGCCGGCCTGCTTCAGGGCCAGATCCACCACGGGCACGATATTGTGCTGATGGGCACGGGAGGCCAGTTCGGGGACAACTCCGCCATAGATTTCATGGACCTTTTGGCTGGCAATGACATTGGACAGCAGGCAATCTTCCTGAATGACAGCCGCTGAGGTATCATCGCAGGAAGATTCTATCCCTAAAATGTAAATAGGTCTCATTTTATTCGTACATTTGTCGGTTTTTCCGCCTGCTCTCAAGCAGGCGCACAAAAGTACAACTAATTTGAGAAAGAAAGGCTGGATTTGGATCTTTATTGTGGCGACGCTGCTGGGTGTCGTCCTTCTGCTGCTGTCCAACAGCCGCTTCCAGCGCTGGGCACTGCAAAAGGCCGTCAACAGTGCCGGCAGGCAACAGGGACTCTTTGTCCGCATAGATTCCATGTCCTTCAGCCTGGAGCAATCCTGCCTGAAATTCTATGACGTCGTGCTGACTGACTCCATGGGCAATACCCTGCTCTCCGTCGACCGCGCCGACATTGACTTCCAGCCCCGCAAAATACTCTCCGGGCATCTGAGCTTCAACGCCATACGACTGATCGGAGCCCGGCTGCACCTGTGGAAAGAGACTCCGGAGGCCGAACTCAACCTCACTCAAATCCCCCTTTTTCAACCCAAGGGAGAAAAAAAGACAGGCCCTACACTACCTCGCCTGAATCTGCAGTCCGTCATGCTGAAAGACTGCCGCGTGGTCTATGACGTACTGTCGGAAGCACCGGTTTCAGGCTGGGACAAGCATCATATCGACATAAAAGAGATCAACCTCAGGGGCAATGCCGTCTCTGAAGAAAACCGCCTCAAACTGAACATCGACCGTCTGAGCTGCGTCGGCCCTGATGGTTTCCTGATTCAGGACATGGACCTGACCGTCGGTTACGACCGGCGTTACCTGCTCATCGAACGCTTTGCCCTGTCGCTACCCTCTTCGACGGTTCGACTCGCTCCCACCTTGCTGTACTGCCCCGGCCTCCAACCGGACTCCCTTGCCCTGGTCGAAGAGATGGATCTGACGGCCAGTCTGTCACTCAGGGATTTTCCGCAGGCTTCCCGGTATTACCGGCTGGAGGAGGAAGAGCACCGGGCCGACCTGGAATTGCAGCTGGCCGGAAACATGAGACAATGGGAGCTGCGTCATCTCCATTTCAGTCTGGACGATCTCGTAGGACTGGACGGGAAAGCCACCCTGGACAATATACTCGAACCCTCCCGCAGCGCAGTCTCCCACTGGAACGAGATATGGCTGAGACCCGAGGCGGCGGATCTCTACCGCCGATGTCATCCTTCCAGCTCCCTGCACCTGCCGGAGTTTGTCTATCACTTGGGGAGGACCTCCTATACCGGCGACCTGTCGATGGATACTGCCCGAATAGGGCTGAACGGCCGGCTCTCCAGTGACCCGGGAGAGATGCACGTTCAGGCAGACTGGAGGGGCCATAACAAAAAGGAAGAGTCCATTACCGGAAATATCAGCACAGAAAACTTTGATTTACAACAACTTCTACAGTCAGGTGCCACCTTGGGAAAGACCGGGCTGGATATGAGGATCAATGCCGTCAGGCAGGACGGACAGTCGCTCCGGGCCGATGTCGATGCCGAGATCCGCCACCTCGATTTCAACGGATATACCTATCAGAATGCCGGTTTGCAGGCACGCATCGACAATGGCGGCTACTACAGGGCGCAACTGGATATGAACGACCCCAACTGCCTGATGAAGCTGGATGCCGTCTTCGAACAAAACAAGACCGATCGCCTGCAAGCCCGGCTGGACATGCGGCACATCAATCTGCAGCAGTTGAATTTCCTGCCGGCCGATGACGGACAATCAGACCTTTCCTTTACGCTGGAGACCGACCTGCAAGGAGACAGTCCCGACAATATGCAGGGAATACTCCGCATCGATTCCATCGATTTTTTCAACCGGCAGACCCCTTGCCACGCCGACAGTCTGTTGCTCTCTCTCGAACCGGGACTGGCCTCCATCTATTCAGATGTGCTCAGAGGAGAGCTCCGTGGCAAGTTCGAGTTTTCCGAATTATACAACGACATCCATGAAGGTGTGCTGAGCCGCTATCTGCCAACCGTTTTTTCCTCCCGGGGCAGGTCGGAAGCCGACAACAGCTATCATTTTCAACTTGACATGGGCAATACCCGGAGCTGGTCCGCTGCCCTGCAACTGCCCGTCACCATTCCTGAAGCCGCCCATGTGGAAGGCTACTACGACCGTCTTGGCGACCATGTCTACCTGAGGGCATACACCGAAGAGATGCTTTATCAGGAGATGAAACTGAGCCAGGCAGAGCTTGTCGTCGACAATCAGGGAGAAGAACGTCTGTTCCTGACAGCGGCTTCTGCCATCGACAACGGAGGCAGTACTTACCGTATAGCCCTTGACGCTGATGCTGCCGCCGATTCTGTTCGGCTGGGTTTCTCCGGTGAAGACATGAAATCCGCGACCAAAAACCGGCTCAACCTGCGCAGTTCGCATCTGTTCAGCCGCAATGGCGCCGGCAGTCCCCTGAATGTCAGAAGCATTCTCAACACCCTGGATATCCAGATGGCCGATTCTTTGTGGCAGACTCTCCCCTCGTGCATTTCCTGGGACGGCAGCAAGCTCCGGATCGGTCAGTTCAGGATGTATCACGACGACCAGCTCCTCTACCTTGACGGCAGCGTATCCCGCGACGAGACAGACACACTGGCAGTGGTTTTGAACCGCGTCAGCATTGACGATCTTTTCCGCCTGAAAACGGCCCGGGATGTCATCAAAAAGAAAAAGCAGCTGCTGTTGGGCGGCATTGTCACCGGCGATGCCAAAATCGTCTCCCTGCTCGGCAAGCCGCAGGTCAACGGTGACATCTTCGTGGAGAAGTTCGCCCTGAACAAGGCGCCTTTGGGCGACCTGCAGGCCAAGACCCGCTGGAACGAGTCCAAGAGCGGCATTGAACTGGATGCCTCCGTCTCCGAAAACGGCGAATGGCTGGGGGATGTCAACGGCGGTTTCTATCTGGAGAAGGATTCCCTCTACCTGGGCATCGATTCGCATGGCATTCCACTTGATTTCATCAGCTATTTCAGCAAACCGGTAGTCAGCCTGGGAGGCAGAGCTCACGGATATATCGAGGTTATGGGCAGACTCAGCCATGGAAGCCGCATAGCCCTGCTCGGCACAGCGCTGGTTGAACAGGGCGAAGTGCGCATCGACATGCTGAAAACGAGCTATTCCTTCTCAGACACCGTATTCATGACGCCTACGTCAATACGCTTGAACAAGGTCGAACTGACCGACAATGAGAACAACCAGGCTGTCTTCAACGGAGAACTCACCCACTCCAACTTCAAGAACCTGAACTTCGACTTCAGGCTCTCCTTCGACCACTTCAAGCTGATGGATATCCCTGCCTCGCCGTCGGAGAGTCTGTACGGCAACGTCTATGCCAGCGGTACGGCATCCATGTCCGGTCCGGAAAAAGACCTGCAAATTGATGTCAAGGCCTCTACGACGGAGAAAACGGTCTTTGGCCTTTCGCTGGCATCACCTGCTTCCGACAATGACTACGCCTTCATTCGTTTTGTGGACAGCCATGAAAAAAGAACGGAGGTTGACGGGAAGATAAGTCTGGGAGCCAGTTCTTTTTCCCAACCACCCAAAATCAACTCCAACCTCAGCATCGTCCTGGAATTGGATGTCACCCCTGCCGCCGAGCTGGTACTGATCACTTCGGCCAGCAGCGGCGATGAAATGAAGGCCAGGGGTGAAGGACGGCTGAGAATTCTGTACAGTACCAGAGAGGATATGCAGATCTTCGGACAATACGTGCTCGAGAGCGGCAAATACAAGTTCAGCATACAGGACGTTCTCTCACGTGAGTTCAACATCGCTCAGGGAAGCACTGTCAGCTTCTCGGGCGATTTGATGTCGGCAGAAATGGAAATCGATGCAGGTTACACTGTCTTCAACGTCACGCTGTCCGATTTGCTGGACGAAGCCGACCTGGCCTCACTCAACCTGAACCGGACCAGCATTCCTGTGACCTGCACCATGAATATTTCCGGTAAAATCGAACAGCCGACCATAGAACTGGGACTGGCCTTCCCCTCTGCCGATGAGGAACTCAGGCGACGTATCATGAATGTGATCAACACCGACGAGATTCTGAACCGGCAGATAGTCTATCTGCTGCTGCTCGGACGCTTCGGCGCCATAGAGAACACCTCGACGGCTTCCACCACTACCAGTGACAATATGACCGCGGTGGTAGCTGCGACACTCAATACCCTTTCACGCCAGATCAACCGCCTGATTGTCCAGTCGCTGGGTGATGACAATCTTTCGCTGGACCTGAAATACCGCTACGACGACATGGCGACCGGTATCGGCGAATGGCAAGTGGCCATGAGCAGCCAGATGCTTGACAACCGCCTGATCATCAACGGCAACATCGGATCCAGAGAAGATCTGATCAACTCCAACACCCAATTCATCGGAGATTTCGACATGGAATACAAATTCTCGCAGTCCGGCCGCTGGCGCCTGAAAATGTTCAACCGCTCGAACGACAGCCGCTATTTCAAGTCGGCCATGACCACTCAGGGGATGGGTGTCGTCTATAAGGAGACTTTCAATACCCTGTCAGAACTGCGTCAGGCCTATGTCGAACGTGTCGTCAGACAGATAGCCAAGAGCAAGGGTGAATCCGACCTGAAAAACTCCAGGAAATAGTTTTCCTCAATAGGCTTTGGCTATGATGACACGCTGAGCCGAAGGCTTGCCCGTCACCATGCAGCGGCCCGGCGTCTTGTCTCCGTTCAGAGGCACGCAGCGGATGGTTGCCTTGGTCTCTTCCTTGATGCGTTCTTCTGTCTCGCCCGTACCGTCCCAATGGCAGAGGAAGAAACCGCCGTCCTCTATTCTGGCCTTGAATTCATCGTAGGAATCAACCGGATAGATATGGGCATCCCGGTAAGCCTGGGCCTTCTTGAAAATATTGGCCTGTATCTCGTCAAGCAAGGTCTTGACATAGTCTCCGATACCCTGCAGTTCACGAGTCTCTTTGGTCAGCGTATCACGGCGGGCCACTTCGACAGTCCCGTTCTCCAGATCGCGCATGCCCAGAGCCAGGCGCACCGGTACTCCCTTCATCTCATATTCGGCAAACTTCCAGCCGGGCTTCTTGGTGTCGTTGTTGTCAAAGATGACCCGGATGCCCTTGTCGCGCAACTCTGCCAGCAGCGACTCGGCTTTTTCGGCCAGCAGGGAACGCTGCTCTTCGTTTTTGTAGATAGGAACGATGACCACCTGATAGGGAGCCAGCATCGGAGGAAGCACCAGACCGTTGTCGTCGGAATGGGTCATGATCAGGGCACCCATCAGACGGGTCGAAACGCCCCAGGAAGTAGCCCAGACATATTCCGGCTGGTTGTCCTTGTTGACAAAGGTCACATCGAAGGCCTTGGCGAAATTCTGGCCCAGGAAATGCGAGGTTCCTGCCTGCAAGGCTTTGCCGTCCTGCATCATGGCCTCGATGGTATAGGTGTCCAGCGCACCGGCAAAACGTTCATTAGCCGACTTGACACCGCGGATGACCGGTACGGCCATGTATTTCTCGGCAAAGTCGCCATAGACACCCAGCATGCGGCGTGCCTCGGCTTCGGCCTCTTCCCGTGTGGCATGGGCGGTGTGTCCTTCCTGCCAGAGGAACTCGGCCGTCCGGAGAAACAGCCGGGTACGCATCTCCCAACGGACGACGTTGGCCCACTGGTTGCACAGGATGGGCAGGTCGCGATAGGAATGAATCCAATTCTTGTAGGTGCTCCATATGATCGTCTCTGAAGTTGGACGTACGATGAGCTCTTCCTCCAGTTTGGAAGCGGGATCGACGATCAACTGGCCGTCGTCCGACATTTTCAGCCGGGAATGGGTCACCACGGCACATTCCTTGGCAAAACCCTCGACATGCTCGGCCTCACGACCCAGGTATGATTTGGGAATAAACAAGGGGAAATAGGCGTTCTGATGACCGGTTTCCTTGAACATCAGGTCCAGCTGGGCCTGCATTTTTTCCCAGATAGAATAGCCGTAAGGTTTTATGACCATACAGCCGCGTACTGCCGAATTTTCGGCCAGATCGGCTTTGATGACCAGGTCGTTGTACCACTGTGAATAGTTTTCGCTGCGAGGAGTCAGTTCTTTTGCCATAGTACTATTGTCGCTAAATACATTTGTTACTGCAAGACCGGCCACTGATTAAGGCAATGGCCGGGCCCTGGCTGTTTTTGACCCGCAAAAATAGTACATATCCGGCGTAACTGCAAGATGTTTCCTGCAAGGAAAATCGCCGTAATGTTTGTCAGAAACCGGCAAAAAAGCTACTTTCGCATTTCATCCAATGAAATCACCGTAAGCCGACATGAAAAGATATATTGACTCCCCTTCCCTGACCTATCGCTTTCTTCGCCTGTGGATACGCAGCGGCTTTTCCCTCTTCTTCAGGAGGATAGAATACCGTGGCCAGGAAAATATTCCCGTGGACGAACCGGTCATTTTCGCACCTAACCATCAGGCTGCCATGGTCGATGCCCTGGCTGTGCTCTGCTGGCAGCGGCAGCCCGTGGTCTTCATGGCCCGTGCCAATATGTTCAAGAATCCTACGGTGGCCCGCCTGCTGCGCATCATCAAGATGATGCCCATCTACCGCATCCGTGACGGATACAGCAATCTCAGCAAGAATGAAGAGCAGATGGATGAAGCTTCCGGAGTCCTGTTGCGCCGTCACCTGCTCTGCCTCATGCCCGAAGGCACGCAGTGGGGATTGCGACGGCTCAGGCCGCTGGTCAAAGGTATGTTCCGCATAGCCCTGCCTGCCCAGCAGCAACTCAAAGGCCAGGCCGACATCAAGATCGTGCCTGTCGGCATCGACTACACCGAATACGAACATCCGGGAGCAGACATCACCGTCACCTACGGCCGCCCATTGTCGGTGAGCGACTATCTGGGGCGTTGGGAGGAAGATCCGCAAAAAGGCATGCAGGCCCTGCGGGAAGACCTGAGCGATGCCATCATCGGCCTGATCCAGCATATCCCCGGCGACAGCCATTACGGTGAAATCTACGAATTATCCTATTGGATACAGCCCCTTTGGCTGCAGGCTCACGAACAGGCAGACAGTCCTGGCAACACTACCGATGCCCGGCGGGAAATCACCCGCTGCCTGAACCGGATGGAAAACGAGGAGCCCGAAAACCTGCAGCAGCTCATCGAGGCTTCGCAGGCACTGCGCCGGCTGCCGGGCAACGCCTGCGACAAACTGGAGCTGATTACGCAGCCACACCGTTGTACCTTTCTGCTGCCCCTGTGGCAATTCCTGCTGGCCACGGCCGCCCTGCCCGGCCATCTGCTCAACTGGCCGCTACGGGCATTGGTCCAGCGGCTGTGCCGCATGGACGGCGACCCTCAGATGTTCAGCACCTACCGCATCGCCATAGGGAGCTTCGGCCTGCCTTTCTGCTATCTGTTCTATGCTTTGCTGGCCACACTGGTCTTCCGCCTGTCATGGCCCTGGCTGATACTGCTTTTCCTGCTCTGCCTGCTCGCCGGCATGCTCGCCGAGAAGATACGGCCCTACCTGCGCAAGCTGTTCTACCGGAGTCACTGGCTATACGGCCGTGGGAAAAAAGAGTTGACGGCACTTCGTCATGCTTATTCGAATTTCAACTCCGTCTGCCGGGAACTGATGCCGCTGCTCAGACAGCGAAAATAAAAGGGCTTTTTCATCCTTTCAGCAGTTGTTCCACCTGCTCGCGATGCTCAAAGAGCGTGCAGCCGCCGGTATGTTCCCAGCCCAGTGCCCTGGCTGTCTGAATCTTGCGGAACAGCGGAGACTGAAGGGCTCCGCGCAAACCGATTTCAACGACATTACTGTCACTGAAAGGCGAAAAAGGACAGGGCTGGGCCGAACCGTCCGGGCCGATATGGAAAAAGCCCCGTCCTGAGGCAAGGCAGCCTCCCAAGGCCTTTTCATCACCTGGAAACGAGAGGAAAATAATGTCGCCGTAAGCCTGGCGACGTTCCTCCAGCACCTTCTCCATTTCCAACGTCTCCGTTTCATCGAAAGCCAGGTGTTCCGTTCCGGCCTCGGTCGGGACATATTCGATATAGAAGATGATCTTGCAGCCAAGTGAGCGCAAAGTATCGATAAAACCGGCCGAAGTGACCAGATGGAAATTCTCGGTGGTCACAGTGATGCTCGTGCCGAAGAACAAATCTTCCTTTTTGAGCAGCTCCATCGACTGCAGAGCCCGCTGGAAAACCCCCTTGCCGCGGCGCTCGTCAGTGCCCATGGCCGTGCCTTCGATGCTGATGACAGGCACCATGTTCAGATGTTCGCGCAAAAAAGGCAGATAAGAGGGGCCGATCAGCGTTCCGTTGGTGAAAATGGGGAAAATCATATCCTTCACTTCGGCCACGGCCTCCAGTATATCGCGGCGCATCATGGGTTCCCCTCCGGCCAGCAGCGAGAAATTGATACCCAGGGCTGCCGCCTCAGTGAAAACCTGACGCCATTGTTCGGGGCTCAAGGTTTTTTTACGTTCTTCTTCCCTATCCCCGGCAATGCCGTTAGAACGGGCATAACAGCCTTTGCAGTGGAGATTACAGATGGTGGCGATGCTGCTGATCAGGAAGGGCGGTACGCTTATACCTTCCTGTTGCTGCACTTTCCGGCGACGTTTTTCCGAACGCTGGAAGAGTTGCTGCATGCGGTAGGCAAACTTGGCCTCGCGCGGGTTGGACAGGACATTCACATAGGCCTGGGCCATTATACGGCGGATACTGCCGCTCATGTAGGCCGCCAGGTCAAAAGTTTCCGATGATTCCATAGTTTTATTGACAACACGGTTCTCCGCTCATGACAAAGCACACTGTTTTCAAAAAGATCTTGCGAAGATAGACAATCATAAGCCTTCCGGCAAGTTTCACATGTTTTTTTTGCAATTGTTCAGCATTCGACTCTCAGAGCCTTCCCAGCCAGTGTACACTGCAGAAAAAAAGAAGGAGTCGCCCTCCTGCCGAAATGAGTTGTGTATATGCGCTGTTTGTTGTATTTTTGGTTTCCACAATTTTTCCGATAAAAGGTGAATCAAATAATTGACAATCTGAACGATGCACAAAAGCAGGCCGTCATGTACAACGAGGGGCCCTCGCTCATCATCGCCGGTGCCGGATCGGGCAAGACCCGGGTACTGACCAGCAAAGTCGCCTGGCTGCTCAAGGAGCAGGGGCTGAATCCCTGGAACATCATGGCCCTGACCTTCACCAACAAGGCTGCCCGGGAAATGAAAGAGCGCGTGGCCACCATGGTCGATGCCTCCTCAGCCTCCAGGCTGTGGATGGGGACCTTTCACTCCATCTTTCTGCGGATTCTGCGCATGGAGTCTGCCGCCATCGGATTTCCGGCCGATTTCAGCGTCTACGACACAACCGACACCAAGAATCTGCTCAAGAATATCGTCAAGGAGATGCAGCTCGACGACAAAGTCTATAAGCCCAACAGTCTCTATTCGCATATTTCCAATGCCAAGAACTCGCTGATTTCACCGCAGGAATATCTCGAGAATGCCGATATCCAGCAGCGTGACCAGCAGGCCCGCATGCCGCGCCTGGCTCAGGTTTATGCCCAATATACGGGTCGCTGCCGCAAGGCCAATGCCATGGATTTCGACGATATTCTCTACTACACCCATACCCTGTTCAGCAAGCATCCGGACATTCTGGCCCAGTGGCAGGAGCGGTTCAAGTTTATCCTGGTCGATGAATACCAGGACACCAATTTCGCCCAATATCTGATTGTCAAGATGCTGGCTGAGAAACACCACCGGGTCTGCGTGGTAGGCGACGATTCGCAGAGCATCTACTCCTTCCGTGGCGCCAACATCGACAATATCCTTCATTTTCAAGGCTCTTATCCCGAATGCCGGCTGTTCAAACTGGAGCGCAACTACCGCTCCACCCAGACCATAGTCAATGCAGCCAACAGCTTGATTTCCAAGAATCAGAACCGCATCAGAAAGCAAGTCTTCTCCCAGAGGGAAAAAGGTTCGCTCATCAAGATTGTCAGTGCTTTTTCCGATGTCGAGGAGGCCTACATGACCGCCACACATATTCTGGAACTGCGCCTGCGGGAACATGACCCCTGGAACGAGTTCGCCGTACTCTACCGCACCAATGCCCAGTCCCGCGTGCTGGAAGAAGCCATGCGCAAACGCAACATTCCCTACCGGGTCTATGGCGGCATGTCCTTCTACCAGCGCAAGGAAATCAAGGACATCATCGCCTACCTGCGCCTGCTGGTCAATCCCAGCGACGAAGAAGCCTTCAAACGGGTCCTCAACTATCCGGCCCGCGGCATCGGCGACACCACCCTGCAAAAACTGCTGCAGACCGCAGCCTTGCAACAGATCAGCCTGTGGGAAGTCCTGCAGGATCCGATGAAATATCAGCTGCCGGTCAACGGCGGCACCCTGAACAAGCTGATGGCGTTCCGTCAGTTCATCGAGAGCCTGCAGACCCGTATGCAGCAATGCGACGTCTATGAACTGACTCAGGCCCTGCTGCTCGAAAGCGGCATCCAGCAGGAAACGGCCAAGGATGTGACCCCCGAAGGCATCATGCATAAGGAGAACCTTGAATCCCTGCTGGGCGGTATGCACGATTTTGTGGAAAACCGGCGCGAGGAAGGCAGCGACACAGCCTCGGTCACCGACTATCTGTCGGAGGTTTCACTGCTCACCGACCAGGACGAGAACGACTCGGAGGACAAAGTGACACTGATGACAGTACATGCTTCCAAAGGATTGGAATTCAACAATGTTCTTGTCACCGGCATGGAAGAGAACCTATTTCCGTCAAGTCGGATCAACGAATCTGAACGGGAACTTGAAGAAGAACGGAGACTGTTGTACGTGGCCATCACCCGAGCCCGCAACCATTGCCTGCTGAGCTATGCCAAAAGCCGCTTTCGCAACGGTACGACGGATTATCCCAGGCCCAGCCGCTTCCTCTATGAACTCGATCGCAGCTATCTGGAGATCACTGCCCAGAATGGATACTCCCAGGACAGCGGCAACCGCCCGACCGCTTTTTCCGGGTTGCGGGAGAGCAGGGAGAGCTATATCACGGAGCGTTCATCGGACACATCCCGCAACGGATATTTTCGCAAGCCGGGAGCACCGGCCCCTGTACGCAAACCGCTGGAACAGGCCACAGATCCGCAACAGGCGGGCACAACTTCTTACCAGCCTGCCGCCACACACAAATGGCGCAAGCTGGACAGCCACCGCCCTACGGCCGACAAAGCCCCGATTCCGGCGGAGGTCTCAGACCGTCAGGGAGTGGCCAGCGTTCAGAGTTCCAAAGGCACTTTCCGGGTTGGCCGGCAAGTTCAGCACGACCGCTTCGGCATCGGCACCGTTACCAAGATCGAAGGTCAGGGCGACAACTGCAAAATCGGGGTCGAGTTCCAGCATACAGGCTACAAGCTGCTGGTGCTGAAATTTGCCAGCATGATTCCGCTCAATTGACATCTTTCAGACATGCAGAGAATTATGGATACTTCACGACTGGCTTTTCCGGCCTATATCCTGGAAGAAAAACGTCTGCGCGACAATTTGCAGCTCATCGCCTCAGTCCGCGATCAGGCCGAGGTCAAGATTCTGGTTGCCTTCAAGGCCTTCGCCATGTGGAAGGCCTTTCCCTGGTTCCGGGAGTATGGCTTTGAACAGACCACGGCCAGTTCGGTCAACGAGGCCCTGCTGGCCGTCAGGAGAATGGGACGACGCTGCCATACCTACTCACCTGCCTACACCGACCGTGATTTCCCCAGCCTGCTGCAGTGCAGTGAGGCCGTCACTTTCAATTCGCTAAGCCAACTGGATCACTTTCTGCCTCAGGTACGGGCCTATGAACGGCAGCATGGCAGGCATGTCAGCTGCGGTCTGCGCATCAATCCGGAGTATTCAGAAGTGGAGACGGCTCTCTACAATCCCTGCGCCCCGGGCTCCCGGCTGGGCGTTACGAGAAGCGAACTGGGCACCCTGGCCGAAAAATGGCCCGATGAATTGGAAGGATTGCACTTTCATACGCTCTGCGAATCCGACTCCTACGCCCTGGAAAAAACCCTGGATGCCGTCGAGCAGCATTTCGGTCCCTGCCTGTCCCGCGTACGTTGGCTCAACATGGGCGGCGGCCACCTGATGACCCGAAAAGGCTATGATACCAAGCATCTGACGGCACTGCTGCAGCGCTTCAAAACCAAATATCCCCATTTGCAGCTGATACTTGAACCGGGCAGTGCCTTTACCTGGCAGACCGGTACACTGAGGGCCCATGTCATTGACATTGTCTGCCGCCACGGCATACAGACTGCCCTGCTGGACGTTTCCTTCGCCTGCCACATGCCTGACTGCCTGGAAATGCCCTACAAACCGGAAATACGCGGTGCCTCCCATCCCGACCGACTGTGCTACCCCTATGTCTATCGCATGGGCGGCAATTCCTGCCTGGCCGGCGACTGGATCGGCGACTGGAGTTTTCCTCAACCCCTGAAAACCGGCGATGAAATCATTTTCGAAGACATGATTCACTACACCACGGTCAAGACACACATGTTCAACGGCGTGTCCCATCCCGCACTGGTTTTCGAACAGGAGAACGGCCAGAGGGTAATCTGGCGTGAATACGGCTACGAAGACTACGAAAACCGTATGGATTAAGCAATATCTTTCACTTATTCTAATCAATATCACTATGAAAAAAACTGTTTTCAAAGCATTCTGCCTGCTGGGCCTTGTCATAGCCGGCATTTCCTGCTGTCAGAGTGTGTCCACTCAGGAGGCCGCCCTGGCCAACATCATGAACCGCAAGAGTGTCCGCAATTTTACCGGACAGAAACTGAGCAAGGAACAGATCAACACCCTGCTCAAGGCAGCCATGGCTGCTCCCAGCGCCATGAACTACCAACCCTGGTGTTTCGTGGTCGTCGACGATGAAGAGCGCATTGCCGAAGTATTCGGTCAGGGCCGTAACTCGGAAATGTTCACCAAAGCCGGAGCCGTCATTGTAGTCTGCGGAGAAACGACCATGAAGCGCAATCGAGGCGGTGAAAGCAGCGAACAGCCCAACCGTTTCTGGTTTCAAGACTGCAGTGCAGCCACCGAGAACCTGCTGCTGGCCGCCGAAGCCCTGGGCCTGGGGGCCGTCTGGACCGGATGCTGGCCCATCGAAGCCCGCGCTGAAAAAATAGCTGCCGAACTTGGACTGCCGGAAAATATCCAGCCGCTGGCCGTCGTTCCAGTAGGCTATCCTGCCGGCGAAGACCAGCCCAAAGACAAGTGGAAACCCGAAAAAATCCATTACAACCGCTGGTAAAAAACGGCCGTCGGGCAGCCGGCGTACCGTTACCCGCCATTCAGGCGGCTGTCAAAAAAAAAGAATCCCGGGACCTCAGGGTTCCGGGATTCCTTTTTATCGGGAGAACGGCTATTCGATGCTTTCAACACTGACCCCTTCCACGTTGGCCAGCAGCAAATATATCTTGGACAGATATTCATCGCGGCGGACCCTCATGACTATCGTCACATGGCCCTCCGACATCGAATAGGAATTAACCTCTATCTTATTCCTTTTCAGCTCATCGATGATATCCAATACACTTTTATGATCTGTCGACTGCAGAGTCACGGTAATCACCTTCTCCCCGAATCTCCGGCTGACAAAATGCATGGTTTCCAAACAGATGATCGAGAGGACGGCCGCTGCGGCAGAAAGCAGGTACATCCCCGCTCCGCAGGCAAGTCCGATGGCGGCAGCCACCCAAAGGCCCGCGGCAGTCGTGATACCGCGCACGGCATTGCGCTGGAAGATGATGACCCCAGCACCGATAAAGCCGATACCGGAGACCACTTGGGCCGCGACACGGGCGGCATCGTGGTTGCTGCCTGCGAAGGCATTTTGCGAAATGATCATGAACAGTGCACTGCCCAAGGCTACCAGAAAATGAGTCCTGAGGCCTGCCTCCTTGGCCCGTAAGCCGCGTTCCAGCCCAATGGCACCGCCCAGCAGGCCGGCAATGAAGATTCTAAGTACAAAATCGAGCGTCATGGGACAAAAATACTCATTCATAGTGACTTGAGCAAATAAAAAAACATCCTGCCCCAAAAGACAGGATGTCGCTTCCAGTGACCCCGACAGGATTCAAACCTGTAACCTTCTGATCCGTAGTCAGATGCTCTATTCAATTAAGCTACGGGGCCTTTTGAAATCGGCTGCAAAAGTAATGCAGAAAAAACTATTGTGCAACTTTTCGCCGTTTTTTTTCAAAAAAAATCCATCAGAACGGATTGGTGTCCACACCGTCTCCACCAGGATAATTGTCATTGATTCTGGAGGCATAGAAACTGCCCCCTGCCCCGGCAGGCTGCTCGGCATGAGCGTACTGGCTGTAGTCGATCTGGTCGTCATCATCGCGGAAACGGGCATATTCCTTGTCGAAACGGAGTCTGACATCGCCCGTCGAACCGTTACGGTGTTTGGCAATGATCAGTTCAGCCTTGCCGATATAGGAATTACCCTCTGAATCTTCAAAAATCTTGTAGTATTCAGGCCGATGGATGAAACAGACAATATCTGCATCCTGTTCGATGGCTCCCGATTCGCGCAAATCGGACAGCTGGGGCCGCTTGGCATCGCTGGCGCTGCTGGGACTGGCGTTGTTGCCCGCCGTTCGGTTGGTCGAAGCCCGGTTCACCTGCGACAATGCCACGATGGGAATGTCCAGTTCCTTGGCCAGCGCCTTCAGGGCACGTGATACCATGCTCACCTCCTGCTCTCGGTTGCCAAAACGGCTGCCACTGGCATTCATCAACTGTAAATAGTCGATAATCAATATCTTCACCCCTTTTTCCTTGACCAGCCGCCGGGCTTTGGTCGAGAATTCAAAAACCGACAGACTGGGAGTATCATCGATATAGATCGGCGCGTCATACAGAGATTTGAGCTGCTGGTCGAGCAAGGTCCACTCGTCAGTGCTCAGTTTGCCGTTCTTGATCTTTTCTCCCTCAATGGAACTAATGTTGACAATCAGACGGTTGACCAGCTGCACATTGGACATTTCCAACGAGAAGACACCCACCGGGATGCTGTAGTCTACGGCCATGTTCTTAGCCATGGACAGGGCGAATGCCGTCTTACCCATGGCCGGACGGGCGGCGATGATGATCAGGTCGGAATTCTGCCAGCCGGAAGTCATTTCATCAAGCCTGGCAAAGCCGGAAGGCAGTCCCGACAGACCGTCTGTACGCTGGGAAGCCGCGCGAATGCGCTTCAAGGCTTCGTCTATAATCGGATTGATCTGCACCACCTCCTTTTTGAGTGACTGCTGCGACAATTCGAAAAGGCTGGCCTCGGCCTCCTGCATGAGGTCCTTGACATCGATCGACTCGTCGAAGGCCTTGCCCTGGATGTTCATCGAAAAATGAATCAGTTCACGGGCCAGGTATTTCTGGGCGACAATACGGGCATGATACTCCAGATGGGCCGTTGATACGACATTCTCGGTAAGACGGATCAGATAGACCGGTCCGCCGATCTCCTCGAGCAGGTTCATGTGCTTGAGCTCTTCCTGCACGGTGAGGATATCGACCGGCTCCTGTCTCAGCGAGAGCGACTGGATGGCCTCATAAATCTGCTGATGGGCCTGCTCGTAGAAATGCTCCGGCTTGAGGATTTCGCAAACCTTGGAAAAGGCATCTTTTTCGAGCATCAAAGCCCCCAGGACAGCCTCTTCCAGTTCCCTGGCCTGGGGCTGGAGCCGGCTGATTTCGTCCGTTTTGACAGGGACACGCTTGTAAACGACTTTTTTCTTGTCTTCCATACGGCAAAAATACAGAAGATTTACGGTCTGAAAGTAATCTGGGCAAAATAGTTATCAACAAGCTACTGACATACTGCCGATAGCGTATCAGTCATTCCTTGGTGCCATCAGGGCCGGCTTGGTCCCGGTTCAAGACAGAAGGCCGGCCCAGTAATAACACTCCGGGAAGAAAGGCCTCAGATCGCAGGGCTTCTTGAACAGTCCATAGACCGAACTGCCGCTGCCCGACATGGAGGCATAGATGGCTCCGGCCTCATAGAGCTGCTGCTTGAGGCGGCCTATTTCGGGATAGCGCGCGAAGACCGAGGTCTCAAAATCATTGACTATCGTGTCTTTCCAGCACTCGACAGGCTGCCCGACCAGCTCTTTCAGGGAGTATTCCGGCAGACGGGGGCTCACACCGGCGTAGGCCTCGGGAGTCGAGACATGGATGTCAGGCTTGAGCAGCACCAGGAAATAATTCCTCAGGGACAAATCAATATCGGAGAAGACATCGCCCCGGCCCGAGGCAAAGACCGGTTCGTTGCGGACAAAGAAGCTGCAATCCGCTCCAAGACGGCAGGCATAGGCCTGCAGGCGGGAGGTGCCCAGACCAAGAGAACAGCTTTTGTCGAGCATCACAAGCAGGAAGGCGGCATCGGCCGAGCCCCCACCCAGGCCAGCCCCAAAAGGAATCTGCTTGTGCAGGTAAATATGCATGGGCGGCAGGTCGAAGTCGGCTGCCAGCAGCCGATAGGCCTTGGTCACCAGATTGTCTTCCGTCGGACAATCCATGCCTGTTCCGCTCAATTGCAAGTTGTAGGCGGCCGATGGTACGGCCTCCAGAATGTCACGGCAGCCAGTCAGGGGATAGAACACTGTCTCAATGTCATGATAGCGGTCGGTGCGGCGACGCAGGACATTCAGACCTATATTGATTTTGGCATTCGGAAAACAAATCATAACGCAGGGAGTTCATTGTCTGGCAAAGTTAGTGTTTTTGACCCTTACACCCAAATATGCGGAAACGATGTGATAATTTGCAATTGCGAGGGCTTTGTATTACTTTTGCAGGCAATTGGAGCCAAAGATAATTAGCATTTTAAAACACTAATAATTAGTAGATTATGGCAAAAGTCAAAGGAGCTGTCGAAGTGGATGTGAACCGTTGCAAAGGCTGTGAGCTATGTGTCTTTGCCTGCCCTTCGAAAGTCTTGGCGCTCTCACAGAGTGTCAACGACAAAGGCTATGCCTATGCTTACATGAAACAGCCCGAGCTGTGCATCGGCTGCGCCAGCTGTGCCTATATGTGCCCCGACGGCTGTATCAAAGTCTATAAAATCAAACAGTAACTATGGAAGAAGTACGTCTGTTAAAAGGCAATGAAGCTATCGCTCTGGCGGCAATCCGCTGCGGTGCCGACGGCTATTTCGGCTACCCCATCACCCCGCAGTCGGAAATCATGGAGACCCTGATGGCCGAAAAACCCTGGGAAAGCACCGGCATGGTCTGTCTGCAGGCTGAAAGCGAAGTTGCCTCCATCTATATGGTCTTCGGCGGTGCCGCCTGCGGCAAGAGAGTCATGACCTCCTCTTCGAGTCCCGGCGTGAGCCTGATGCAGGAAGGCATATCTTTCCTGTCAGGTGCCGATCTGCCGGCCCTGATTGTCAACGTGCAGAGAGGCGGCCCTGGTCTGGGCACCATCCAGCCCAGCCAGTCGGACTATTTCCAGGCCACCAAAGGTGGCGGACACGGAGACTACCATCTGATTGTGCTGGCTCCCTATTCGGTACAGGAAATGGCCGATTTCGTCGATCTGGCCTTTACCCTGGCCTTCCGCTATCGCATGCCGGCCATGATTTTGTCGGACGGCATGATCGGCCAGATGATGGAAAAGGTGGTACTGCCGCCCCTCAAGCCACGTGCCACCGATGAAGAGATAGAAAAAAACTGCCCCTGGGCCCTGCGCGGCAAGGCTCACAGCAGAGGACAGCGTATCGCCAGTTCCCTGGAACTCGATCCGGCCATCATGGAGAAGCAGAATGTCGAACGACAGCAGCGCTATGCCCTGGTCGAGGAGCGCGAAGTGCGCTGCGAGGAATACTGCTGCGAAGATGCCGACTATCTGTTCGTCGCCTTTGGCAGTTGTGCCCGCCTGTGTCAAAAATCGGTCGAGCTGCTGCGGGCCGAAGGCATCAAGGCAGGATTGCTGCGTCCCATCACCCTGTGGCCTTTTCCCACGCAAATCATCAGCCATTATGCCTCCCAAGTGCGCTCGATGCTCTGCGTTGAACTGAACAGCGGCCAGATGATCGAAGATGTACGCCTTGCTGTCAACGGCCGCGTTCCCGTCCTGCACTACGGGCGGATGGGCGGCGTGGTACCCACCCCTGAGGAAATTGTCGAAGAACTCAAAAAACGCATCTGACCATGGACAGGAACAGCCTCAAGACAGCCCTTTCGGCCATTAGCCTGCTTGCTGTAATCATTGCGGTAGTATGCTATTTCGCGAAAGACCTTAAGACGGCATTCTGGCTGACCGCAGCCGGCATCGTCTGCAAAGTTGCCGAGCTGATTGTCCGCTTCACCACTAAAAAAAACAGTCATGAACGATAACATCATAGCCCCAGAGAATCTGGTCTATCAGAAATCCGCCCTGGTCAAAGACAATGTGATGCACTACTGCCCGGGCTGCAACCACGGCACCGTACACCGTATGATTGCCGAAGTCATCGAAGAAATGGGCATGCAGGACAATACACTCTGCGCCTGTCCGGTCGGCTGTGCGGTCTTTCTCTACAAGTACATCGACGTCGATACGGTCGAATGCGCCCACGGGCGTGCTCCGGCCATTGCCACAGCCATGAAACGGCTGCACCCGGACAAGCTGGTTTTCACCTACCAGGGGGACGGTGATCTGTCGGCCATCGGTGCCGGAGAGACCCTCCACGCCTGCAACCGGGGCGAGAACATTGCCATCATCTTCATCAACAATGCCATCTATGGCATGACCGGCGGGCAGATGTCTCCCAGCACACTGGAAGGAATGAAGACATCTACCTGTCCCTACGGCCGTGACCTGAAGTTGAACGGTTACCCCATGAAGATAGCCAATGTGCTGGCCGAACTGGAAGGAACCTGTTACATTACCCGCCAGAGCGTCCATACGGCAGCCGCCGTACGCAAAACCAAAAAGGCCATTCGCAAGGCATTTGAGAATTCCATGGCCGGCAAAGGCACCAGCATTGTCGAGATTGTGGCCGCCTGCAATGCCGGTTGGAAAATGAGTCCTCATGAAGCTCATCTATGGATGGAAGAAAATATGTTTCCCTTCTATCAACTCGGTGATATAAAAGACAGATAATCATGAAAGAAGAACTTATCATCGCCGGTTTCGGCGGACAGGGAGTCCTCTCAATGGGAAAAATGCTGGCCTATTCAGCCCTGATGGATGGAAAAGAAGTGACCTGGATGCCGGCCTACGGCCCTGAACAGCGTGGTGGAACAGCCAATGTGACGGTCATCGTCAGCGAGGAGCGCATCAGTTCGCCGGTTTTGAACTTCTACGATACGGCCATCATACTCAACCAGCAGTCGCTTGAAAAATTCGAACCGCTCGTCAAACCCGGCGGCACACTTATCTACGACCCCAACGGCATTACTCATGCTCCCAGGCGCACAGATATAAGCATCTACGCCATCGAGGCAATGAAAGCGGCCACCGAGGCCGAGAACATCAAATCATTCAATATGATTGTCCTGGGCGGTTACCTCAAGGTAAAGCCCATCGTCAAAGTGGAAAGCGTATTGAAAGCCCTGCGCAAGACGCTGCCCGAACGGCATCAGGATCTGATACCCGTCAATGAAGCCGGGTTGCGCAAAGGCATGGAGATCATTCGCAAAGCGTGATTTCACCGCGCAAACTTCGCGTCATTTCCAGACGCACGCGATCGGGATCGTCATAGCGTCCCATAAGGTACATCAGTTTGGTGACGGCACTTTCGACCGTGCCGTCATAGCCACAGACCACACGGGCTTCCTGCAGATGGAAGCCTGTGTCATATCGGCCCATTTCCACCTGTCCCTGAAGACACTGACTGATGTTGACCACCACCTTACCCTGCTCTGCCCCTTCTTTGAGCGCCTCCAACAGCCAGGGCTGACGGGGAGCGTTGCCCGAACCGAAGGTCCTCATGACGATGGCCTTCAACTGCGGATTGGCCAGGATGTGCCGGATCAGCGTCTCGTTCACACCGGGGAACAGGGAGAAGATGACTACCCGGCTGTCCAGCTTGAAATGAGGGGTCATAGACCGGGAGAGATCGGGTTGCAGCATCCGCTCGCGATGGTAGACGATATTGACGCCTGCATCGGCCAGATGAGGATAGTTGAAAGATTCGAAGGCATTGAATTCATCGGCACTTTGCTTGGTGGTACGATTGCCCCGTAGCAGCCTGCCGTTGAAATAGATGCCCACCTCGGGGACCAAGGCATGTCCCTGTGCATCCCTGGCAGCTGCGATTTCAATGCTGGTGATCAGGTTCTCCCGACCGTCGGTACGCAACTGGCCAACAGGTAGCTGAGAACCGGTAAAAATGACCGGCTTGCCCAGGTTCTCGAGCAGGTAACTCAAGGCAGAAGCAGTATAAGCCATGGTGTCGGTGCCATGCAACACCACAAATCCGTCGCAGTCCTCGTAATGCGCTGATATGATTTCAACCAGTCGCGTCCAATGCTCGGGTGTCATGTCGCTCGAGTCGATCGGAGGATTGAAACAACAGGCCGAAATATCAATATCAAACTGCCCGATTTCGGGCACATGACTGATAAGATGCCTGAAATCGAAAGGTTCGAGCGTTCCGGTAACCGGATTGCGGTTCATGCCGATAGTCCCACCGGTATAGATGAGCAGTACCCTGCTGTTAAAAGGCTTGGTCATAAGGAGAGAAAAGAAGACCGTCGCCCGGGAATCCGGATTCCGGGCGACGGTCTGTGAGGAAGAAGAACTAAAATTTGTAGCTCAGACCCAGACCAAGCGTCTCTTTGTACTGTATACGGGCACCGTGTCTGTTACCGTCCGAATCGACATACTTGATGTCGTCATCGTACTTGAGATTCGACTGGAATGTCAGTGTGACATATTTCGATAGATTGTAGCCCAAGAGCAAATCCCAGTTGATATCCACATTGCCGAAAGTGTCGTTATAGGGAGTAAAGAAATCGGCGTTGGACTTGAGCGTGAGCTTATTGTCTAAAAACGTGTAGGAAACGCCGGCCTTGAAGGTGGTACCCAGCTCCCATCTGAAATGTTTTTCGCGTGCCACGCCATAAGAGGTGGAAAACAGGGTGTCCGATACATAAGTCATCTTTCCGGCCACCGGTGAAAAATAGGCGCTGACATGTTCGTTAGGCTTATAGTCGATACCCACGGAAATATTCAGATAGGCTGGGGTCATGAAATCGGAGACTTTCCTTTTGGGAGTGGCTCCGTAATCGTAACCCGGAGCAAACTGCGTCTTGAAATCCAGCAGGGCGGCATAGTAGAACACTCCTTTTTTGTTGATGGTTCGGCCATATTTGGAAGCCAGATGCAGATTATCGACATTCTTGCGCCAGTCCTGGCTCTCGGTATTGATCAGGCCGAAATTGGCATCCATATCGTTGGTCCAGGAGGTCCCTTCCTTCACATAGTTCAATGCGCCGTTAAAATAAATATTGCCCGAGAGAGAATTCTCACCGCCGGCCGACCAGTTGGTAAAAGAGGTCTGCGAAGCATTTACTCCGGCCATGCCGTTATGCTTCCAAGGGCTCTGGGCCTCTTCCTGGGCACTCAGGCTGACAAAAGCCGTCAAAGTGGCGACCAAAACAAATAATCTCTTCATTGTCTTTAATTTAAGTGTTTAATAATGAGACTGACTCTATCGCCGGCCAGCCCCGGAGGGCCAAGGTCGGTTTGCATGGCGAAGATAAGGCTATTTTGTGAAAAACAAAAATCCGTCCCAGGAGGCCCTTTCCAACGGTCGAAAAGACCATAGGCTTGCAATTGGCCGGGAAAAGCCGTACCTTTACGGCTGTGCAGCGAAAAGCCAGGCTGCACAGCCTGTCATGAGAATAGATATTATCACTGTTTTGCCGGAGATGCTGCAGGGGCCGCTCAACTGCTCCATTATCCAGAGGGCACGCAACAAAGGTCTGGTCGAGATCGAGGTGCACAACCTGCGTGACTACTCCACCGATCTCCGTCACCGTCGCGTAGATGACGAAGCCTTCGGTTTCTCCAAAGGCATGGTGCTGCAGATTGAGCCTATCGACCGCGCCATCTCCTTTCTGAAAAGCCAGCGCAGCTATGACGAAGTCATTTACACCTCACCCGACGGTGAAATGCTCAACCAGAAAATGGCCAACCAGATGTCGCTCTACGAGAACATCATCATCCTCTGCGGTCACTACAAAGGTATCGACCACCGCATCCGGGAGCATTTCATCACCAGAGAGATTTCCATCGGAGACTATGTGCTGACAGGCGGCGAACTGGCAGCTGCCGTCATCACGGACAGTATCGTCAGGCTGTTGCCGGGTGCCATACACGATGAACAGTCCGCTTTCAACGACTGTTTCCAGGACAATCTGCTGGCAGCACCGGTCTATACCCGCCCGGCCGACTACAAGGGCTGGAAGGTTCCGGAGATACTCCTGTCGGGCAATCAGCGGAAAGTGGATGAATGGGAGCTGGAACAGGCCGAAAGGCGTACACGGGAACTGCGTCCCGACCTGCTGAAACGCTGAGTCCTCAAAAGACGGACAACAGTCAGCCCCGAAAGCCTCTGCAGACGACTTTCGGGGCTGACTGTTATAGCGGACAGGCCGGAAAACTAAAGATCCTTGATGAGCGTTTCCCGGATAATGTTGCGCAGATTGAGTTGCTGCTGCTCAACCACGTGCTGGCTTGAAGGACGGTACTGGTCGGTATAGAGGCATTTGCCCGGACGGATCTTCAACTTGTCGAGCGTTCCGCCGATATTGACACCGATCTTGAGAGGTCTGACCAGGGAAATATGATAGTCGAAGCTCATGTCCAGATTATGGCGGCCGGCGACGATCGCACGGTATTTGTCCATGGATACCTGCAGGGGATAGATGTCCACTTCGTTACGGAAGACCGTCAATTCGGCCTGAATGGTATCTATCTTATTTTCCGTCTTTTTGCTGAACATCAGTATTTTGGCTATTTCTGAGAATTGTTCTCCGTCAAGCAGTACCAAGTCCTCACCCGCCAGGGAGGCGGCACCGCGCAGGGTGGATTTCTTCAGGTCGTAGCGGGCATTCAAGTAGGTCTCGGCGGCCAGATGGAACTGTGCACCGCCCTTGAACGAGCGCAGCATGGGCAACACGTCGTCAACCTGAGGAATCATTTCCAGCAATTCCTCTATCTGTATGTCCACCATATGGTAGTCCAGTCCCACATATAGGTGGTTAGGCCTGGGTGAGCGATACACGGCCGTCAGCTGCAGCTTGGCCGCCTCGCAGATAAAGCCCATTTCTTCGAGCACCAGCACTCCGTCACGTACATAGATGTTGCCGCCGAGATTCTTGGCCGTCTGTGAACCGATAGCGGCCTCTTCAACCGAAGTGTGCAGAATCAAGTCTATCCCTTTGGGGACAATAAATGGATGAGGTTCCTCGGCAGAAACAGAATCCAGCTCGGCCTGTTCCTCGGGAGTAATCACCAAATCGGTCGAATCGCTGCCCAGACCGCTCGTCAGCTGCAGGATTTCGTTGACATCGGTATGGTGGGAGACAAAATAGAGTTCCCCCTTGAGCAGGGCCGCATTTTTAAGATATTCGGCCAGCTGGCGGACTTCCCCACTGAGATGAAAGTCGGAGTTCCCCAGTTGGACACTGCTCTGGGCAATGACCAGATGATCGTCGTGGTAGTCGAAGGAAACCTGCGGGACACGGATTTCCTGGCTGATGGCAGAGAGGGAGCAATAACCGTTCTGACAGTTGAAACTGGCTTGCGGATTCCATTGGAGCAAGAGCTCATCGGCCGATTTATCCTGACGGAGGTCGGCCGACACACTCAAGCGGTCGGATGTGAGCTTCGTATCGGGCATTTCCAAAGACAGGGCCTCGTTCCGGTATTTCAGAGCCACCTGCATCTGAGAGGCATCCCCGGCCTGAGGCTGCAAGGCTATTTCTACCTGTGGCTGCTGCAATGAAGCTATCAACTCGGCCGCATGACCATCAAGACCGCCTGCTGTCAGCTGAGCCTTGACCAGGGGAACAGCCGTGCTGTCCTGCAGATTCAGTACTGCATCGAAAAGACAGTCTGCCTGCCTGAGTTCGCCGCCCATGTCATCCATGCCGGCGCTCAGATGGTCGGCCGACAACTGCCCGTCCACATTGACTTTGTCCAATCTCTTGATTACATCAGATACATAAAGGTCAAGACCGGCCCCCTGCAAGGAAGCCTCGAGATTATCACCCATGGCCACCGAGATATCCGTAGCCTTAGCCAGGTGCAGGAAGATGGGTTTGGTCCGGTGTTGACGCAGGCCTGCCGTCAATTTGGCAGAAGGCAGGTTGAGCAGTATGGTGTCATAGGCAGCCTCCAGGTTACGGACGGTAAAACGGCCGTTCATGGCTATCTTGGAAAGGTCTGCAGCCAGCAACTGGGGCTGGGTGGCCTCCAGTGTCACGTCGGCATCAAGTTTCCCGCTGTTGATCGTCAGATTCTCAGGAAAGAATTGTTTCCAGGCCGGTAAGAGAGCCGTCAGGCTGGCTTCAAGCTTGAGAAGCCTGTCGTCGCTCAGAAGGTCGGATACCGAGCCGTTGGCCTGCAGCCGGGACTCGTTGGCCCGAAGCGACAGCTTCTCGACCACCAGTTCGCTGGCCGAACGCCGGTTCATATCCACATGAGCCCTCAGCAGCGCTTCCACATCGGTCAGCTCGGGAAGCCCCTCATACCGGGCACTGGCATCGGCCAGCTGCAGGAGGACATCCACGCCGGGCATCAGGGAATCGACCATCGTTCCCTGGATATGACCGCTGAGAGCCAACCGGCCGTCCACACTTAGCTCATCGGGCAAGGAAATCATCGAGGCAGGCAGCAGACCGAGATAGGTGTCGATCGGTTCCAGACCGCGTCCCAGACGGAAATCCAGATTGGTCTGGACAGAACCCTGGTCAAAAGAATAGCCTGCCTGTCCGTCCACCTGCAGAAGCAGTTTTTCCAGCTCCAGGGCGGCCTCTTTCAAGTTTATCTGCGCAAAGTCACGGTCCAGTCGGGCCTGGAATGGGACATCAAGGCTCAGGGCCTTACGGTCGAGCCAGACATTTTCCCCCTGACTGGCATAGAGCGAGGGAACCTTCCACTGCAGACGGCCTTTCATCTCATCGTCCTGATACTTGATACGGGCATTGAGGGACATATCCCTGAATTCAGCCCGCAAAGTGTCGGCATCACTGGTGAAAGTCAACAGCATATCGGTGAACGAGAGTTTGTCCAGGTCGATTCTGTCAAAGGGCAGGACCAGTCCGTGGGACTCACTATCCTGTACCTTGGTTGTATCAGTCGCGAAAACCTCATAGTTACCATGCCCCTGGGCATTGATATGCACGTGGCAGACCAATCCGTTCATATAAATATCGTCGAGCAGCAATTGGCGGTGTTTAAGAAAGGCCTTGATATCCAGTCCGGCGCGCAGACGGTCAACCCAAAGGAGCGTATCGGGCTCAAAATCATTCCGGCGGAGCAACAAGCCGTCTATCCCGAGCCCGAAATGAGGGAAGGTACTGAAAAAAGTGGGTTCTACCCGATCAATATGATAATCGCACTGCAAAAAATCGCCGGCGTATTTGTCCACCAGACGGGTCAGTTTGTCGGGCGAAAAGACATAGGCCAAGGCTCCGCCGACAACGACTGTCAGCAACAGCAACAGAGACAGCAGGCTGATGCCCGTTATTTTGAGAAACTTTTTCATAGCAGTCTGTTATTCGACACGGGTAAATGAAAACCGCTTGTAGGAGTCCTTATACTCCATAGAAGTGTGGCTGATCTCCGTGATAGTATAGGATTTAGGGATTTTGGTGCCGCTGATAGCAATGATATGGAACTGGGTCAGCCTGTTTTTGTCAAGCACCCACTCAAAAGCCTGGGCTTCGTTCTCGTAGACATCGTCATCTTCATTCCAGGTGTAGCCGCTGCCGTCCGGATAATAGCGCCAGTATTCCCTGGGACTGGCATCGTTGTACCACAGACCGACCAGATCTTCCTCGCTGCAATCGACAGACTTTTCACTCTGGCAGGAACTGAACCCTAATACAAACAAAGAAACTGCCAGTGTCGCCACCAGCCATTTTGTATATTTCATATCCGATATATTATATTTCCAGGGCAGCGGTCAATGACGAGACTGCCTCAATATGATGACGTTCACAATAGTCTTCAATACCTTGCACCACCTTCACGCTGACGGCGGGATCGATAAAATTGGCCGTCCCGATCTGGACGGCGCTCGCACCGGCCAGCAGAAACTCTATGGCATCTGTGGCCGACTGGATGCCCCCCAGTCCTATGACAGGAATACCGACAGCTTTGGCCACCTGCCATACCATTCGCAAGGCCACAGGTTTGACACAGGCACCTGATAACCCGCCGGTGACGGTTGACAGTCTGGGACGACGTTTTTCCGCATCGATGGACATTCCCAGCAGCGTATTGATCAAAGAGACAGAATCCGCCCCGGCCGCTTCCGCCGCCTTGGCGATTTCGGCGATATCGGTCACATTGGGTGAAAGTTTGACCATCAAATGTTTATGATAGACACGGCGAACCGCGCTGACCACACTGGAGATGCCTTCCACCGTGACCCCGAAGGCCATGCCGCCATGTTTGACATTAGGACATGAGACATTCAGTTCGATAGCCGGAATCTTGTCCAGGGCCTGTATTTTTTCAGCGCAGGCCACATAGTCTTCGATGGTGGAACCCGAAACGTTGACCAACACCCGGGTATCGTAACGGCTGACTTCCGGATATATGTGCGCGATAAAATAATCCACCCCTTTGTTCTGCAGTCCGACAGCATTGAGCATGCCGGCCGGGGTCTCGGCCATGCGGGGATAGGGATTGCCCTCACGGGCGTGCAGGGTGGTTCCCTTGACGATGATGCCACCCAGCTGTGAAAGGTCGATGAAATCAGTGTATTCACGACCATAGCCGAAAGTGCCCGATGCGGTCAGCACCGGATTTCTCAGGTTCAGACCAGGAAGATTGACGCTCAGATCTGCCATTTCAGTTGATTGATGTTAAACACAGGACCATCCTGACAGACACAGCGGTGACCCTCGGTCGTCTCCTCCACACAGCATAAACAGGCACCGAGGCCGCATGCCATCGTATTTTCGAGTGAGACCTCGCACCAAATGCCCCTTTCCCGGGCATAGGCGGCGACCGCGACCATCATAGGCTTGGGTCCGCAACAGTATATTCTGTCAAAAGTACGCTCTTTCAGAACAGGATGCCGGGTCAACAGGCCACGGGCACCGGCAGAACCGTCCTCGCTGCTGAGGCAGACCTCACCGTATTGTTCAAATTCGGGAATCTGTATCAAGTCATCGGAGGTCCTGCCGCCCAACAGGAAAACAGGCCGCAGTCCCTTTTGACTCAGGACCTTGCCCAAATACAGCAAGGGAGCCAATCCGATACCTCCCCCCGTCAGCAAGACCTTATCCGAAGAAGAGAGGCCGGACAGCGTAAAAGGATGCCCCAAGGGCATGACCAGGTTGACCATCGTCTGCACAGGCCAGGATGCCATGGCGCGTGTTCCGGCTCCGGCCTTACGCACCAGCAGCCAGAGTTCCTGCTGCTTTTCATCGATAAAATGGATGGATATCGGACGACGGAGATATGTAGCTGGAGACTGATCCACACGAACTTGGACAAACTGTCCAGGGGCTGCAGCCGGCAGTGGCAGCACATCCGAACGCAGCTTCAAAAGCACTGCATTTGGCCACTCCCGCTTACCGACCAGCCTCAAATCAATGATTTGTTTCACCACACCTATTTTTAATAGAGGACAAATATAGTGCCAGCCGGGCGCAATCGCAAATTTATTTTGCGATTGGAGGATTTTTGAGGACCAAGGACCGGCAAAGCCCGCTTTGTCGGGGCCAAGGGACGAAAAAACGCAATGCAAACGAAGTGTTGCATTGCCCCGGCGCCGCCTATATGGTCGGCCTTAGGCCGAAAATATAATCGTAAGGATATATGGTCGGCCTAAGGCGAGGAAAAGTACTCGGCATTAGGCCGAAAATACAGTCGTAAGGATTATGGTCGGCCTTAGGCGAGAATATGTAGTCGGCCTTAGGCCGAAAATATAGCGGCGGCCGCAGGCGAAATCAATGGATAAACTCTTCGAAAGTGTTGTCCGAATAAAACACCACAATTTTGGTAATATGCATCCCAGCTCTTTTATCTTGCACAAACTCCTGAACATCATTCACTTTCTTATGCCTTACCGACTTTTTAGAGCCTTTCTCCGTCGCATATTCCTCCTCAGGTACAGCCAGGGATACAGATACGGGATTCTCAGGGAACAAAACAGGCTCATCGGCAGCCGAGGCAGTTCTCAACATCGCACCCTGGCCCGTCAACAGCCACCTGATATCAATCTCCGGGCAGGCCGAGGCTATTTTCACCAAGGCAGCGGTACTGGGCATATTGCGATCATTGAGAATATGCGATAAAGCAGAGCCGTTAATTTGCACTTTTTTAGAAAACTGAGCCGCATTCAGTCCTTCGTAATCCATAATCTGTCTGATCCTGTCTTTCATATCGCGATGTATAATATACATTTTTACCTCCACAAATGTACACCAATATTTTCATCGGGCAAATGACAAAAGAAAAATATTTTCCCCATGTATACAAATCCAAAATTCAATTCCGTACATCAAGAAAACACATGACAAAAGCAAACGTAAATAAAGACAAACGAATTCACATTCCTTCACGGTTAATTATTTATGTCTCTTTCATTCGGACACAATGATATAATTGCACTAATACCCAACTAATTAGTGTATATACATTAAAGCAGCGGCATCAATATAAGGAGCCAGATTGGGGAATAGGACGGAAAATAGCGATAAAAAGGGGGTTAATATGTAGATTACATATTTTAGAACCAGCGGTTTATACCTATTTTCCAAAGTAGATACATCAGCCGATATCTTTGTATGAACAGCAACCCGAGCAAGTGATCCGCTTAATCATGAATAATGTACAATTGTAACTAATATAATAATTGTACATTTGTAAAATCAACATCGCAACAACAGTACAACATTAAAAATCCGTCACCTCCCGAGGCCTCCGTTTTATCGTATATCATTGACAAGGCAGACTGCATACAGCTGGCTGTCTTTTATGCAGAATCGGCATCTCCCTGCCTCTTCTTGGAAAGTTAAAGGATTTAAGTTATTAATGAGGTTTTCTCCAAGCTACCCGACTTCTCTGAGTTTTCTGTCTTTCGGGGCCTTTCCATCGCTAAAACCGCCTCAGATTACGTTTTTTCCCGACACGATTACAGACTGCTCCCAAATATTCGATTCTCAGAGGCTGAAATCGCCTCCATTTACCGCTAAAATACTTATGAAACAATTAATTGGCGCAGTATTTTTCACTGTACAGAAAGTAAGCCGAATATTTTTTACCTGAGACTGCCGCTTTTTTTTCCATTCGTTGTACATTTGCGGTAACAATCTAACCCCAATATAACCACCTAATCCCAATATTTATATGTGTGGAATTGTCGCTTACCTTGGAAACCGTCAGGCCTACCCCATCCTTGTCAAAGGACTGCATCGTCTGGAATATCGCGGTTATGACAGTGCCGGCGTGGCACTTATCGACGATGAGGATATCAACATCTACAAAACCAAGGGGAAAGTTGCCGATCTGGAGCATTTTGCCCAGTCCAAGAACACCCATGGCACCATCGGTATCGCCCATACCCGTTGGGCCACCCACGGTGAGCCCAATGATGTGAACGCCCATCCGCACTACTCTGAAAACAGTTCACTGGCCATCATACACAACGGTATCATCGAGAATTATGCCCTGCTCAAACAAGCTCTTGAAAAAGAGGGCTACAGTTTCAGAAGCGACACCGATACCGAAGTCCTGGTACAGCTCATCGAATATATCATGGAAACCAACCACTGCAGTCTTTTCGAAGCTGTCCAGTCGGCCCTGAAGCAGGTGGTTGGCGCCTATGCCATCGCCGTTATCGAGAAAGGCAACAAAGACGAAATCATCGCCGCACGCAAGAGTAGCCCCATGGTTATCGGTATCGGCCCGGACGAGTATTTCATCGCCTCGGATGTCACCCCCATTATCGAATATACCGATAAAGTGGTCTATCTCAACGATGAGGAGATTGTCCGCATACACCGTCATGAGCCCTTGAAAATTGTCAATTTCCAGAATGAGGAGACCAAAATCGACGTCCAGAAACTCAACATGAACATCACTCAGCTGGAGAAAGGCGGTTACGAGCATTTCATGCTCAAGGAAATCAACGAGCAGCCGCGGACCATCGTGGACTGCATCCGCGGACGCATCAACCAGACGGCCACCGATGTCAAACTCTCCGGTGTCATCGACCATAAAGATAAATTCCTGAATGCCAGACGTATCATCATTGTAGCCTGTGGTACTTCCTGGCATGCCGGACTCATCGGTAAACACATGATCGAAGAGTTCTGCCAGATACCCGTTTGTGTAGAATATGCCTCTGAATTTCGTTACAGTCACCCGGTCATCAACAAGGATGATGTCGTCATCGCCATCTCCCAGTCGGGCGAAACAGCCGATACCCTGGCTGCCGTCGAATTGGCCAAGAGCCAGGGGGCATTTATCTACGGTATCTGCAATGTCATCGGATCTTCTATTCCAAGAGCCACTCACTCAGGTACCTACATCCATGTCGGGCCGGAAATCGGCGTAGCTTCGACCAAAGCCTTCACCGGACAGGTGACAGTGCTCTGTATGCTGGCCATGGCCATCGCCAAGGAAAAGAACAGCATCGGCCACCAGCGCTACCTCTCTGTCCTGAAAAGTCTCTACTCGCTGCCCAGCCTGCTGCAGGAAGTCCTTAAGCTGGATGCCCAGATAAAGAATATGTCGCTCATCTTCACCTATGCACACAATTTCCTCTATCTGGGACGAGGCTACAACTATCCGCTGGCGCTGGAGGGGGCTCTCAAACTCAAAGAAATATCCTATATCCATGCCGAGGGTTATCCTGCCGCCGAGATGAAACACGGTCCCATTGCCCTGATCGACAACGAGATGCCTACTGTCATCATCGCCACCAACGACAGTGTTTACGAAAAGACCATCAGCAACATCCAGGAAATCAAAGCCCGCGGAGGTAAAGTGATTGCCTTGGTGACCAAGGGTGATACGATTGTCGCCTCCATGGCCGACTACTGTCTGGAGATTCCACCGGTGGACGAATGCCTGGCGCCGGTCATCTCCTCCATCCCACTGCAGCTGTTTGCCTACTACATCGCCATCAACAAGGGGCGTGACGTAGACCAGCCGCGCAATCTGGCCAAATCCGTCACGGTAGAATAAAAATAAACAGGGCGAGGACGCCTACAGCCCATAGACATTAGCACTGATCAGCTTGGAAACAAAGTTCTCGCTGCCGATAACCCAGACCAGATCGCCGGTTTCTATCCCAAAATCGAAACTGGGATTCACGATGTGTCTGTTTTTGCGTTCGATGCCGATAATCAGGCACTTATGGTCACGGCCTATCTGTGATTCAGACAGAGTCTTGTGCGCCATAGGCGAATTGTCCAACACGGGAATGCCCGAGCAGCAAAGACGATTGTCCTTGGCCGCTTCCTCCTGATGAGAGAACTGATGCAGCGTCATGAGAGAATCAGGGACAAATTCCAGATTCAGATAGTCGGCATTGAGTAACCTGAGGGCGGCATTACGGCCGGCCAGCGTCAGTACATCCCCCTCTCTGAAAACAAAGGTCCGGTCGGGAATGTTCAACACATCCTCCCCCCGGTTCACCCGTATCACCATCAGGTTGAACTTGGAGCGGAAGCCCAGTTCCTGAAGAGACTTTCCAATGAGGAAGGAATCGGACAAGACACGTACCGAAAAGGCATACAATACCTTGTCCAGCCAGTGCGCGTTGCCCATGTCGCTGACTTCTCGTACACCCTTGTTTTCTTCTATGCGATGCAGGTTTTCCTCCATCTGCCGCTCATTGAGATTGATCACAAAGCGCGACTCCAGGTTCCAGTAATGGCGCATCAGCCGCTTGGAGCGCATAATGGCAAAAACCAGCACTAAGGCCAGCGGCAGGATGAAAAAGAAAGATATGTTCAGGAAATATGCCAGTACATAGGCAATGGTGGCAAATGCGACCATCAGCCTGAGGAAGGTCAGGAACAGCAGGACATAGCGGTTGCCCTTGTTTTCGGCCCAGAGATTCATCATCATACCCGATGTCTTGGAGCGGTTGCTGATGATGGATTTCAGGAAGGGAGACATCACCAGCAGCGTCACGGCAGCCATGACCGCACCGGCCCAGGGCTCGTCAAGCAGACTGGCCACAAATGGCTGCAGAAACTGCATGGAAAGCATGATGATACCTACAATGACGACCATCATCAACAACAGGTTCATCAGATAGGGATTAAGCAGATGCAGCCAGTCCTGCAGGTTCTTGGAGGGCCCTTCCCCGCCGGGCCTGATTTTCAGGAATCTCCTGTTCCAACCATCTGGCAACCTTTGTTCCAGAAAAACACCTACAGGGTCGGCGGCCTTAATGACATAAGGTGTCACGAAAGTTGTGATGACCGACACGGCCACCGCCACGGGATAAAGGAAATTGTCGGTGACTTTCAGGCTGAGACCAAGACTGGCGATGATGAAGGAGAACTCCCCTATCTGCGCCAGGCTGAAACCACTCTTGACAGCGATGTTGAGCGGCTGGCCCGAAAGAGTCATGCCCGTGAAATTGCCCAGTATCTTGAAAACGATGACACAAAGGGTGATCAGAAGGATGGGCCAGATATACTGGACGATAACCGAGAGATTGACCATCATGCCTACCGAAACGAAGAAAACAGCGCCAAACAGGTCTTTCAGGGGCTTGATAAGCCGTTCTATACGCGCCGCCTCGACCGATTCGGCCAGGATGGAGCCCATGATAAAGGCGCCCAGGGCCGAACTGAAACCGACCTTGACGGCGATGACCACCATTCCCAGACACAGACCCACGGATACGACCAGCAGTGTTTCGTCACTGAGCAAGGGGCGTACGGCTTTCAGAAAAGAAGGAATCAGATAGATGCCGAACAGAAACCAGAGGGCCAGGAAGAACAGCAGCCTGAAAACCGAGGTCAGCATCCCCCAGGCCGAGAATTCACCGCTGCCGGCGAGGGTCGAAAGCAGCACCATCAGCACCACGGCTACCAGATCTTCGACCACCAGCACCCCGAACACCAGCCTGGCAAAAGGCTTTTCACGCAGTCTGAGATCATCGAAGGTTTTGATAATAATGGAAGTAGAAGACATGGACATCATGCCTCCCAGAAAAATGCTGTTCATATTGCCCCAGCCCATCAGTCGTCCCAAGGTATAGCCCACCAGCAGCAGCGTGAGTATTTCGACTGACGCGTCAATGAAAACCGTCTTGCCTACACTGAGCAGTTTCTTGAAACTGAATTCCAGCCCCAGGGCGAAAAGCAGGAACAGAACGCCGATATCAGCCCAAATCTGGATATTGGCCGTATCCTGTACCGAAGGCAGCAGCGTAATGGCCGGTCCGGCTATCATGCCCGCCACGATATAGCCCAAAACCAAGGGCTGTTTCAATCGCTTGAAACAGAGCGTTGTCAGACCGGCCACAATCAGTATCAGTGCCAGATCCGAAATCAGATAAGGAAGATGCCCCATAGGCAATAGTCGCGACGAGAATTCTTCACGCAAAAATACCCTTTTCGGGGTCTTTATCCAAGCTTGCCGCCGTTTTTCACTAGGAAAAAAAGATATGTCCGGGACATCGTCAAAAAAATTTGGGATTACTCCGGCTTTGCCCTATATTTGCTCATCTTATCCGAATTCATTTGTAACGCAAACAATAAAACCGACGACAATGATTTTCGACCAATTAGCCAACAGCAGTGTCTACGAAAGCCTGCACCCGCTTTTCAAGCAGGCTTTCGACTACCTCAAGAGCCATGACCTGGAAAAGCTCGGGCCAGGCAAAATCGAACTGGACGGTGACAGACTGTACATCAATATACAGGAGCCGGCCGGCAAAACCCGTCAACAGGCCCGTCTGGAGACTCACCGACGCTACATCGACATCCAGTTCTGCATCGAAGGCCGGGAAAGCATCGGATGGCGCAATGCCGCCGACTGCCAGGCTGTGACCGAAGCCTACGATCCTGCCCGTGACATCGCCTTCTTCGGCGAACAACCTACGTGCTACGTCGACATGATACCCGGTGATTTCTGCATCCTCTATCCCGGTGATGCCCATGCACCCTGCATAGGCCAGGGTAAAATCAAAAAGGCTATCGTCAAAGTCCTCATATAGCCATACCATGGCCCGTACACTCAGAATAGTCAAGGACGACCCTTGGCTGAAACCTTATGAACAGGCTATTGCCGGGCGTTATGCCTATGCCCTGCAGAAAGAGAAGGAACTCTGCGGGGGCAAGACCCTTTCAGAAATGGCCAACGGCTATCTGTATTTCGGACTGCACCGGACCACTGGCGGCTGGGTGTTCCGCGAATGGGCGCCCAATGCCACTTCCATCACCCTCATAGGCGATTTCAACCAATGGCAGGAGAACGAAGACTACGCACTCCAGTCCATCGGCAACGGAGTCTGGGAGCTACGGCTTCCGGAGGCTGCCATACAGCACGGACAGCTCTACAAAATGCTGGTCAGATGGCAGGGAGGCTGCGGTGAAAGAATACCGGCCTGGGCCAACCGGGTGGTACAGGACTGGCAGACACAGGTCTTTTCGGCCCAGGTGTGGGAACCGGAACACCCTTACCGCTTCCGCAAGAAGCGTTGTCTGCGCAACAGAAAGGAGCCCCTGTTCATCTATGAATGCCATATCGGCATGGCTACCGAAGAACAGCGGGTCGGCACCTACGATGAATTTCGTCGCCTGGTCCTGCCGCGCATTGCCGCCGACGGCTACAACGCCATACAGATCATGGCCATTCAGGAACATCCCTATTACGGTTCCTTCGGCTACCACGTCTCCAGTTTTTTTGCTCCATCTTCCCGCTTCGGTACTCCTGAAGAGCTCAAACAGCTCATCGACGAGGCCCATGGCCTGGGAATTGCCGTCATCATGGATCTGGTTCACTCGCATGCCGTCAAGAATACCGTGGAAGGCCTCGGACTGCTCGACGGCAGCCCCGACCTGTATTTCCACAGCGATCTCAGCCGACGTGAGCACCCCGCCTGGGACTCCCTCTGTTTCAACTATCAGCGCAATGAAGTACTGCATTTCCTGCTCTCCAACTGCAAATACTGGATCGAGGAGTTTCATTTCGACGGTTTCCGTTTCGACGGTGTCACCTCAATGATCTATCGCAGCCACGGGCTGGGAGAAACCTTCTCCAGCTACGACGACTATTACAATCTCAACGAGGACGGTGATGCCATTTGCTACCTGACACTGGCCAACAAGCTGATTCATCAGCTCAACAATCAGGCGGTCACCATTGCTGAAGAAATGAGTGGCATGCCGGGGCTAGCCCGACCTTTCAAGGACGGGGGTATCGGCTTCGACTACAGGCTGGCGATGGGCATTCCGGATTTCTGGATCAAACTCATTAAGGAGCAACCGGACGAACAATGGAAACCAGCGGCCATCTGGTGGGAACTGACCAACCGCCGCGCCGATGAAAAGACCATCAGCTACGCCGAGAGTCACGACCAGGCTCTTGTCGGTGACAAAACAATCATATTCAGGCTAATAGATGCCGAAATGTATTGGCACATGGGCAAGGATGACCACCATGCCGCCGTTGAGAGAGGAATCGCCCTGCACAAAATGATCCGGCTGCTCACCGCCTCGACTATCAACGGTGGCTACCTGAATTTCATGGGCAACGAATTCGGGCATCCCGAATGGATAGATTTTCCCCGTGAAGGTAACGGCTGGTCCTATCAATACGCCCGCCGCCAATGGAGCCTGACCGACAATCATGCGCTCAAATACCACCAACTGGAACTTTTCGACCGGGCAATGGTTCACCTTATCCGACAGACCGAGGGTTTCCTTGAGCACCTGCCTCAGGAACGCTGCCTGAACGACAGCGACCAGATCCTGGCTTTCCAAAGAGGCGAACTGCTGTTTGTCTTCAACCTGCACCCCTTCCGTGCCTATACCGACTACGGCATTCTCACCACTCCAGGCTGTTACCGGACAGTGCTCGACTGCGATGATCCGACTTACGGCGGATTCGGTCAGATTGACGACCGGATGCCCCATTTCACCCAGGAAGAGCCGCTCTATCCGGGTCTGGGATGGATCAAGCTCTACCTGCCTCCGCGCACGGCGCTGGTCCTTCAAAGAGAGACTGAACAATAAACCATATCAAACCATACTTCAAAATCAATATTCATGGGTAAAGTTCTAATGATTGGAGCCGGCGGTGTCGGCAGCGTCGTGGCCTACAAGCTGGCTCAGCATCCCGAATGTTTCCAACAGATTGTCATTGCCAGCCGTACGCTGTCCAAATGTGAGGCTCTGGCTGCATCCATCGGTGCCAAGAACATTGTCACCGATCAGGTGGATGCCGACGATGTCGAACAACTGAAAGTCCTGTTCAAAAAACACCAGCCCGAGCTGGTCATCAATGTGGCTCTCCCCTATCAGGATCTGACCATCATGGAGGCCTGCCTGGCCTGTGGCTGCCACTATCTGGACACGGCCAATTACGAGCCCAAGGAGGAAGCCCATTTCGAGTATTCCTGGCAGTGGGCCTATCGGCAGCGTTTCCAGGATGCCGGCCTGACCGCCATCCTGGGCTGCGGCTTTGATCCGGGCGTGACAAGCGTATGGACGGCTTACGCCGCCAAGCACTATTTTGACGAGATCCATTACCTCGATATCGTCGACTGCAATGCCGGAGACCATGGCAAAGCCTTTGCCACCAATTTCAACCCAGAAATCAACATCCGTGAAGTCACCCAGAAAGGGAAATACTACGAAAACGGGCAATGGATCATGACCGAACCCCACGCCATCCACAAGACACTGCACTACCCGGAGGTCGGTCCTAAGGAATCCTATCTCATCTGGCACGAAGAACTGGAATCCCTGGTAAAAAACTTTCCGACCATCAAGCGGGCCCGTTTCTGGATGACCTTCGGACAGGAATACCTGACTCACCTGCGTGTCATCCAGAATATCGGCATGGCCCGCATCGACCCGATCATGTACAACGGGGTGGAGATCGTTCCCATCCAGTTCCTGAAAGCCGTGCTGCCCGATCCGGGAGAACTTGGAGCCGACTATACGGGCCAGACCTCCATCGGCTGTCGCATCCGCGGCTTGAAAGACGGCAAGGAACATACTTATTATGTCTATCAGAACTGCAGTCACCACGAAGCCTACCTGGAGACCGGAGCACAGGGGGTCAGCTACACGACCGGCGTGCCGGCCATGTGCGGAGCCATGATGTTCATGAAAGGGCTATGGCGCAAACCCGGTGTCTATAACGTAGAAGAATTCGATCCGGATCCCTTCCTCAAGGCTTTGGGGGAAAACGGCCTGCCCTGGCATGAAATCTTTGATCAGGATCTGGAAATGGACTGAGATCCTGCACACTGATTGAAAAAACGCCCGAGAGTTCTCGGGCGTTTTTTTATGAGCCGACATCAGGCCGTCAGCAGACAGAGCAGTTCCCGGAGCAGTTCTCCCGGTTCGGCTGCCGCTTGGGCGAAGCCTTTGCTGCGGGCATCGAACTCACGGATCAGGGAGATATTGCGCAGCACCTGACGGGGAGTATAATAGCCTGAGGCTTCCTGGTATTCGGCGGCACCTTTGTAGGGGACACCCAGCTGGGACATGACATTATTGGGGGACTTATCCACCAAATAATGGTAAATCAATAATTTAGAAAAGAAATCAAACAAAACCACTGTGGTCAGTTGCAGAGGATGGTCTTTGGGATTACGGGCATAATACCAAGCAATTTTCTGAGCCTTGGGCAGATCCTTGGTTTTCAGAGCATTCAATAATTCAAAATTGTTGTAGTCCTTGCTGATGCCGACATTCTGCTCGACCACTTCGGCCGTCACGGTCCCTTTCGGCGGCAAAACCACCTCCAGCTTACCCATTTCACTGGCAATACGTCCCAGGTCGTTGCCCAGGAACTCAGCGAGCATCTGACAGGCCTTGTCCTCGATTTTCAGTCCCCTTTGCCCGGCCAGTTGGGCTATCCAGTCAGGAATCTGATTCTCGTACAGTTTCGTTGAATGGAAATAAACACCCATACGGGACAACATACCGGAAAGTTTCTTGCGTCCGTCCAGTTTCTTATCCTTGTAATTGATAATCAAAATTGTCGTAGGGGAAGGATTCTGCAGATAGACGGCCAGGTCGTCTTCCAGTCTGTCAATGAGCTGGGCCTCCTTGACGGCGATGACCAGATACTGTCCGAGCATGGGATAGCGTCGTGCCAGAGTAAGAATCGGAGCGGCACCTTTTTCGAAATCATTGCCATAAAAAACCTGCTGGTCGAATTCCCGCTCGGTTTCACTCAGGACATGCGACAGCAGGTAGTCTGTCAGCTGGTCGATAAAAAAAGGCTCCTCACCGGTCAGAAAGTACAGGTTGCTGTATTCTCCCCGGGTGATCTGCTGAAAAATATCCTGATAGCTGGGTCCCTCTTTTTTTGCCATCCCTGCTTGCTTCTAATGTCTTCTTGCCCTATCTTTACACCGTGTCAAAGATAGTGCAAGCCCGGGGCAAAACCAAATTTATTTGAGGATCGCCCCCTCCCAGCCTGTCTTCTTGGCCGAAGACCCGAACCATGATTCAGCTGAATCTGCCAGCCTTTGACTGGAAAATCAAGGACAGCACCCAGGGACAGCAGATTTTCGATCCCTACAGGCGTCGCTACGTAGCCCTGACCCCCGAGGAATGGGTCAGGCAGCATTTCTGTCACTATCTGACACACGAAAAGCACTACCCGTCCTCCCATCTGGTCAACGAATACCGCATCCGACTTAACGGGCAGGACCGGCGCTGTGACACAGTCATCTTCGACACCGGACTTCAGCCACTGGTCATCTGCGAATATAAAGCACCCACGGTCGAAATCACCCCCAAAGTCTTCCAGCAGATCATGCGCTACGACTGGGTGCTGAAAGCACGCCTGCTCATCGTCAGCAACGGACTGGATCATTACTGCTGTCTGATGGATTACCTCAGGCAGGAGAGCCGTTTCCTGGAACAGATTCCCGATTACAGTCAGTTGCTGTGCTGATAAAGAAAAAGGCGTCCCCGACCTATGGGAACGCCTTTTAATATATCGAGGCTGTAAGATCAGTCGTTGACTGCCGATGCTTCGCTCTTGGCCAGTTCGGGATCGACCATGATACGGCCGCAATACTCACAGACGATGACTTTCTTACGCATACGGATGTCCATCTGGCGCTGTGGCGGAATCTTATTGTAGCAGCCGCTGCAGGCATCACGGTCGACCGTGACGACAGCCAGGCCGTTGCGGGCATTCTTACGGATACGCTTGAAAGCCGTCAACAGGCGGGCGTCTATGTTCTCTTCCAGAGAAGCGGCCTTTTCACGCAGATTCTCTTCCTGGGTGCGGGTCTCGGAAATAATGTCATCCAGTTCGGCCTTCTTGACTTCCAGATCTTTCTGACGTTCTTCAATATCGGCCTGTGCGGCGGCGAGCTCCTCGGTTTTAGTCTTCTCTGCGAACTGGGCCTCCTTGATCTTCTTTTCGGCAAATTCGATTTCAAGCCCTTGGAACTCGATTTCCTTGTTCAGGAAGTCGAACTCACGGTTGTTGCGGACATTATCCTGCTGGGATTTGTATTTCTCAATCAGCGATTTGGCATTCTCAATGTCGCTCTTGCGCGTCTTGACCTCATCGGAACAGCCCTTGATTTCAACTTTGAAGTTTTCGATACGCGTCTGCAGACCGGCGATTTCATCTTCCAGGTCCTGTACTTCCAGCGGCAGCTCACCTCTCAGAATCTTGATTTTGTCGATTTCCGAGGCGACAACCTGTAGGTCGTAAAGCGATCTGAGTTTTTCTTCGATGGTCAATTCTTTGGCCTCTACTTTGTTGTTTTCAATTGCCATATCAGTTAATTATTTGATTATTAGTCATTAAAAATAGCACACAGGATTCTTTTCCGCTTGCGAAATCCGAACGGCAAAGTTAGGAAATTTTTCTGACAATAAATTGTGAATAATCTCTTTTGTATACTGCTCGGTCTCAAAATGACCAGCGTCGATAAGTAACAGACGGCCGTCGGGCTGGCCAAAATCGTGATATTTGAGATCGGCTGTCACATAGGCATCCGCGCCGGCAGCCAAGGCTTGGGGAATGAACTCTGCGCCCGCTCCCCCACATAGTGCCACACGGCGGATACTGCGGCCCGTCAGAGCCGAATGACGCAGACATGCCGAGCGGAAAGTCCGCTTGACCAGTTGCAGAAATCCTTCCTCGCCACAGGCTTGTGGCAAGTCGGCGATCATACCCAGGCCAGCCTGGGCAGACAGATCCTTAGGTGCCAGAAAACCGGCAGGCTGCAGGCCCAGTTTCTCGCACATCTTGGCACTGACACCCCGACATACGGCATCCAGGTTGGTATGAGCCGAATAAACAGCCAGTTGGTTGCGAATGGCCTTTGATACACATCTTTCCACGGCAGTTGCCTCTGTGAGATGCTTTAGTCCTCTGAATATCAATGGATGATGAGAAACTATCATCTGGCAGTCACAGGCGAGTGCCTCCTCTATCACCGCCTCACTCACATCCAGGCAGACCAATATGCCGCCACGCAATGCACAGGCAGGATTGCCCAGTTGCAGGCCGGCATTGTCGTAAGACTCCTGCCAGGAGAGCGGGGCCAGTTCTTCCATGGCCAGACAGACATCACCGACAGTCATGGTCATTTCCTGTTTGACGGTAAATTGACCTTCAGACAGAGTTCGTCCAGCTGCTCGTCATCTATGAGCGAGGGTGCGCCGCTCATGACATCGCGGCCTGAGTTGTTCTTCGGGAAAGCGATACAGTCGCGGATGGAATCCAGTCCGGCGAACATCGAGACCATACGGTCGAATCCGAAAGCCAGGCCGCCATGAGGCGGAGCGCCATACTTAAAGGCGTTCATCAGGAAGCCGAACTGATATTCCGCTTTTTCGTCCGTGAATCCCAGAGCCTTGAAAACCCGGTGTTGCAAGGCACTGTCATGGATACGAATCGAGCCGCCTCCCAGTTCCACTCCGTTGATGACCATGTCGTAGGCATCGGCGCAGACGCGTCCTGGATCTGTTTCCAGATACTGGATATCCTCCTGTTTGGGAGAGGTAAAAGGATGGTGCATGGCATAAAAGCGCTGTGTTTCCTCATCCCATTCGAACATCGGGAAGTCGATGACCCAAAGCGGTGCAAACTTATTTTTGTCGCAATAACCCAGCCGGCGTCCCATTTCCAGGCGCAGCTCACACAGAGCCTTACGTGTCGGCATGGTTTTTCCGCAGAGGATCAGGATCAGGTCGCCAGCCTGGGCCTGACAGGCCCCGGCGATGGCCCGAAGGTCGTCCTGAGAATAGAATTTGTCCACCGATGACTTAAAACTGCCGTCCTGTTCACAACGTATGTAGACCATACCCTTGGCACCGATCTGCGGACGTTTGACAAACTCGGTGAGTTCGTCGATCTGCTTACGGGAATAGACGGCACAGCCGGGAGCACAAATGGCACCCACATATTCGGCAGAATCGAATACACCGAAGTTACGGCCCTCAGTCAGAGGCTTTATTTCCACGAACTTCATATCGAAACGCAGGTCTGGCTTGTCACTGCCGTAATATTTCATGGCATCGTCCCAGGTCATGCGCAGGAATGGCTCCTTGAAATCGATACCTTTGATTTCCTTGAACAGGAACTTGATGAGCCCTTCGAAAATCCGGAGGATATCTTCCTGTTCGATGAAGGACAGTTCACAGTCGATCTGAGTGAATTCCGGCTGACGGTCGGCACGCAGGTCCTCGTCACGAAAGCACTTCACAATCTGGAAATAACGGTCGAAACCGGACACCATCAGCAACTGCTTGAACTGCTGCGGCGACTGCGGCAGGGCATAGAACTCGCCCGGATTCATGCGGGAAGGCACCACAAAGTCGCGGGCTCCCTCTGGCGTGGACTTGATCAGCACGGGGGTCTCCACTTCCAGGAATCCCTGGGCGTCGAGATAACGACGGACAGCCATAGCCATCCGGTGACGCAATTCCAGGTTGCGGCGCACGACAGGGCGTCGCAGGTCAAGGTAGCGGTACTCCATACGGATGTCATCTCCCCCGTCACTCTCGTCTTCGATGGTAAAAGGCGGGGTGACCGAAGTGTTCAGTACCTGCAGTCTGTCCACCAGGATTTCGATGTCGCCCGTCGGGATGTTCTTGTTCTTGTTGTAGCGTTCGGCCACCAGACCTTCGACCTGGATGACCCATTCGCGGCCCATGCGGTTGGCCTGTTCACACAGTTCCGGGCTGGTCTCCTGGTTGAAAACCAGTTGGGTAATGCCGTATCTGTCGCGCAGGTCGACAAAAGTCATACCGCCCATTTTACGAAGGCGCTGCACCCAGCCGGCCAGCGTGACACGTTCATTGACCCGGGCCATGGTCAGCTCGCCGCAAGTATGTGTTCTATACATAGCTCTAATCGTTTAAAAGGAGGACAAAAGTAATGATATTTTCCCGACCGCAGAAGTATATATTCCGAATATTTATCCTTCTTGTTTTTTTCTTGGCAAAAAGCGGTTCCGAGACTTTCAGAATTCGCATTTTTGTATTTCCTTTGCAATATCATTTAGAGGCTACCCTTTAACCTAATAATATCCTATGAATCAAGAGCTTAAGAAAGTTTTAGTCTTAGGATCCGGCGCACTGAAGATTGGTCAGGCCGGTGAATTCGACTACTCCGGATCTCAGGCACTGAAGGCCTTAAGAGAGGAAGGCATCAGTTCGGTCCTTGTCAATCCTAACATTGCTACTATCCAGACGTCCGACGGTATCGCTGATACCGTCTATTTTTTACCCGTCAACAGCTATTTTGTCGAGAAAATCATTGAAAAGGAACGCCCCGACGGTATCCTGCTGGCCTTTGGCGGACAGACGGCCCTGAACTGCGGCACGGAACTGTACACTTCCGGAGTCCTTGAAAAATACGGAGTCAAAGTGCTGGGCACCTCGGTCGAAGCCATCATGTACACCGAAGACCGCGACCTTTTTGTCAAGAAGCTCAACGAAAGGCAGCTGAAGACCCCTGTCAGCCAGGCGGTCGAGACCATGGATGACGCACTGGCCGCCGCCCGCAAGATAGGTTTCCCGATAATGATCCGCTCGGCATATGCCCTGGGCGGTCTGGGCAGCGGCATCTGTACCGACGAGCAGGAATTCAGGACCCTGGCTGAGCAGGCTTTCTCGTTTTCCAAACAGATTCTGGTAGAAGAATCTCTCAAAGGATGGAAGGAAATCGAGTTCGAGGTCATCCGGGACAAAAACGACCACTGCTTCACGGTAGCCAACATGGAAAATGTCGATCCGCTCGGCATACACACAGGCGAATCCATCGTCGTAGCCCCCACTTGCTCACTCAATCAGCAAGAAATAGACCTGCTGGTCGATCTGTCCAAGAAATGTGTCCGCCATCTGGGCATCGTGGGCGAATGCAACATCCAGTTTGCCTTCAATGCCGAAACTGACGACTACCGCATCATAGAAGTGAATGCCCGCCTGAGCCGTTCTTCGGCACTGGCCTCCAAGGCCACCGGATATCCGCTGGCCTTCGTGGCTGCCAAACTGGCACTGGGCTATTCGCTCGACCAGATCGGAGAGATGGGAACTCCCAACTCGGCCTATGTAGCCCCGTCGCTCGACTACATGATCTGCAAAATCCCCCGCTGGGACCTGACCAAGTTTGCCGGTGTCTCCCGCGAAATCGGATCTTCGATGAAATCTGTGGGCGAAATCATGTCCATCGGCAAGTCTTTCGAGGAAATCCTGCAGAAAGGCTTGCGTATGATCGGACAGGGTATGCACGGTTTTGTCGGCAACGAGGACCTGGTCTTCGACGACATCGAACACGAGCTCTCCCACCCGTCGGATTTGCGTATCTTTGCCATAGCCGAAGCTCTCAACCAGGGCTACTCCATCGACCGGATCTACGAGCTCACCAAGATCGACCCCTGGTTCCTGGGCAAGATGAAAAACATCTGTGACTTTGCCAAGACACTCTCCGATTATCATCACATTGAAGACCTGCCTGCCGATGTCCTGCTCCAGGCCAAACGTCTGGGATTCTCCGATTTCCAGATCGCGCGTTTCACAGAGCATCCTGAGGGCAATCTGGAAAAAGAACTGCTCCGCGTCCGCAACCTGCGCAAGAAAAACGGCATCCTGCCCTCGGTACGACGCATCGAGACGGTAGCCTCCGAACATCCGGAACTGACCAACTATCTCTACATGACCTACGATGGCAAAGAGCACGACATACCTTTCTACAAAAATGAAAAATCGGTGGTTGTACTGGGCTCCGGAGCCTATCGCATCGGCAGTTCCGTAGAATTCGACTGGTGTTCGGTCAACGCCATTCAGACAGCCCGTAAGCTGGGCTATAAGGCTATCATGATCAACTACAACCCCGAAACGGTATCCACCGACTACGACATGTGTGACAGGCTCTATTTCGACGAACTGAGCTTCGAGCGCGTGATGGACGTCATCGATCTGGAACAGCCCCGCGGCGTGATCGTTTCGGTAGGAGGTCAGATTCCCAACAATCTGGCCATGAAGCTCTACCGCCAGTCGGTACCTATCCTGGGCACCTCTCCCGTATCCATCGACCGGGCTGAAAACCGTAACAAGTTCTCGGCCATGCTCGACCAGTTGCACATCGACCAGCCCGCCTGGAAAGAGCTCACCAGCCTGGACGACATCAAAGAGTTTATCGCCAAAGTCGGCTACCCTGTCCTGGTCCGCCCGTCCTACGTTCTCTCCGGTGCTGCCATGAACGTCTGCTATGACGACGATGCCCTGGAAAACTTCCTCAAGATGGCAGCACAGGTATCCAAAGAATATCCCGTGGTCGTCTCCAAGTTCCTGCAGAACGCCAAGGAAATTGAATTCGACGCAGTGGCCCACAACGGTGAAATCATCGAATACGCCATCTCCGAACACATTGAGTTTGCCGGAGTCCACTCGGGCGACGCCACCATGTGTTTCCCGGCACAAAAAATCTATTTCGCTACGGCCAGACGCATTAAGAAGATCAGTCGCCAGATTGCCAAAGAACTGAATATCAGTGGTCCGTTCAATATCCAATACCTGGCCAAGAACAACGAAGTGAAAGTCATCGAATGCAACCTGAGAGCCTCGAGGAGCTTCCCGTTTGTCTCCAAGGTGCTGAAACGCAACTTCATCGACACAGCCACCCGCATCATGCTGGATGCTCCCTATGACCGTCCCGACAAGAATGCCTTTGATATAGACTGGATTGGTGTCAAAGCCTCTCAGTTCTCTTTCTCACGCCTGCACAAGGCCGACCCGGTGCTGGGCGTCGACATGTCCTCCACGGGCGAAGTCGGTTGCATCGGTGACGATTTCAGCGAGGCTCTGATGAATGCCATGCTGGCCACCGGCTTCAAGGTGCCCGACAAGACCAAGGGAGTCATGGTATCCTCCGGAACGAGTAAATCCAAAGTCGATCTGTTGGATGCCTGTAAAACACTCTACGACCACGGCTATCCCATCTATGCCACTGGCGGCACCCAGAAATTTCTGTCCGAACACGGCATCGAGGCACAAGTGGTCTCCTGGCCTGACGAGAGTCATATAAATGATCCTCAGCAAATTATGAACATGATTGCCAAGCACTCATTCGACCTGATAATCAATATCCCCAAGAATCTGAGCAAGCGGGAATTGACCAATGGCTACAAGATACGCCGCGGTGCCATCGACCACAATATTCCGCTGATCACCAATGCCAGGCTGGCAGCCGCCTATATTGAGGCCTTCTGCTCGCTCAGCCAGCAGGATATTCAGATCAAGAGTTGGCAAGAGTATATTTAACAACCTAAGCATTACTGAATTATGGGCGGTTTTTTTGGAACCATATCAAAATCGTCGTGTATCAACGACCTGTTCTACGGTATAGACTATAATTCTCATTTAGGCACCCGTCGGGGCGGCATGGCCACCTACGATTCGCAGAACCGGCGTTTTACCAGAGCTATTCACAGTCTTGAGAATGCCTATTTCCGATCCAAGTTCGAGTCGGATTTGAGCGATTTCTGCGGCAATTCGGGTATCGGCGTCATCAGCGACACCGATTCACAGCCAATCATTATCAACTCCCACCTGGGAAAATTCGCCACCGTCACAGTCGCCTGCATCAACAATCTCAAGGAGCTTGAAAAAGAAATGCTCGACAAGGGGCACCACTTCGCCGAACTCAGTTCCGGCGACACCAATCCCACAGAGCTGATCGCCCTGCTCATCGCCGAAGGCAAGGATTTTGCCGACGGCATCGAACATGTCTATCGCAAGGTCAAGGGCTCCTGCTCCCTGCTGCTGCTCACAGAACAGGGCATCATAGTGGCCCGTGACAAATTCGGCCGTACCCCGGTGGTCCTCGGCAAAAAAGAAGGTGCATACGCCGTTTCGAGCGAACCCTGCGCCTTCCCCAACCTCGATTTCGAACTCTGCTACAATGTCGGGGCCGGAGAGATTCTCCAGCTTACGGCCGACGGTATGCAGCAGTTGCGCGAACCCGGGCCACGCCGGCAGGTCTGCGCCTTCATGTGGGTCTATTACGGTTATCCTGTCTCCGACTACGAAGGCATCAATGTCGATACGGCCCGCTACAGATGCGGCATGGGCATAGCCAAGGACGATGACGTGGAAGTGGACATCATTTCTGGCATTCCCGATTCTGGCATTGGCGTGGGACTGGGCTATGCCGAGACCAAAGGACGCCCCTACCGCCGCTCCATCATCAAATACACTCCGACCTGGCCACGCAGCTTCACGCCCAGCGACCAGCAACGTCGCAGTCTGGTGGCCAAAATGAAGCTTATGCCTAACCGTTCGCTGCTGGAAGGCAAACGCATCGTCTTCACCGATGACTCCATCGTCCGCGGCACTCAGCTCAAAGACAATGTATCGGTCCTCTACCGCTATGGGGCCAAGGAGGTGCACATGCGCATTGGCTGCCCGCCGCTGCTCTATTCCTGTCCCTTCCTGAAGTTCACCGCCTCGAAAAGCGATCTGGAACTGATCACCCGGCGCAAAATCCAGGAAATGGAAGGCGATCCCAACGCTCATCTCGACGAGTATGCACAATACGGCAGCGAGCGCTACAACCGGCTGGTCGAGGCTATCCGTACACAGTTCGGCATCACTTCGCTCAAGTTCAGTACCCTGGAGAATCTGGTCAAGTCCATCGGCCTGCCCAAGAAAGACCTCTGCACACATTGCTTCGACGGCTCCAGTTATTTTGAATAGGTCCTTTACCGGACAAGTATTTTTTATTACCTTTGCGCACCGTTCAGCGCTTGATGCGCCAAGGTCAGGCGGGGTGTAGCACAGTTGGTTAGCGCACCTGGTTTGGGACCAGGAGGTCCCCCGTTCGAGTCGGGGTACCCCGACACAGAAAACCAGACTCTTATACATAAAGGGTCTGGTTTTTCTCATCCGGCAGCCGATGTGCCGAGCCTCTGTCAGTCAGTCATGTTTTTCTGATACCGCTCCAGGGCGTCCCGAAGGCTGTCTCGAGTGTACCTGGCCACTTTTCCCCTGGGTTTGAACAACAGCGGCGCATAGACGTATTCCAGTTCCATTGACGGATAGACAATCAACGTGTAACTGTCCTCCATGGCCTCCTGGCCGGACTCATTGAGGGCATTCAGTGCCGGCACATCCGCAACGATACCCAGATAGAGATGTTCCCCGCAGGGCGATTCGACAATATCGCCTACCCTGAAAGACCTGGTATTGCCCAAAGGGTTGCAGATACATTTCCCTTCGGAGAGTTCAGTACGCTCGATAAGTCTGCCCGTCGGATGATAGACCGAAATAGAGAGTTTGGACGGATACATCTCATTCAAACGGTACTCTTCGACTATCAGACAATAGAGTTCTTTGGAAAACAGGCCGCCGTCATATAGAAAAGAATAGCACTTATGATACTCTGCGGCCGCCGCTTCAACCTGATCGATAGACGAATAAAACAGAAGAGGGCTCTGTGAGAGCTCGTCTTGACCGGACGATTCAAGGTGCAATGCATACAGGACAAACAATGATTCCATGGTATGATTTTTTTAAATTGTTTTTCGACAAATATAAAGTGTTTTACCAGCTATAGAAACAACCATAATGACAATAAAATGCTCCAAATCGAAACAATAATCACCTGAGGAATATAAAACAGCAAAGGCCGCATGTTCAATGCAGCCTTTGTCGGGATTTTCTTGTCAAAAAGAACGATTACTTGCCTTTTTCGATGATTTCCAAAGCCATATCCAGAATGGTCGTATCGTCCAGCTGGACGATACCGCCGTCGGGACCCGGTTCGACATGCACACCGCAGCTTTTGCCTTCACCGTTGTAGTTGCGTCCGCCAAAATAGTTTCTGACCGTATCCACGGATATGCCAAGCCGATCGGCGATCAACTGTGAAGCACCCGTGGGGAGACTGTCTTTGATTTTACGAAGCTCGTTGAATGTGATTGTCTTGATCATAGCTTATAGTGTTTATAAATAAATAATTTCATTTCAATACCACAGCTGCCAGCAGCAATCCTGCCAGGAGTGTCAGCAGGACCAGGTTCAGCAGAAGGACATCTGCCTGCCGGTACATGGTCCGAGTATAGTCCGAGCGGTTCACATGAGGAGCCGTACCGGGTCGCGTATAGTTGAGCCAACAGCTGTAGAGCAGCCAGGCAAGATAGCCGATCAGCATGCCGTAAACAGCTCCGCAGAACACGTCCGTGGGATAATGCACCGCCAGATAGACCCGGCTCATGGACACCATCGTCGCCCACAGAAAGACCGTCAGCGTGTACCATCGTTCACGCAGCAATACAGCCGTGAACATGGCAAGGCCAAAAACATTGGAAGCATGGTTGGACGGGAAGCCGTAGCTGCCGCCATGATAGCCGAAAACTGTTTCCAGCTGGGGAATGAGCAGCATGTCACGGGTCGGCCGCGGCCTGGCTATCAATGGTTTGACCCATTCGGACAGGACAAAGTCGGTCATCACGAACATCAACGCCATGATCAGCAGAATGAAAAGGGACTCGACTTTTCTGTTCCTGACCAGCACATATAAAAGCACCAAGGCTGCAGGAATCCATACCATCGTAGAGGAAAGAAGCCAGGCGTAACGGTCCAGCACGGGATTATGCCAGGAATTGACCAGCAGGACAGCCTGCTTGTCCCAAGCTACTATGTTAGACCAAAATGCCGACATTACCTCTATATTACCACTATCTTATCCGTTTCGAGCCAGCCGACATTGCCGTCGACAAGCTCTATTTCGCTCCACTCACCCAAACGGCTCCGTACACGGACTTTCGTACCTTCATGCAACAGGAACAGATCCGTACCGCTCTGATCAGGAGAGCTTTTAACCGTTACTGTCGGGGAGAAAACAACAGCCTCTCCTCCGTCGTTGTCGCGATGATAAAGCTGCCCCGCATATAACAGCGTAAATATAGCAATTACTATTGATATAACACCAACAGTAAAGGAAAGTTTTTTCATGCTCCGTTTTTTTGCAAAGAAGAAAAGGATTACGCAGAGCAGGAACAGCCAGAAAAAAGCCAGGCTCAACCAGGCCCAGAGATTGCTCGGAAGAAGTTCGCGCAAATAGCGGTACCAACGGCTGAAAAAGAATTCGCCCAGGGGATCGACTTTGTCCACCACCGCAGATCGGGCCAGTTCCAGATTGAAGCGGATATCCTTGTCGCCGGGAGCCAGACGCAGCGCCCGCTCGTAATAAAGGATGGCTGGAGCGATATTACCAGATTTATAACAGGCATTACCCCAATTATAATACAACTGGGCCGAGACACCGTATTCCCGGGCAATGGTTTCATAAATATCCGCTGCGCCGGCAAAGCGTCCTTCACCGTAGGCGGCGGCGGCACGCGACAGTAAAGTATCGGCCGGCATGATGGCTTCGATGCTCTGTTCAAGAGAGGATTCCGGAGTGTGCTGAGCGCTTGCCGACAGGGTCAGGCCGAGCAGGAACAGTGAAAAAAAGTATATTCTATACATGACTGGTCTTGATTGTATTTTCCATTCTGTCAATCGTTTTCAATGTCTGGGCATAGACATCTTCCATGGTCTGGGAGCCCTGTCCGGGAGCATAGCGCTCAAACTCACAGGAGGTCAGAATATCCATGAAATCCCGGCGGACGCTCTCTTCCACGCCGGCCGATGCCAGCTTGACATCGATGTTATCCTTGGTCAGGTCGGAGAGCGGAATGTTCAGCTTGTCGCTCGTATACCCCCACAGAGCCTTGAGCACCTCGTCATAGAAAGCGCCTCGCTGCCGGTCTTTGAGGTAAGAGGAGGCCTTTTTGAGCCGGCGTACGGCCACTTTGTTGGCTTTCCGGTTGCGGACACGCACTGCATCGGCGTTGGCTCTCAGCTGTTTGCGATAGAGCAGCAGCAGGACAACGACTAAGAGCAGGGGCAGTACGAAAGCCCATTTATACCAGACAGCAGCCACCACATAGACGGGTTTGGGCTGTAAAACGGCGGGGACCGTTTTCAGATAGCGAATATCCTGACCCAGCTGGCGGACACTCTCCCGCCCTGCTGTATAATTACCGGACACGACGGCCTCGCCGGCGTTTTCCGAGCGGTCCACCTGAAGCGTGAAAGCCTCAGTGCAGAGCGTTTTGTAGCTCTTGGTGGCCAGATCGAAATAACTCAGACAGGCAGAAGGTATCTCAAAAGTGCCGGCATAGCGTGGAATGACCAGATATTCGATTGTCTTAGTACCTGAGACTCCTTGAGCAGTTGTCTTGAACTGATTACTCACCTGAGGGTCATAGACATCGAAATCGGCCGGGAACTTAAGTTCCGGCGTACGGAGCATCTTCATGTTGCCGCTGCCGCTCAGAGTCAGCTTGACGGTGACACCCTCATCGGCTTTCACCTGTGTGGCACTGATCTGTGAAGAGAGTTTCAAACTGCCGGTCAGGGGATTGAAGTTGGCCGGCTTGGGGAAAGGATATGGTTCGACAGTCAGTCTGAGGGTTTTGGTCGTCAGCGTCTTGCGCACATCCTGATAGGTATCGAAAAAGTCATCGAAGAAACTGCGTGAACGCTGCCCGGCAGTACGGATGCGCACCACCAAGTCAATGCTGCAGGGATCTATTTCGAGTGTCCCGCTCTGCTGGGGAAACAGGACCACCTGCCGCAGCACGGCCGTCCGGTAATTACGTCCGTTATAGTTCTCCATATCCCAGGAAACTTCCTGCGGAGATTCAATTTCCTGCATCATGAAACCCTTGTATTCCGGGAACTTGTAGTTTTCCGCGCCTGCCACCTCCAGACGCGTATAGAGCTTGTAGGTCAAGGTGACGGCCTCCTGCTCATAAAGCCTGGTCTTGGTGGGGATAACGCGTAGAAAAAGATTCTCCTCGGTCAGTGTCTGTGCCTGGGCTGAAGTCGACTGAGAGGAGGCCGACGACTGTCCGGAAGCTGCCTTGTCGGCCGGCAGCACAGTGATGGTCAATGCATTGGAGCTCACCTCCTTTTTCTTGATTTTGGCTGTAGCCGGCGGAATGGAGAAACTACCCTCCTTCTTGGGCAGCAACAAGAAGGTATAACGGTATTCCGAACTGGAAGTTCTCTTGCCGTTTACAATGGAGATGGACGAAGAGCGGGAGGTAGAGGGCCCCATCAGTATATCGAAGGACTGCTCCACCTGCTCGGAAATCCGGAAATCCGACGGATTCTCATCAGTGAAAGTGTACACCAGCTGGAACTGCTGCCCCAGCACCACCTTGCCCGGGGCCGAAGCAGTGAAATCGGCTGCACTCAGGCTGGTCAACGTCAGCCAAATCAACAAGGAAAAATATCTCTGTCTGTGTTTCATTTCTTACCAGTCTTTTTCTATTTTGACGCGTTGTCCCTGCTGCATCTGCAGCTTCTTGACTTTCTCCTGAACCTCCTTTTCGTCCTGCATGAGTGCATCGAGCAACTGCTGAGCCTGTTCTTTGGAAATCTGTTCCTGCTGCTGTTCCTGCTCCTGCTGATCCTGCTGATCCTGTTGCTGGTTCTGCTGTTCCTGCTGTTGCTGCCGGTCCTGTTGCTGATCCTGATTCTGCGGCTGGTCCTGCTGTTGCTGATCCTGATCCTGCTGTTGCTGATCCTGATTCTGCTGCTGTTGCTGCTTGAGCAGAGCCTGGGCCAATGCCAGGTTATAGCGGGTTTCATCATCGGTCGGCCGGTTAATCAGTGCCTGCCGATATGCCTGCACGGCATGGGTATAGTCCTCAGCCTGCATAAAGACATTGCCCATATTGTGCAGCACTGAAGCCTGACGGGCCGGATCGCCTTGGGTCTGGGCCAGAGCCGACTGATACTGGGTCATGGCTTCCTGGGCCTTCTCCTGTTTGTAAAGAGCATTACCCAGGTTATAGGTAGCCTGTGGCGAATTGGCATTCACTTCCAATGCCTTGCGATAAGCAATTTCTGCTTCAGTAAACTTTTCCTTGTCGAAGAGCTTGTTGCCGCTGCGGATCTGCTTGCGCTCGGCTTTCTGGGCCGATACGGGCAAAGCCAGCATTCCCAGCCCCAGGACAAGCCCTATCATCTTTTTTCTATTCATTTCCAAAAAGTCTGAAACGTTTCATCCGGTCGTTTTTCCGATTCAGGATGAACATGTCAACCAACAATAGTGCCAGTATAATCCAGGCCAGAGCCTGAAACTGGTCGTCATATTCGGCATAGACCGTTGTCTCCATCTCCGACTTGGTCATCTTGTTCAACTCCCTCACCAGCACCTTGAGCGCTGCGTTGGAATTGTCCGATCGGACATAGATACCGCCGCCGGCCTGGGCAATCTGCTGGCACATCTCCTCATTGAGCCGGGTGACGACCACATTGCCTTCACGGTCCTTGTGAAACTCATTATTGCGTCCCGTAGGAATGGGAGCGCCCTTGGATGATCCCATGCCCACCACATGGACACGTATCCCCTGCTCATAGGCCGCCTTGGCCCGCTCCACGGCATCGCCCTCGTGGTTCTCACCGTCGGTGATGATGATAATGGCGCGGCCCGTCTCAGAATCAGGGCCAAAACTGCGCAGCGCCAGATCGATGGCCGAACCGATGGCAGTACCCTGTACCGGAACCATATCGGTCGAAATCGTCCCCAGGAACATCTTGGCCGAGACATAGTCGGCCGTGATAGGCAACTGTATGTAGGCTTCGCCGGCAAAGACCACCAGCCCTATCCGGTCGTTGACCAGCTCGTCAATCAGCTTGGAAAGGGTCTGCTTGGATTTTTCCATGCGATTGGGCAGGATATCCTGAGAGAGCATCGACTTGGAGACATCCTGGGCAATGATGAGTTCCACCCCCTGTCGCTTGCGCTTTTCAATCTTGGAGCCGAACTGTGGGCCGGCCAACATCAGAAAACACAGCGTCAGGGCCAGCATCTGCAGCACAAAATGCCACCACTCGCGGGCCGGAGAGACATCGGGCATCAAAGTCTGCAGGAGCGAGGGGTCGCCCCACTGACGCAACCGTCGCTGCCGATGCCATCGCAGCAACAGAAACAGAGCTGCCAAAACAGGTATCAGCAGCAGTCCGTATAAATATGTCGGATGAGCAAATCTGAACATAAACTACTTCATTAAGGCAAACTGCGGGTGACGGTCCAGCGAATCAGGATTTCAAGGAGCAAGAGCAGCAGGGCCCAGAGGGCAAAGCGGCCGTATTGCTCGTTGCGCTTGCTGTATTGCTGCACCTGCATCTTGGTTTTCTCCAACTGGTCGATTTCCTGATAGATTCCTTCGAGCTTGGCATTGTCCGTGGCACGGTAATAGACACCGCCCGTCAGGGCTGCGATCTGTTTGAGGGGTTCCTCGTCAATGCTGACCTCGATATTCTGATAGACCACCCCGTTGGCTGTCTGGAAGGGATAAGGGGCCTTGCCCTGACGGCCAACACCGATGGTATAGACCCTGATGCCAAATGATTTGGCCAGCTCGGCGGCCGTCAAAGGGTCGATGTCGCCCCTGTTGTTGGTACCGTCGGTCAACAGAATGACCACCTTGGATTTGGCCTGAGCATCCTTGATGCGGCTCACGGCGTTGGCCAGCCCCAGACCGATAGCTGTACCATCCTCAATCATACCGCTGTGGATACTGTTGAAAAGATTGATCAAGACAGCGTGGTCGGTCGTCAGGGGACATTGCGTGAAACTCTCTCCGGCAAAGACCACCAGGCCGATATTGTCACTATGTCTGCCGGCAATAAACGACGAAGCTATCGATTTGGCTGCCTCCAGACGATTGGGCTTCAGATCCTCGGCCAGCATACTGGTCGAAATATCCAAGGCCACCACGATGTCAATTCCTTCGGTGGAAGTATTCTGCCAACTGTCCACCGACTGGGGCCTGGCCAGAACGACCACTACCAGGGCGAAAACGATGCAGCGCAACACAAAGGGCACATGCTCGAAATACTGTTTCCACGAACGTCCGGCCTCTTTGACGGCAAAGGTGTTGGACACCTGCAACGTGGCGTAGCGTCTGCGACGCTTGAGCCAGTACCACAGGGCTGCAGGCAGCAACAGCAGCAACAGCAGGAAATAATATGGATTGGCAAAAATCATTGTTCAGCCTCCTTTCCCTCAACAGTCTCCGCCGTCGCATTGTTGTCATCGACAGGCTCCTGTTTGGTTTCCTCGACAAAGTCGTAGGCATCCCTCAGTGAGCGCTCGTTTTCATCGGCCAGCGGATTCATTTTGGCGAACTTGACAAAATCGGACAGTGTCAGCAAGCGGGCCAGCCTGTCACGTACTTCCCTGCCCCGGGTATCCTCCCGGAGCGCTTCCAGAATCTCGGACGAGGTCATTTCCATGGCACTGACTCCGTAGCGACGGCTGATATATTTGCGCAGGACGTCGGTGAGCTGCGTGTAGAACTCCTTGTAACGTCCTTGCTGCCATAGTTTTTCCTCTCGCAGCATATCCAGTGCCTGTACAGCGGCCACATGCGGTGGCAGCAGCAGTTCCGGATCCGGTGCCGGCGAGTAGGCATACTGTCTGCGGCGACGGAAGACGACCGCCAGCATGACGGCCAAGATTGCCAGCGACAGGCCGCCCCATACCAGAAAAACCGGTCGGAGATAGTCGGAAGGGACAAAAGGAGCCTTCTCGACAGGCTTGATGTCGAAAATAGCCTTGGAGGCCGTATCCACGTCAAAAGTCATCACCTTTAAAGACAGATAGTTACTTTCATATTCCTCTCCATCCACACCAACCGTGAAGGGAGGAATATAGTACAGGCCCTCATCGAAGCAGGTCAGCAACCACTGCAGCGTCAGCCGCTTACGGCCGTTGTCTATGCGCTGACTGTCGGGAGCAGCCGTCTGCAAGATATAGATGCCCGTCACCAGAGTATCGGACGCCAATACCGGCAAATCACAGACCGACTCCTGCGGCAGGATGATTTCCAGCGTCAGGCGGTTCTGGTTGCCGATAAACATGCTCACCGAATCCAGGCGGGCATCCACCGAGATGCGCGCTGCCGGCAGCGGCAGGGCGACCAGGATCAGGGCAACCAGTATCAGATATTTTCTCATTATCCTTTTAATTACGCAGATTGAAAAGATTCATCAAGGCCTTGACATAGTCGTCCTCTGTCGATATGGAGACACTGTCCACCTGGCTCTTGCGGAAGGTGTCGGCCAACCGTGCCTGCTGCTTTTCCCACCACTGGGCATAGGATTTCCTCAAGGCCTTGGACGAGGCATCGGCCAGCACCACTTCGCCCGTTTCCGCATCTTTCATGCGCAGGAGTCCCACATCGGGCAAGCAGGTTTCGCGCCGGTCGTAGATCTGCAGGGCCACGATGTCGTGCTTGCGGTTGGCTATGGTCAGCGGCGTCAGGAAATCCCTGACATCGATGAAGTCGGAGATGACAAATGCCGTGCAGCGTTTCTTGATGGCGTTGGTCATATACTCCAGCGCCCGGGACAGGTCGGTACGCGTTGAGACCGGTTCCAGGCCGATCAGCTCACGGATCACATAAAGGATATGTCGGCGGCCTTTCTGCGGCGGAATAAACTTCTCGATACGGTCGGAAAAGAAAATCACACCGATTTTATCGTTGTTCTGTATGGCAGAAAAAGCCAGCGTGGCAGCCACTTCGGTCATCATGGTCTTCTTGAGCTGACTCGTCGAACCGAATATCCGGCTGCCCGACACATCGATGAGCAGCATGACCGTCAGTTCACGCTCTTCCTCGAAAACCTTGACATAAGGGCTGTTGAAACGCGCCGTCACGTTCCAGTCGATGTTGCGGATATCATCACCGAACTGGTATTCACGGACCTCTGAAAAGGCCATGCCACGCCCCTTGAAGGCGGTATGGTACTGGCCGGCAAAAATATTGCGCGACAAGCCACGGGTCTTGATTTCGATCTGTCTGACCTTCTGCAGCAATTCGCTCGTTTCCATGGACAGAACGTTTAGGGCACCTGTACAGCGTTCAGGATCTCGCTGACGATCTCGTCGCTGGTCATGCTGTTGGCTTCAGCCTCATAACTCAGGCCGATACGATGGCGAAGCACATCGTGAGCCACCGTGCGCACATCTTCGGGAATCACGTAGCCGCGATGCTTGATAAAGGCATAGGCGCGGGCAGCCAGAGCCAGGTTGATCGAGGCACGGGGTGAACCGCCGAAGGAAATCATCTCCTTCAGGCGATCCAGACCGTAGTCCTGCGGAAAACGGGTGGCAAAGACAATGTCTACAATGTAACGTTCGATCTTCTCATCCATATATACCTGACGGACCACCTTGCGGGCCTCCAGGATTTCCTCAGCCTTGAGAACGGGAGTCACGGGGGTCTGTTCAGGATTGATATTCATACGGATAATCCGCCCCTCTTCCTCCTTTTTGGGGTAGCCGATGACCACTTTCATCATGAAGCGGTCCATCTGAGCCTCTGGCAGCGGGTAGGTTCCCTCCTGCTCGATGGGGTTCTGCGTGGCCATGACCAGGAAAGGGGCATCCAGGGGGAAGGTCTGCTCGCCGATGGTGACCTGCCGTTCCTGCATGGCTTCCAGCAGAGCACTCTGTACTTTGGCCGGAGCCCGGTTGATTTCATCGGCCAGGACGAAATTGGCAAAAACCGGCCCCTTCTTGACGCTGAACTCCTCGGATTTCTGGCTGTAGATCATGGTACCGACCACATCGGCCGGCAGGAGGTCGGGGGTGAACTGAATACGACTGTACTTAGCCTGGATAAGCGAGGCCAGACTTTTGATGGCCAGTGTCTTGGCCAGACCGGGAACACCTTCCAGAAGGATGTGGCCGTCGGAGAGCAAACCGATCAGCAGGGATTCCACCAGGTGCTTCTGACCGACGATGACTTTGTCCATGCCCAGGTTGATCATATCGACAAAGGCACTCTTTTTTTCGATGAGCTCGTTTAATTCTCTGATATCTACTTGACTCATATACAATAATTGAATGTAACCATTATACAGAAAAGACGAGCTATTCTCAGCGAACAGCCCTGTCTCTTTTCAATAACGATTATATAAGTAACTATATAACACTTCTGTCCAAATAAAAACTTGTCATCATTTCTTGGCTGCGAACTTCTTTTTGTAGTAGTCCTCCAAATCCGCCGCCCGTCTGAGCGAGGCGGAATCCCGGGGATTGACCACCGAGGCCGGAGCCTTGGGAATGCGTATCCTGGTGCCGACCGCCATCTTGTTGGGATTGGAGATCCTGTCTCGGTTGGCCTCATAGAGATAGACCCAAAAGACCCTGTCGCCATAGTACTCCTGTGCAATCAGCGTCAGACGCTCACCCCTGCCCAGAGTGATTTCTTTCATTACCTCCCATTGGGCGGCATCCATCATCCCTTCGGCACTTACATCGGCCCTCCCCGTTGTCGGAACCGCATCGGGTTTCGAGCCCCCCCCGGTTGTCGGGGTCACCTCTGTTTTTGAAGCAACCTCATCCGTTTTCGAAGTCGCCTCCGGTTTCGAGGCTGACTCGGCGACCGGGGGCGTCTGCAAGACAGCCGACCCGGCAACCTCGTTCCGAGGATTTGAAGGCACCTCGGTGACCACCTCATGGCGTACGACAGGACGGGGCCTGCGCACAGGCTGACTGTCAGATCGGAACACGGTACTGCACAAGGCATAGACTATCAGCGCCATAGCCAGGAGTACAAAGATGATCCAGGCGATGGTCGTACCCTTCTTGTCGTTTTTTTCCTCGGGCTTTTGTTCTTCAACCTGAAAAACAGGTTCTTCTTTCTTTTTGACTGCGTCCCGGTTTTTGACAGGGAAATCCTTCGGCGCTGACTCAGCCACTGAGGCGGCGGCAGAGCGTCCGTCAGGCCGGGCCTGCGTTTCCCGAAGGGATTGACGCACATCCTTTGATGACACTTCCTCCGATCGGTCAGGGTCAGGATCCAGAGCAATGGGCTCCAGCTGGGCATAAGGCGCATTGACAGCTTCCTTCAGGGAACTGTCGGGCAGGAATGACAGCTTGTAATGCTCTGCTATTTCAATTCGGTCACCGGTATTGACATTGACACTCTCCCGAGCGGCAATCCTGGTCAGTTTGAATGTACCCAGACCGGTGATTTTGACAGATTCGCCCAAAAAGACATATTCTTCAATCTTGGCAAAGAAAGCACGGACGAAATCTTCGGCCTCACGACGCCTGTGACCGGCTTTGACCAGTGCATCGGTCAGTTCGGACAAAACAAACCTGCTATTCATGGCCCTGATATGCTTTGATTCTTTCCTTCAGGCTGGCTCCGGGACGGAAAGCCGGTACCAGCTTGGGCGGAATCATGAAACGTTTGCCGCTCTGCGGGTTGACCGAAAGTCTCTCCTCCTTTTTCTTCACCTCGAAACTGCCAAATCCGTGGACAGTCAGCGAGTCACCGTCGGCCAGAATGCCGTTCAGCGCCTCCACCAGCTGACGGGTCATCTCCCTGGTCTGAGCAGCGTTCAGACCAGCCTCCTGCTGGACAGCCGACAAAAAAACGCTCTGTTTCATCTTGCTCTGTCTTTGCATGGCAAATATACTGAAAAAAAAGGGACAAGCAATTTTTTGGTGCAAATAATGCAAATAAGAAGAGGACGACCAGCCAGTCCGAAGACTTTCGGTCATCCTCATGCTCATTGAGGGTTCAAGGACGGGCCCCTCCCCTCGTCCGGATTTCTACAGGCAAGTATAGCCACCGTCCACAGGCAGAGCCACGCCGTTGACATAGCTCGAAGCCGGCGAGGCCAGGAAAATGGCTGCCGAGTCCAGCTCGCCTTCTTTGCCGTAACGTTCCAGGGGAATGGCTCCCTGGGCATACTGGCGGAACCAGTCGGTCTCCAGCGTCTGCTGTGTGAGAGGCGTCCAGAAATAGCCCGGACATATCGTATTGACTGTAATGCCGTATTTACCCCATTCGGCGGCCAGACCGCGCGAGAGGTTGACCAGGCCGCCCTTGGCGGCATGATAGGGCGAGCAGGGAGCGACCTTATTGCCAACCAGGCCGTACATCGAGGCGATGTTGATAACACGTCCGTAATTGGCAGGAATCATGGCCACCTTGGCCACTTCACGGGCCATTTTGAAGGAGCCGAACAGGTCGATCTGCACCTCGTTCTCAAACTGTTTGTCGGTGATGTCCTCAGCCGGAGCCACAGCTCCCGTTCCGGCATTGTTGACCAGGATATCGATACGTCCGAAGCGATCCATGGTCGTCCTGACCGTATGCTCAATCATGTCCGTGTCGGTCACGTCACATTGGAGCGGCAAGGTTTCCACACCGAATTCCTTGCTGATTTCCTCGGCGACTTCCTCAAGTTTGTCCATGCGCCGGGCAATAGGGACAATGTTGCAACCCTGGTTGGCAAGGGCCTTGGCCATTTGGACGCCCAGGCCTCCGGAACAACCGGTAACGATAGCCACCTGTCCGGTCAAATCAAAATAGTTCTTCATAATAAAATGTTGGATGATATGATTGTTACATTTTAATTCCGCCGCAAAGGTACGGCCTTTCTGCATATATAGCCATATTTATACGGAAATTTTTCTGCAAATTATAATTAAGAACTATTCTATCGCCTCAATATAAAAACTAAACGGACGGAAACCGTCGTTGCAACTGACCATGGCACTCATGGGATTCTGCATCCAGCCGCCGTAGAAGTTGCCTTCGCCTTTGGCCAGCGACTCTACGAATTCACACATGGAATACCATGCAGCGGGACACATTCCTTCGGGACGTTTTCCATCTACGGAAATCCACTGTCGGCCCTCTTTCACATCGCACGTATGCTCTATAGGGTTTTCATACTTTGCCATCAAGTCGGGATAGACAGTCTGCCGAACTGCTGTTATTCTTACTTTCTTCAAGCCTGATGTGATGTCTGCCATTTACTTGCCTCATGTTATCCGTAGTTCTCAATAAGATATGGAAAGTCTTGTGTACTCCATAATATTCATTGTCAATATCCTAAACCATTAAGCCATTTCTCAACCTTTTTCTTTTCTGTCCGTACCTCGTGGCCGTAGAGGCTGAAGCCCTTGGTGACATTTGCCTCAGGGAAGGCATTCTTCACGACCTCCACGCAGTTGGCCAATCCGGAGCCCTCGTGTGTGGTGAAAGGAATGACGGTCTTGCCCTTCATGTCGTCAGCATATTTCTTGAAAAAGGTGAACATCACCTGCGGATAGGTACCCCACCAGACGGGACCGCCGATGAACACAGTGTCGTATTTGCTCAAGTCGATTTCCCCCTCGTAGTCAGGAAGTTCGCCTTTTTGGGCCTCTTCCTTCGCCAGATTAATAAGTGGTGTATACGCCATTCCGTCATACTTGTGGGTGACAATCTCAAACTGCTCAGCTCCTGTCAATTCTGTGATGTAGTCAGCCACCATCTTTGTGTTGCCTACCTCAATGTCGCCTACTGCGTAGTTGTCTCCTGCATGTGAGAAGAACACTACCAATGTCTTTCCTTCTTTTGCCATAACACTTGTCTGGTTTGATGTTGATGATACTGTTCCTTGTTTTACATTGCCGCTGCACACCGTCGTTGAGAGCAGTGCCGCTGCGGCTGTGATGATACTTCTAAGATTCATTTTCATTTGCGAGTTTGTCAGAAATAATGTCTGCCGTTGCTATTTTCCCCTGTTCACTATCTCTTCGTGGAAGAAATAGTTGACTACCACGGGCGGCTGCCCATGCTTGGAGCGCAGGGAGTCGTCATTGCGGACGTAGGGCAGCCCTTCGGACTCGCAGAAGGCGCGCATCTGTATGTCGAGCTGCATCCAGTAGGAACGGTCTTTCTTCGTGTAGATATCGTGGTAGAGTTGGTCCAATTCGGGGTGGTGCTCGTGAATCCACGCGAGAATCTTTCCCTTGTAGTCGCCGCGCAGGTTCAGGTTCTCGAGCCAGACGAGGTTGCAGCAGTCCTTGGCCTTGCGGATGATGGCCTCGACATCGGTGATGCCTGGGAAGATGGGCGAGATAAAGCAGGTGGTCTCAACGCCTGCCTCGTAGAACTGACGCATGGCCTCCATGCGGCGTTCGATACTCACGCCGCGGTCCATCTCGCGGCGGAACGACTCGTCGAGCGTATTGATGCTCCACGAAACACGGGCATGGGGGAATGTCTTGATAAGGTCAATATCGCGCAGTACGAGGTCCGATTTCGTGGCGATGCTCACGCTGATGCCGC
>JAFUDT010000004.1 GCA_017464285.1 Bacteroidales bacterium | reverse complement strand
GAATATCTTGCTCAGGAGTCCCATTATTGAAGAAGGTTTGAGGATTTCTTGTCGACCTTGGTGCAAAGCCAGACGCCGAGGACGGCAACGGCTGCGGTCAGGACGATAACGGCAACAAGATGGCCGGGCGTCTGCAGGGCTTTGATGCCCTCGGCATAGGCCTGGCCCATTTCCTCGACCGCCCCGTCATAATAGAACTGCTTGTCAGACCAGAGCCGGATGATCCAGCCGATGTTGCCAATCGCAAGAAATAGATAGGCGCAGTAGAGCGCCTTCCTTGAACCGTTACCAATGAACTGGCGCACGATATCGGCCAGGACTCCGCCGCCCAGGATGATTGCCTTGGAGAGCAGTCCTCCGGCCTCACCGGTAGCAAGGCAGAAAAGGCAGACGATTAGGGCGAGGACAGTTCCTACACCGAACTTCTGCCAGCGTGCTGCCAGCCAGAAATACGGGCCGACGGCAAGAATGGCGGCCAATACGGAGAAATAGGCCCAGCAGGCGGGATGCAGGAATCCGATGAAACAGGACGCAAATACAAAAAGGAAATACAGGAGCGCCACTCCGATGGCGGCCCAGGGGTTGAGTTTATTTTTCATATGCATAAGGATTAATCGTTATCTGAATGTCGCGGCCTGCCTTTTCAGGGCACGTTCCGCCAGACGGATGCCCAGCAGCGCGACGGGAACGGTCAGGACCAGGGCCACGACCAGTGCGGTGATGTTGTCGATGACCGGTATCATCATCTGGTCATATCCCGGGCGCATCTCTTCCACTGCGGCGGCCAGCGACCCTTCCGTGTCGGTCCACCAGTGGGCGGAGTAAGCGAAGAAGGAGAAGGCCAGCGGCACGAAGCTCCACCGCACTCCTTTCCGCGTCTCATACCCGAGGAGATACCTGATGAGCTCGGCGAGCAGTGCCAGGACGGCAAGGCCGATGATGCAGGGCGTGTCTGCCTCCCCGGCGATCAGGAACAGCACCAGCACGAATCCGTTCAGCACGGCCGCGGCACCGAAACCACGGATTGCGGAGCACGTATTGAGATAGACCAGCGCAAAGAGCAGGGGCAGGACGGCGCCCGCATAGGCGTAGCACGCAGGGTGAATCGCTCCGCTCGATGCACCCAGGATGAAGATGGCGAGATAGGCGACGGCCATCAGGAGGATCTTGAGAAACGGTTTCATTGCTTTGAGGGTTTATACCGCAAAGTTCATGATTATCCCGGTGGGAATCAATCCCCATCTTTAGCGATTCGGAGCCAGCTTGACGGTCCCGATCATGAGGACAGGCGGCTTACGGACTTATGCTATAAAGGGCGTCGCCGGTATCGGCAGCGCCCTTACCTGAGGAATGTGAGAAACCGCCACGACAGCAACCCCTGACACGGATACGATGAGTTTCCGATCCTTTTTGATACGTTTGATGTAGCCTTCCGCACCTTTGTAGACACCATCAATCACCCTTACTTTCTTGTCCCATCTTGAAGGTGCTGTCACTCTCTCCGAAATAATGCAGGTTACGACCACGATCCGCGGAGGTGACGAACATGAACATCCTCATCTCATCATCATCAATTAGTCCCGGACGTTTCGAGACCATGGATGTATAGAACATGAAGTCGCCCGGATTATCCCTCTTGAAAGAGATGGGCCAACTCTCTTTGCAACGAATAAATAAGAGGGAATTTATAAGAGGTTTTTCTTCATAGTGAAGCCCACCCACGTCGAACTTTTCAAGTGTCCGCATAGGGATGTAAGTCTCTACATCACAAGCGGTAATCTGCTTTTCAAGAGCCGCTGTCCTGTTGTAGAAAACTTTCAAAGCATGATACCGCCGCATCTTCGTCGAATCTCCTGCACCCTCTGGATCCAAATACTTCGAACAGGAATTTACAGCTACGACTTATTCTCTACAAAAGGATTCAAATCCACATACTGTCCAGTAGCGCGGTCATATTACCTTCGTGTCAGAAAACCACAAGCCTTTTTCCCGGCCGTCCAGGATTCAACAGGATTTCCTCCCTGGTAGAGAGATTGAAGATGGATTTCTGGAAGTTGGCTTTGCCAAAGTTGACGGCCGCTTCCAAAGAGTCTTCCGGGAAGAGACGGACGCTGTCGAAGTAGAAGAGGCTGTCCGCCAGATTGAACCAGCCTCCCACAAAGCCGTCGTGTGCGGTGGCATGGCTCACCACTGCGTCCAATGCCTGCCGGCCGTGACTATTTTGCGTCGCACCATATGCTACGCAGATTCCCTCTGTTGGTACGGTCAGTGTGCGGATATCAAGCGTGAAACCGTCCGGATGCGTCTGACTGAAGATCCAAACGGCTTCCGCAAGGCGTGCACTTTGGAGGCGCCTTGGTGTCCCGCAGGATAACAGAAGGCTCAGGAGCAGGAGGACGGATAAAGTCCTGCTGACGACATGTAGAGAACGCATCATAGCCCGAGTTGTGCCAGAAAGTGGTGGAAGATGTCCGGACGGCATGCGAGCGGGAACAGGAGGCCGTAGACTGCGCCCCAGAAATGGGCAGTGTGGCCGATGTTGTCCATGTTGCGCCTGGCCATGTACCAGCAGTACAGAAGATAAAGCGGTGCGAAGACATAGCCCGGTACCGGAATGGGAATCAGGTAAATGTAGATGCCCATCCTGGGCTCAAACAGGATGCTGGCAAAGAGGATGGCCGATACGGCTCCGGAGGCGCCGACGGCGTTGTAGTTCCAATCGTCCCGGTACTTCACAAGGTCCCAGACGCTGGAGACGGCAATGGCACTGACATACAGGACCACATAGAGCACGATGCCAAGCATATGGCCGAATGCCAGGGCGAAATACTGCTCCACCACGCTTCCGAAGAAATAGAGCGTGAGCATGTTGAACAGCAGGTGACCCCAGCCACCATGGACAAGGCCATGGGTCAGCATCCGGTGCCACTCCTTTCGGTGCCAAACAGAGTAGGCGTTGAAAAGAAGTCGGTTCCTGTTCAAGGTGCCCGTGAAGCACAGAATGCTCACCAGGCAAGTGACGGCTATGATGATAAGCGTTACCATGAGTTATAGGGCTTTGATAACCTTTGCCGGGACTCCGCCAACCACGGTGTCCGGAGCTACGTCTTTTGTAACGACGGCCCCGGCAGCCACCACGGCTCCATCGCCGATGGTCACACCGGCGAGTATGGTTGCATTGGCCCCAATCCATACGTTCTTGCCGATGTGGATGGGGGCATAACTCATGCTTTGGCGCTTGGCCGGGTCCAGGTCATGGTTGATGGTGGCTAGTACCACATTGTGACCAATGAGAGCGCCTTCGTCGACGGTGATGCCGCCCTGGTCCTGGAACTTGCAGCCCATGTTGATGAACACCCGTTCACTTACGACGGTGTTCTTGCCACAGTCGGTATGAAACGGCGGAAAGAGGCCCACCGTCTTGGAGACCTCGCGTCCCCAAAGTTGTTCCAAAAGTGTATGCAACTCTTCGGGCGTGTGGTACTTCCCGTTTATCTCGGCCGTTATCTTCAGTGCCTCCTGCGACAGCTGATGAAACATCATGTGGACATCGGAGCCACCGATAACCGGCTTTCCGGAGGCCATGTAATCTCTGAATTCCTGTATTGTCATTGCTTAGGTTCATTATTAAGGCAGGGACAATGGGCCGTCTTTGGCTTACTATTCTTTTGTGAGGATGTATACTGCCACTGTAGGCAGAATAACCAATAACAGCAGCGTGATCTCCACCAGGGCGTATGACCCGAAACAGTCCACCAGTGTCTGGAATTTCAGGATCCCGTCAACCAGCAGGACCAGGAGCGCGAACCAGCAGATTCCAAATATGGCCGCGAATTTGAGCTTTCTTTTCTTCAGTTTCATTTGACTCCTTCTATTGCCTTGTGTCTTTTCGATGCAAATATACGGACAATGTACAGAATGGCAAATTCGTCGCCATCCGTCTGATAGAGGAAGGATGGAATTAAGTCCATAAGGCACTTTTGCTGTCGACGCCCTTGATTGTCTTTTGATTTTTAAACACTGATATACAAATTTTAATGTGCGCTAATGTCAGGAATTTATAAATTTGCAGTCCGATTTGGAACAGGGGCGTAGCTCAGCTGGTTTAGAGCGCTTCAGTCACATTGAAGAGGTCATCGGTTCGAATCCGATCGTCCCTACCAATATTCCCCCACGCTCTGATTCAACGTGCCACCCGGCACTTGGGGCCACCTCCTGCTCGGAAGCAGATTTCATCTTCTCACGTCATTTGGCTGCTCATACCATTCTAAGCCCAATGACTGACGCGACCAAAGTAAAAATAAAAAACAGCCGCCAGAATGTGGCCGGTTCATTAAATACAAGTATGCCTATCAGCACCGTGCCGATGGCACCGATACCCGTCCACACCGGATAGGCCGTCCCAATGGGAATGGTCTTGACGGCTTTCGCCAGCAGAATCATGCTCAGGGCAGACACCACCACAAATCCGACATACCACACGACCGCTTCCCAGCCCGTGGCCAACTTCGCTTTACCCAGGCAGAATGTGAACCCACATTCGCACAGTCCGGCAACAATCAGAATAAACCAATTCATTTCGATTCGGTTGTCCCTTCCGAGGGCTGCGACTTCAGGTATTCGCGGAAGAAGGAGGCCATCTTTTCGTAAGGAATCACCCCCTTGACGTCATCGTAAAGGTCCACGTGAGTGGCTCCCGGTATGATCATCAGTTCCTTGTTGTCGCCCTTCAACCTGGCAAATGCACCCTCGCTGAAATAGCGGCTGTGCGCTTTCTCTCCATGGACAACGAGAACGGCACTGCGGATTTCTCCGGCCATATCCAGCAGGGGCTGGTTCAGGAAGGAAATGGTACCGGTGACATTCCAGCCGTCTGTGGAGTTGCCGCTGCGCTCATGATATCCGCGAGGAGTCTTGTAGTAGGCGTGATAGTCTTTCACAAACCAGGGAGCGTCATCCGGAAGCGGGTCGATGACGCCGCCGGCACGCTGATAGGTTCCGGTTCTGTAATCTTTCGTCCGCTGGGCACTCCAAGCCTCGCGTTGGGCATGCCTGGCCTCCTCATTATCAGCAGAGCCGAAATAGCCCTCCCGGGCCACACGGGACATATCATACATGGTGGAAGCAACCGTGGCCTTGATGCGCGGATCGATCGCCGCTGCATTGATGGCCATGCCGCCAAAACCACAGATGCCGATAATGCCGATACGCTCCGGGTCCACCAGCTCACAAGTACTCAGGAAATCTACGGCAGCGCAGAAATCCTCGGTGTTAATGTCAGGAGAAGCCATCCTGCGGGGCTCTCCACCGCTTTCACCCGTGTAAGAAGGATCAAAAGCGACAGTAAGAAAACCCAGTTCGGCCATATGTTGGGCATACAGGCCGGAAGACTGTTCCTTGACGGCGCCGAAGGGGCCGCTCACGGCAAGAGCGGGAAGTTTGCCTTCTGCATTCTTGGGGATATACATATCGGCCGCCAGTTCAATACCATAGCGGTTGTGGAAAGTAACTTTACGGTGTTTGACCAGTTCCGACTTCGGGAAGGTCTTGTCCCATTCCTGGGTGAGATTAAGAGTATTCATTTGCTTGTTTTGACAGCAGCCCTGCAGCACCAGGGCCACAGCGGCTATCATTAGGGCTTGTTTCATAACGCAAAGTTATGAAGATTGTGCCGTCTATTCAAGAATATTGATTATCTCTCCCTTATTTTCCTGCTGAAAGGTATTCTTTAAGCGCTTCCACATAGCGGCAGAAGGCTTTCCGCCCTGCCGGTGTAATCCGGCAGGCGGTACGGGGCATCTTGCCCTTGAAGCCTTTCTCCACAGTAATATAACCGGCTGTGGTGAGTTTGTCAATCTGAACACTGAGGTTCCCGGAGGTGGCCCCTGTCTGCTTTTTGAGGTAGGTAAAATCGGCCTCTTCCACTCCAGCCAGGATGGACATCACCGCCAGCCGGAGTTCCGAGTGAAGAAGCGGATCAAGTTTGGGAAACATAGGCTACTTGTACTGGAATTTGACAATCAGGCCGGTGATGGCGAGCAGGATTCCGCCCAGTGTGAAAAGCAGCAACTGGGCTTCGCTTTTGATGAGCATGGCCATAACAGCTCCACCCACCCCCAGGATGAAACCGGCAATGATGATAGGCCAGTTCTTCAGTAGTACGCCCGAGACAGATTCGGCCAGACCGAGGATAACCACGATGAGCAGTGTCAAGTGCATCGGCACGGCAAAAACGGCAATAAGACTGAGGCAAATGGAGAAGGCCCCGAATACTGTCCACACCCCGCCTGTCATCCTGCCCAGTTCACTTTTGGGCATTCCCTGGTCTTTCTTGCCCAGAATAGCGGCGAGAGGATAACCGATAAGCGGCATGGAAAACCACAGGAAATTCCACGAGGCCTTGCCGGTGAAGTGCCAGCAGACATAGATGAGCAGGGAGAGAAGGGTGAGAATAATTCCCCAGAGAATAAAATACTTCGAGTTGCCGCGAAGGATGTCGCGACGGCTGTTGTTGAGCGTCTCGGTAATAAGGGACAGGCTCTGCTGAGCTGTCATTTCTTTGTTCTGTTCCATTGTAATTAACTGTTTAAATGATTAGTGAGGTCACGGTCAGCTGCGCAGTCTGCCTTAACCACGGCGCAAAGATAAACAAGTTTACAATATAAACCAAATTTATTTGAGGACTAAATGAAACTATTCATATAATCCTACCGGCAATCATCAGATTGGGTGACAGAAAAAAGGCCTGCTGAGGCCACTGCCGAAGCGGCTATGAATATAATCATCTCTAAAACCGCCATGCTGACTGATTTTTGCAACAACACTGCTCCGGCATCGACAGCAGCATGAAGGACAATGGCCGCAGGGAAGAGCCAGCCGTATTTCCCTCCCCGCCGGACAGCCGTCCATACTATCAAGGAGAGGCCCAAATGCAGTATCAGCGCAGAAAGACGTTCCCACAACCCCATAATCAGCGTATACGGCGCCAACGTCCGCAGTTGATCCAAAGCCGCCTGAATCTGCGCTCCGGCATCGCCCTGCAGGGTAGAAAAAACATCGGTATGACCAGTATTGATCATCAGGGAGACGACCAGGTTGGAAATCATGGTCAAGCCGAAAATGACAAGCATCTCCGCACCGCCGTGCCCCGCTCCGTAAGCCAGGCCGGGAATCAGCGTTGAAGGTTCCCGCCTTATCAGGAACTTCATGGACAGAAAACGGCCGGTTTCCTCGAAGACCCCGGCGGCTATACCGCCGTATAGGGCATACCAAAGCGTGTTGCCCAAAATAGCCGGCCCATGCGGGCCTTTGAGCACCAACTGATGCATCAGACCCTCCAACACCATGGCAAAAACAATGAACGTTCCGGCACCAATCAGGACAGTAGAAAGCCTGGCTTGGTACTTACGTACCAGCCACCAGGCCAGGCCGACGGGAATAAGAATGCCCAAGGCGGCATTCACGGCCATCAGGACAAGGGAGCTAGTCGGAACCATAACGTAAGACAGACTTACAGCCACTCGATGTCGTTTCTCCCGGCACCAATCTCAAAATGGCATTTGACTATACCCATATCCAACTGCGTATAACCGATCATGGAGAATCCCTTCCTGGCGCGCACCCGGGGACGGCCCTCCGATGTACCGGCATATTCAAATGAAAACTTCTGCTGGTTGACAGCTGTCGGAGCAAGCAAAGCTGCCTCTACCCCGTTTTTGAACCATTCCGGTGTATCGTCACCGACATTGCTCACCTGATCGGGGGTCTTAGTCTTATGGGCGGAGCCCTGGGTTTCCCCATAGCCCAGCGCAATGTAACAGGCTATCTTCTCATCCTGAGAAAGCTCGAACGTTCCCGGAATTTTACTATAGGTGAGTCCGACCCAACAGGTGTTCAGACCAAGTATCTGAGCCAGCAGTACCAACTGCTCGCCATAATAGCCGAGCCGTTCGTCCAGATCGTCCGCTTTCACACCGGCCATGACCATGTAGTTGCTCACTCCTCGGAACCTGCCGTATTTGGCCAGTGTCCCCTGAAAAGCCTTCGGTTCGTTCTGTATCAGCTGCATATGAAGGCGGCCCTGGCCGTTCAGTTCCGCCATCTTTTCCCTCAGCCGGACGGCCGCCTCTTCTGCCAAAGGCTGCTCTTTGTAAGCCCTGACACTATGCCGGGCCCGGATAGCTTCTTGTAGCGTCATATCCCCGACTATGCTTTGTTGAACTTTTCCTTACCTTGACGGCAGCGCGGACATTTCCAGTCGTTGGGCAGATCCTCGAAAGGCAGGCCGTCGTGTTCGGCTGGATCATACACATAGCCGCAGACAGAGCAGACATATTTACCCGAGGCTTCCTGGGCAGAGAACTCCACCTCGGCCAGAACGGTAGGCACCGGATGGTCCAAATCCATCACCCGCCTGGCTGCCAGATTCTCGTAGCCCTGCGGGGAATGCGTGGAGAGATAGACCGTGGGATGATTGCGGATGAATTCACGGATACGGTTCTGAGTCTCCCGTGCAGCAGGCAGGTCATCGAAGACCACGGATAGTTTGTCCTCATACAGCGCCTCGTCCACATAGGTGATGTCGCCATGAATCATGTAGAACAGGCCTTCATTCTCCACGATGATAATGCTGTTGCCCTTGGTATGTCCCTTGGCCTTGATCAGGAAGATTCCTTCCTGAATCTTCTGGCTCTCGGGAAAATTATAGTAGGGTCCGTCTGTAAAACTGACTGGCACCAGGTTGTCAAGTCCCTGAAGTTCGGCACTATCCAATTCATCTTTGTTCACATAGACTTTCGCATTGGGAAAAGAGCGGAGCTCACCGGAATGATCGCTGTGACGGTGGGTCAGCAGAATCTTGGTCACCTGCCCGGGCTGGTAGCCCAGTGCCGAGAGTGCCTCCATATAGCTGCAGATATCTTTGCCGGTGAAGGCCAGGGACTGCTCGTCGGGGGTCTCTTCCGGTGTTCCGGCAGGCAGCCCCGTATCCACCAGGATGACTTCACGACCCGTGTCAATCAGGTAGTTTTGAAGACTGCCGCGATAGCGGATATTCTTGTCAAATTTCTCCAGCCCCTCTTCTCCGCCGAAGACAAATGGTTGGGTATAGAACCCGTCTTTTCTGAATTTTACAGCTTTGATTTCCATCGTTGATTTATATTTATATTATGAGTGACACAATTTCCCGGGACAACCGACGAGCGCGAGTACAAAAATACTCATAATATTGTATTTTCTCCCATTTTACGCCCGACAGGATGATTTTTAGCACAAACTGTCAGCCTATCCTTTATGGAAGATTTGCATCCAGGACTGTCTAAGATCATTCACGATACCATCCCAATCCTGCATGGTAAAACCACCCTTACCTGTCATCATTATGGTCATCTCGGTGTCGCCGTACCATCGGTAAACATCTGTTCCACGGAATCCGTTGCGAAGATAAAAGTCATAGCGGCGTTTACGCTGCAAGAGATTGTCGCAGTCCTCCTGACGGGGAGACTCCATGTCAAGCACACAGTTCTGTCCCCGATAGCGTTCCTTTAGGCAAGCCAGCATCTGCCCCCCGTAGCCCTGTCCTCTGAGCTGCTCCTCTACGGCAAAATACCAGAGCCAGTTGAACGAAGGTCTCGGATAGACGATGGTAAACCCGACAAAACGGCCCTGGTCACGATAGGCCGTAAAGTCCAGATGAATCGGCTCAATCAGTCTGAGCAGGTATTTCCACGGAATTTTTTCATTCTCAGGAAATGCAGACTCATAGAGCAGCCTCAGTTCTCTGTCGGCAGTCCGGGATGTCACCTGCCGGCTTGTCATAGCCTGATTGAAAAAACATCCTTCTCTCTTCTGTTGTTTCCCTCGCGCACATAGTCGATAGCCTGGTTGATATAATCCAGGAACGGTTTTGCCGAACGGAAGATTTCCAGCAGCTGGGCGGCCAGTTCCCTTGTGCAGACAAAACGTCTGTCCGGAGCATAATACAGACAGAAGGCTTTCAAGCGGTAATAAAGGGCATCAGGCGTATCAGAGGGGAAAGGAGAAGGAACCCGTTTGAGCGCATCGCTTTCATCCAGCACCAGACGAGGATCCGCGCCGGCCAGGAGCCCCCGGAAATCGACACTGCCCAGATGGATGTCTTCCCGAATGACTTTCAGCACCTCAGGCGGACACCAGATATCGCCGACTGCCGCCATATTGCCGAATGATTCAGCCCCTACGTGAAAATAATAACCGCTGTATCCCGATTTCTTCCCGCCACGATTGATATAGAAGCCCAGATGCGTCTTGTAGGGCGTCTTGTCTTTAGAAAAGCGGAGATCACGATAAATGCGGTAAGTACAGTCCTTGGGCGACAATGGCCCGATGCTGTCGTCAAAACTTCTGATTCCGGCAATCAACTCCAAGGCCAGATCCTCCACCTCGGCTTTGGCGGCAAGGAACCTGTCCCTGTTGGCATCAAACCACTTCTTATTGTTGTTCCGGGACAGATCCTCCAGAAATCGCAATGTTTCTTTCATCCTTACAATGATGCGAATAGAGGGCGAACAGTTTTTATTGAAGACAAAGTTAATCGTTTTTTCCGTTCGAGGCAGGTTTTTCGTCCGTTTTAACTACCTTTGCTTCCCAAACAAAGCATAATGCAAAACTTTCTGTTGTCTTTTCTGTCGGTCGTCTGCGAAATGAGTCCCTACCTGATGCTGGGCTTTTTTATCGCAGGATTGCTGCATGTCTTTGTACCTAAGAAATTCTACACAAGCTATTTGTCGAAAGACAATCGCTTTGCCGTATTATATGCCGCCCTGCTGGGCATTCCTCTGCCTCTTTGTTCCTGCGGTGTGATTCCGACGGCCATAGGGCTTCGAAACGAGCGAGCCTCCAAAGGAGCGGTAGCCTCTTTTCTTATCGCCACCCCGCAGACCGGCATTGATTCCATCCTCGCCACTTTTTCACTGATGGGGCTTGGCTTTGCCGTTATCCGGCCTGTCGCAGCACTCGTCACCGGCGTATGCGGAGGTCTGCTCGTCGACCGTCTGGTCCGGGAGGATAGCCCCTTCACTCCAGACAGCGCGAACTGCCGACTTGAGTCAGGGAGCCGTCTGTGGCGTGTGCTGAAGTACGCCTATTTTGACATGATACAGGACATCGGCTCCCGGCTGCTGGTCGGTCTGCTGTTGGCAGCACTCATCCAGGTGGCCGTTCCCGACGAGTTTTTCCTGAGTTTCGCCCGGCAGCCCCTGCTGCAGATGCTGATCATCCTGGTCATAGCCATACCGATGTACATCTGCTCCACGGGCAGCATTCCCGTGGCTGCCGCCCTGGTGATGAAGGGACTGTCGCCCGGTGCGGCACTGGTGATGCTGATGGCCGGCCCCGCCGTGAATCTGGCTTCCATTCTGGTAATCAGGAAGGCTCTCGGTCAGAGATTCACCTGGATATACCTGCTGACCATTACCGTTTTTTCCATACTCTTCGGCCTGCTGGTCAATGCCTTCGGCATGCACTTCCCGATGTCGGGACATGCCGCATGCCACATGGGGGAAACAGCCATGCCCAGCCTGTTCAAGATAATCACCTCTTCTGTATTAATCCTTTTAATTCTCTTCGCCCTCACTATGAAACTATTTGATCGATTCAGTCACAAAACACAAGATCCGGATACGGCTGTCTATCGGGTAGAAGGCATGCACTGCAGCCACTGCGAAGCCGCGGTTGTCCGCGCCGTGGAATCCGTACCCGGTGTCAAATCCGCCAAGGCCAGCGCCTCCAAAAAGACACTGACCGTCAAGGGCCCTGCCTCTCAAGAAGCCATTCAAGCCGCTGTCGAAAAGACGGGGTACTCATTCCATACGCTATGAAAAAATCGCTGCTGCTCCTGCTGGTCTCCGCCATCAGTCTTCCCGCCTGCTGCACCACAAAAAGTCTGAACGCCGGTACTTCTTCCTCGGGACAGACGGCCGACTTGCTGCCCGATGCCACCCGGAGCCGCTACGTGGAAGCCGGCAATGCCATGGCTTTCCGCTTCCTGAGGGAAATGCACACCGGAGACAATCAGGTAATCTCTCCTCTCAGCCTGCAATTCGCACTGGCCATGGCCGCCAACGGAGCCAAAGGAGAGACCCTCGGTGAAATAACCGCTTTCCTGGGCTATGAATCCGAAGACCTCGATACACTCAACGCCTATTGCAGGACCCTGCTCAAACAGTTGCCGGCCGTCGATCCGGAAGTCTCTGTCAGACTGACCGATGCCCTGCTGGTCAACAGACGCTTCCCGCTACTGAGGAAATTCCGCCAGACAGTGCAGGAAAACTATTATGCCGCCGTTAACAATATGGATTTCAGCCTCCCCTCCATGGTGGCGGCCCGTATCAACGACTGGGTCAGCCGCAGTACCGACGGCTTTATCGACAGGGTACTGGAAGCATCGGAAATATCCGATCAGGCTGTCGCCTATATCATGAATGCCCTCTACTTCAAAGCTAAATGGGCAGGTAGCGACTACAATCCGATGTTCCGCGAAAGAGCAACCCAAGATGAAATCTTTTATCTGGCCGACGGCAGCACCCGTAAGGTCCAGATGATGCGTAACAGGCGTCACCACCTCTATGCCGAGATGGACGGCTACCGGGTGCTGGCTTTGCCCTATGCGGGGGGAAAGTTTTTCATGTACCTCCTGCTTCCTGACCAGAATGACCTGGACGGACTGGTCAGCAAGCTCTCTGCCGCTTCGTGGGAAAAAGCCCTGTCCAGCCTCAGCCAGGAGGCAGAAGTCAATCTCCGGCTCCCGAAGTTTGATATCGAAAACAAAATCAGCCTCGGGCGACCCCTGCAGTCGATGGGCGTAAAAAAGGCCTTTGAGCGTAAAGAAGCCGATTTCCAGGCAATGTTTCAGCCCAAAAGACAGCACTACGACTATTGGATAAGCGACGTGATACAAAAATCCCGTATTTCCGTGGCTGAATGGGGCACCGAGGCCGCTGCGGTGACCGTGATTGAGATGGTCGGGGCCACTTCGGCCGGACCCGGCCACCAGCCCCGGCAGGTTAACTTTTTTGCCGACCATCCTTTTGTCTTCCTCATCGGCGAAGTCTCCACGGGAGCCATCCTGTTTGAAGGCACCTACACTGGAAAATAATAATCAAGCTTTTCTGCAGCAGTATGAATCCGGTTTTTGCAGCATTGATAATTCCCTTTCTGGGTACAGCCCTGGGATCCGCCTTTGTTTTTTTCATCAGGCGCGAGATGCCACCGCTGGTACAGAAACTTCTGCTGGGTTTCGCCTCCGGCGTGATGGTGGCCGCTTCGGTGTGGTCGCTGATCATTCCGGCCATAGACATGGGACAGGGGCCTTCGGCCATTCTGCCTCCTACAGTCGGTTTGCTGGGAGGTTTTGCTTTTCTCCTGCTCATTGATTATGTCACTCCGCACATCCACCCCGGAGGAGGGACGGAAGGGCCGGAAAGCCGGCTGTCACGGACCGCCAAGCTCTCTCTGGCCGTCACTATTCACAATTTTCCGGAAGGCATGGCCGTCGGCGTCGCCATTGCCGGCGCCCTTACAGCCGATTTCAACATGGCCGGAGCGCTGGCACTGTCCTTGGGTATCGCCATTCAGAACGTACCAGAAGGAGCCATCATTTCCATGCCCCTGCGCGCTGAGGGCAATTCTCGATGGAAAGCCTTTGCCATCGGCTCGCTCAGCGGCATCGTAGAACCCGTCGGAGGAGCCCTGGTGCTTCTGCTGGCCACCTCCGTCCTGGGCATCATGCCCTATATGCTGGCTTTTGCCGCCGGAGCCATGCTCTATGTGGTGGTTGAAGAACTCGTACCGGAATATTCCCAGGGGAAGCACTCCAACATCGGCACTGTCGGCTTTGCCATCGGATTTGCCCTGATGATGGTACTGGACGTCGTATTGGGATAAGAGACTAACGCTTGTCCTTGACAACGGCATCGGGACAGTGGCTCATATCAAAAGCGACATCTGCCTGAACAACGCCAAACGAGATGTCCCGCAATGTGAGGCTCACCCCGTTCATCTTGGCGCTCAGACTCATCGGATAAAAAGTATCTTTAGCAATGACCAGGTCCATCGATTTGGGATCATCGGCATCCTTATTGGTCTTGGATTTCTTACACTGGAAATACCAAGCTTCAGGGCTTTCTTTCCTCAGCGTCACCTCATAACCTTCAGCGATGCCGGAAAACATCTCCGAACTACCGTCGGAGGCTGACTGGTCGGCCTTTTCATTTTCAATCACAAGTTCGTTGCTTTTGGTATTGTAGGTCCACTTGGTCAGCCCGTCGCCCCAAGTAGTCACCTCCGTATTCTTGACGCTGGCTTTCATTTTATAATTATCCCCCAGGGTCCAGGTTCTTGTTGTCACCGTTCCCAGCAGGGGAATTCTCATTTCGACGGTCATAGCCATACCCTCGCCCTCATGCCGGGCCATCTCTGCTTCCATGCGCGAGACAATCTCCTTCGGTTCCTGGGCCAAAGCGACAGCCATACATACCGAAAGGCTCAACAAAACAGACAGTTTTCTCATGACAAATGGTTATTGTTCGGGCGAAGGTACGAATCTTTTACGAGAATTATACTAACTTTGCTGCATAATCAAGATTCTTACGATGAACGCAAAGATGATGAAAGGCAAAGTGCTGTTCCTGCTGCTGGCGACAGCCCTCCTGCCCGCCTGGACACAGCCCCAGGGTTGGGCTATGGTAGACGGCGTGACCGATGGAGGACGGGGAGAGCATCCTGTACTGGTAAGCAGTTTTACGGAACTGGAACTGGCGCTGCCCGCCAACGACACTATTCCCCGGACTATCTATCTGCAAGGCCGTATTTGGGTACCGGGACTTTTCGGAATCAAAAGAGTGAAAAACAAAAGCATCATCGGTCTGCCCGGCTCGGCCCTGATCAACGACAAATACACGCTCGACAAGGACTCCACCGGCATACTGATGCTCGACGGCTGTCAGAACATCATCCTGCAGAACATCACTTTCATCGGTCCGGGAGCATTCGACCGGGATGCCAACGACAACCTGTTCGTCACCCGTTCACAGCATGTCTGGATAGACCATTGTGATTTTCAGGACGGCATGGACGGCAATTTCGACTGCAACCAGGGCTCAGACTATATCACCGTCTCGTGGTGCCGCTTCCGCTACCTGCGCCAGCCCTGGCCCAAACTGGAAGATGACGAGAATGACGACCACAACAGCGACCACCGATTCAGCAACCTCTGGGGCTCCAGCGACCGGGAAGGACCCAGAAGCGAAGGCCGCTTGCGCACCACTTTCGACCATTGCTGGTGGGACGAAGGCTGCCAGGCCAGAATGCCCTTTGTCCGATTTGGGCAGATCCATTTGCTCAACTGCCTGTATTCGAGCAGTGTGGCATCTGTCTATATCCAGGCTCGCTATCGTTCCAACGTACTGGTTGACCGTTGCGCCTTTGTGGACAGGCCGTCGCAGACCAGGCTGTTCCAGATCCCCCTTTCTTCCAGGCCAGAGCTGATGGACTATAACATCCGCTTCAGCGGCTGCCTGGGCGCAAAAGACCTCTCGCAGCGGCACGGCCAGGCGGCATATTTTACACCGCCCTACCAATTCCTGGCGACCAAAGCCAGCCTGGTAGAACAAGCCGTCAAGGCCGGAGCCGGCGCCACCTTGCAGCCCCAGGTGGAACTTCCCCGGATTCAGGGCCTGAAAGATGCCTATCGCGATTACTTCCTCATCGGGGTGTCCGTCAACCAGCGCAACGTGGCCAACGCCCAACAGCAAGCACTCATCAGGCAGGAATTCAGTTCGATGACCTGCGAGAACGACATGAAACCCGGTCCCACCGAACCGCAGCAAGGTGTATTCAACTGGGAGCGGGCCGACCGTATTGCCGACTTTGCCCGCCAAAACGGCATCAAGCTGCGCGGCCACTGCCTGATGTGGCACTCCCAGGTCGGACGCTGGATGACCGAGGACAATCCCAGTCCGGAAGTTTTCTACGAGCGCATGAGAAACCATATCCAGGCTGTCGTGAGCCGCTACAAGGATGTGGTGTACTGCTGGGACGTGGTCAATGAGGCCATCAGCGACAACCCGCTCGCTGAACATCCCTATCGCGAATCGGCCATGTACCGGCTCTGCGGTGACGAATTCATCGCCAAAGCCTTCGAATATGCCCGCGAAGCCGACCCTGACGCCCTGCTCTTCTACAACGACTACAACGAATGCGACCCGGTCAAGAGCCGGCGCATCTACGAAATGGTCAAAAAGATGAAGGAAGCCGGCGTACCCATCGACGGCATCGGCATGCAAGGTCACTACAACATCTACAGTCCCACTGAAGAGGATCTCGACAAGGCCATCGAACTCTACAGTCAGGTGGTCGACCATATCCACATCACCGAACTCGATGTACGGGTCAACACCGAAAGGGGCGGTCAGCTCAGCTTCAGCCGTCAGGGGGTGGCAGTGAACGACACGACCGACCAGTATCTGGCCGACCAGTATGCCCGCCTGTTCAGGGTTTTCCGCAAGCACAAGAATGTCATCGACTGTGTCACTTTCTGGAACCTGAGCGACCGCGACTCCTGGCTTGGACAAAACAATTATCCCCTACCCTTCGATGCCCGGTACCAGCCCAAGAAAGCCTACTATTACATTCGCGACTTCCACTCACCCCGTTGGCCGCGGCCCTCGCCACGGAAGTCCGGTCCGGCCCGGGTAGAATAAATGTTTTTTTCCGTGGAGGCGTTGGAAGGTAGCAGAGGAAACACTAACTTTGTAACCCGTATTATTAACACCTCCATCGCATGAAATACGGGTTCGACAACGAAAAATATCTGAAAATCCAGTCGGAACAGATCAAAAAGCGCATTGCCACCTTCGGCGACAAACTGTACATGGAATTCGGCGGCAAGCTTTTCGACGATTACCACGCCAGCCGCGTTCTGCCGGGCTTCGAACCGGACAGCAAACTCAAAATGCTGATGCAGCTCAAGGACGATGCCGAGATTATCATCGTCATCTCCGCGATGGATATCGAGAAAAACAAAGTCCGCAGCGACCTGGGCATCACCTACGACGTGGATGTACTGCGTCTGAGAGACGAGTTCATGGCCCGCGGACTGAGCGTCAACAGCGTTGTCATCACCCATTTCAACGGACAGGCAAGTGCCGAGGCCTACCGCAAGCGTCTGGAACGCATGGATATCAAGGTCTATTATCACCACACCATCGAAGGCTATCCCAACAATGTCGATCTCATAGACTCGGACGAAGGTTTCGGCAAGAACGACTATGTCGAGACCACTCGGCCGCTGATCGTGGTTACGGCTCCAGGCCCTGGCAGCGGCAAGATGGCTGTCTGCCTGAGTCAGCTCTATCAGGAGAACAAGCGGGGTATCAAAGCCGGTTATGCCAAATTTGAAACCTTCCCCATCTGGAACCTGCCCCTGACACATCCGGTCAACCTGGCCTACGAAGCCGCCACGGCCGACTTGGAAGATGTAAACATGATAGATCCCTTCCACCTGGAAGCCTATGGCAAAACAGCGGTCAACTATAACCGCGATGTTGAGATCTTCCCGGTGATGAATGCCCTGTTCGATGATATCTATGGTGCCACCCCCTACAAATCGCCTACTGACATGGGAGTCAATATGGCCGGTTACTGCATCAGCGATGACGGAATCTGCCGTGAAGCCTCTCACCAGGAGATCATCCGTCGCTACTATACAGCCGTCTGCAACTTTGCCGACGGCAAGGCCACCGAGAACGAAGTCAACAAGATAGCCCTGCTCATGAAGCGGGCAAAAATATCGACCGCCGACCGCAAGACCACGGTGGCCGCCAGGGAAAGGATGGAAAAGATCGGTGTCCCCACCGCAGCCATAGAACTTTCCGACGGGACTATACTCACCGCCAAAACAAGTCCGCTGCTGGGGCCCTGTGCAGCCCTGCTGCTGAATGCCCTGAAACATCTGGCCGGCATCGCCCACAATGTGAAACTCATTCCCCAGACCATGATCCAGCCCATCCAGAAGACCAAAGTGACTTATCTGCACGGCCGCAACCCCAGGCTGCACACCGACGAAGTGCTGGTGGCCATCTCGATGATGAGTCTGATCGACGAAAACTGCAAGCTGGCCCTCGAACAGCTGCCCAATCTGGCAGGCACCCAGGTGCATTCAACGGTCATGATGAGTGAGGTCGATCGCAAAACGCTGTCGAAACTGGGCATTGGCCTCACTACCGATCCCGTGAGGATGGCCAAGAAACTCAAATAAGGCGGCTATTCCCCCAACATGGCTGCCGCCTTCTCACGATCGAAGCGCAAGAGATAAGTATCCGGATTTTTCAGCTGCCAGACGACCGGAAAAAGCTCAGGATACTGCATGATGGCCGGATACAGATACAAGGGGGTCGAGCTATAGCCCAACTGCTCGAGCACAACGAAATCCACCTTGTTCTGCAAGAGTCCCCGCACAAGCTTCTCACTGTCCTTGGTACGGGCGTAAGTCGTGGTCAGGGTGTTGGGAGCATAGTATTTGAAGAGTTCCGGCTTACGGCAGCAAACCACATATTTATGATCGGCTTTGGACTGTTTGTTCACTTCTTCGGCAATACGATAGTAATTGGCGTAAGCCCCGGGCAGCGGCTGACTGGCTGCCTGATGCATCTCTGCCAGGGCAGGTTTGAAAGAGGGCAGTATCAGCAATATCAGATACACCACCCACTGCCTGGCATCCAGATTCCATTTGCGTTGTAAGAGCCGTCTCAGAAGGCTGTACACGCCATTCCAGAATCCCAGGAAAAGGAAAGGAATAAAAGGAGTCACATAACGCACCCCGTTACCGCCGTTCCACAGCAGCAGGAATCCGATGTTGGCAATGAACAGCGCTTCGATAGCCAGGCGCATCTTACCCGTATTCCACAGGCCATAGAGAACCACCAGCAGAATGACAGCCCCCAGCACCAGAGTCCAGGTGGAGGAAGGCCCATTGCCATAACCCTGCCAGCCGGGGAACAGGATATGGCGGTATCCGCTCAGGGCAGTCTCATCCAGGTTGGTCCAGATTTTCTGGAAAAACTCGCTCACCGAGGCAATATTGCCTTCTTCCGGGCGCCAGGGATTCTTGGCCAGAATCGGCATCAGATAGTCACGAGAGACGCCTGCCAGTCGGTTGCGTATCATCCAGGGCAGTATGGCAACCACTGAGATGCCGGTGCCCACTGCTGCCCGTTTCCATTCACGGCGAAAAAGATAAAAAACCAAGTTGGCAAAAAGCACGGCCGCCCCCACAGCTCTGAGATAATAACAGGCGGCCGCCCCCAAGGCCGCTACGACAAAACAGGGGCCAAAGGGTCTCTTTTCATCTCCCGAGCGCGACAGAGCCCACATGGTCAGGATCATGAAAAACAGGAAGCTCATTTCCGACATGGCCATGGTGGCGAATTTGAGCACATGGGGCGAAACCACTGTCAGCAAGGCGCAGACCAAGGCCAGATGGACATTCTTGGTATGGCGGCTGACAAGGAAATAAAACAGGACGGCTCCCCCCAACAGGAAAAGGCCGTTGAGCACTTTAAAGGCTATCAGGTTGTCCAGCCCGCAGAATACCAGCAGGGAGAGGATAAAGGGGTAGCCCACGGGGAAATGTGAATGCGGATGCCATGCACCGTCCAAGGTCTCATTGGTAAAGCCGTGGCCGTGGGCCAGGTTGCGGGCCAGTTCGATATAGGCTGCATTATCGCCGTTCAAATCCAGTTTCTCGGTGAAAATATAGCGGAACGAGATGACGAACACCACTACAATCAATGCCAGGTGCACCCAGCGCAGGATATTACTGTTTACTTTCATGATAGGATTCTTCTGTATTGACACTCCATATATTGTCTTTGTCACTGCGACCGTCGCGGATATTGCGTACAGCTTCCATGGCCGTCAGCATGGAATGGTCCATATTGTTGTAGCGATGCTGTCCGTTACGGCCCAGACAGTAGAGATTGTCGATTTTGTCGAGGAACTCGCGCACCATCGGCAACTCATAATATGTGCCGAAGTAAGCGGGATACGCTTTGCGTATCTTCACCTGGGTGGCATCCAGTACATCTTCCCGGTCGGTCACCTGGATCTTGACCAGTTCGTCAACAGCCATCTTGATAAAAGCTTCCCTGTCCATAGTCCAGAGTGCATCGCCCTCGTCACAGAAATACTCCATGCCGACAAACATGGTGTGCTCGTAATCGGCCACCATATAGGGAGACCAATTGTTGAATATCTGCAACCGGCCCACCTTGACATCCCGCTCCTGCACGTAGATCCAGGTGTCGGGCACCCGGTCGTCGAAGGTAGGAGTCTTGGTCGTATTCTGAATCTTCAGACGGCGCACGAGCAACCCGACGGTGATAAAATCACGGTAGGGAAGGTTCTCGGCCACCCGGGCCACCTGCCGGGGCACCTCTACCTTGCGCAGGGAGCCGATCAGGTCCTTGAGCGGCATAGTCGAGAAGAAAAGGTCGCAAGGATAAGACTTCAGGCCTTCCGGTGTCTGTACTTCGACAGCTTCCACCAGGCCGTCTGACACACAGACACCCGTCACCTTGCAGCCGGTATGGATTTCACCGCCCAGACGGCGTATCTCATCGGCCACGGTCTCCCACAGCTGACCGGGGCCGAATTTCGGATAGATAAACTGCTCTATAAGGGAGGTCTCCACCTTTTTCTGGTCGATGTCGCGACGACGGAAGGGGCGCGTCAGCACATCTTTCAGAAGGGCAAGAACCGACAGTCCCTTGACCCGCTGCGAGCCCCAGTCAGCACCGATTTTGCTCGGATGAACGCCCCAGACCTTTTCCGTATAGTCTTCGAAAAACATTTCATAGAGCGGCCTGCCGAAACGGTTGATATAGAAATTCTCCAGGGATGTCTCCGGCTTGGGAAACAGGGCAGCCCACAGATATCCGCAGACAGCCTTGACAGTCCGCCACAGCCCCATACCGGCAAAAGTGGCCCATTTGACCGAGATAGGATAGTCAAAAAAATGACGCAGGAAGAATATCCGCGACACACGGTCGCGCAAAAGCATCACCCGGTCGTCCTGCTGCGGATTGGGGCCGCCTTCCTTGAGAGGCAGGGAGCGGTTGAGCAGGATGTCGTCAAGGGAAGGAGCCCCCTGCAGAGGCATCATTTCCTGCCACCAACGCATTACCTCGTCGTTCTTGGAAAAGAAGCGGTGACCGCCGATATCCATGCGGTTCCCTTTATACTGCACCGTAGCAGAGATTCCGCCGATGCGTTCTGTTTCCTCAAAGATGACGGGATGAATATCCGTCTGCCTGAGCAGTTCAAGGGCCGCTGTCAGACCGGCCGGACCGGCCCCGGCAATAATGGCTGTCTTCATATCGTCAGGATTTGAAAAGAATGAATCTGCGGGCAAAGAAGTTCCAGAAGAAAATGATCACCGTGGAGATAATCTTGCTCAACATATAGTGCAACCCGCAGACATCTGTGAAAAAATAGATAATCAACTCGTTAAATCCAAGTCCGACAACCCCGATAATGGAAAAGACGGTAAATTCCACCAGGCGGTTATTGACCTTGCTTTCGCCAAAGACCCAGGCCGTACTGATGACATAGTTGCATATAAGTCCCAAAATGAAGGCGATGGCCGCCGACACCAGATGATGCAGGCCGACCGCCTCGGTCAGCAGCCACAGTGAACCGTAATCTACCAGAAAGGCCACACCGCCCACCACTGAGTAGCGCAGCAACTGGACAACCAAAGTCTTGTTGCGATGATAAAAGGCAGATATCATACTGTCAAACAATCTGTCGGACAAAAATAAACAACTAAATCTGACTAATCAAATTTTACAAAATAATTCGTCGGCAGTCATTTTCCCTGTCCGTCATCCTGACAGAAGGATGCAGCTGCCGGAATATCGATGTCCGCCAGGAAATCGAAGTCAACGGTTCGTCCGTCGGTCAGAACCAGTCTCTGCCCGTAATCGTCAATCCGCTTCAGGTGTCCGCTCGCAGAAACATACGTTCCTCCCTGCTTACGACTGTCAGGACGGAAATATAGCAGCGTGACAACCGGCTGCTGCGGCAACAGCTCGCGTAGCAGAGCCATCTGGCGGTTAAGCCGGTCGTGGCCGTATTCATCCAGTTCAATACGGCATTCCGTCAGCCGGGCGGTTTCGTGGATGGCCGCACCGAAACCCGTCAGAGCGGCAAAGGGGGCGAACTGGGCGGCGCGATTCTCCACAGGCATCGGCGGATGGTTGAGCGAACGATGGTGCGGCAGGGAAATGATGTCCGAATAGTCGTCTGTCATGCCTTATGTCCTCCTATCTGGGCATTCCGGTCTTTAGCGGTTGCCCCCTCTTTGAAATTCAAGCCTTTGAGCAAGGCATTCTTGCCGAAACGCCGTTTGATGGCCAAGCGGGATTCCTGCAGGCGACGTTCCTTGTCAAGGGCGGCCTGCTCCTGCTGCCGTTTCCTTTCCAGTTGTTCGTAGTCTGTAAAGAAATCAAGTTGCTCAGGCGACTTGTCCCTCACGGCCGACTCGCTCTGCACATGGTTGGTGCCCAGATATATCCGACGGACCAGCAGATCGGGATTGACAATGCGGTCGTACAGCGCCATGACCGCTTCGATGATCAGGGATGAAGAGGAAGTCTGTCGTTCCAGGCTGGCTGTTCCATGAGCGTGCTTAGGCACCTGGCGGCCATAGTAGTCGCGGGTGACAGGCCCTTGGTATTTGGCGCGGATAAGCGGATTGGTCAGATTTTCGGTATCGTAGCAGACAGTAAGCACCAACTGGTCGGTCACCAGCCTCTTGGCCACCAGATCCAGGGCAGCCCCGTCGGCCATTTCCTGCACTACCACGCGAGCCTTTTTCCAGTCATAGGGCGAAGAGAGCACCTGCCCGCTGCTGAAGGAATTGTTCACCGGCTTGTATGCCTTCACCTGGGCAATAGTGCAAGGTTCCCAACCCCAGGCATGGTCGATGAGCAGTTCGGCGTTCACCCCGAAGAGTTTGTATAGCAGTTCTTCTCCGCGAACCGACTGACGGGCTACAGCCCCCATGGTATCCATACCGTAAAGGGCCAGTTTGTCGGCAATGCCACGGCCGACACGCCAGAAATCGGTCAGGGGGCGATGATCCCATAGTTGCTGCCGGTAAGTCATCTCGTCAAGTTCTCCGATACGCACACCGTCCTGGTCGGGCGGCATGTGCTTGGCCACGATGTCCATGGCCACTTTGCACAGATACAGGTTGGTGCCGATCCCTGCCGTTGCCGTAATGCCCGTCTGGGCCAGCACCTCACGTATCATGGTCATGGCCAGCTCATGAGCGGTCTTCCGATAGGTCGCCAGATAGTCGGTCACATCCATGAAGACCTCGTCGATGCTATAGACATGGATATCCTCCGGAGCAATGTATTTCAGATAAATCTCATAGATACGGGTGCTCACCTCCATGTAATGGGCCATGCGCGGAGGGGCCGCCAGATAAGTCACCTCCCAGTCGGGATGGGCTTGCAGTTCCGGTGCCATATAGGATTTGCCGTTGAACGGATGACGGAGAGCTGCCAGGCGCTGCTGATTCACCTCCCTTATACGCTGCACAACCTCGAAAAGCCGCGCCCTCCCGCCGATGCCATAGGCCTTCAGCGAGGGAGAGACTGCCAGGCAGATGGTTTTCTCGGTGCGGCTTTCATCGGCCACGACCAGATTGGCGGTCAGAGGGTCCAAACCTCTGGCCACGCATTCCACCGAAGCATAGAACGACTTCAGGTCGATGGCAATATAAGTTCTTTCAGATGTTTCCACAGAGACAGCACTCATCGCAGTCCTACAAAGACGGCTGCCGCAGAAAAGGGCAGCCGCTGTCCGGCAAATATACCGTTTTTCTCTGAAAGAATCTCGGAAAGCCTGCCTTATTTGATCAGCACTTTTTCACGACTGTCAAGGTAGATTCCCGGCCGACGCGTTTCAAGTTGCGGGCGACCCTGCAGATCAAACCATGTTTCCCCTGTCCGTCCGGCAGTGACAATATCGATGGCCGTAGCGACCGCCCGGCCTTCGAACAGGACATAATTCTTACCGCTGACAGTCGGCTGCTCAGCCGTCAACCTCACCTCGTGAACCGAAGCCTGCGTATAGCCTTCACAATTAAGCAGGATTTGGTAGTTGCCGAAGGGAAGTTGCTCAAAACGATAATACCCTCCGGCATCCGTGACCGCCTGAGCTATGATCTGCCCGCCTGTTTCTTTCAGATAAAGCGTATAGGGTCCAGCCGACCGGGCTGTTCTGTACGGTCCGAAGGGTTTGGTTGACACTTCCGCGCTCAGATCCACCTTGCCCTCTATGACCCCAATCCCGACAGTCGGGGACAGGAGCGGCAATGCTGCGACGGAGAAAAAAAGCGGAGTCCATGAAGCCGTGTCAAAACCGGGCACTACAGGGAGTGCCTCGCTCCAGAGCAGTGTTCCCGGATAATAGGTTTCTGCCGTCCGGTCTGCCGGACGGACCTTCAGATAGCAGGAGTCGGCAAAGACAAAGACCTCGGTCGTATCATCTGCCGTCGCAATCGTCGTAGCCTCCAGCACCCCGTCAATGTTCCTTCTCAGGAGATCAATCTCTGCCGGGAAGGCTTGTCCCTGAAACGTGGCGTTCAGTCTCAGAGGCTTCTTATAACGTTCGCTCATCAGCTGCGCCTCGCGGTAGATATACATAGGTACATATATCTGCAAAACATCATCCCAATAGCCAAAATCATAAACAAATGACAGGCGGTACCCTTGATGGCCCACATAAAACAGGTCGCTCCCGTCGAAATCATCCAAAGGCATACGCACTTTGTACTGACCGGGAGCCTCCACACTCAAGGCTGTTTTCGGAATAGGCTCAATAGCCTCTCCGCCGCCCCAGGGCTCTCCCAAAGCCAGATTCTTCGAAGGATCCGGCAGAATGTATTCAGTATTCAAGATAAAGCCATCTCCCCCTATGTAGGCCAGCGAAGCGGTAATCGGCAGCTGGACAATACCATGGACACACTCGTTCCGAAGACACATGCTGTGCCGTGACAGAGTCACCGACAGCCAGAAAAGCGGCCGGTTGCGAAACCCATGTCGATACGACCCGGCCGCTGCCCGCCAGATACTTGGCGTGGATCTCATTTGAGACAAAACCGTCCATGGGACCGCCGTGCAGCACGATACGATAGTCTGTATCCATGGAAAAAACTCAGCCAGACCTCCTTAGTAGTCCATTTAGTACCGTTGAAAAAGATGATATATTCCGTCACCCGGTCCAACAGTAAATCGCCGAAACGGCCGAGCGCCGCTTCCTCCACGAGAGGCAAGTCAGGCAGACCGCCTCTGCATCCCGGTTCAACAGGCACAGGGGCATGTTGTGCCATTGCCGTGGTCACGGCAAAAACTGTCATAACGACAGCCATGTCTTTGTCTTTCTTTTCATCACTTCAAGGTTTAGGTAATTAAGTATGTCTTTTAGCCGGAACGAAAGTATGACTGATTCGAAACAAACCGTTCCCATTTAAAGGGAAACCGTTCCCAAATCGTAAAATATTCCATTACAAAAAAAGTCCGTTCCCTGGAGAATCCAAGGACGGACTTTTTAATCAACTAGGGACCAGCTATTTAAATTACTCCCATTCAATCGTACCCGTGGGCTTGGGCGTCAGGTCGTAGAGTACGCGATTGACACCGGGGACTTCGGTGATGATACGCTGCGTGATGTGATGCAGCAGCTGATAGGGAATTTCTTCGATGGTGGCCGTCATGGCATCGCGGGTGTTAACGGCACGGATGATGACAGGCCAGTCCCAGCTGCGCTTGTTGTCCTTGACTCCTGTTGACTTGTAATCCGGGACAATGGTAAAATACTGCCAGACCTTGCCTTCCAGGCCGTTCTTGGCAAATTCTTCACGCAGGATGGCATCCGACTCGCGGAGAGCCTCCAGCCGGTCGCGGGTAATGGCACCCGTGCAGCGTACGCCCAGGCCCGGGCCCGGGAAGGGCTGACGGAAGACCATGTTGTCGGGCAACCCCAAGGCCTTGCCTACGACGCGGACCTCGTCCTTGAAGAGCAATTTGATAGGCTCGACCAGTTCAAATTGCAGGTCTTCAGGCAAGCCACCCACATTATGATGAGATTTGACCGGGCCGGACTCGACAATGTCGGGATAGATGGTACCCTGAGCCAGGAAACTGATGCCTTCCAGCTTACGGGCCTCTTCTTCGAAGACACGAATGAATTCGGCGCCGATGATTTTGCGTTTCTGTTCGGGATCGGCCACACCAGCCAGCTTGCCGAGGAAACGGTCGGTAGCATCGACATAGACCAGATTGGCGTTCAACTCATCGCGGAACACCCGGACTACTTGTTCGGGTTCACCCTTGCGCAGCAACCCATGATTGACATGGACCGAGACCAGCTGCTTGCCCACTGCTTTGATAAGCAGGGCTGCCACCACCGACGAATCCACACCGCCCGAAAGGGCCAGCAACACTTTCTTGTTTCCTATCTGCGCACGGAGTGCGGCAATCTGTTCTTCGATAAACTTCTGTGCCAGCTGCGGTGTCGTAATACGCTCCATATCGGCCGGACGGACATTCCCTGAAATCATATCAATCTGAGTTTTCGGTTAATACTAATGGTGTGCAAAATTACAAATTAATCTGTGTCAACCATCCATTTTCGAACAAAAGCATATAAAAAAGCTTACCTTTGTCCCAAATAACGATGACAAGGATGAAGAGAATACTTTCGATGTTGCTTACGGCACTGGGAGCGGGCCTGACAGGCTCCTGCGGAGGACAGACTTACGAAAATGCCGCTCCCGAACAGTTCTCCGGGTTACTCAACTCGGCAGGCATCCAGCTCATAGACGTACGCACCGCCCAGGAATTCGCAGAGAGCCATCTCGAAGGAGCCATCAACCTGGATATCCAGCAGGCCGGCTTTCTTAGACAGGCTGCCGGCCGGATAGACAAAGAGCGTCCTGTGGCCGTCTATTGCCGGAGCGGACGACGCTCGGCCCAGGCTGCCGGACAGTTGGCAAAAGAAGGCTACCAGGTAACCAACCTGACCGGCGGCATCGTTGCCTGGCAACAACAAGGGCAGCCCGTCACCGCCGACACGACCGAGATCGATGTCTTCAGGACCCCGGGCGGCAAAATAGTCCGGATCTATGCGCTGATGCATGCCAGTATCCGCATCGTCTTTGACGGCCGGGAAATCACGGTCGATCCGGTCGGCAGGCTCGGCGAGCGCAGCATCGATTATACAGCATTTCCAAAATCGGACTACATATTCGTCACCCACGAGCATCACGATCACTTCGACCAGGCCGCCCTTGCCACGCTTTCCGACGACAGGACCCTCCTGGTCACCAATCGGCGCTGTGCCGACCAGCTGGGCCACGGGCAAGTCATGGTCAACGGAGACCGTCTGACCCTGTCCGACGACCTTACCGTAGAGGCCGTCCCTGCCTATAACATCACGGAGGGACGCACCCAGTTTCATCCCCGGGGACGGGACAACGGCTATGTGCTAACACTCGACGGCCTAAGAATCTACTTCGCCGGAGACACGGAAGACATCCCCGAGATGGAAGAGATCAAAGACATCGATATCGCCTTTCTGCCCTGCAATCAGCCCTATACCATGACCGCCGGCCAAATAGAAAAGGCTGCCCGGACCGTCCGGCCCAAAGTGCTGTTTCCCTATCATTACAGCCAGACCGACGTCAGTCGCCTGCCCGCCGCCCTCCGTAGCGACGGCATTGATGTCCGCATCCGTCACTATGAATAAAAACAATCGTTATGGATCGTTCTAAAGCTATTATCCGAACCAGTCTGGCGGGAGTGGTCACCAATCTGCTGCTGGCCGCCTTCAAAGCCATAGTCGGCGTACTGTCCGGCTCGGTAGCCATTCTGATGGATGCCGTCAACAATCTGAGCGACATGCTGTCGAGCGTCATCACCATTATCGGCACCCGGCTGTCGCAGAGACCGGCCGACCGCAAACACCCTTTCGGCCACGGACGTCTTGAATATTTCACGGCCATCGTCATTTCTGTCATCGTGCTGGGAGCTGGTATATCTTCGCTCATCGAGTCTGTCAAGCACTTGTTCCATCCCGGCGATTTGAACTATTCCACACTGACCTTGGTAGTTGTCAGCGTAGCCGTCATTGTCAAGCTACTGCTGGGGCGCTATGTGAAGGCTCAAGGCAAAAAACTGTCCAGCGACGCACTCATCGCCTCCGGTTCCGATGCCCTGTTCGATGCCGTCATCACTCTTTCGACGCTTATTTCCGCAGCTATCATGATTATCTGGCGGGTCTCCGTCGACGGATACCTCGGTGTCATCATCTCCTGCTTCATCATCAAATCCGGTATTGAAATGCTGGCCTCCCCCGTCAACGAGCTGCTGGGCACCAGAATCTCTCCCGAGTTCGTCAGACAGATCAAGGCCGATGTCATGAAATTTGAGGGTGTCCACGGTGTTTTCGACATCATCATGCACAATTACGGGCCGAATGTCATTATCGGCTCCCTGCATATCAATGTCCACGACACGATGGGGGCGGAAGACATCCACCGCCTGACTCGACGGATTTCAGAATATCTTGCCGAGCGATACGGTATTGTCATGACCATCGGCATTTACTCGGTGGCCACCGGGGAAAATTGTCATTATGCCCTGCAAAACGCCGTCTTACAAGTTCTCAGCCGTCAGGAACACGTCACCCAAGTACACGGATTCTGCTTTTTCGAACAGGAAAACCGCATCTCGGTCGATGTCGTACCCGACCTCAGCATCGTGGACGACCAGGCTTATGCACAGCAACTGACCGCTCTGATTAAGGAAATTGTCCCCGACCGGCAGGTCACCGTTGTCATCGATCACAACTACAGTTAGCCCTTCTATTCCGGACGCTTTATGGATTCAGAAAAGAAGTCACGTATGCAGGGCCTGCTGGCGCTCAGTCCGCTGGCCGTTTTCCTGTTGGTCTATGTAGTGTCATCACTGCTGGCCGGCGACTTCTATGCGGTGCCCGTCTGCGCCGCCTTTCTGATAGCCTGCCTTTATTCAGTAGCCGTCGGGCACGGACCGCTCACAACTCGCATTGAGGTTTTCTCCCGCGGAGCCGGGCATCCCAACATCCTGCTGATGATCTGGATTTTCATCCTGGCAGGGGCCTTTGCCCATACAGCCCAGGGGATAGGCGCCGTCGATGCCACCGTTTCACTGATGCTGGGCATCATTCCTCCCCAGGTACTGCTGGCCGGGATGTTCGTCACAGCCTGTCTCATTTCCATGGCTGTCGGTACCAGCGTAGGAACCATTGTGGCGCTGGTGCCCATCGGAGCCGGCATTGCTGCCCAAGGGGACATTTCAGTGCCATTCATGACCGGCATCATCGTAGGTGGAGCATTCTTCGGAGACAATCTTTCGTTTATCTCAGACACGACCATTGCAGCCACCCAGGCTGCCGGTTGTGAAATGGCCGATAAATTCAAGGCCAACCTGATGATCGTCCTGCCGGCATTCGTTGCCGTCACCGTACTTTACCTTTTCATGGGCAGGGACATCTGCTTTGACACGCCCGTCGCGCCGGCTTCCTGGTATCGCGTATTGCCCTATCTGCTGGTCATCGTCCTGGCACTGCTCCGGCAGAATGTCACCCTGATTCTGGTTATCGGCATCGCGGTCAATGCCGCCATCGGGCTGCTCAGCGGAGACTTTGGTTGGATAGGCTGGCTGCAGTCCGTCGGCCAAGGTATCGCCGGCATGAACGATCTGATCATTGTCACGCTGCTGGCCGGAGGCTTGCTGGCAACCATCCGCGCCGGAGGCGGACTGAACCTGATTATACAGATGTTGACCCGTCACATAAACGGGAAAAGGGGAGCTCAGGCTGCCATTGCCTGCCTGGTGAGCCTGGCCAACCTCTGCACAGCCAACAATACCATCGCCATCATCACAGTAGGAGGCATTGCCCGCAACATCGCCGACAAGTACGGCCTCAGCCCCCGAAAGACAGCCAGCCTGCTGGACACTTTTTCCTGTCTCATGCAGAGCCTGATTCCCTATGGAGCCCAGCTACTGATGGCTGCCGGACTGGCCGCCGTCTCACCCACCGCCATCATCCCCTTTCTGTACTATTCGTTTCTGATGGGCGGCTGCGCTGTGTCGGCCATTTTGTTTTCAGCAAGGAAGTGACTAACTTCGCAGCAGCATTAAGTCAAGGAGGAGACGCCGGATATCGCCGGAGCCCTCGGCTATAAACAAATACATGACGCTGTTTCTGATTCTCATCACCCTGATCATCCTGACCTCTGTCTGGCTGAGCAATGTTTCGTTGCGGATAGGCATCCCCACCCTGTTCGCCTTTATTGTGCTGGGCATGGTTTTCGGAAACAACGGACTGCTTCCCATACATTTTGAGAATCACCTTTTCGCCAAGGACACTTGTACCCTGGCGCTGATCTTCATCATGTTCTACGGTGGCTTCGGTACCCGCTGGAAGGCAGTCAGGCCGATTATATGCGAAGCCGGGCTGATGGCCTCCGCCGGAGTCGTTCTGACAGCCGGCCTGACAGGTCTGTTCTGCCATTTCATACTCCATTGGGAATGGCCGGAGAGCTTTCTGCTGGGGGCTGTGGTCAGTTCGACCGATGCCGCCTCGGTTTTTTCCATCCTCCGTTCCCGTAAACTGGGACTGAAAAACAACACAGCGCCTTTGCTGGAAGTGGAAAGCGGCAGCAACGACCCCTTTTCCTACATGCTGACTGTCGTCATGCTCTCCGTCATGCAAGGCAGAAGCGGCGCCGGCAGCATCGCCTGGATGCTGTTTACCCAGATAGCCTTCGGCATCGGCTGCGGCATAGGCATCGCCAAACTGGCCGAGCTGGTGCTGAAAAGAATCCACATCCAGACATCCGGTTTTGATTCGCTGTTCATGCTGGCTGTCGCCATGGCCTCCTACGCCATCCCCGACCTGATCGGAGGCAACGGCTACCTGAGTGCCTATCTGGTAGGCATTTATCTGGGCAATGTCGAGTTTGGCGGCAAAAAGACATTGGTCAGCTTCTTTGACGGCATCACCGGCCTGATGCAGGTCATCATCTTTTTCCTGTTGGGACTGCTGGCCCATCCGGCCCTGTTGCACAAAGCTGTTCTGCCGGCCGCTGCCGTCTTCCTCTTTATGCTGATAGCGGCCAGACCCCTTGCCACAGCTACAGTGCTGACGCCCTTCCGCAAATACGGGTTCCGTCAGCAGACACTGGTCTCCTTTGCAGGACTGAGAGGAGCCGCGTCCATTGTGTTTGCCATCATGGCCACTACCGACAACCAGTTCCTGCAACACGACCTCTTCAACATTGTCTTCTGCCTGGTACTCCTTTCCATCTCGCTACAGGGATCGCTCCTGCCGTTAGTTGCCCGCAAACTGGGCATGATCGACCTGGGCAACGATGTCATGAAAACCTTCAACGATTACTCGGAAGGCACAGAAATGCAATTCGGCAGGATAGAAATCACTGCTGACAGTGTATGGAACCGACAGCAGATCATGGAGCTCAACCTTCCCAAGAACATGCTCATCGCCCTGGTACTGCGCGGCAATGAGCGCATCGTTCCCAATGGACAGACCCGGCTCTACGAAGGCGACCAGGTAGTGACCGTCACCAAGACTTTTGAAGACAGCCACACCTACCTTGAAGAACAGACCATCAAAGAAAACAGCAAATGGAAGGGCAGCCGCCTTGGCGACTGCCCCCAATTCTCCGACAAGCTCGTCATCATGATCCAGAGAGCCTCCGGCAATGTCATCCCCAACGGCGACACCGTATTGGAAGCCGGAGACATACTGGTCATCGTCGGAACCGACTGACCCGGCTCCGACAGACGGCCGCTACAGCGTATTCTGGATTTCCTTCTGAAGCTTCTTGCTTTCTTTCAGCACCTTCTCGCTTTCCTTGGCATCCTTTTCAGCAGACTTGATGCCTTTTCTGATTTTCGCGATTTCTTTCTTGGCTGCCGAAATATCTTTTTTGTTGGCAGCAATGGCCTTGTTTACTTTCGAGATCTTGGCTTTCTCCGCAGCAACGTCCTCCTGGGCCTTCTTCTCTTCCTGCTTCATCTGCTTGATGGCCGTCTTGTCTTCGCGGCTCAGGCCGTCCAATGCCAGGGCTTTCTTCTGCAGTTTGTTGGATTCGACCTTCAGTTTCTTGACCGATTCCAACTTCTTGACATTCTCCTTGATCTGCCGAGTCTCGTCCTTGAGCAGGTCGATCCTTTTCTGGGATTCGTTGATCCGGTTTTCCAGACGGCTCACTTCACGACCGCCCGACTGGGCCTGATCCTTGAAATTCTGGCTGGCCTGATCGGCCATCTGCTGGTTCTGCATCACGACAGAATCGATCTGGTCATAGTTGATGATCTGGGCATTCAGCGCAAAGACCGACATCAGCGAAAGTGCCGACAAGAGGGTAATAGCTTTCTTCATAGCTTGAAATAATTTGGGATATTGACACCGCAAAAATATCAAAAATCCGAATATGTTCCCGTTTTTTCAATAAAATATCAGGGATTTGCCTTAACTTCGCTGCCATAATTCCACATCCTATGAAAAAAATCATCTTACTGACTGCTGCCGCCCTCCTCGCATTGAGCGTCTGCGCGCAGTCTGGCCAGAAAAAACAGGAGACAAAGAAAATGAAATCACTTGTTGCGTATTTTTCCGCTACCGGAACCACCGAGGCCATCGCCAAGAAGCTGGCCGACGTCACAGGCGCCGACCTGTATCAGATCAAACCTGTCCAACCCTACACCGCTGCCGATCTGGACTGGCGCAACCGTCAGTCGCGCAGCTCTGTAGAGATGAAAGACAAGACCTCACGCCCGGCCATGGTCAAAGACCTGAAGGATGCCGGCCAGTACGGCACCGTCTATCTCGGCTTCCCCGTCTGGTGGTACACGGCCCCCACCATCATCAACACTTTCCTGGAGACCTACGACTTTTCCGGTAAGACGGTGATTCTGTTCGCCACCTCGGGCAGCAGCACCCTGGACAACGCCAACGCCCTGTTCCGCGAGAACTATCCCAAAATCCACTGGAAGGACGGCAAGACCCTGAACGGAGCCACCAAGGAAGACATCGCCGCCTGGGTCAAGTCGCTGCAATAGACGCTGCCGAAGCTTGCGGTTCCAATCTTACGGTTCCAATCTTAATACACAGGCCGTGATGAGTGTTCATCACGGCCTGTCCATTTTAAGGATACTCCTGCTTATTTGGATTTCTGCACCCAGAAATAAATCAGCACAATCCAGCCGACCACCGGCACCAGACCGATGAGCCACCACCAGCCGCTCTTGCCGATATCGTGCAGACGACGTGCACCGATGGCCAGTGTGGGCACCAGGATGGCCAGGTCCAGAATGCCAGGCAGCAGGCCGTTCCAACCCAGGATTGAATCGATAATGCCCAGTATGACATCACAAATGAGATAGAACAAGACATAGTACCAGAAACCGGCCCGCGGAGTCTTGCCCTGGAACTGGGCATACTGCTTGAGGATCACATCCTTGAAGTAGAGATTGAATTTTTCCATTACAAAACAAATTAAAGATATTGACAGAGCAAAAATAGACAATTCTTCCGAAACTCCACGCATCGGCCATCTTCTTTCGGATGGCCGGCACAATTTTTCCGCGGGTCTTGCGTTTATTAATCTCGCGGTCCCGGTATCGGGCTCGTCGTGACAGACAAAACGCAACGAAAACAAGTCCTGTGGCAATGAAAAGAAAACTGCTGATTCTCCTGCTGACCGTGCTGGGCTGCTGCCTGGGCAGCCGAGCCCAGTTTGACGGCCAGTGGACGCAGTATATGCTCAACCCGGGACTCTACAATGCCGGGGCCGTAGGCCTCAACAGCGACCTGAACGTCCATCTGACCTTCCGCGAACAGTGGACCGACGTCAAGAACGCCCCCAGCACATTCGGCCTGCATGTAGGCTCTCCCTTGCGCATAGGCAATCAGGTAAGCGGCATCGGCCTGATCATGCTCAACGAAAACATCGGCCTGTTCCGCACACAATGGCTGCAGCTGCAGTATGCCTACAAGAAAAAAATCCTTGGCGGGGAGCTCAGCTTGGGTCTGCAAGGCGGACTGCTGCAGGAAAACTTCGATGCCAGCCGTATCTATATCCCCAGCAGCGACTACCACACCTCGGCCGATGCCTCCATTCCCAGCGGCACGATCGACGGTATGATTCCCGATTTCAGCCTGGGAGCCTGGTTCACCCGCTCGCAATGGTATGCCGGGCTGTCCTGCTCACATCTGTTGGGCGGAGATATCAGTCTCAAGCAGAAAGAGGGTGACGCCGAAAGTGAAAAGACCCGGTTCAACGTGTCGCGCACACTTTATTTGACGGGTGGATACAATATCCGACTCCGGAATCCGTTATTGTCGCTACAGCCCTCATTGCTGGTGATGAGCGACCTGGTAGCCGTCCAGACAGACCTGTCGGCCGTCCTCCGCTACGCCGACAAATACTGGGGAGGTCTGGATTACAGGCCGGGGAGCACCCTGGGCATCCTGATCGGGACCACTTTCGACTTCGGGCTGTCGGTGGGTTACTCCTACGATATCACGATGGTGCCCACCAGCGGTTCGCATGAAGTATTCATCGGTTACCGTAAAAAGATAGATACCAGTAGAATCAACAAGAAACAGAAAAGTATTCGTATATTATGATTATGAAAAAGAAGCTGACCATAGGAAGTATCCTGCTGTCCGGCCTGTTGCTGGGCAGTTGCGGTTCGTTCTATGACAACGGTGAGCTGACCGGCGTGGAATCCTCCTCCTGGAGCGAGCCCAATCCCTACGGCATGGTACTCATCAAACAAGGATCCTTCGAGTTGGGACAGTCCGCTCCCGACAGTGTCTGGGGCACTCAGACACCCTCTAAGTCCATCTCAGTAGGTTCATTCTGGATGGACGAAACCGAAATCACCAACGGGCAGTACAAACAGTTCATCAAATGGGTATGCGACTCCATCACCCGTGAAAAACTGGCCGACCCGGCCTATGGCGGCAACGAGGAATACATGATTACCGAGAACGCCGAAGGTGAACCCATCACTCCCTATCTCAACTGGAAGCTGTCCATTCCCGATCGCAAGCGTGCCACCGAAGAAGAACTCTCGGCGCTGAATTACCTGCGCGAATACGATCCCATTCTGGGCGGTGTCAGACTTCGGACCGAGCGGGTCACCTACCGTTATGAATGGTTCGACTACGAACAGGCCGCCCGTCGGGCCAATCAGCTGGACAAAGCCCGCCGAACCCGTAACACCGACATTGACGCCAACTCCCTGCCGGAGGTGATGATCACCAAGGACACCGCCTGGATTGACGAAAACGGCCAGGTGGTACGGCAGACCATCACCCGTCCGCTCAGCTCGCGCTATGACTTCCTGAACACCTACATTGTGGAGATCTATCCCGATACCACCGTCTGGGTGAACGACTTCGACAACAGCTACAATGTGCCCTACCTGAAGAACTATTTCTCCCATCCGGGCTATGTGGCTCATCCCGTGGTCGGCGTATCCTGGGAACAGGCACGCGCCTTCTGCCACTGGCGCACGCGCAATCTGAACCGGGTACTGATTCCCAAGGGGCAGGAAGTGCTGGAATACCGCCTGCCCACCGAAGCTGAATGGGAATATGCCGCCCGCGGTCAGAAAAAAGAGACCCGTTTTCCTTGGAAAGGAGATTATGCCGATACGGAAAAAGGCTGCTACTACGCCAACTTCAAGCCCCAGAAAGGTGACTATACCCGGGACGGCAGCCTGATACCGGCCAAGGTAGCCTCCTTCCCGGCCAACGAGTACGGTCTTTATGACATGGCCGGCAATGTGGCCGAATGGACCTCGACCGCCTGGAGCGCCTCGGCCTACGAGGAAATGAATGACCTGAATCCCGAATACAGCCGTACCAGCAGGCCGACCGACCCTTACCAGACTACACGAAAGGTGGTCAGAGGCGGATCCTGGAAAGACGCTGCCCAGTTTATCCAGGTCAGCACCCGCAGTTATGAATACCAGAACGAAACCCGTTCCTATATCGGCTTCCGTTGTGTCAGAAGCCAGATTGGAGGGGGCAGCAGCCGATAAGCATTACTACCTTTGTCGATAATAAAACAGTCAAATATCATGTCAGAAAAAAAAGAATCCGCCTTCATAAAGTTCCTGGCCAGCTACCGCGGCAAGACTTTATTCAATTTTTTCTATGGATTCGGCGCCTCGATCGCCATCCTGGGTACTCTGTTCAAAATCCTGCACCTCGACGGCGCCAATGTCATGCTGGCCGTGGGACTGGGTACAGAAGTCCTGATGTTCGCCATCTCGGCTTTCGAGCCTCCCTTCCGTAACTACCACTGGGAAACGGTCTTCCCCATCCTCAAGAGCGGGAATCCGCAGGATATGCCCTATTTCATCGGCAATGAAGCTCTGATCAACGGACCGGTGGCCAATGTGCCGATGGCCGGCAGTGTCATGGCCGGGGCTGTCACCCCGCAGCCCGCTTCTCCCGCCCCACAGCCCGCTTCTCCCACTGCCGGGTCTGCGCCAGCTGCCTCAGGATCCGCTCCTGCCGTCTCAGGCGGACAGACCGTGGTACAGGTAATCGGTGTGCCCGTCGGCAGCCAGCCGGGTGTTCCGGTCGGAACTCACCCGGCTGAGGTTCCCGCCGAAGGCCTGCAGGCTTCCGACATAGAGGAAGAAATCCGCGCCGCCGTCTCCAAGGGTTACCACCAGGAGAATGCCGAATGGAGCATTCCGCAGATCAACATCAGCGAAGAAGAGACCAAAACGCTGGAAAACAGCCTTAAGGAATATGCTGAGCAGATGGACAGACTCAACCTCCACCTGAAAGGCCTCAACACCATCTACGAAATCCAGCTCAAGGACATCAGCTCGCAGATACACACCATCGACTGCATCAACAAGAGCCTGCTCAACATCAAGGACATGTACGAAGGCTCGGCCGACGACAGCGACCGCTTCATCAAGGAGACGGAAGCCATGGCCGGCAACCTGACCAGTCTGAACCAGATCTACACCCGCATGCTGCAGGCCATGATGGCCGGCCAGGCTTTCACGGGAATCCATCCCGAGAACGGCAACGGGGACGAACAAAAAGAAAACAACTGATCTCCAGCAAAAACCCAATAGATTATGCCTTCAACAAATGCACCGGAGACCCCGAGACAGAAAATGATCGGACTGATGTACATCATGCTGCTCTGCATGCTGGCACTCAACGTATCATCGGATGTACTGGGAGGTTTCGAAATGGTCGAGGACAGTCTTTTGCGGAGTACGCAGAACTCCCAGGCCCAGAACCAGTCGCTCTACGACGACCTGACGGCCTATTATGAACAGAATCCCGAGAAGAGCGGAGAATGGTATGAAAGAGCCCAGGAGCTCAAAGCCATGGCTGACTCCATGTATCAGTATGTAGATGACCTGAAATGGCAGATCGCCCGCAAAGCCGACGGCCGAAATGCAGACATCTATCATATCAAAAAGCAGGAAGACGTCAATGCGCCTGCCTATGTCATGCTGCCGCCCACGGGACATGCCGGCCGTCAGCTGGCCGAATCCATGGAACGTTTCCGTACAGATATGACGGCCATGATTACCGATAGTCTCAAGCAGAAAGTCATCATGGACAATTTCTCGACCGAACCCTCAGCGAAAGCCAAGGCCCAGGGCCTGAACTGGGAAACTTCCATGTTCGACAACATGCCCGTCAGCGCCGTCCTCACCTTCTTCTCCAAACTTCAGAACGACATCCGCTATGCCGAAGGGGAAGTGCTCCATACGCTGACAAGCAACATCGACGTAGGCGACTTCCGGGTCAACCAGATCAAGGCCTATGTGATACCTAATTCACAGAACATTGTCCGAGGCAACACCTACCGGGCCAACATCGTCCTGTCGGCCGAGGACTCCACACAGCGACCCCATATCTTTGTCAACGGCCAGCAGCTGCCCCTCGACAAGAACGGTCTGTACGAAATCCATACCACTTCGGTCGGGACCTTCCCCGTCAAAGGCCGTATCGAATTGCAGCACGGCGACGGATCGGTCCGCACCTACACCTTCGACGAGCAATATACGGTGGTCGAGCCCACCGCTACGGTTTCGAACACCATGATGAACGTGCTCTATGCCGGTATCGAAAACCGTTTGAGCATTTCCGTGCCGGGTGTGCCCGATCAGCAGGTACAGGCTTCGGTCAACAACGGCACGCTCCGCCGGGCCGGCAATGTCTGGATTGCCACTCCGACCGACATCAACAAGGAATGTCTGGTCACTGTCAATGCTGTCATGGACGGCCGCAGCCAGAATGTTGCCCGCATGCCTTTCCGCGTGCGTCCGCTGCCTGAACCCCGCGCCTTCATCGAATACAAAGACGAAAGCGGTGTGGTCAGGAAATACCGTGGCGGTACGGCCTTCGCCAAAAAGAACATCATGGATGCACCCGGCATTATCGCCGCCCTGGACGACGATCTGCTGGACGTCAGTTTCACGGTGCTCTCCTTCGAGACCCTTATATATGACTCTATGGGCAACACCAATGTCGAAGTCTCGCAGGGTGCCAACTTCTCAGCCCGACAGAAATCTCAGATACGTGCCCTGGGACGCGGCAAGCGTTTCTTCATCTCCCGCATCCGCGCCATCGGACCGGATAAGATCGAACAGACGCTCTCCCCCATGGAAATAATCATCAACTAAGCATCACTCCTATGAAAACCAGAAATCTGCTTATCAGTCTTTCCCTCATGATAATGGGTATCAGCCTGCTGCAGGCCCAGCCAAGATCGCGGCAGAGCCTTGCTGCGACACCTCAGCCGAGCAGGGCCGCAACGACCGGGGTCCAGCCTGCCCCAACGATGCAGAATAGCATTGTTCCGTCTGCCAGAGAGCTTTCTCCCGACCAGATTACCTGGCAGCGTGAAGTTTTCCGCATGCTGGACCTCAAGAACGAGAAAAACGCCCCGCTATATTATCCGCCGCAGCCCGACGGACAGCACAAGAATCTTTTCTCACTGCTTTTCGAGGAAGTCTCCAACGGCCGTCTGAAGGTCTACGACTACCTCGACGGCAAGGAAGTTTTCAACGATGAATACAAAGTGAAGTTCGACGAACTGCTCAACCGCTTCTGGATCCCCTATGAGACCAAACCAGATGCCAAGAACCCCAAAGACACGGTCTATATTGTCGAGACTGCGGATATCCCCAGCAACGAAGTCACCCTGTACTACATCAAGGAACTCTGGTACCTGGACAAGAACACTTCCTCCATCCGGACCAGGATCATCAGCTTCTGCCCCGTACTGGTACGTGAAGATGAAACGGGGGAGACCAGAAAATATCCGCTCTTCTGGGTACCCTTTGACGAGGCCTGTTCCCTGCTGGCCGCCAACAGCCTGCGCACCAGCAGCTACAATGCCCTGGACAACATGACCGTCTATGACTATTTTGTCAGACACCAGTATCAGGGAGATATCTACAAAGTATCCAACCTGCTCAATCAAAACATCATGGACTACTGCAGCACTCCGGAAGAAATTGCCGCTGAGCAGCAACGTCTGGAAAAGGAATTGCACAACATGACCGAAGGTCTGTGGGAAGAACCTCATAGCCAAGTCATCGAAAGGGAAAAATCGGCCAGACAACAGGAAAAAGCCTCCAAAAAGAAATAATAGGGCCGCTGGTATTTTTATACAAAAGATTTCGTACCTTGTCGAACTTTTTGACACGTCTATGAACAACAATTATTGCGTCATTATGAGCGGCGGCATCGGAAGCCGTTTCTGGCCGGCCAGCCGCAGTTCATATCCCAAGCAGTTCCTCGACTTCTTCGGCACAGGCCGGTCGCTTATCCAACAGACCTTCGACCGTTTCAAACAGGTCGTTCCCGTGGAGAACATCTTCATCGCCACCAACCAGCTGTACGACAAGCTCACGCTGGAGCAACTGCCCGAGATCAGGCCCGAACAGATTCTTCTGGAACCCTGCCGACGCAACACGGCTCCCTGCATTGCCTATGCCGCCCACCATATCAGGGCCATCAATCCCGAGGCCAATATCATAGTAGCGCCTTCGGACCACCTCATTCTCAAAGAAAAAGAGTTTCTTTCCTGTATCAGCGACGGGCTGGAATTTGTCGCCCGTGAACCGGTGCTGCTTACTCTCGGCATCCGTCCCAACCGGCCGGAAACGGGTTATGGCTACATCCAGGCTTCCCATGACAAACTCGGCAACTTCACCAAAGTGAAGGCTTTCACCGAAAAACCCAATCTGGAGCTGGCCAAAGTATTTCTGGCCAGCGGCGACTTCTTCTGGAACTCCGGTATTTTCATCTGGAACGTCCAGACCATCCTGGAGGCTTTCAACCGTCTGCTGCCCGAAGTGGCCACTCCCTTCAACTCAGGCCTCGAACTGTTCAATACCGATCGGGAGAAGAGCTTTATCAATCAGATTTTCCCTGCCTGTCCCAACATTTCCATCGATTACGGAATCATGGAAAAAGCCGACAATGTCTATGTGCAGATGGGGGATTTCGGCTGGTCGGATCTGGGGACCTGGGGATCCTTGCACGAGCTGGCCGACAAGGACGACAAAGGCAATTCCGTCCTCAAGGGCAGAGCTCTTTTCTACGACAGTCACGACACGATTGTCTCCTTGCCCGAAAACCAGCTGGCGGTGATTCAGAAAATGGACGGCTACATCATCACCTCATCGGACAATGTGCTGATGATATGCAAAAAAGAAGATGAGCAGGAAATCAGGCAGTTTGTCATCGATGCCGGCATGAAATTCGGCGACGAGTTCGTTTAGCGTCCGTCTTTTCCGGAATCACAGTCAATCCTCCTTACGACGCAGGCGGTTGCCTTGTTCATCACGCTCAACTGCCCGGTTGCGTGTCAGTTCAAAATTGACACCAAGGTAATTGCGTCTGACCGTCTCGTTGGCAGCAAGTTCCTCGGGTGTGCCCTGAAAGAGGATCTTACCGTCGAACAGCATATAGGCACGGTCGGTAATGGACAAGGTCTCCCGGACATTATGGTCGGTGATGAGGATGCCGATGTTCTTTTTGACCAGACTGGCGACTATCGACTGAATATCGTCCACGGCAATAGGGTCCACCCCGGCAAAAGGCTCGTCAAGCATAATGAACTTCGGACTGATGGCCAGGCAGCGCGCAATCTCGGTCCGGCGCCGCTCACCGCCCGAGAGACGGTCACCCAGGTTTTTGCGGACCTTATTGAGATGGAACTCGGAAATCAGGCTTTCGAGCTGCTCTTTTTGTTCTTCGCGCGAGAGGCGGGTCATCTGAAGCACGGAGAAAATATTGTCCTCGACCGTCATTTTCCGAAAAACAGAAGCCTCCTGGGCAAGATAGCCGATACCGGCCTGAGCACGCTTATACACGGGATAGCCCGTGATATCCTGGTCACCCAGGAAAATCCTGCCTTCGTTGGGTACCACCAGCCCTGTGGTCATGTAGAAGGTCGTTGTCTTGCCTGCTCCGTTGGGGCCCAGCAGACCGACTATTTCGCCTTGATGCAGTTCAATGGAGACATGATCGACCACCGTACGCTTACGGTAACGCTTGACCAGATTCTCCGTCCGCAACACCAGTCCACTGTCTTCGATTTCCATCATACTCGTTCGATAATCCGGTGGCAAAAGTAACACAAGTCGGACGTAATCGCAAATAAACATGGACACTCACCGAAGGATATTCAGAGAAAAGAAGTATTTTTGTAGCCGTCTGTCAGACAGACCCTGGTCATCATCCATTACCGAAAAACAAACCGACAAGTACATGACAACAAAAATGTGGAAGCCCGATCTTGAGACTACCAAACAACGATATATCGACTGGTGGAACCATAAAGGTATCATTCTGAACATGTGGGAGCATCTTCAGCAGGGGGTCACGCCCCATGCCGACATTCCCCGGCCGGCCGGTCCTGCCGACCTGAACCAGAAATGGTTCGACCCGCAGTGGAGAGCCGATTATCTTGACTGGTACGTCGCCCACAGCAGTCTCAAAGCGGACATCCTGCCGGTAGCCAACACCCAGCTCGGGCCAGGTTCGCTGGCAGCCATCCTGGGAGGTGTGCTGGAAGGTGGCGAAGACACTATCTGGATTCATCCCGATCCCCATTTCGACGGCCAGGTCAGATTTGACGAGAACCACCCCAACTGGAAACTGCACAAAGACCTGCTCAATGCCTGCAAACAGAAGGCTCAGGGCCACTACTACGTAGGTATGCCCGACCTGATGGAAGGCCTTGACATACTGGCCGCCCTGAAAGGCACAGACAAGATTCTGGAAGATCTGCTCATACAGCCCGAATGGGTGGAAGAGCAGCTGCAACGCATCAATGACATCTATTTCCGTGTCTTCGACGAGCTTTACGAAATCATCCGGGAAGGAGACGAAATGGCTTTCTGCTATTTCTCGTCCTGGGCCCCGGGCAAGATGAGCAAACTCCAGTGCGACATTTCCACCATGATTTCCGAAGAAGACTACCGGCGTTTTGTCCAGCCCTACATCCGGGAACAATGCCGGAAGATCCCCTACACGCTCTATCATCTCGACGGAGTGGGAGCCATGCGTCATCTGCCGGCCCTGCTCGAAATCGAAGAGCTCAACGCCATCCAGTGGACGCCCGGCGTGGGCGAGCCTCAGGGCGGTTCGCCCAAATGGTACGATCTTTACAAGAAGATCCTTGCCGGAGGCAAGAGCCTGATGGCCTGCTGGGTCGAAGTGGACGAGATCAAACCGCTGCTGGATACCGTCGGACCGGACGGTGTCCATCTCGAAATGAACTTCCACAACGAACAGGAAATCGAGCAAGCCATGAAAATCGTTGAAGAATACCGGCCCAAAAACAGCTGCCAGTGTCACCATGACCAGCCGGTCATCAAGATAGAGCGCCCTGCCCCGACAAACCGGGAGAGCCTGACCCGGGCTATGGAAAAAAGGATTCTCGTCCTGGACGGAGCCACCGGCACGACCATACAGCAATATCATCTGGGCGAAGCCGACTACCGCGGGCCACAGTACCGCGACAACAGTACCGACCTGAAAGGATGCAACGATCTGCTCTGCCTGACGCAGCCGGCCGTCGTGGCCGACATCCATCGCCGCTTCATCGAGGCAGGCGCCGATATCATCACGACCAATACCTTCAATGCACAGCGCATTTCCCTGCAAGGCTTCCACATGGAGACCAAAGCTCGTGAAATCAATATTTCCGCTGCTGTCATCGCCCGCGCTGCTGTCGGTCTGTATGCAGCCGACCGACCAGTCTATGTCGCCGGCGGGATCGGTCCGACAGCCAAATGTGTCAGCCTGCAGGAGATTAGTCCTCTTGTATTGCAGACCGCCTACGAAGAGCAGATACTTGCCCTGATTGACGGTGGCGTGGACGCCCTGCTCGTCGAGACCATTTTCGACACGGCCAATGCCGGCATCGCTTTGGAAGCCGCCAAGGCCATGATGAAAAAAACCGGACGTGAAGTGCCTGTCATCATGAGCTTCACCATGAAGGATCCCAAAGGGTTCAACATGCTCGGACAAGACCTGCTCGCCTATATGAAGTCTCTCGAAGGAGAACCAGTCACCTGTGTCGGCCTGAACTGCTCGCTGGGAGCCGAGATGATGCTGCCCTTCCTGCGCCGTCTCTCCGCCGAAGTCCCTTTCCGCATCATTGCCTTCCCCAATGCCGGTCTGCCCGACAAGGACGGGAAGTACAGCCAGACGCCCAAAATGATGCAGCGGGTCGTTTGGCCGCTCATCGAAGACCATGTGGTCAATATCATCGGCGGCTGCTGCGGCACGGACGACACCCATATCCGCGAGATTGCCAAATTGGTGAAGACCGACGATGATATCTGGCTGAGCCCGCATCGCCCCTCCAGACAGGCTGCCGGCGCAGCGGTTTCAAGCCAGCCGGCCGGTCCGCAGGGCGTAGAGGAGGAAACGGCAACCCAGGTCGACAAGGCCCCCGAGTCCGAAGAAAAAGCACCCCGGACCGATGATACAGGATCCCGGGCCGAGACCAGTCCGAAAAGCGGCCAGGTCACCTCAGATGACGACGCACTCTTTACCGCCATACTGAAAGGGAAGTTACCCGAGGCCCAGGCTGCCACACAAGCGGCCATGGATGCCGGCATCGAGCCGCAGACGCTCATCAACGGCCAGATGATCCGGGCCATGAGCGAGATAGGCCGTCAGTTCCAGGACGGCAAGGTCTTCGTTCCCCAGCTTCTGATGGCCGGACGCGCCATGAAGGGAGCCATGCAGCTGCTCAAGCCCCTGATGGTCGGCCATCAGGTGGAATCCCTGGGCAAAGTCGTCATCGGGACAGTCAAAGGCGACCTGCATGACATCGGCAAGAACCTGGTTGCCTCCATGCTTGAAGGCTGTGGTTTTGAAGTCATCAACATCGGCATCGACGTTCCTAAGGAGAAATTCGTCGAGGCAGTCAAAGAGAACCAAGCCGACATCCTGGCCATCAGTGCTCTGCTCACTACCACCATGGACTATATGGCTGAAGTCATCGAGGCTGTCAAAGAAGCCGGGCTTCGGGACAAGGTCAAGATCATGATCGGCGGAGCCCCCCTGAGCCAGCAGTTTGCCGACAAGATAGGGGCAGACGGCTACAGCGACAATGCCAACAGTGCCGTGGATCTCGCCCGTCGGCTGCTCGGCAAATAAACAACAGCCCGAGACTACGATAGAAACCATAAGAAACGATGAATCCCCTGAAACTGTTTCCGTTGATACTGCTGTGTCTTGGCAGCAGTTGCCAAGACACAGCCACCCGCCAGATCAGGCCGCAGTCACCCCGTCAGGCCGAAATGCTGGGCAGAGGACTCTATGCAACGGCTGTCAGCGACCGTGAAGCTTTCCTCTCCTGGCGCATGCTTTGCAGTGACGACGACCGACTGGCCTTTGATGTGTACAAATACGAGGACGGTCGCTTTGTCAGACTCAACGACCGTCCGTTGAAAGACGGCACCAACTTTACCGATCTTGAGTATGATGCCTCCCGGACAGTCACCTACTACGTGAGTGCCCACAAGCGCCCTGTGCCTGCCAGCCCGCAGTCGGAAGATATAGAGCCCGGCAGCTGTTATACACTGCCGGCCGGCCGTAGCGGACTGAACTATATTTCCATTCCATTGCAGACGTTGCCCGGCCATACTCCGGGCGACTGTTCGGTAGCCGACCTGACCGGTGACGGACAGTTTGAGATTATCGTCAAACAGGAGATGATGCCGCGCGACAACTCCCATAACGGTATCACGGGCCAGACCAAACTGGAAGCCTATCGGCTGGACGGCACGATGCTCTGGCGTATCGACTTGGGGAAAAACATCCGTGAAGGGGCGCACTATACCCAATTCATGGTTTACGACCTGGACGGGGACGGCCGTGCCGAAGTGGCCTGCAAGACGGCAGACGGCACTATAGACGGACAAGGCGGGGTTATCGGCGATCCCGAGGCCGACTGGAGAGAGCTGGAGCCGCCTTACCAAGGCCATATTCTGAGCGGGCCTGAATATCTGACTGTCTTCGACGGAGCCAGTGGCAAGGCATTGGCCACTGTTCCCTACAATCCCCCGCGTCACCCAGACAAGATCCGACCCACCACCGAGGAACTGCAGGCCATCTGGGGTGACGGCAAAGGCAACCGTTCCGACCGCTACCTGGCCTGTGTAGCCTACCTGGACGGGAAACGGCCGAGTCTGGTCATGTGCCGTGGCTACTATACCCGTACCGTGCTGGCCGCCTGGAATTTTCAGGACGGCCGGCTGGTGCCTGTCTGGACTTTCGACAGCGACGATCCTCTGCATCCTGAGAACCGCGTCTTCCGAGGCAACGGCAACCACAATCTCAGTGTGGCGGACGTGGACGGGGACGGTTGCGATGAAATCATTTACGGCAATATGGTCGTCAATAATGACGGCCGGGGGCTCTACTCTACTGGCATCGGTCATGCCGATGCCATGCATGTCAGCGACCTGGATCCGGACCGTCCCGGTCTGGAAGTGTTCAATTCTCAGGAACCCGTCGGGGCCTACGGCATGAATTTCCGCCACGCCGGCACAGGCGAAATCTACTGGAATGTCCCCACCGACAGTGTGGCTGTATCCAAAGAAAGGAAAGCCCAAGGCCCCGGCCGGGTAGCCGCCTTCGACATCGACCCCCGCTATCGTGGAGCCGAGTGCTGGGTACTCGGCGGCGGTATCAGCGGACTGTACACCTGCCGTGGGGAGAAGATTTCCGACAGGAATCCCCGCTCCTGCAATTTCGGTATCTGGTGGGACGGAGACCTGCAACGTGAGCTGCTCGACCGCAATCAGATCTTCAAATACAACTGGCAGGACGAACAGCTGGAAGAGATTTTCCGGGCCGACGGATGCGTCTCGAACAACGGCAGCAAGTCCACGCCCGCACTGAGCGCCGATCTGTGGGGCGACTGGCGTGAGGAAGTCATTTTCCGTACCCGCGACAACCGGGAGCTGCGCATTTACAGCACCACCATTCCCAGTCCTTACCGGTTGGTCACACTGCTGCAAGACCCGGTTTACCGCTTGGGCCTCGTCTGGCAGAATGTCGCCTACAACATTCCGCCCCATCTGAGTTATTACATAGGAGAATAGGGGAAACACCTTATCTGACTACCATTATTTTGGTAGCCACTCCCGTCGTGCCGTCTCCATCGGCCACCAATACCAGGTACACCCCGCTGGCTACATGCCTGTTGTCGGCTGTGCCAAGATGCCAGATGAACTGTCCGCCCAGCGAAGTGCCGGCTGCCAGCAACCGGCCGCCAAGATCCGTGATTTTAACCTGAGACCCCTCTTTCAGACCTGAGACAACCACATCTCCCACATAGCCCGGACGTACAGGATTGGGGAAGGCATGCACCTCAGAAAAGTCTTCCGCTCCCTGAGTGGCGTCACTCCTGTAAGAGACCAGCCCCAGTTCAGTACCGATAAACACTTCCCCGGTACGCGGATGTACGACCACCGAATAGACCACATCCGAAGGCAAGGGACTGTTGTCCTTGGTAAAGTGATGTACAGTCTCCATACCGTCCGGTGACAGGAGATAGACCCCGTCGTTGTCCGTACCTATCCACTTACGGTTGGCACCGTCCACTGCTATGGCATGCACCCGGGCATTGTCCAGCAGATAGTCTGCCTCGTTGGTGCCGTCGTTACGGGGGATTTTGACCCGGTTAAACACCGGTGAAGTGTTGAAAATATCACTTGAATTGTACAACAGCAAGGGGCCGTGCGTGGTGCCGACCCACAAGACGCCGTTAAGATCTTCAGCCATGCAATGGACAGTGAAAATATCGACCGTCCGGCCGTCCTGGTCGATGAAAGTCCGGATCCAGCGACTGCGATCGTCCGCCAGGTTTTCCAGACTGCCGTTGGTATCCAGTACAAACAGGCCGCTGCCGCTGCGTTCCGAGTTGATCCAGACCTGCCCGTTCCGGCGGAAAAGGATGTCGTCCAGCGAAGGAGCCGAGGTGGGGAAATCGGCATAGTGTGGAGAGAACCATTGTCCGTCCGCCTTGAGGACATGAATGCCTGCCTGGCCGAAAGTCGGGTCGGAATTGAGCACCCACAAATTGCCCTGGGCATCGTATGCAGCACCGTCCACCCGCACATAACGATAAGGATTCGAGGCCAGACAGGACACCAACGGACTGTTGTCCAGACTATGCAACTTGACCAGTGATCCGTCGTAGAACTCGTACAGACCCTCTCCCCAGGAAGTGGCAAAGAGATGTTTCTCATCGAGCGGATCGACGGCGATGTTCAGGATGTCGTAAAACGGGAAGCCGGTCTTTTCCCGGATCTGGGCGGAAGATTCCACCAGGGAAGTCCACTCATCGTCTTTGTAGCACATTACCCCGCCGGGGAAATAATAACGGTCTCCCCAACGGCCGCCTCCGGAAACATACAGAGCATCTCCCTGTACAAACATCTTCCAGGCCACCTCCACCTGCGGTCCGTTGGGATACAGGTCCCTGGCCGTCGGGTAATAGAGGCCGTCCGACGTATTCTTTTCATAGACAACCAAGCCGTTATTTCCGGCAGCTGCATAGACATTTCCACTACGGGGATCGACCGATATTGTCTGTCTGACCAGCCCCGATGAAAGCGTATTCTGTCCAAATCTCAGAAGCTGCGCGTCTGCATCGCGCGATTCGACGACAGAGCCCCTTGCCTGGATTACCAGACAGCCGGCCGAGACCTTCAGTTCGTCCAGATTGACGGAATAATGCAGTTTCCGCAGCCAGCCATCCGTTTCCAGGCTGTAGATATCAGAGCCGGCCGAGGCCCAGAGTCTGTCACGCCAGACTATCAGACGCTCAGGAATCAGGGAAGAAGGGAAACTGAGCTGTTCCCAGTTGTCGGCATCAGAGAGGTTGTCTTTCCTGTTCCCCCGGAAAAGGCCCGTTGCCGAAAGCAGGTAACAGTCATCGCCCAGCATGGCGAAATCCAGCACCGGATCATATCCTCCGACCGGACTGCGACGCATGAAAGTCTCGCTGATTTCCTGCCTGCCCATGTGCAGCAGCAAAACACCCACGTTGGTGGCCAGACAGGCATAGTCACCGTATATTCTCACACGGTTGACCGTCTTGTCTGCTGCGATGGATTTGTCCCGATAATCCGACAGGCCGGTGACATAGCCCTCCTGCAAAAGATCCATATTGCCGTCGGAATAGACCAGCAGCAAGGTCTTACTGGGCTCATGCCAGGCCATGTGGGCAATGTCGCTGCCGTGCAGACCGGTCAGGACATTGTAGTCTTCGATGAGCTGCGATGAGGGTTCGTATGAAAACAGCTTGCCCTTGGCCACAGCATACACCTTGTCACCTGCCACGACCACATCCTGCACATTGCGGAAAGAGAAATGACACCGCCATTCTCCAAGAGCCGGCTCAGCCGCATTAACGGACAGGCAGATAAGCATCAGGCCGATAAGCGACAACCTGTACCGCAATAAGGGGGGAAGGGCAGGACTCTTCATGGGGACTTACTTTTCCTTTGTCAGAAAATCAGTCAGTTTCCTGACGGCTATCGCCCGATGACTGATCCGGTTCTTGGCATCGGCTCCCATCTGGGCAAATGTCAGGTCGTAGCCTTCCGGCCGGAAAACAGGATCATAACCAAAGCCCTTGTCGCCACGGCGTTCTGTGGTGATCTCTCCGTCTATCACTCCTTCGAAAAGGTATTCCCTGCCGTCCAAGATCAGGGCCACCACCGTGCGGAAACGGGCATGCCGGTCGGATACTCCTTCGAGTACCCTGAGCAGTTTGGCCACATTGCTGTCAAAATCGCAGCCCGGACCGGCAAAGCGGGCCGTATAGACTCCGGGACCGCCGTTGAGAGCCTCCACCTCCAATCCCGTATCATCTGCAAAACAATCCAGGTGGAAACGTTCGTAAACGTAACGGGCCTTCTGCAGGGCGTTGCCTTCCAGTGTGTCGGAAGTCTCGGGAATATCCTCGTGGAAGCCCAGGGAGGAGAGATTGACCAGTTCCACCTTACCCCGGAGTACGGCCGAAACTTCTTCGGTCTTATGGCTGTTATGCGTGGCAAATACCAGTTTTTTCATGACAGATGGTTTTTTTCTGAAATATCCAGCATCCGCTGAATCGGACGCAAAGCTTTACGGGCTGTTTCTTTGTCGACCTGTATCTCAGGCGTTTCATCTCTCAGACACAGGTACAGTTTCTCCAGCGTGTTCAGACGCATATAGGAACATTCGTTGCAGGCGCAGGAGCTGTCCTCAGGCGGAGCGGGAATAAACTCCTTGTCGGGACACAGGCGCTGCATCTCGAAGAGCACGCCCGACTCCGTAGCCACGATGAACTGTTGTGACGCAGACTGCCGGACATGCTTGATAAGTGCTGCCGTCGAGCCCACGAAATCAGACAATTCGATAATATACTGCTTGCATTCCGGATGAGCGATCAGTTCGGCCTGGGGATACTGCTGCTTCAGGGCGATGATTTTGTCCAGTGAAAACTGTTCATGGACATGGCAAGCCCCATCCCAGAGCAGCATCTGCCGACCGGTCAAGCTGTTGATATAGCTGCCCAGGTTACGGTCCGGGCCGAAAATGATTTTCTCGTCCCTGGGAAAACTGTTGACTATCTGTACGGCATTGGTCGAGGTGACGACGACGTCTGTCAGGGCCTTGACCGCGGCAGAAGTATTGACATAGCTGATGACCGTATGACCCGGATGGGCCTTGATAAAGGCTTCCAGCGCCGGAGCCGGACAACTGTCGGCCAAGGAGCAGCCGGCAGCCATATCGGGGATCAGCACTTTTTTCCCGGGGGAGATGATTTTAGCCGTCTCGCCCATAAAATGCACCCCGCACAGGACGATGATGTCGGCCTGGGTCTTGGCCGCCTGTCGGGCCAGCGCCAGACTGTCGCCGATGAAATCGGCTATCTCCTGAATATCTTTTTCCTGATAGTAATGGGCCATGATGACCGCATTTTTCTCCCGGCGCAACCGGTCGATTTCGCTCCTTAAGAATGCTTTTTCCATTGAACCAGAAACTTGATGTCGGTAATACAGACTGTTTTCACGAGGCGAAGTTACAGAAAAAACAACATCCTGACAAGGTTAGGCACAGATGTTTGCACATATGTATATACATTAAATATACAGTTTTGATTTCCCGGTAATTTTATTCTTAAAATCAGCATCAAAATTAATGCAGGATACAACAGGTTATGAAAATATACATTACCTTTGCATGCTGATTTCAGAAGTCTCAAACCATCTAAACAACGATATAAATGATTGTAAAGAACAAAACCCTGGACAAGGCTGTCATCCGCTTCTGTGGCGACTCGGGCGACGGAATGCAGCTTACCGGCACTTTGTTTTCGACCCTGTCGGCCGTTTTCGGGAACGAAATATCCACCTTTCCCGACTATCCGGCCGAGATGCGTGCCCCGCAAGGATCCTTGAGTGGAGTATCTGGTTACCAGGTCCACATCGGTGCCCAGAAAATCTATACCCCGGGCGATTTGGCCGACGTACTCATTGCCATGAATCCGGCCGCCCTGAAGACCAACATCAAGAATGTCAAGCGCGACGCCGTCATTGTCATCGATGAAGACACTTTCGACCAGAGCGGTTTGGAAAAAGCCGAATTCAAAACCGGCAATCCCTTCAAAGAACTCAACATAGAGAGCGCGCAGATTCTGTCCGTGCCCATTTCCTCGCTGACCAAGAGCAGTCTCTCCGACAGCGGACTGGACAACAAGAGCATACTGCGCTGCAAAAACATGTTCGCCCTGGGCTTCGTGTGCTGGCTGTTCAACAAGCCCCTCGAAGAGGCCGAGCACCTGCTGGGTAACAAATTCGGCAAGAAGCCGACCCTGCTGGAGGCCAACCTCAAGGTGATGACCGACGGCTACAACTACGGACACAACATCCACGCCTCCGTCTCCACCTACACGGTCAATCCGACCAAGATGGAAAAAGGTACCTATACCGATGTAAAAGGCAATCAGGCCACTGCCTGGGGACTGATTGCCGCCTCGGAAAAATCCGGTCTGCCGCTGTTCCTGGGCAGTTACCCCATCACTCCGGCCACCGATATTCTCCACGAGCTGGCCGCCCGCAAGGAGCTGGGCGTGAAGACCGTGCAGGCAGAAGATGAAATTGCCGGCGTATGCACCGCCATCGGTGCGGCTTTCGGAGGTAATCTGGCGGCCACTTCCACCTCCGGACCGGGCATCGCCCTCAAGAGCGAAGCCATCGGCCTGGCCGTCATGGCCGAACTGCCGCTCGTGGTCATCGACGTACAACGGGGCGGCCCCTCGACCGGACTGCCCACCAAGGCCGAGCAGACCGACCTGCTGCAGGCGCTTTACGGCCGTAATGGCGAATCGCCCTGTGTGGTCATTGCCGCCAGCACGCCGGCCAATTGCTTCGACTACGCTTTCCAAGCCGCCAAGATTGCCCTGGAGCACATGACCCCCGTCATCCTGATGACCGACGCTTTCCTGGCCAACGGATCATCGGCCTGGCGGATTCCCGACATGAACGACTATCCCGCCATCCGACCGCCCTTTGTCCCCGAAGAAATGCAGGGACAGTGGACACCGTATCTGCGTAACAGCGAAAACTTCGTCCGCTATTGGGCCGTGGCCGGACGCAAGGGCTTTGCCCACCGCATCGGCGGGCTGGAAAAGGACGGACTCACGGGTGCCATTTCGACTGATCCCGAAAACCATCAGCGCATGACCGACCTGCGCCGGCAGAAAGTCGAGGCCGTCGCCCGGGTCATTCCGCCGCTCAAGGTGGAAGGCAATCCCGATGCCGACATGCTGGTGGTCGGCTGGGGAGGCACTTACGGCCATCTCTACGCTGCTGTCGAAGAGCTCAATGCTGCCGGCAAAAAGACCGCCCTGGCTCATTTCAACTACATCAACCCGCTGCCGGCCAACACCGCGGAGGTGCTGTCCCAGTACAAGAAAATCGTTGTCTGCGAACTGAACAGCGGCCAGTTTGCCGCCTACCTGCGCTCAAAGATGCCAGCAGGCCTGGACATCCGCCAGTACGACAAAGTCCAGGCCCAGCCCTTCTCGGTCGAAGAAGTCAGGGAGGCTGTTCTCTCACAATTCTAACTTACCTGCCACTATGGAAACAAACTATACCCCTCAGGACTATAAAAGCAGCGGCAAAGTGAAATGGTGTCCCGGCTGCGGAGACCATGCCGTTTTGAACACTCTGCACAAAGCCATGGCCGAGTTGGGCGTCGCTCCCGACCAGATGGCCGTCATCTCAGGTATCGGATGCTCCTCGCGTCTGCCCTATTACATGAATTCCTACGGTTTCCATACCATCCACGGCCGGGCTTCTGCCATCGCCACCGGTCTGAAAACCGCCAATCCCGACCTGACCGTCTGGCAGGTGACCGGCGACGGCGACTGTCTGGCCATCGGCGGCAATCACTTTATTCATGCCGTACGCCGCAATGTCGATCTGAACATCATCCTGATGAACAACCGCATCTACGGCCTGACCAAAGGACAGTATTCACCCACTTCGCCCAAAGGTTTCATTTCAAAATCCTCGCCCTACGGCACCGTCGAAGAGCCCTTCCGTCCGGCCGAACTCTGCCTGGGTGCTCGCGGACAGTTTTTCGCCCGCCTGCTCGACGTCGATTTGAAGAATTCCCAGGAGACCCTCGTGGCAGCAGCCCGTCACAAAGGCTGTTCGGTGGTCGAGGCCCTGGTCAACTGCGTCATCTTCAACGACGGCACCCACCGCGACATCCAGGACAAAGAATTCCGCTCCGACCGGACTATCTATCTGCGCCACGGCGAGAAGATGATCTTCGGCAAAAACCGTGACAAGGGACTGGTACTCGACGGTTTTCAGCTGAAGGTGGTCACCATCGGCCAGAACGGCATCACCGAGGACGACATCCTCTCCCACGACGCCCACTGCTCCGACAACACCCTCCATTTCAAACTGGCCGCCATGACGGGACCCGACTTCCCCGTAGCCCTGGGGGTCATTCGCGATGTCGAGGCACCCACCTACGAAGAAGAAGTACGTCGTCAGGTAGAAGAGGTTCAAGCCAAACGTCCACAGGTAAAAAGTCTGAACGACTTTTTCAAAACCCTTGAGACTTGGGAGATCGCTTAATTTATAACCGAATCATTATGAAAGTATTTCGCCTGCTTTTCGCCGCCATGGCATTGACCGCTGTTTTCAGCGCGTGTACCCCCCAAGGAGAGGCCTACATTTTCACCTCCTTCCGTGAGCCTTCCGTTCAAGGCATGCAGTATCTTTACAGTCTGGACGGTTTCCACTGGGACACCCTGGGAGGTGTGTGGATGGCTCCCCAGATCGGTAACGAGGAACCCTATATCGACGCCTTTTCGGGCCGTCAGGTCACACCGAAATTCTGCCCGACCCATGTCTTGCGCGACCCATCGGTCATTCAGGGGCCGGACGGCACCTTCCATCTGGTCTGGACTACCGCCTGGAGCGGCAGCAGAGGCTTCGGCTATGCTTCATCCAAGGATTTGATCCACTGGAGCGAGCAACGCGAAATCAAAGTCATGCCCGATACCGCCACCAACAACGTCTGGGCACCGGAACTTTTTTATGATGACGAAAAGGACGAATTTCTCATCATCTGGTCTTCAGCCATCCATCCCAGGGATTATACCGAGGCCGACCGCTTAGGCACCAACGGCTGCCACCGCCCCTACTACACCAAGACCAAAGACTTCCAGACATTTACGCCGGCACGGCCCTATTATGACTGCGGCTTCAACAGCATCGACGGTTATCTGGTCAAACGGGCCAAAGACGACTACGTACTGGTCATCAAAGACAACCGAAAACCCGGTTTCAGCAACCTGTTCTGCGCCTATGCCAGCAGCCCGGAAGGGCCCTTCGGCAACCCATCGCAGACTTTTGCCCCGACCTATTCCGAAGGGCCCTGCGTAGTGAGAATCGGCGATGAATGGATCATCTACTACGATGTCTATCGCGAAGGCCGCTACGGAGCTACGGCTACCAAGGATTTCCAGACCTTTACGCCGGCCGACGACCGCATCTCCGTACCGAAAGGCCATAAACACGGTACCATTGTCAAAATTACCCGTCGGCAGCTGCGTGCACTGCAAAAGGCTGCAGCCAGACAATAAGCCCGCCACGGCCGGCATCTCAAGCGTTCATCCCATGAGAGCCCTTCTTCCATTAACATTGACCATCCTACTTTGGTGGCTGGGGATTGTTTCCCTGCAGTCACAAAAGAACGCTCCGCTCAACCAGTCGCAGCAAACGCTCCTAGTGGGTGAGAGCGACCTGCCCGATTATGAGCCCTACGGCCTGATTAACACGATGCCCACATTTCTGCAGGAAATCAGGCACGACCTGGATTTCCCGATGGCCTGGCGCAACAGCGGTTACAAGGATTTCGGCCGCTGGCGCAAAGCCGCCCGCAACCGTCTGTTCGACTGTATGGGACAGTTGCCTCCTGAAAGCGGCAATTTCGACTATCTGATCCTGGAGCGTGAGCAGCGAGACGGTTACCAGGCCCTGAAGATTGTCTTTGACATTTCCGCCTATTGCCGCATCCCGGCCTACCTGCTGGTGCCCGACGGACAGGGCCGTTTTCCGGCCTTGGTGGCCCTGCACGACCACGGCGCCCGTTTTAGCATCGGCAAGGAAAAGATGATCCGGCCCGTTCAAGCCGATTCAGTCAGAATGAAGGAAGCCGAAGACTGGACGGTCAGTTGCTACGATGGGGTTTTCACCGGCGATTTTTTTGCCCGTAACGGTTACGTGGTTCTCAGTATCGACGCCATTTTCTGGGGTGAGCGGGGCCGTCGCGAAGGTGCCTCTTACGAAGCTCAGCAGGCATTTGCCTCCAATCTGTTCCAACTGGGCATGAACTGGTGCGGCCTGATTACCTATGACGATATGCAGAGCGTCGAGTTCCTGAGCCGACTGCCTTTTGTCGATGCCCGGCGTATCGGTGTCTATGGCCATTCCATGGGCGGTCACCGAGCCTGGATGCTGGCCGCGGCCAGCGAAAAAGTCAGGGCAGGAGCAGCCATCTGCTGGATGAACACTACCGAATACCTGATGACCGCCACCAACAACCAGAACAAAGGCGGCAGCGCCTACTCCATGCTGCTGCCCGACATCCGCCGCTACCTGGACTATCCCGACGTGGCCTCCATTGCCTGCCCCAAGCCCATGTATTTCATCAATGGGCGCCAGGACAAACTCTTTCCTGTCGAAGGCGTTGAGGATGCCTACAAGATCATGCGGCAGGTCTGGGACAGCCAGGATGCCGGCTGGAAGCTGAAAACCGAACTCTGGGACAGTCCGCATTTCTTCAACCGGGAAATGCAGCAGCAAGTGCTGGATTTCTTCAACCGGCAGCTGTAAGCTCCTTCGGGCTTTTTGCAAGCTGTTATGTTTTCGTCCGTATTTGGCGGAGATCATCTATGCCTTGCCCAAAGAATTAAGGAAATTTTTCTTTAATATTTTCCACGGGATGATTTTTGTTTATATCTTTGCATCGGGGACAGGATGCGATTTCCGAATTCCGATTCACGTTGAGAATAATTCGTAAAACCATAACAACCAATTAAAGATGAAAAGTTTAGATTTAACAAAGTACGGCATCACCGGGGCTACCGTGATTGCACACAACCCTTCTTACGACTATCTGTTCAAGGAAGAAACCAAGAAAACGCTGACCGGCTACGAAAAAGGTCAGGAAACCGAACTCGGCGCCGTCAATGTCATGACCGGTATTTACACCGGACGCTCGCCCAAGGACAAGTATATCGTCATGGACGAAAATTCGAAGAACACTGTGTGGTGGACTTCCGATGAATACAAAAACGACAACCACCCCATGTCGGAAGAAGTCTGGGCCAAAGTCAAAAGCCTCGCCGTCAAAGAGCTTTGCAACAAGAACCTGTATGTCATGGACGCTTTCTGCGGCGCCAACAAGGACACCCGCATGGCCGTCCGCTTCATCGTCGAAGTAGCCTGGCAGGCTCATTTCGTCAAGAACATGTTCATCCAGCCCACGGCCGAAGAACTCGAAAGCTTCGAGCCCGACTTTGTCATCTACAACGCCTCTCTGGCCAAGGTCGAGAACTACAAGGAGCTCGGCCTGAACAGCGAGACTTGCGTGGCCTTCAACACCACCAGCCGCGAACAGGTCATCCTGAACACCTGGTACGGCGGCGAAATGAAGAAGGGTATGTTCTCCATGATGAACTATTATCTGCCCCTGAAGGGCATCGCCTCGATGCATTGCTCGGCCAACACCGACATGCAGGGCAAGAACACCGCCATCTTCTTCGGTCTGTCCGGTACGGGCAAGACCACTCTTTCGACCGATCCCAAGCGCCTGCTTATCGGCGACGACGAACACGGCTGGGACGACAACGGTGTGTTCAACTTCGAGGGCGGCTGCTATGCCAAGGTCATCAATCTCGACAAGGAGAGCGAACCCGACATCTACAACGCCATCCGTCGTGACGCCCTGCTGGAAAATGTCACTGTAGATGAAAACGGCAAAATCGACTTCGCCGACAAGAGTGTTACGGAGAACACCCGCGTCAGCTACCCGATCGAACATATCGAGAAGATTGTCAAGAACGTCAACCCCGTTTCCGCCGGTCCTGACGCTCAGAACGTCATTTTCCTGAGTGCCGATGCCTTTGGCGTACTGCCTCCCGTTTCCATCCTGACTCCGGAACAGACCAAATACTATTTCCTGAGCGGATTCACCGCTAAACTGGCCGGCACCGAACGCGGCATCACCGAACCCACGCCGACCTTCTCGGCTTGCTTCGGACAGGCCTTCCTGGAACTGCACCCGACCAAATACGCCGAAGAGCTGGTCAAGAAAATGGAAAAGAGCGGAGCCAAGGCCTACCTGGTCAACACTGGCTGGAACGGCACAGGCAAACGTATCTCGATCCGCGACACCCGCGGCATCATCGACGCCATTCTGGACGGATCCATCAAGTCGGCTCCCACCAAGAAGATTCCTTACTTCGACTTCGAAGTGCCCACAGCTCTGCCCGGTGTAGATCCCAAGATCCTGGATCCCCGCGACACCTACGCCGATGCTACCCAGTGGGAAGAAAAGGCCAAAGACCTGGCCGGACGTTTCATCAAGAACTTCGTTAAATACACGGGCAACCAGGCCGGCAAGGCTCTGGTGGCAGCCGGTCCGAAGCTCTGAGAAACCCGTTTTACCCAGCTATCAGACAAGCCTCCTGCGGAAATTCCGCAGGAGGCTTGTTACTATTTTGCAATAAGTTTGTATATTTGCGCCAAACAACCGCCATTATGAAAAGATTATTCTCCCATGCGGTATTTGGGGCACTATGTATAGGATTCACCTCCTGCATGCCTAAAGTGACCACCCATCTTTACAAGAGGCTTCCCCCACTGGATGAGACGTCCGAGGTGGCAGTTTATGAGATTTCAGAGAATGTCCCGCAAGAAGCCGAGTTCCTCGGGGACTTGCGTATTGGTGACACAGGTTTCTCCACACGGGGCGACTATGAATTTATCTTGGCAACCGCCAAAGACGAGACCCGCAAAGCCGGCGGAAATCTCTTGAAAATCACCGAACATCGCAAGCCCGACTTTGTCAGTTCCATTCATCGCATCAGTGCCAATATGTACTACTTGCAAGACTCCACCTATACCCAGTCCGGTGAAGAGACCGAAATCAAAGACGAAAGAGTCTTCAGGGAACAGGCAACACACGAGGCTGCTGTCGTTGACCTCCAGGCCAGGAGTACTTCCCCATACACCCACAGGAAATACCGTGCCGCCATCCACGAAGGATACGGCATGAGAACAGCCAAGCTGGCCAAAGGATTGACTCCTGACGAGCGCAAGTACATGAACAAACTGAGAGGGGGATTTTCTTACGGGGCCGACATTTTAGCCTATCTATGGCCGTATGGCAACGGGGAAGAATCCGGTGTCGGGATCAAATTCCACAAGTTCAACGCCTACAGCAATCTGACCAATATTGTTCAACTTAGCGACGGGACACCCCTGATAAGCTATATTTCAGACGATATTGACATCATTTTTCTCGGACTCACCTATGGCTTTCGCTCCGAAAGTGCCAAGAGACAGAACTATTTCTATCTGGACTGGAGCGTCGGCTATCTGGGATATACGGACGTTATTTGCGAAGGGATAACCGGCAAAATAAGCGGATCGACCATCGGCACCGCCATACATTTCGGTTACGACTACAGGATTTCCGAACACTTCCTGCTCGGTGCCTCGCTAAACTATATTGCCGGAGTTCTGAGTAGTTATGACCTGATTTCAGGCAACCGTCATACCCATGTCGACCTTGACAAAGAAGAATACGAAAGCCTCGCCCATTTGTCCCTTTCGGCCGGAATCAGATACTGCTTCTAACCAAGTAACGACATATATATGAAAAAAGAGAGACTCTTAGGGGTCTCTCTTTTTTGTGGTGCCACCGGGAATCGAACCAGGGACACAAGGATTTTCAGTCCTTTGCTCTACCGACTGAGCTATGGCACCATCGGTTTATTTTGACGGGCACAAAAGTACAACGGGTTTTTCAATTACGCAACAGCGATGTGATTTTTTTGTTTATTCTCTACCTTACTACTATCTTACCACAAAGAACCTTCAAAGAACCCACAAAGAACCTTCAAAGAACCTACGGCCGAATTTGGCTGTCAGATTACGGTCTTACGATTGAACCAAATTGACGGGTTTAGACTGGCAGGCGCAGGAGCTAAGAGGTGCCTCGAAAATCCATCAAAAAATATTTTGGATTTCACTCGGCTTTCATTACCTTTGTCGCCGATTTTAATCGGGATGTAGCACAGTTGGCTAGCGCGCCACGTTCGGGACGTGGAGGTCGGAAGTTCGAGTCTTCTCATCCCGACATTTTAGTTTAAAGGAGGGCTGTCTTCGAGACGGCCTTCGACGCTTATAGAGATTTTATTCAAAAGGCAATGTTGACACTCAAGTATCTCAGCGAAAACAAGGAAGAGGCCATCAGGAAACTGGCCAGGAAACATTTTGACGCCAAGGAAATCATCGAACAGATTCTCTCGCTCGATGCAGAGCGCCGCAACGCCCAAGTCCAGGCCGATGCCTGCGCCGCAGAAATGAACCAGCTGTCTAAATCCATCGGCCAGCTGATGAAGGAAGGCAAGAAGGACGAGGCCGCTACTGCCAAAGCCCGCACATCCGAACTGAAAGAAAAAGGCAAAGCACTTGAAGCCGAGAAAAAACAAGCCGAAGACAAGATTCAGGAACTGCTTGTGCTGATTCCCAACCTACCGCACGACAGCGTACCTGAAGGCTACGGTGCCGACGACAACAAGGTGGAACGTATGGGCGGCATTGTTCCCGACCTGCCAGAAGAGGCCCTCCCCCACTGGGATCTGGCCAAAAAATATGATCTGATCGATTTCGAACTGGGGGCCAAGATTACCGGCGCCGGTTTCCCTGTCTATAAAGGCAAGATGGCCCGCCTGCAGCGTGCCCTGATTTCATTCTTCCTGGACAGAGCCAGAGAACAGGGATTTCTGGAGATCCAGCCGCCTTACGTGGTCAATGCCGCCTCGGGTTACGGCACCGGACAGCTGCCCGACAAGGAAGGTCAGATGTATCTGGCCAATCTGGACGGCCTCTATCTGATTCCCACGGCCGAGGTGCCGGTGACCAATCTCTACCGCGATGTCATCCTCGATGAAAAAGATCTGCCTGTCAAGAACACAGCTTATTCTGCCTGCTTCCGCCGCGAAGCCGGTGCCTACGGCAAGGATGTGCGCGGTCTGAACCGCCTGCACCAGTTCGACAAAGTGGAAATCGTCTGCATCGAGCATCCAGACCGTTCCTATGAACGTCTTGACCAGATGGTCGCCTATGTACAGACCTTGGTCGAAGCCCTGGAACTACCCTGGCGCATCCTGCGTCTTTGCGGCGGCGACATGAGTTTCACTTCGGCCCTGACTTTCGACTTCGAAGTCTTCTCTGCAGCCCAGAAACGCTGGCTGGAAGTAAGTTCCGTATCTAATTTCGAGAGCTACCAGGCCAACCGCCTCAAATGCCGTTTCCGTTCGGCCGAAACGGGCAAGACTCAGCTTTGCCATACGCTCAACGGCAGTGCTCTGGCCCTGCCCAGAATCGTGGCCGCCCTGCTCGAAAACAACCAGACCCCCGAGGGTATCCGCATTCCCAAGGTGCTGGTTCCCTACTGTGGTTTCGATATGATTGACTAAAAAGATACCCCCGTCACACGAATACAAAGAATCTCTGTCGGCTAAGCCTGGCAGAGATTTCCTTTTTTAGCGGACACCCCAGATGGCATTGTCGCGGGGATTCTGATGCTGCTCGTATTTGAGGTCCTGCAGCACACCGGCCTTGACACGGATCGAGAAGTTGTAGGACTTGTACATACCGATGGGGATGAAGCTGGCCGACATGGTCCAGCAGTGCAGGTCACGGCTCACCGAGCAGCTCATGGTCGTCAGTTTACGCACGTCGAAATTATAGCTGCTCGATGCAGTGAAATGCCACTTCTCGGTCAGGGAAAGCGTTCCGTTGAAACTCAGGTTGTGCGTCAGCTTGTGGTCGTATTCCAGACGTTCTTTATTGAAAGTAGAGCGCGCATAGCGCAGCGTATAGTTCAGCGACAGACTCCATGGAATCGAATACTCCTTATAGAGTGCCGCTTCGGGGTCGGGCTTGGTTTCCGGAACAGGCACTTTTTCAGCCCCGGACTCTCCTTCGGCAGACATTTCACCTCCATCGGCAGGGTCTGAAGTGGCTCCTCCCCCTTTTTTGGCATCTTTCTTATCCTTCTTCTTGAAGGTGTCGTTATTGATGGTATAGGAAAACGACGTACCCGTGCTGATGAGCCTGCCCGGGATACCGTATTTCCTGAACTGGGTCACGTTGACCCGCACCGGATTGCCGGAGCTGTTCAGCACATAGGTGTAGGGGTCGAACTGCCCGCTCAGGTTCAGGGTATATTTCGACCCCAGCTTGATACGGATATTGGCCGATATATTGCTCCAGTTCAGGCTGTCAGCTGCCAGATTGTAAGACGATCCGAAAGAGAAATTATCTATCAGGCTGATTTTTTTGAAAGCATTTTCCTCGGTGGTGTCACGGTCATTTCTCACTTTCATTTCCAGGTTGTTGGCCACACTGAAATTGACCATACCCGATCGGCCGGAGCCGGGCGTACCATACAGCGAGCCGGCGTAGTGGGAATAGGTGGTCGAATGCTCCTTGCCGCTGGCATCAGTGTATTCCAGCGTCTCGTAGTAACCGTATTTCGCCTGGCCGAAGTCGGGACGATAGGAAAACGACAGGGTCGGAGTGAGCACGTGCCGGATCATGTTCACCTTCGTGCCGAAGAGCTGAGGCAAGGGCTGGAAAAAACCATAGAGCTTGGTCGAGGCACTCAGGCTGGCCGAATAGTCCCAGACACGGTGGAAGCCCCAGAGAGTATCGGCCACCACCTGATCCAGCACCGGGTCGTAGTTGCGGTCGACGGCGCTGGTATACCAACGCTCCGTATAATTCAGCGAAGGGGTGAGATTGATGTAGTTCAGCACAGTGAAGGTGGCGCTGATGGGAATACTGTGGCGCATCCCGTTACGCCAGTCGCGGACAAGCGATTTATGAAAGAAATCACGCTCCTTGACCTCGCTGATGCTGTTGGCCAGTGTTCCCGAATAGCTCATGCTGATTTTCTCATAGAAACGCTCCCTGCCGACAGCGTTTTTACGCTTGAAGGGATAGAACCGCGACACACTCAGGCTCATGTTGGGCAGCGAGACGGTCAGAGTAGAATCCTTGCTGCGCTGCGACACGCTCATACTGGCACTGATGGACAGCGGGAAATTGGGGAATCGCTGGGAAAGGCTGATGCTTGAGCTCTTAGTATTCTGTGAAAATGCTTCGGTATTGTAATAGGCATACAGATCATTGCGTGAATAACCGCTGGTGGCGAAATTGACGCTGGCCGAGAATGTCCGGTACGGATTGGCCTTGGCATCCTGGGCATGGCTCCAGACCACATTCAGGTTCTTGGACTCGGAATAGTCAGGCAGGCGCTTTTCACTGTTGGCCGTCAAAAGGTAGGAGACCGAGAAATTGCCCGAATACTTGTAGCGCTTGCGGTAATTGCTCCTGCCCTTTATCCCCCAGGATCCCTTGGAGTAGATCTCGCCGGTGACAGCCAGATCGACATAATCGCTGAAGGCAAAATAATAACCGCCGTCATGGAGATAAAAACCACGGGAAAGCTCATCGCCGTAGGTTGGCATGATAATACCCGAAGAGTACTCGGAAGTAAAGGGGAAATAGCCGAAGGGTATGACCAGAGGCAGATGCACATCCTCGACAACCAGATGGGCGGGACCGGTGACGATGTTCTTGCCCGGTCGGATTTTCGCCTTGCTCAGCGACAGGTAGAAATGCGGGTGGTCGTGGTCGTCGCAGGTGGTATATTTGCCGTCGGTCATGTACATGGCATCATCCTCCATTTTCTTGGTCCGTCCGCTTACCACATAGCCCTCCCCCTGCTGGGTGACCACATCGAAGATAATACCGCGCTGGGTATTGAAATTGTACCGCAGCCCTTTGCTTTCGTATTCGCCGCTCTTATCCTTGAATACAGGAAGGCCGGACACAGTGCCCGAGGTGTCACGCAGGCCGGTGGCGTAGATATTCGAGCTGTCCATGTTCATCACGATATAACCGCCGGTCAGTTCCATCTCGCCGTAAATCACCCGGCCTTCATTGTAGAGATGGGCCATACCGTCGGCATCGATGGTCATGGAGTCCAAGGCACTGAAAGTGATGATTTCCGTCAGGGAGGAAAGATCGTTTTTAGGGGCAGCCGAACTGTCAGCGGGCTGTTCAACCGACAGGGAATCGGCAGCCAGGGCTATCACCGTATCTCTTACCGACATGGGGACAATGCCGGGAGCCAAGGTCGTCGAATCGGCATCAACATACTGAGCCACAGCCAAAAAGGGAAGCATTGCCAACCATACGACCAGGCAGCTTCTCAGGAGGGAGCAGTTCATTATCTTATGCTGTAATCTCGACATTACCTTAGTTTATAAGCCGACAAAATTACAACAAATGGATGTGATTATAAAAACCTTTTACACCAATTATCAAAGCGCCGAAGCGACTCCGAACCGAATTTTTCCAATTTCCGGCGAGCCTGCTCAGGGCTGTACTGAATCTCAAGTCTGGTTTTGGAGAAGAATTTGTCGGCAAAACAGACGATTTCCTCTTCAATGGTCTGCGGACTCAGATCCTGTCGGGGCAAAGGCAGATGCTGGCTGTCAATGGCCTCTATAGTAAGTCCTGTTCCCGTATGACGCTCACAAACCCGGGCATGCCGGGGCAGACCTTCCCCACGCAGGATGGAAGCTCCCAGAATGCCGTGACGGATATAGGGTTCCGTCCCGTAACAGCATATCACCGGAGCATCGGTCTTGACGCAACCGATGTCGTGCAGCAATGAAGCTTCCTCTAAAAACCGCCTGTCGGCCTGCAATTCCGGATGTCGGTCCGATATAGCCAGGGCCATATCGGCCACGGCACGGCTGTGACGGTAAATAATCTCGTACAATTCCTCGTTGGGGTCAATGTGTTTATGTAAAAGTACCCGTGGATCCATGATGCTAATTGTCATGCAAAGGAAATTATTTATTTTTGTCTCGCCAATTTTCAGCTCCACAGTTTTTACGGTATGGGCCAAAAACTACAGTTGTACACCTCTGTCCTGATATGCCTGCTGGCCTGTTCCTGCCAGGGGGCAGCCCGGCGGAGCTCTCAGACGGCAGCAGCCGAGCCTCTGCTCACCGGGGCACAGCAGACCGAAGTCTATTTCCCCTGGCTGGCAGACAAGAGTTTTGCCCTGGTCATCAACCAGACTTCCCAAATCGACGGGGTCAGCCTGGCCGACACGCTCTGCCGGGCCGGCCTGCGTCCGCAATGCATCTTCGCACCCGAACACGGCTTCCGGGGCACGGCCGATGCAGGGGCGGCCATCGCCGACGGACGAGACCCGCAGACCGGTCTGAGGGTGTTTTCTCTTTACGGCAACAACAAGAAACCCTCGCCTGAACAAATGGAGGGGCTTGACTACCTGATTTTTGATATTCAGGATGTCGGCTGCCGCTTCTATACTTACCTCAGCACCCTGCACTACGTTATGGAGGCCTGCGCTGAAAACGGCAAGACCCTCATCCTGCTCGACCGTCCCAATCCTGACGACTATGTGGACGGGCCCCTGCTGGAAGCTTCATGCCGCTCCTTTGTCGGGATGCATCCCATTCCCATACTCCACGGCTGTACCCTGGGTGAGTTGGCCGGCATGATCAACGGCCAAGGCTGGCTGGCAGAAGGCCGGCGATGTTCACTGAAAGTGGTCACGGTCAAGGGATGGCGGCACGGACAGCCTTACTCTCTCCCTGTCAAGCCCTCGCCCAACCTGCCCAGCGACAGAGCTGTCCGGCTCTATCCCTCGCTATGCCTGTTCGAAGGCACTTCAATCAGTGTCGGCCGGGGCACGACAACGCCATTTGAGATCATCGGTGCCCCGGACCAGACGCTGGGAGACTTCCAGTTCGTCCCCCGTTCGCTGCCGGGTTTTGACAGCCGCCCTATGTACCGGAATCAGACATGCTTCGGTATCGATCTGAGACAGGACACCACAACCTGCGGCTTTTCCCTTCGCTGGCTGCTGGAGATGTACCGGCGCAGCCCCGACAAAGATCAGTTTTTCAAGAATGCACGCTTTTTCGACTTGCTGGCCGGCACACCGCTTCTTCGGCAGCAGATTCTCGAAGGGCTCGACCAGGAGAGCATCCGTCAGAGCTGGCAGGCCTCTTTGTCTGAATATCGGCAGATGCGTGCCGTCTATCTGCTATACCCCTAAACCTTTTGTTCGAATCAGCATCTAAACTACAACATGAACTTTTTACATCGCCTTCTCGTAGTTTCAACAGCTCTGTTGCTCTCCCTCCCGACCATGGCAGAGGATGACCGCTTTACCGTAGTGCTCGACCCAGGGCATGGAGGCAAAGATCCCGGTGCCCTGGGCAAGACCTCCCGGGAGAAAAACATTGTGCTCTCTGTCGCCAAAAAAGTAGGCAAACGGCTGCAGGACAACCATTCCAAAGACATCCGGCTCATCTACACCCGTGACAAAGATGTCTTCATCGAACTGGAACAGCGGGCCAAGATTGCCAACAACGCCCACGCAGACATATTCATTTCCATCCATGCCGACTGCGTGGACAACAAGAAAGTCCACGGGGCAGGCACTTTCACCATGGGTATGAACAAAGAGAAATCGAACCTGGAAGTGGCCAAGAGAGAGAATAGCGTCATGCTGCTTGAAGACAACTATCAGCAGAAATACGCCGGATTCGATCCCTCCTCGGTCGAGTCCTACATCATCTTCGAGCTCATGCAGAATGTCAATATGGAAAACAGCATCAAGCTGGCCAAATACATCCAGAACAACCTGGTAGCCCAAAAAAGGACGGACCGAGGTGTCCGACAGGCGCCTTACTGGGTGCTGCACCGGACCAGTATGCCGGCAGTCCTCATCGAACTGGGCTTTATCTCCAATCTGGAGGAAGAGAAATACATGAACAGTGAAAAAGGGCAGAATGAACTGGCCGAAAGCATCTACCAGGCCATCTGCTCCTATAAAAAAGAGCATGACAAACTGCGTGCTTCGGTCAAGAACCTGGGTTCACAGCCACAAGTCTCTCAGGCTGGTTCCGAAGAAGTTTCAGAAAACGGCCAGCCGGTCTCAGGCATCCGCTACTCTGTCCAGATACTGACGGCCCGCAGCGAAATCAAGGCCAATGACCGGCAGTTCAAAGGCCAGAGAGATGTCATCTGTTACAAAGAAAAAGACCTGTTCAAGTATTGCTGTGGATCGTATCTGACTGAGAAGGAGGCCATCGCCCGGAAAAACGAGTTGAAGAAAAGCTTCCCCGACGCCTTTGTCATCGCCCTTAAGGACGGGGTACGCATCCCGCTGACTCAGGCCAGGGCTGAAAGCCAGCCGTAAAATAATGCAAGCCGTCCGCATAGGCTTTGAATAAAAATCCAAGCCGCAAGATTTAACGGAAAAATAACATCGAACGGTTCTTCCGCATGAATAAAGCCTTTGCAACAAAACTGACAAAAATGCGGCCTCAACCTGACAGAATTACAAAGGCTTATTCCTTAGGCCATTGGCCCGTCAAAGAAAGTACAACTCATTAATATTCAATATATTACATTTAGAACATTGAGTTTAAACGACATACCTCATTCCAGCTTTTTTCTGCATGTTCTCACACTTGCAGAATACATTTTTTCTTCAAAAATTTGCGGGACAGAATCCGTTCAATTCTTGTAGAGGAAAATGAGGTTATCAGTCAATGCTTTGTGGGAAAAATGTGCTGCCGTTATCCGGGATAATGTGGATAATGAGCAGTACGTATACCTGTTTGCCCCCATCGAGCCTCTCAAGTATGAAAACAACTGCCTTTGGATCCGGGTACCCTCCTACTTCTATGTGGAGCAGCTCGAAAATAGGTATTCCGATCTTATCGGCAAGACACTCAACCGGGTAACGGGCAGTCCCACCAAGCTGATGTATCAGGTCAGCATCTCCGATACCTCTGTAACGGTCAGTTCCCTACGGGAAACCGTCGGCAGCCAGCCTGTCATACCCGGGCGACCGTCCGGACTGTCCTTTTTCAGACCTGCCTTGCAACGTCTGGATCCCCAACTGAGTCCCTCTCTGCATTTCGGCAATTTCGTAGCTGGTGAAAGCAACCGTCTGGCGCGCACGGCAGGCTTGTCCATCGCAGCCAATCCTGGCAAGACCATCTTCAACCCCTTGTTCGTCCATGGGAAATCGGGGGTCGGCAAGACCCACCTGTTACATGCCATCGGCAATGCCACCCTGGAGAAAAACCCGCAGGCCCGTGTTCTTTATATATCGTCCCATCTGTTCCAGGTGCAGTACTCACAAGCCTATCTGCAGAATAAGATCAACGACTTCATCCATTTCTACCAGAGTCTTGACGTCCTGCTTATCGACGATATCCACGAGCTTTCCGGCAAAACCGGCACCCAGAATGTATTTTTTCATATTTTCAACCAGTTGCACCAGACCGGAAAACAGCTCGTATTCACCTGCGACCGTGCCCCCAAGGATCTGCAAGGGGTGGAAGAGCGCCTGCTTACCCGATTCAAATGGGGCCTGACCGCAGAGATGAAGCAGCCCGACTATCAGCTTAGGGTCGACATTCTCAAAAACAAAATCCAGCAGGACGGTGTGGAAGGCATTCCCCAGGAGGTCATCGAATACATTGCCCGTCACGCCAAAGACAATGTCCGCGACCTGGAAGGTATCATTACTTCCCTGATGGCCCACTCCATCATCAACGGACGCAATATCGACATGGAGCTTTGCCGCCAGATAGTGGAGAGTTCCGTTCAGGTCGGCGAAGACGATAAACTTTCCGTTGAAGCTATCGAACAGCAAGTGTGCGACTATTACCATATAGACAGGGACCTGATCCACTCGCGCAGCAAAAAACAGGAAGTGGCTCAGGCCCGGCAGATAGCCATGTACCTGGCCAAAAAACACACCGACAGTTCGCTGGCTCATATCGGTCTTGTACTGGGCAACCGCAACCATGCCACGGTCATCTATGCCTGCAAGGCGGTCGAAGGCTGGATGGAGACCGACAAAAACCTGCGCTCCGATATCCAGAAAATTGAAGCTCAGCTTGCCTGACTGAGTTCAGTTTTTTCACAGGGGGCTTGAAACTCTGACATAAGTGGATTATTTTTGTCGCTGTTTCATTAACTGCCTGATGATCCGTCCTAGCCACAGCCGCCTTTCATCCGTTGCCTTCAGGACATTGTTTTTTTGTCTCGGCTTGCTTTATGCCGTCTTTGTCTCTGCCCAGAGCGGCTCGGCCTACGATAGCCGGCTGGATTCGCTGCGGCTCCCCGCTCCTGTTTTCAGTCAGGAACACGGTTTCTACGATGAGGCTTTTTCTCTGGTCATCCAGCCTGCCGAAGGATACGAAAAGGCAGCCATTGTCTATACGCTCGACGGGGGCGACCCGGGGGTGGAACACGGCATCCGGTACACAGAGCCTGTCAGAATCGCCGGGACCAGCGTTGTCAGGGCCTGCCTGATTTCCGACCAGGAAGGTATCGAAAACAGCCGCATCACCACCAGGACCTATCTGTTTATCGATGATATCCTGCAGCAAAGTCAAACGCCCGAAGGCTATCCGGTCAAATGGGGACCCTATGCCCAACTCAGTGGATACGCCAAAGCCGACTATGAGATGGATCCCGAGCTCTGCAACGATCCCGTTTATGCGGAAAAAGTCCGCCAAGGCCTTCTCTCGCTGCCGGTAGTCTCAGTAGTTACCGACAGGGACAATCTCTTCAGTGCCGTCAATGATCCGGAGAAAGGCGGCATCTATTACTATACAGACCCGCCCACCGGCTATTCCCATTTCCCTGATATCGATCCCGGAACCAAATGGCTGCGGGCAGCTTCTGTCGAAATGTTCGATGCTGCAGGAGAGATCTCCTGGCAGGCCGACTGCGGTCTGAGACTCCACGGTGGTCACAGCCGCCTGGCCGAAAAGACTCCTAAACACTCTTTCCGGCTGGTATTCAAGGAAAAATACGGATCCAAGAAACTGAAGAAGGTCAATATCTTCGGCGAGACTCAAGCCAAAAAGCTCGACAACATTGTCCTGCGCGCCGGATTCTGCAACACCTGGGTCCATGCCAACAGTACCGAACGCAACAACGCTGCCTATACACGCGATGCCTGGGCAAAGGAAATACAGCGGCTGATGGGACACCCGGCTTCCCACCAACGCTTTGCCCACCTCTTTCTCAACGGCATCTACTGGGGATTATACAATCCTACTGAACGCATCGATGCAAAATGGTGTGAGGAATACCTCAATGGTGCCGAAGAAGAATACGATGTCATCAAGGTGGAAGACAATCCTCAGACAGTTATGGCCGGCGATGGCAATATGGAGGCCTGGCAGGAACTGTTTGACCTGAGCAGCCAGGCCTCCGATGAAAGAGTCTATCAGCGCATCCTGGGAATGGAGGACGGAATTCCCAATGGCCGACCGCTGCTCGACGTGGTCAATTTTATCGACTACATGATCATCAACATATATGGCGGTAACACCGACTGGGACCGACACAACTGGCTGGCGGTACGCAACAGAGTCACGCCGGGCAGCGGTTTCAAGATGCTCTGCTGGGACTCGGAGCATGTTCTCAAGAGCCTCAAGGAGAATGTCGGATATGGAGAGAAGCGGAAACTCTGCCCCAGTCTCCTGTTTGGCAACCTGATGAAGAATCCGGGCTTTGTCCGCCTGGTCGGAGATCGCATCCAGCGCCATTGCTACCAAAGCGGCGTTCTGACTCCCCAGTCGGCCGCTGCCGTATGGATCTCACTCTCCGAGGAGATATATCAGGCTTTAGACTGCGAGGCAGCCCGCTGGGGAGACTACCGGCGCGACGTACACCGCTGGAACATCGCTCCCTATGAACTGTACACGAAAACCTCGCATTACGACCCCCTGCAGGAAAAAATGCTGACCGAGATTCTTCCGGGACGACGCGATGTCTTTATCGGGCAGATGCGCTCACTGGGGCTCTTTCCGGACATCGATGCCCCGGTCGTCAGCCTGAACGGGGAGGTACTGATCACCGACACATTTGCCCTGGGGGACCGGTTGGCTTTGAGCACAACACAAGGCAAGATTTACTATATGACTGACGGCAGCGATCCTGTCCGCTGGGAAAGTGACGGACAGGGCCGTCTGCGGCCTGAAGCCCGTATATGGCAGACCGAAACGTTTTTGGAGGACAGCTGTCTGAATCTCGCAGCCCGCAGTTTCCACGATGGTACCTGGAGTGCTCTGACCCAGGCCTGCCTGCGGATTCCAGTCCCGCAGACTCCTCTGAACAGCATCTCCGACGGCTTCCGCCACGACGAATTCCACCTGCGCCTGGCGGCCGATGTCTCTGTAATGCAATTCCGTTGCGATCTGCCCTGCAGCGGACAGCTTGAAGTGTCTGTCCACGATTTGAGCGGCCGACTGCTGAGCCGTCACAGTTTCCGGCTCGAAGCCGGACCGGCCCGCAACGCCGTCATTGAGTCGCCGGCGATGGTTCGTGGAATATATCTTGTCAAATACTGCTTCTTGTCGGACAGCGGCCATGAGCAGCTGGCGGCAGGCAGCCTGAAATATATCAGACTATAACTTTTTTTTCATGTACGAGAACGACCAGAGGACAGTACTCACGCTCGATGCCGGCGGCACCAACTTCGTCTTTTCCGCCATTCAAAGATGCCAGGAAGTTGTCCGTCCGCTGACCTTGCCGTCACAGGCCCATTCGCTTCCGCTTTGCCTGGAGACCATGCGCCAGGGCTTCCAGAACATCCTGGACCAGCTCCGGCAAAAGGGGCTGCAGGCTGTAGCCATCAGCTTCGCTTTTCCCGGCCCGGCCGACTATACCCGAGGCATTATCATGGATCTGAACAACATGCCGGCCTTCCGCGGCGGCGTCCCTTTGAAGGCTTTTCTCGAGGCGCAGTTCCATCTGCCGGTCTTCATCAACAACGACGCCGACATGTTCACCTTCGGCGAGTGTATGGCCGGAGCGTTGCCGGAAACCAACCGCCGGCTGGCCCAGGCAGGCTGTCCAAAACAATTCCGCAACCTGATCGGCTTTACTTTCGGCACGGGTTTCGGCTGCGGTATCACTCACAACGGCCAACTCTACGTGGGAGACAACAGTTCGGCCGGCGAAATCCTCTTGCTTCGTCACCGCTATCAGCACGAAATCATCGTGGAGGAAGGTGTGAGCATCAGAGCCGTCCAGCGGGTCTATCATGAACACTGCAACGACTCCAGAGAACTCTCGCCGCTGGATATTCTCCATATCGCCGAAGGGAGTTTGACAGGCGACCGGAAAGCCGCCCTCAAGTCTTTCGAAGAGTTCGGGGCCGTCGCTGCCGACGGTATTGCCCAGGCCATGACCCTCCTGGACGGGCTCATCGTCCTGGGCGGCGGACTCTGCGGCAACAGGAAATACTTTCTCCCGGCCATGATGCGCGAACTGAACGGGAAGATTGCCACACTGGACGGTACGAAGGACCGTCTGGAAATGAAAGTGTACAACCTTGACGACGAAGAAGGTTTCAAGGCGTTCTGCACCAACACCGTACAGCAGATTCCCGTGCCCGGCACCGACCGGACGGTCGATTACGATCCGGTCAAACGCACTGGGCTGGTATTCTCAAAACTCGGTACCAGCCGTGCCACCGCCATAGGGGCCTATACTTTTGCATTGAGTCACCTGGATTAAGGGGATACTGCGGCCTGACGGCCACGGCGCAGAAGGTTATTACGCCTCCGTCTTGCCTCTTCGTTCACTACCTTTCGCGCCGCGGCCGTCAGGCCGCAGCGCAGAAGGTCAATGCGCCTCGGAAATCCGGCAAACTCCGTTTGCCCTATGGATTTTGTACGGCCCAGTCTGTCCAAAGCGAGCTTTGTCCAGCCCGACCGTGCAAAATCCATCAAAAAAATTTTTGGATTTCACTCGGCTTTTACTACCTTTGCAGCCCGATTTTGGACGATTGTGATTAATCCGCCCAATTCGCTGTAATATTCATTTTATTAACTATTAAACTTAAAAGCAGTGGACAGTTTGAGTTACAAAACCATTTCTGTAAACAAGGCAACAGCGCAGAAAGAATGGGTTGTAGTCGATGCAACCGATCAGGCGTTAGGCCGTTTGGGGACGAAGGTGGCCAAGTTGCTGAGAGGTAAGTACAAAGCGAGCTTCACTCCGCATGTTGACTGTGGTGACAATGTCATCATCATCAACGCCGAGAAAGTCAAGCTTACCGGTTCGAAATGGAATGACCGCGTTTATCTGAGCCATACGGGTTATCCCGGCGGCCAGCGCGAAACCACCCCCGCCAAATTGATGGCAAAAAATCCCGAAGACCTCTATCGCAAGGTGGTCAAAGGCATGCTTCCTAAGAATCGTCTGGGAGAAGCCCTCATCAACAACATGCATGTGTATGTCGGCAGTGAGCATCCTCATCAGGCACAGAATCCTAAAGTAATCGATTTAAACACACTTAGCTAATTATGGAAGTTGTAAATGCAGTAGGAAGAAGAAAAGCGGCTATCGCCCGCGTCTTCATCAAAGAAGGATCTGGCAACATTACCATCAACGACAGAGACCTGAAAGTCTATTTCCCGTCTCCGCTGTTGCAGTATGTAGTGCTGCAGCCCCTCAACACCTTGGATGTGGCCGGCAAGTATGATATCTCCATCAACCTGGTCGGCGGCGGCTTTAACGGACAGGCCTCAGCCGCCCGTTTGGGTATTGCCCGCGCTCTGGTCAAAATCAATCCGGACGACAAGCCCGCTTTGAAAGCCGAAGGCTTCATGACACGTGACTCCCGCTCTGTCGAGCGTAAGAAACCGGGTCGTCCGAAAGCCCGCAAACGTTTCCAGTTCAGCAAACGTTAATCAGATTATTTACACTGCTCATAAAATAGAGACGTTTAGTATCTAAATCTGCGAGACTTTCAGCTGAAACTACCCGTAGATTGAGTGAGCCCCAAAAGAATGTAAACGATTTTAACAACACCATTATGTCAAGAACAAATTTTGATCAGTTACTGGAAGCCGGCGTACATTTCGGACACCTCAAGAGAAAATGGAATCCCGCCATGGCTCCCTATATCTTCATGGAACGTAACGGTATCCACATCATAGATCTTCACAAGACCATCGCCGCTATTGACGAGGCTGCCGAAGCCATGAAAAATATCGCCAAGTCCGGCAAGAAGATTCTCTTCGTCGCCACCAAGAAGCAGGCCAAGGAAATTGTTGCCGAGAAAGCCACCTCCGTTGGAATGCCTTACGTTATCGAACGCTGGCCCGGCGGTATGCTGACCAACTTCCCGACCATCCGCAAGGCAGTCAAGAAAATGGCAACCATCGACAAGATGGAGTCTGACGGCACCTTCAAGAACCTTTCCAAGAGAGAGCGTCTGCAGATTTCCCGCCAGCGTGCCAAACTGGAGAAGAACCTGGGCAGTATCGCCGACCTGAACCGTCTGCCTTCGGCCCTGTTCGTCGTCGATGTCATGAAAGAAGCCATCGCCGTACATGAAGCCAACCGTCTGGGTATTCCCGTATTCGCCATGGTTGATACCAACTCCAACCCCACTCCCATCGACTATGTCATCCCCGCCAACGACGATGCCACCAAGTCGATTGAAGCCGTTTTGGATGCTATCTGTGCAGCCATCAACGAAGGACTGGAAGAACGCAAAGTAGAAAAGGCCGATGCCGACGCTGCTGCCGCTCAGGAAGACAGCGAAGAAGCTGAAGTTCCCAAGAAGGAACGTCGTCCCCGCCAGCGCAGAGAACGCATCCAGAAGGAAGATGAAGAAGCCATGAAGGCTCGTGCCACCAGCAAGTTCTCCAAAGAAGACGAAGAATAATAACCCACTAATCCTAAATTACTATGGCAGTTACAATGGCTGAAATCCAGCATCTGCGCAAGATGACCGGTGCTGGTATGATGGATTGCAAGAATGCATTGGCTGAAGCCAACAACGATATGGAGAAAGCAATTGAGATTATCCGCAAGAAGGGTAAGGCAATTGCTGCCAAACGCAGTGACCGCGAGGCTTCTGAAGGCTGTGTCCTGGCTGGCATGAACGGTGGTTTTGCTGCCGTCCTGGCTCTGAAGTGCGAAACCGACTTCGTTGCCAAGAATGCCGATTTTATCGCTCTGACCAAGTCGGTCCTGGATCTGGCCCTGGCCAAACAGCCGGCCACTCAGGACGAACTCCTGGCCCTGGATATGGACGGACTGAGTGTTGCCGAGCGCATTACCGAGCGTAGCGGTGTCACGGGTGAAAAGATGGAACTCGATTTCTACAGCTTCGTCAAGGGAGCCTATGTGATGGACTACATCCACCCGGGCAACAAACTGGCTACGATAGTTGCCTTCAACAAGGAAGCCGACTACCAGGTGGCTCGCGACGTGGCCATGCAGATTGCCGCCATGAACCCCATTTCCCTGGACAGAGCTTCTGTTCCCGCCGACGTAGTGGCCAAAGAACTGGAAATCGGCCGTGAGAAAGCCCGCGAAGAAGGCAAGCCCGAGAACATGCTCGACAAAATTGCCCAGGGGCGCCTCAACAAATTCTATCAGGAATCGACCCTGTTGGAGCAGGCTTTCATCAAAGAGTCCAAGATTTCTGTAGCCCAGTATCTCAAGCAGGCTGATGCTCAACTGGCCCCGATTGATTTCAAGCGTGTCACCCTGAATCAGGAATAGCTTGACTTTCTCTCATACCAAAGCCCGGATACCTCCAGGTCTCCGGGCTTTTTTTTCGTAATTTCCGCCTCAGCGGACTTCTCCCTTGAGCCGATAGCCCCAGGCCTGCAGCAAGGAGGCCGATTTTTGACGGACATCACCCTGCAGCAGGATTTCATCGTCTCTGGCCGAGCCGCCGATGCCGAGCGTCGATTTCAGACGACGGGCCAAATCCTTGAGTTCCTGCTCCGAACCCTCGAATTCACTGACGATGGTAACCGGCTTCCCATTGCGCTTTTCATAGCGAAGGCACAGGGTTTGTTTTTTTACAGGGCCGGTGACCTGTAAATCTTTCAAGGGTTCTTGTCCTTCTTTGGCCGCCAAAGCTGCCAACTGCTCTTTCCAATCCATCTTACTACGCGGGAAAAAACTATCAGATCTTGTCAAATGCGCTGCAAGATAAGACAAAGCCGGCAAAACGCAAAACGGTCCGCTCTCTTGCCGACACAAAAAAAATGCTTATTTTTGCATTCGAGAAGACACAACTGAGACCATGAGCGAAATGAAAGTTCCAGAGCCCACACTACGGCGACTTCCCTGGTATCTGGCTTATTTGAAAATGGCCGCCGCCCAGGGTGAGGTGGTCATCTCCTCCACCCAGATTGCCCAGGCGATCAATGTCAGCGCCTCGCAAATTGCCAAAGACCTCTCATTTATCCGGATCAGCGGCAAGACACGCATCGGATACGACATACACAAACTCATCGAGGTACTGGAGTCTTTTCTCGGTTTTGGCCGTGTCCACCAGGCCTACCTGTTCGGTGCCGGCAACCTGGGCGGAGCCCTGCTTCACGACAAAGGGCTTTCGCAGTATGGTATGGAAATTCTGGCCGGCTTTGATGTCAGACCAGACCTGGTCGGCCATGAGGTCAACGGTATTCCGGTCTATCATCTGGATGAATACTTCCAGCGCCAGCAACAGCAGCCCGCCTCCATCGGCATTCTGACCGTCCCTGTACAGAAAGCCCAAGAGACCACCGACTATATTATTCGCGGCGGCATCCGGGCTATTTGGAATTTTACTCCTTTCCGCATCAACGTCCCGCAGCATATTGTAGTGCAGAACACCTCCATTTATGCCCACCTGGCAGTTATGTTCAACCGTTTAGAGTACGGAACAGAATGAAGATTATCGCAGTTGGCATGAATTATCGGAAGCACCTCCTGGAACTGGACGAGAGCCAGGAACCGAGCGAGCCAGTGCTGTTCCTTAAACCCGATTCTGCGCTGGCTGGCGACAAGCTGCCCTTTTTCCTGCCTGACTTTTCCCAGGAAATCCATTACGAGACCGAGATTGTCGTTAAAATCTCCAAGCTGGGCAAGAACATTGCCGAAAAATTTGCCCACCGCTACTATGAAGAGTTCACCGTCGGGCTGGACATGACCGCCCGCGATTTGCAACGCAAGGCTCGGGAAAGAAGCCTCCCTTGGGCTGTCAGCAAGGGCTTCGACCAGTCTGCTATTGTCGGACGCTTCCTCCCCGTCGGAGAAAGAGACATCCAGGACATTCACTTTCATCTCGACATCAACGGCCAGACCGTCCAAAGGGGATACACGGGTGACATGATTTTCAGCATTGACCGTATCGTCTCCTATGCCAGCCACTTTTTCACCCTCAAGACGGGTGACTTGATTTTCACCGGCACTCCCCTCGGGGTGGGGCCAGTCCACATCGGTGACTGTCTGGAAGCCGGCCTGGACAACGAAGAGAGACTCTTGCAACTACGTATAAAATAAAGCGCTACGGACTCCGTTATTACATTATGATACGGCGCACAAAGACATATCACCGCCATCGGAGCCGCCCTGGCCTGCTCCGGGCCGTACTGATGTTGCTGCTTCCGGTCCTGCCTCTTCAAGCAGTGGAGCTCGCATGGGAACAATGCAAGCTCTCAGATACTGCACAAGAGGGACTGATCTGGACTTTCGACGGAGCATGGCATGAGGACAGCCTTGCCCTTGCGTGCTATACCGAGAGCCTGTACCCACAGGCCAGCTATGACGGAATTGGCATCCAGTTCCCCGTTTTTGAAGAAATCAAGGGAGCGGCATTGAAAACCATGAGGCCGATGCTCGAGAAGAGTCCCGTCGGTGAAGAAATCACGCTTCAGGTCAGACAGGGATACCAACGCAAGAAACTATGCTGGGATGTAAGCTTTTACCCCTTTATACGCCGGGGCAACCGCTATTTCCGGCTGCTTTCCTTTGAATGGGCCTGGACAGGGGGGACCTCTCTGGTGCTGGCCGAGCATACGGCCGCCAATTATACTGCCAGACAGGCTGTCGCAGGCAATGCTGCCGGACGCTATGCCGCCCACTCCCGCCTCAAGGAAGGGAAATGGATCAAGATCAGCGTCGGGGAAACCGATGTTTACAAAATCACTTACAACGAACTGCGCAAACAGGGTATTGATCCCCAGAAGGCTCAGATCTACGGTTATGGAGGGCACCTGTTACCGGAAGATTTCAGCCAGCCCTATGTCGACGACCTCCCACCGGTGCCCGTTTTCCGTAACCAAGAGGAAGAATACCTGTTGTTCTATGCCCTTGGTCCCTGTCGCTGGTATTATGACAACTCGCGCTCTTTGTTCATGCGCGAACAGAATCACTACAGTCAGCGTGGCTATTACTTTATCGGGGAAAGAGCCGAAGGCAGTCTGGAAATGGAGACGGCCGAAGTTCTCGACGCTCCCACTCGCCAGACCCGGCACTACACCGGTTTAGTCCTGCACGAAAAAGAATTCTACAATCTGGGGGCTACAGGCCGGGAATGCTACGGCGAAGATTTTTCCTCCATGAACGACCAGCATTTCTTTTTCGACATGACCGATGTCGTTGCAGACCAGAGTTCACGCATTGCCGTCGAATTTGTGGCACGCAGCAACGCAGTGACCTCCTGTGCCATGACACTGGACGGGGAACACAAAGGACAAATGACTTTTCCGGCCATCTCGGCCGATAACTCCTATACTTACGGCTACAACCGCTCAATTACCCTTGACTTCCAACCCGGACAGTCCTCCCTGGACATCGGTCTGAAGTACAACGGCAGTGGCAGCGTCAAAGCCGCCCATCTGGACTATATCATTCTAAATCTGCGTAAAAACCTTCGACTGAACGGTCCTTCACTCTGTTTCCGAGATCCCGCTTCCGTAGGTGGCGGTCAAGTCGAGTATCAGCTGGGGGGAGCCGATGCCCAGACGCTGGTCATGGATGTCACCAGACCTGACAGTCCGCTCATTATGCCAAGCCGGCTTGACGGAGAGGGCAACTGCCTGTTCATCGCCTCGGCCGACGAATTGAAAGAATTTGTTGCCGTCAATCTTGGGGGAGATATCAAGCATCCCACCATCGAAGGCCGTATCGACAATCAGGATTTGCATGCCCTGCCTCAGGCAGACTACGTCATCATCACCCATCCCGATTTTCTGAGTCTGGCCAATGAACTGGCCGAGGCCCACAGCCGCCAGGACAGCCTCCGCTGTGTCGTGGTGGCCGCTCCTCAGGTGTATCATGAGTTTTCATCGGGAACACCCGATGCCACCGCCTATCGCCGGTTCATGAAAATGTTCTACGACCGTGCTGAAAAAGAAGAAGACCTGCCACAGTCGCTACTGCTTTTCGGTGACGGGGTTTACGACAACCGCCTGGTTACGAAAAACTTCTCCGGCAGCCATACCCGTCCCGACAAACTGCTCACCTACCAGTCGACTGTCACCCTCGAAGGTACCGCCTCCTACGTCACCGACGACTATTTCGGTTTCCTGGACGATACGGAAGGACGTGACCTGAGCTCGGACAAACTGGACATCGGTGTAGGCCGTTTTCCTGTCCGCACGGTCGTCGAAGCCAGAACCGCCGTCGACAAGACGCTCAACTACATGCAGAACAAAGACAAAGGAGTCTGGAAAAACACACTGCTCTTCCTAGGTGACGACGGTGACGACAATCTCCATACCGAACATGCAGACCACCTGGCCGAGACTGTCAAGCTGCAACATCCCGAATTTATGGTCAATAAAATCTATGTTGATGCTTTCCAGCGCGTTACCACAGCCTCAGGGACCAAAGTTCCGGATGCCAACCAGCGTTTTGCCCAGTTACTCAATTCCGGCCTTCTGCTGCTTAACTACAGCGGCCACGGTTCGACCACGGCCTGGGCTGTCGAGAGCCTGCTCTCCATCAAAGACATCAAGTCAATGAAGAATACACGCCTGCCGCTCTGGGTGACGGCCACCTGTGATTTCTGCCGCTACGACGACTACGAGACTTCGGGCGGCGAATATGTCTTTCTGAATGAAAACGGCGGAGCCGTCGGCCTGGTCACCACCTCCCGCGTAGTCTATTCAGGACCGAATTTCACATTGAACAAAGCCTTCATCGAAAACATATTCAACAAAGAGGATGGCCGCCGACTCAGCCTGGGTCAGGTCATGTGCCGCACCAAGCAGTCTTCCGCCCTGAGCAACGACCGCAACAAACTCAATTTTACCCTGATCGGCGATCCTGCCCTCCGCCTGGCTTATCCCGAATACGGCATCCGCATTCTCTCGGTCAACGGCAAGCATATCGACCCGCTCCACCCCGACACGCTCAAGGCCCTCAGCACAACAGTCATGGAAGGAGAAATCCTGCGTACTGACCTGAGCCTGGCCGAGGATTTCAACGGAGTCCTGTCCGCCACGGTCTTCGATGCTGAACAGAATACCCAGACCCTGGGTAACAACGGGAACGATGTCTTCTCCTATAAGGAGCGTAACAAGGCTCTGTACTCTGGCAAATCCTCTGTCAGGAACGGCCGTTTTCGGCTGAGTTTCATCGTACCCAAAGACCTGAGTTACTCCTTTGAGCCAGGTCAGGTAAATCTCTATGCCTATAGTCTCGACGGCCGGCACGAAGCGCAGGGAGTCTTTGAAGATTTCCTTTTGGGCGGCACAGATGCCACGGCTCCCAAAGACACTGTCGGGCCGGAGATTCGCCTGTTCATGAACGACACGCTTTTTGTCGACGGTGGCAGCACCCACACCAATCCCACGCTCATCGCACTGCTATACGATGAAAACGGGCTGAATACCAGCGGAAACAGCATCGGTCACGATCTGATACTCACCCTCGACGGAGAGAGCAAAATCAATCTGAACAACTACTATGCCTCCGAACTGGACAGCCACGTTAGGGGACGTATCTATTACAACCTGACCGATTTGAGCGAGGGCTGGCACGAGCTGAGCCTCAGGGCCTGGGACATGCAGAATAACTCCTCCCTGGCCAGCCTGCGTTTCAAAGTGTCTGCAAAAGTCCAGCCTAAAATTATGGACATTGTCTTCAGCCAGACTTCGCAGGCCGCCAGTTTCAGCTTTACCCACGACTGCCCGGCCATGTGGATGACCAGTGAACTGCGGGTTTACGATCTGCTGGGACGTCTCGTCTGGCAGTCCTCGGCCCAAAGTCTGAATCCGGACAACCAGGGAGAGACCATTCAATGGAATTACCAGGACTCCGAAAGTCGGAGAGTGGGCGAAGGAGTTTATATTTGCAGACTGTACATCTCCGTGGGAGACCGGCAGGAAGCTGTCATGGCAAAAAAAATAATGATCGGGCCACAATAATCAGGCCTGTCCTGTGTTATATTATTCATACAATAGTCAAGCAGTACCCTTATGAAAATGAAAAAAATCAGTATATGGATTTGGGCAGTTTCTGCCACCGCTTTATTGCAAGCCCAGGAGACCAGCAGCACCAAGGACTATAACCCCATCACCACAGCCGCTTTCTCGCTGGGCATCTCTCCCGATGCCGTTGCCACGGGCATGGGTGATGCCGGTGTAGCCACCGATCCCGAAGTGTCGGCCCAGTATTGGAATCCCTCCAAATACGCCCAGATGGACAAACAGGCCGGGTTCAGCATGTCTTATACCCCCTGGTTGAGCCAATTGGTATCGGATATTGACCTGGCCACGCTGACGGGCTACATGAAGCTGAACGACATGCAGGCTGTCAGTGCTTCGCTTCGCTATTTTTCCCTGGGACAAGTCATCGTCCGCGAACGTCTGGACGATGTCGGCTATTCGGTATCACCCTACGAAATGGCTGTTGACGTGGCTTATTCAAGACTGCTGAGCCGTAATTTCTCCATGTCGGTCGCCTTGCGCTACATCTATTCGGACATCATGAGTGGTGACGACCCCGCAGGTCAGGCCTTTGCGGCCGACATCAGCGGCTACTACCGCAAACCTGTCTATTTCGGACGGGAACAGGGTTACTGGAGTCTCGGATTCAACGCTTCGAATATCGGTACCAAGATATCCTACGATGCCGGCAACAACTACTATTTCATACCGACCGACCTACGCATAGGTACCAGCCTGAAATACCCCTTCAACCAATACAACAGACTCACCATCGCCCTGGATTTGGACAAACTCATGGTGCCGACTCCCCAGAGCAAAGATGAGATATTCACCGACATCTCCCCCATCAGCGGCATCTTTCAGTCTTTCAGCGATGCCCCGGGAGGATTCTCCGAAGAACTCCAGGAAATCAATGCTTCCTTCGGACTGGAGTACGCCTACGATGAACAGTTCTTCGTCCGTGCAGGCTATCATTACGAAAATGAGTACAAAGGCAACCGAAAATTCTATACCTTTGGGGCGGGATTCAGGATGTCGATGTTCAGCATCGATGTCTCTTACCTGGTTTCCCAGGCACAGACCAATCCCCTGGACCAGACCCTGCGCTTTACGCTGGGCTTTGACATTGAAGGCATCCGAAGAATTATCGGCAAATAAAAATGAAAATACGGGTTGGACAAGGATTTGACGTACACCGTCTCGTAGAAGGCAGACAGCTTTTCCTGGGCGGCATCTGCCTGCCCTTCGAAAAAGGCCTTCTGGGTCATTCCGACGCAGATGTTCTGATACACGCCATCTGCGATGCTTTGCTGGGAGCCGCCGGGCTGAGGGATATTGGGTACCACTTCCCGGACAATCAACCCCAATACGCCGGTATCGACAGCAAGATCCTGCTTCAGAGGACTGTCGCCCTGATCAAGGCAGAAGGCTGGATTGTCGGCAACATTGACGCCACTGTCTGCGCCGAACGCCCGAAGCTGAACACCTTCATTCCGCAAATGAAGGAAGTGCTGGCCCACCTGACGGAAATCTCGCCGGAAGACGTGTCCGTCAAGGCCACTACCACCGAAAAACTGGGTTTCACCGGCCGGGAAGAAGGGATCGCCGCCTTGGCGGTCGTGCTCATCGAAAAGCCCTGACCTGCCTGGCCAATCAGGATTCACCTATGGCAGACAATTACCTGGGTAATAAAATGGAAGAGCATCTGGCCCGTCAACAGGCCGGAAAAGTATACAAGGCCAGCCGAAGCCTGAGCCAGCTTTTCGAACATAACCGCAGCCAACGCTGCTATGACAACCGCTATAGACTGACGGAAAACCAGCTGTACAGAATCATCCAGGTCAACACCAAGATTCCCTCGGCCCGCAATGAGCAGGTTCTGCGCTTTCGGCCTGTCACGGCACCGGAATCAGAAACAATCAGCTCGATGATCCGGCTGGGAGGCGCCCTGCCCGAGTTGCATCTGCCACAGAGGGGACATGCCCCCAATGCCTATATTGTCATCTGTTCGGTTGTCGGAGAAAACCGCTACGTGGACATCGATCTGGGCATCGCTGCGCAAAGCATGCTGCTCAAGGCAGTGGACATGGGACTGAACGGCATCTGCATCGGGGCTTTCGACAAGGACGCCCTCACGGCCGCCCTGCAGCTTCCATACGAGCCCCTGCTGCTCCTGGGTCTGGGCAAAGGGATGGAGCAGATCCGGCTTAAGGAAGTCTCAGAGGGAGAGAGTTTGAAGTATTATCGGGAGGAGGGGATCCACTATGTCCCCAAAATCAGGACAGAAGACTTAATCATATAAATACCGTCGATCATGAAGAGAGTTGCCATCATCTGCACCCTTATTCTGGGTTGCTTTGCCGTGGGTTACCTCATCGGCCTGGGAATCAGCCAATTGTTTGGCAATGAAAAAGTTGGGAAACATCCCGTCGTACTCACCGAGAGCGTTTACCCGGAGTGTGAATTCTTTCCCGATGGAACGCGCATACCGGAGTGGTTTCATCAGGCCAGACCCGTCAAGGCCGACACTTTGGGGCGCTTGTACAACATCTGCCGCTACGGTGTGAAAAAAGACAGTACACTGGTTCAGACGGCAAGCATCCAGGCCGTTATCGATCGGGCTGCCGAACAGGGTGGCGGCGTAATTGTCATTCCCAAGGGAGTGTATCTGACCGGATCACTGTTTTTCAAACAGGGCACACACCTGTATCTGTGCAAAGGGGCCACGCTCAAAGGCAGCGATGACATCAGCGACTTTCCGGTGGTCAATACCCGCATCGAAGGCCAGTCTCTGAAGTATTTTGCCGCCCTGATCAACGCCGATTCACTGGACGGATTCACCATCACGGGGCACGGTACCATCAACGGTAACGGCCTGCGCTACTGGAAATCCTTCTGGCTGCGTCGCAAAGTCAATCCCAAATGCACCAACATGGATGAAATGCGTCCCCGGCTCATTTATCTGTCCAACTGCCGTAATGCCGAGATCTCGGGTGTACGGCTGATCAACTCTCCTTTCTGGACCACTCATTTGTACAAGTGTGAAAGAGTCCGGCTGCTGGGATTGCATATCTATTCTCCGGCCGCACCGGTCAAGGCTCCCAGCTCCGATGCCGTCGATATTGACGCCTGCCGTGAAATCCACATCAAGCAGTGCTATATGTCGGTCAATGACGATGCCGTCGCCCTGAAAGGAGGTAAAGGTCCCTGGGCCGACCGTCTGCCTGAAAATGGCGGCAACTACAATATCATTATCGAAGAGTGCAACTACGGTTTCTGCCACAGCGCCCTGACCTGTGGCAGCGAATCCATTCACGACCGCAATATCATCTTGCGCCGGTGTACCCTGGACAAATGCAATCGGCTGCTCTGGCTCAAAATGAGGCCTGACACTCCTCAACTCTACGAATATATCACCGTGGAGGACATCACAGGCAATGCCCGCAACTTCCTCTACATCCGCCCGTGGACCCAGTTCTTCGACCTGAAAGACCGGCAGGATATTCCCATGTCCTACTCCCAACACGTCACCATGCGCCGTATCAAGCTACAGTGTGAAGATTTCTTCAATGTGGAACAGTCCGAACAATACGAACTTCGCCACTTCCGTTTCGAAGAGTTGGACATCCAGGCCACTCATCCGGAATACGACACCGACCAGATTGAAAATCTGCAGCTCCTGTCGGTCAATATCAACTAGCGAGCCATGTCACAGTCAAGAAATGAAACGCTGGTCTGTCCCCGTTGCGGCAGACAAGGAACTTTTACCGTCTGGGACAGCATCAATGCCGACCAGGATCCCGACCTGAAAGAAAAGCTGCTCGACGAAACCTTGTTCCTCTGGCGTTGTCCTCACTGCGGACACCAGTCCTACATTACTTTCGGCACACTCTACCATGACATGGAAAGACAATTTATGCTCTTTTTCGACCATAAAGACGGGGACAACGACATCGCCGAAGACAGCTTTCCCATCGATGAAATGTTCAAGCAGGGCGATAAACACTACAAGTTCCGCTATGTCCACGGAATCCGGTGTCTGAAAGAAAAAATCTTCATTTTCGAAGAAGGATTGTCCGATATTGCCATTGAGCTGATCAAGTATTTTATCCGCCGACAGGTAATCAAAATCAAAGGGACACGACCCGACTATTTTGACAACAAGGGAATCTTCTTTACTGAGCGACGGCATGAAGAGGACAATGACGAACTGGTATTCACCGTGACACGCGCCGAGAAAGTAGTCTCGGAGTTTTCCGTCAGTATGGACCTCTACGAACAATGTCTGCAGAAAATGTGGCTCGACGAGCGTTTTGCCGAACATGGCACGGTCAAAAACGTCTGTTACGAATGGATTGATGCCAAAATGAAATCCTGATTTGGTCCCAGAAGGGAGGATTTCACCCCACAAAAGCATATTTCACCACTTGTCCGGCCCCTGAAAACCCATATTTTTCAGGGGCCGGGCTGTTTATGGTATTTTTGCCGCATCAAAAAATAAACCACGCGTTATACAGAGTATGAAAATTATCGGAACCGGGTCGGCTGTACCCGCATTTACAGTCACCAACGAAATGTTGGAACAGTTCCTGGATACCAGTGACGAATGGATTACGGAGCGTACCGGCATCAAATCCCGCCAGCTGATGACCACCGAACGCCTTGACGACCTGGGCGTTCAGGCCGCTCAAAAAGCATTGGAAAATGCCGGCCTCCAACCCACGGACATCGACATGATCATCCTTTCGAACGTAATCAACGAATACATGACCCCTTCGCTGAGCAGCCTTATCCAAGGCCGCATCGGCGCCACCTGTCCCTGTCTGGACATCAATGCTGCCTGTGCAGGGTTCATTTATGCCCTGGATGTGGCCGAAGCTATGCTCAAGAACGGGCATGAGCGGATTCTGGTCATGGCCGTCGAAGCTCCCACGCTGATGGTCGACTGGAAAGCACGTGAAACATGTGTCCTATTTGGCGACGGCGCAGGAGCGGTGGTCGTAACCAAGGGCGACAACCTGAAAGCCATGCGGCTGACAACCGTGAGCAAGCCCAAACCCCTGTTTGGATACCGCGCTGTCAGCAAAACGCCATGGGATAAGAAAACAGAACCTGACTACTACATGAAGATGGAAGGCCGTGAAGTTTTCCGTATCGCTGTCAATTCCTCCCTGAAAGACATCAAAGCCATTCTCGCACAATGTCAGCTGCAGCCGGACGATGTGGATCACTATCTGCTGCATCAGGCCAACCTGCGCATCATGGACAGCATCCGCAGGATGTTGGATGTCGCTCCGGAAAAGTTCCCGCACAACATTGAAAAACGCGGCAACACCTCTTCGGCCAGCGTTGCCATCCTGCTGGACGAAATGCACCGGGAAGGCAAAATCAAGAGAGGCGAAAAAATCGTCCTGAGTGCCTTTGGCGCCGGCTTCTGCACAGCCGCCTGCCTAATTGAGTGGTAAGTTTTATCAAGAGTATAATAAATAGAATAATAACGAGTTATAAAGGCCGACTGCCTTATAACGAACAAAAAGAAACTATGAAAAGAGTTGTCATTACAGGAATGGGCGTCATTTCCCCGGTGGGAAACGATTTGTCCGCTTTTTGGAAGAACCTGACTGAAGGAGTCTGCGGAATCGACCTGATTACCAGTTGTCCGACAGAGAATTTGCCGGTCAAGGTGGCTGGTGAAGTCAAGGATTTTGTGGCTACAGACCATGGCGTTGATGCCGGAACGGCCCGCCGCAGCGACCGATACTGCCAGTTTGCCTTGGCTGCTGCCAACCAGGCTGTTGCCGACAGCGGCATAGCTGGCCACGTTGAGCCCGAACGCTTCGGTGTCTATGTGGGTTCCGGTATCGGAGGCATGCATACCTTCGTGACTGAAACTGAAAAACTGCTCACCAAAGGTCCGAAATGGATTTCTCCACTTTTTGTTCCGATGATGATTTCCAATATTGCATCCGGCAACATCGCCATTGCCCATCAGGCACAGGGGCCCTGCCTGCCTGTAGTAACGGCCTGCGCCACCGGTAGCCACGCCATCGGTGAGGCCTACCGCTGCATTGCCGGCGGGTATGCTGACGCCATCATTGCAGGAGGGGCGGAAGCCGCCATTCATCCGCTGGCCATCGGCGGTTTTGCCAATAGTAAGGCCCTGAGTCTGAGCGAAGACCCCAAAAACGCTTCCCTGCCCTTCAACAAACGCCGCGGCGGCTTTGTCATGGGGGAAGGAGCCGGTATTCTGATACTTGAAGAATATGAGCACGCCAAGGCCAGAGGAGCCCAGATCTATGCCGAAGTCTGCGGATACGGCAATACCTGTGACGCCTATCACTACACAGCTCCCCGTCCCGACGGCACCTGTGCGGCCAATGCCATCAGACAGGCCTTGAGCCAGGCAGGTTTTGATCCCGCCAAGGATGTCCTGCATATCAACGCCCACGGCACCGGCACACCGCTGAACGACAAATCCGAGACCCTGGCCTTCAAACTGGCCATGGGTGAAGAGGCCGCCCAGAAGGCCCATATCTGCTCGACCAAGTCCATGACCGGCCACATGCTGGGAGCCGCCGGCGGTGTGGAACTGATAGCTGCCGCCCTGGCTGTCAAGAACGGACTGGTACCTCCGACCATCGGCCTGGACGAGCCCGATCCCGAATGTGACTTGAATTACACGCCCAACAAGGCCGTCAAGGCCGACCTGACCCTGGCCATCTCCACCTCTTTGGGCTTCGGCGGTCACAACGCCTGTCTTGCCATCAGAAAAATTGACTAACTTTGCACCCGCTATGAATAGAGAAGAAATCAAGCAAATGCTTCCGCATCGGGAGCCCATGCTGCTGGTCGATGAAATGACACTCGACAGCGATGGAACGGCTCATGGCATTTATCATGTCAGAGGCGACGAGTTTTTTCTGCAGGGGCACTTCCCGGGCCATCCGACCGTACCGGGCGTCATCATGTGCGAAATCATCGGCCAGGCAAGTTCCATCCTGGTCAAAGACTATATCCAGGGCAAAACGCCCTTTTACAGCGGCATTGACAAAGCCAGGTTTAAAAACTCCGTCTATCCGGGTGACACCATTGAAGTGACCGCCCATGTAGTCAACAAGAGAGGTATGATATTTTTCATTGAAGCCAAGGCGGAGGTCCGGGGCAAACTGTGCACACAGGCCAGTCTGTCCTTCGCCCTGGTGGACAACGACAAATTGACAGCTAGAGAAGAAGCTGCTAAATAATACTATCTATGGCATTACTCACTGACAAAACAGCTCTGGTTACCGGAGCTGCCAGAGGCATCGGCAAGGCTGTTGCCCTGAAATTCGCCTCTGAAGGCGCCAATATCGCCCTGACCGATCTGAAGATGGACGAGAATTTTGAAAACACCATCAAGGAAATCGAAGCCTACGGTGTCAAGGTAAAAGGCTATGCTTCCAACGCCGCCGATTTCGAAGATACCCATAAAGTGGTCAGACAAATTGTCGAAGACTTCGGCCGTATCGACATTCTGGTCAACAATGCGGGTATTACCCGCGACGGTCTGCTGCTGCGCATGTCCGAGCAGCAGTGGGATATGGTACTGACTGTCAACCTGAAGTCGGCCTTCAACTTCTGCCACGCCGTAGTTCCTGTCATGACGCGCCAGAAAGGAGGCAGCATCATCAACATGTCGTCTATCGTCGGCGTGAACGGCAATGCCGGACAGTGCAACTACTCGGCTTCCAAAGCCGGCATGATCGGCCTGGCCAAATCGATAGCCAAGGAAATGGGGCCCAAGGGTATCCGCGCCAACGCTATTGCCCCCGGTTTCATCATCACGGAAATGACTGCCCAGTTGAGCGAAGAAGTCCGCGCCAACTGGATGAAGATGATTCCGCTGCGCCGTGGCGGCACCCCCGAAGACATCGCCAATGTGGCCACCTTCCTGGCCTCCGACATGTCGAGCTATGTCACCGGCCAGGTCATTCCCATCGACGGCGGCATGTAATTGACCAAATCCCAATGGGAGGAATTTTCTCCTCCGCGAACAAACTCTCATAAGCCCCGGAAACGTGGATACCACAGTTCCGGGGCTATTTTTCCCAAATTATCCGCATCCCTTGCCGGCACTTCCTGTCATCCGTCAATGAACTCATCACGAAAATTGATTAGCCAGACTTTTTCAGTAGCCCGTGTCAGGGCAGTGTACAGCCAACGATAGTATTCAACCCCCATCATCTCCTCTGTCACCCAGCCCTGGTCAAGATAGATCTGCCTCCACTGTCCCCCCTGAGCCTTATGGCAAGTCATGGCATAGCCGTATTTCACCTGCAAAGCATTGAACCACGGATCTTTGCGCAGATTCTCATATAGTTCCTTCTTGCTGCGGCAGTCGGCATAATCTTCCAGGACGGCCTGATAAAGACGCTGCTGCGCAGTCGTTCCCAAATCGGGAGACTCAGCTGTCAGGCTGTCCAGAATGACCCTCACTTCCATTTCCCATTTTGTTTCAGGGAAACGGACCTCCACATCGGCAAAGCGGAATCCATACATTTCCAGATGACGGCGCACCCTGACAACTTCGACCAAGTCGCCGTTGGCAATAAAGGGGATCTCCTTGTAAGGCTGAGACCAGAAGTAATTGTTCTTGGCCACCAGCAGCAAATCGCCCGAAGAGAGATCCTCTTCCTTGTACAAGATACGTGACCGGATTCCCTGGTTGAACATGACGGCCCGCTTGTTGGAACGGCACACGATTTTACATTCTTCCAGCCCCACTTCCTGATAAGATGCCGTCAGAGAGTCGATCAGGTCTTCTCCCTGTAAACGCAGGACATCCCTCCGGTTCACCCGCAGCCGGGGAAGTTCCCTGACCCGGTCCTCGCAGATAGCCTGCCGCAGTTCCGTGGCATTTCCGAGCAGTAGCGAGCCTTCCTCCTGACGCACGACTTGAGTAAGCTCGTACATATGGACACGCATTCCGAAGGACTCCAGCTCACGACGGTCCAAGGCCGGACTCAAAGGCCTGCCGACAGGCGGCAGCTGGGCGGTATCCCCCAGAAGGATGAGTTTACAGTGCCGGCCGCAGTAAACATAGCGCAGCAGATCGTCCAACAGTCGTCCACTGCCGAACATAGAAGCATCTTCCTGAGAGTTGGAGATCATCGAAGTCTCGTCGACAAAGAAAAAGGCATGATCGTGCAGATTCTCGGCCGGTACAAAACCGCCATAACTACCGTCGACGACACGCTGACGGTAGATTTTTTTGTGGATGGTGGTAGCCGGATGTCCGCTGTAGGAGGCGAAGACCTTGGCCGCACGCCCCGTGGGAGCCATCAGGACACAAGGCACCTGACGACTGTCCAGAAAACGGATCAAGGCACTGATCAGAGAGGTTTTACCGGTACCTGCATAACCTTTCAGCACAAAGACTTCATGGTCTTCACGGCTGGCCATGAATCGCAGCAGGGCATCCAGCGCACTTGCCTGGTCGGAAGTCGGCTCAAAACCGAAAAAATCAAGAATCTGTGCGCGAATCTCCGTAAAAATCATTTGGCAGGAAAATTTTAGGGCATAAAAGTAGCGATATTCAAATTCTTGTGCTAATTTTGTCCGATTCTTTTACGAGATTCTGTCAGTTGACTACAATAATAACCAATAAATAAAGACTTTATGAAATATTTCTTCAGAGTTCTGCTGGTCGGTGCCATCTGCCTGATGGCCTATCTTTGTGTGGACAGCATCATGCGCCCGATTCGTTTCGACAAGGAAAAGGTAATCAGAGAACAGGCTGTTATCCAGCGTCTGATTGATATCCGTACGGCACAGGTGGCATTCAAGAATACCCATGGCCTGTATGCCGACGACTTCGACACCCTGATCAATTTCGTCAAATACGGAGAACTGCCTTTCGTCCTGAAGGAAGGTGTCCTCAACGACAAACAGCTCGAAGACGGACTGACCGAATGGGAAGCCGCCCGTATTGTTGAAAAGGGCAATCAGCGGGAAATCAAAAAATGGGGGCTGGAAGGCTTCCGCCGCGAAACGACCTATGTCAATGTCAAAGATACGCTTTTCGGAGCCAGCTTCCCTGCCGATTCGCTGCGCTACGTACCCTTTGCCCGTAACAACGAGCAGTTCGAGCTCCGTGCCGGTGACGTAATGACCGGTGCCTCCGGCCTGATAGTCCGTGTATTCGAGGCCCGGACTCCGCTGGAAGTCTATCTGGTCGGCATGGACGCCCAGGAAATTCTCAATCTGCGACTGACAGCCGAAAAGCTGGGTAAATACCCCGGTCTGATGGTTGGTAATATCTTCGAAGCCAACAATAACGCCGGCAACTGGGAATAACAGAGCCTTCAAAGACAGATTCCCCTGCTGTCGGCCAACCGGGAACAGAGGGCTGTCATTGTCAAATAAAGAGCTGCCTCGCGCAGCTTCTTTTTTATCCGACCATCGATGAAATCTGTTCTGCTGCTTTACGGGAAACGGGGGCTCCAGGCCTTGAACCGGCCAGGAAACTATTTTTCGACGGAAGAATTTCAGGAAGAATGCACCCGTCAACAGCTGATCGGCAACACCCAGGTAGTATTGCGCATCATTTTCGACTGTGAGCGCTTTCTGGTATTGCCAGAGGTGGCTGAGCAGCAGCCCTTCTTCGATTTTCAGTATCCCGAGCATGCCGGGGCCCTGCTGGCCAGCCGTAGCCTGGGTGACGGGATGCAGAAAATTGTCTACGAACTGAACTTGTCGCTCAAGTCAATGGCCGAAAAGACACTTCCACATCATCACCTGTTGCCGGACGTCTATCTTTTCGCCCGCTATTGCATGGCTGTCAGTCGCAAGAGTCCGGTCATGTTCGTCTATTGGCAGCCGGGACACATGGACATTTTCACAGCCCGCAACCAGCAGCTTTGCTTCGCCAACCGTTTTCAGCCCAGAACCGAAGAAGAAGCACGCTATTTTATCTTGAGTGTGCGCGAGAGCTTTAACCACGAACAGGAGCTATTGTTCTGTACCGAACTGCCTGACGAGAGCTACGGTGAGGACAGCCGGCGGATTACGGCCGTGACGGAGCAGCTCCGCCCGTATTTCGGCCGTCTGCAGCGGATGAACCTTTGTCAAAGTGCCGCCACAGTCTTTTTGGAGAACATTTCAGACGAAATACTATGAGAATCATCAGCGGCATATACAAAGGTCGGCGCTTCCAACTCCCCCCTCAGCTGAAAGCAAGGCCTACCACCGACTTCGCCAAGGAGAGTCTGTTCAACATCCTGGGCAACCATATCGACTTCGATGGACTGAAGGTGCTGGATTTGTTTGCCGGAACAGGCAGTATCGGTCTGGAATTTATCTCGCGCGGAGCTGCCTCGGTCACCTGCGTCGAGCAGTATCTGCCCCATGTGCAGTTTATCCGCAGTGTGGCCGAAAAACTCAAGACCGACCGTCTGATGCTGGTCAAGGGGGATGCCTACCAATACATCCAAAAGTGCGGACGGCAGTTTGACATTATCTTTGCAGACGCCCCCTATGCCGATCCCAGACTGCCGGAAATACCCTCCCTGGTTTTCGAGGCCGCCATCCTCAAAGACGGAGGCTGGCTCATCGTCGAGCATTCCAAGGCTGTAGATTTCAGTCAACAGCCGTTCTGGCAGGATACGCGCACCTACGGCAGTGTCCATTTCAGTTTCTTCCATACAGACACCCAAGCGACAGAATAACACCATGGAAAACCTAACTCAGGCCCGCCACGCGGAAGAATTGCCAACCCGGCTGCGGGAAATATGCAGACACTACGACCAAGACCAGATTTTCCTGCTTTGTGACAGCAACACACACCGACATTGCCTGCCCTTGCTCAGGCAAGGCGGCATGGAGGCAGTTTTGCCCGAAGAGCACATCATTTGCCTGGAAGCCGGAGACAAGCACAAGAGTATCGATTCGCTGACATTCATCTGGCAGGTGCTCAGTCAGAAAGGAGCGACAAGGCATTCCCTGCTCTTGAATCTGGGGGGCGGCATGATTACCGACATAGGCGGATTTGCCGCTTCCACCTTCAAACGGGGGATGGACTTTGTCAACCTGCCCACCACCCTGCTGGCCTGTGTAGATGCCGCCCAGGGAGGCAAAACCGGCATTAATTTCAACGGACTGAAAAACGAAATCGGTGTTTTCTCCCCGGCCAAGGAAATCGTTGTCTGCCCGTTTTTCTTTCAAAGCCTCGACCGACAGAATCTGGCCTCAGGCTATGCCGAAATGCTCAAGCACGGACTCCTGTCCGACCAAGAGCATTGGCTGGAAGTGCTCCGGCTGGATCTGTCGGACTGCTGCCGGCCCGAATTCGGCAGCATCCTGCTCCGGTCAATGCAGGTAAAGACCGCTATCGTTGCACAAGACCCTACCGAAAAAGGACTACGCAAAAGCCTGAACCTGGGACATACCGTCGGACATGCTTTCGAAAGTTGGACACATGAGCAGTCCCAGCCTGTGCTGCACGGTTATGCCGTAGCTTGGGGCCTGGTTTGTGAATTATACCTGTCCATGCGTCTGCTGGGCTTTCCCAAGGATATCTTCCAGCAGACCATCTATCAGATCAAGGATGTTTTCGGAGCACTGCCTTTTTCCTGCAAGGACTACCCGGCCCTGACCGAGAAAATGCATCATGACAAAAAAAATGCCGGCCACAACATACAGTTTGCCTTGCTCTCGGATATCGGACAAATCCATATTGACCAGGTAGTAGAAGAAAAGCTTATCGAAGAAAGCCTGGACTTCTATCTCGACTTCATGGGATACTGAAAAAGGCTCCGGTCCAACTAACCGAAGCCTTTTCTGTCGGGATGAGAAGATTCGAACTTCCGACCCCACGCCCCCCAGACGCGTACTCTAAACCGGACTGAGCTACATCCCGAATAACGACCGCAAAGGTACGTCTATTATTCCGAATTGGCAAAGCAAAAAAGAAAATTTATTTACAACTTGACCAGGACGGAGCTTTGCGTAAAATTCTTTATCAGCGTTCCCGGCGTATAGCTGCCGCCGATACCCCAGTCATTCCAGCTGTCGGCATCCGTCACCGTACCACCCTGATACAGATTATAATCCGAGCCTGTCGTCAAGGAGGGATCAGAATAGACCAGATTGAAGGCCAAAGTATAAGTCCGGGGGACGGCGTAGCTCATCAACACGTTCCCATCGGCATTGACCAGGGTAAAACGTTCTGCCCGGCCGACGTCTTGTGACACTGCATAGCTGAAAGCATTCTGCGAATTGGAATAGGAGGTCGGCTTGCTGTTCTTGTTGCCCACAGCCAAGACACTACCACCGGTGATACGCAGAACGCCGTCTGTCTCGAAACCGCCTTTCTTTTCAACAGCAGAGCCGATGGCCAGCACCTTGCCGCCAGAGACCGTGATGCCGTTCGTCCCGTCAAGCCCGTCGTTGGTCTGGCTATAGGCATAGATTTCTCCGCCACTGACGGTGATATTCATGGCTGTCACAGCATCCCCGTCGGCTGTAAGCGTGCAAGAGCCGCCCGAAAGATAAAAACTGCTGTCGCAGTCCAAGGCGTCGCTCGTCGAGGAAAGGGCCTGAAGGACACCGCCGCTCACAAAAGCATGCGCCCCGACCTTGACAGCCTTCGAGGCAGAAGTAAGCGTCTCACTGTATTCGTACTTGTCCCCGTAAGTGTAAATAGTCAGCTGTCCGTCCTGAAGGTAGAGAGAACCGCCGGTCTTGATGCCTTTGGCGCCACTGCCGCTCAGGGTCATGGTAAGGGAAGTGCCGGACAAGACCAGGTTCCCTCCCGTTTTAAGCCCCACACAGGCTGTCACATCATATTCAGCGGGGTCGTACATACCGTCGCCACTCAGCGACAAAGTGACCGTTCCTCCGCTCAACAGCATGGAAGCATCCGTTTTCAGGGCCTTGGCCGCATTTCCGCTCAAGGTGGCTGTCAGAGTTCCATCCTGGATATAAATAATCCCGGCAGCATCGAAGACATTGGCCTTTTCAGCTTCGCTTTCAGCCGTCAGCCGGCCATCGGTCATCTGTATGTAGGAAAGTTCCGACTGACAGGCATCGTCCGCAGCATGAATGTTCAGGCTGCCGCCCGTAATAACGACCGACTGGCCGGCATGTATGCCGTCCTTGGCGGCCGTCAGGACATAGTTGCCGGACTGCACATAGACCGGACCCTTGCAACTGACCGCATGGGCAGCGACACTTGTCAGGCCCAGACTTCCCTCACCGGTCAGGATCAGCGTGCTGTCGCTGTAGATACAGCCCTTCACATCATCATCCGAAACATTGTTGTCTGCCAGGCCGTTTTCCGTCCCTTCGCTGAGATAAACGATATTACGGGCCTTCCCCTGCAGACGGAGCGGAGCATACCCCGCACTGTTCGACAGGAAGACACTGTCCAGCACCACATACACATCGCTGTCGCTGCTGACCGTCACGGAGGCGTTGGCACTCTGCCCCCTCAAGACGAAATTAATCTCAATGGCCGAGACGATGCTCACATGACTTCCCTCACAGCTGACAAGCACTTCGGAGGGAAAAGCATTGGTCACGACAGTCTCCTCACCTGAGAAAGTGATATAAACGGCAGAAGAATCCAGCACAACTGCCTGTGCCGTGTCCGTCGGACTTACAATGCTGTCACCGACATTGACCGGATCAACCGGAGAAGGAGACTCGGTCGTCCCCTCATGATCACAGGCAAATGCCAGGAGGCAGAGCAACAGAGCAAGCCACGACGCACTACAAAACCTTTTCATATACAAGCCCCGGAAAACAGCTGCAAAGTTAATGCAAAATCCTGACTGACTATCCGATCAACAGTAATCCGGACTAAAATGAGTAAGTATAGCCTACACCTGCCGTTATATGAAGGGCCCGGTCGTAGGTAAACGACTTGAGTCTGGTGCCTGACTTGTTGGCATCTATGTTCTTGTCACGGCAATAGTCGGCCATCAGGAAGAAATCCAGTGCATGCTGTCTACTGAGTGCATATTCCAAGCCGACAGCCCCTCGGTAACGGCAGATATAGACGTCCCTGTAGCCGTCCATAAACCAGCCCGCCTCGCCTGTTTCCGAGCCTCCCGAAGTGAGATAGCCACCTGCGGTTTCGTCATAGTCGGCCGTAATGGTCGGAGCGTTCAAGGTGTTCTTGATTTCCACGAAGGCATAAGGAGACACATCGCCTGTCAGCTTGTAGGCCGCCTTGACACGACTTTTCAGATAAAGGGCATTGCGGACCCCTTGATACTCATTCATCGTTCCCGGCCGATGGTTCAGCTGGAGGCGTTCCTTGAGAGAAAAGCGCCAGGGCCCCTGCCTGTGGCTGGCTGTCAGATCCAGGCTGACCCGGTGACGAAGGCTCAGCTCGTTGTCAGAATTGAGTTTTTCCATGAAAACATAACTCAGTGCGCCCTTGAGCCAAGGCCTCAGCTTGTAGCTCAGTCCGGCTGTGGCCTGATAACGGCCGACCGTTGAAAAATTGTCTATGGCACGCACCTGTCCTTCGGCAAAAACATGGAAACCTTTGGAGACTTTCTTGTCTATTTCCACCGACACCCTGCCACGAAAATCGTTTTCCAAAGCATTATCGGTTCCCTGGCCGTGAAGTAAGGCCGGCAGACATAGTGTCGTCAGAATCAGAATCAGGACTGTCTTTTTCATTGCTCGACAAACTGTTTGGCTTTGGTAATCTCATTGATCGTGTTGGTCTCTCCCCGGCCCAGGGTGTAATAGATTTTGATAAAGGCTGCATCTTTGAGAAAATCCACATGACCGATTTCCACATTGTCTATTTTCAGGCCGATACGCTTTTCCAGATCGGCAACCAGTTCATCCCGACGTTCGGGAACAATCAGCTCGATACGGTCGTAAAGCACCAGCTTGGTGGATGTATGCCGGACAAGATGTTCACTTTCAAGCACCACGATCAGGCATAATATCAAAGCATTGACCAGAGCGAGTACCAATACATTGCCGGAGGAAAGGACATAGTGAGGCGTGGTGGCAATATCTGCCACATGGTACAGGGGAGCCAGACCGTTGACCGCGGCCAAGGCGATAATGACAAACAGATAGGTCATTTCCCGGATAGGGACTGTCTCCGTACGATAGCGGATCACACCGAAAATGGCAAACAGGCCCAGAGTCATCCCGACGCCGATCGAGACATTGCCCATGATATAGAGCAGCATCAGCATGGCCGATGAGAAGATCATAAAGGTGAAATAGTAGTCGCGGCGACGGCTTTTTTTGTAATAAAAGAACTGCACAATCAGCCAGCAGACCAGCAGGTTCATAAAAAAGCGGACAGCGAGCTCAACAACCTTCTGTGAAGTGGTCATCATGGCGTCGGTAATGGTTTGTACATCCATCAGTTCGTCTTCGGGTTCGAAATCCCCGAAGGAGGCCAGGGCTTCTTCGGCAGCAGGCAGATCGGTTTGGGCGCTCAAAGTCACAGGCAGAGCCAGCACCAACAGAAAAGTCAGCAAGAGAGGGACCAGATGTTTCATTCAATATCAATTTTATGATGGGTTATCTTTTCTATTTTTCTGATTTTCAATTTAAAGCGATTAGACTTGACATTAGGATTGGTCAGGGAAGTGCCAAGACAGTATTTACTGATCCGAAAAGTCTTGACCCGATGCCTCAGCAAGATGCGCTTCATCTGGGAGGCTGCCCGGCCGTCCTGTTTGAGTTCGATGATGACCGCAGCCGGCAGGGAGGCCTTCTTACCGGTACTGTGATTCACAAAACTCAAATCCAGATCGATAGTCAGACGCTCCGTCTTGGCGGGATTGACCAGGGTAATGCGTTTGAAAAGGGTCTCCATCTGAGGAGACAATTCCTCTGCGGTGAAAGCGGAATGACTGGAAAGATAGGCAGCCGCTTGGGTATCCTGACGAAAATCCATGAACAGAGCGGGAGCTATTTCCCTACGCTTCTTCCGGGTACGGCCATGATTGTTCTTACGCTTGATTTCCAAGAAAGTCTGGCCTGAGCTGAGATATACCCGGGTACGGACCTTCTGCCGGAAAAGGCGGCGGTTATGATGATCGAGGAACATCCTCAGCCCGCTGGTGTCGAAATACAAACTGTTGTACGGGCTTAGTCTCAGATGCTCGGCTTCCAGAACCCGATAGCCTTCCTGCCGGGCGTCCTCCAGCACCGCAAGCAGGGTCAGCTCATTGGTGACATATTTGGTGTCGATACGGTTCATCAGCTTGATGGTATCCATTTCATCAAGGAAGACCGGCGGCATCAAATCAAGCTTGTCCTGCAGCTCGGAGGCAGTATGGAGTGTCTCAGGATGCATCTTGTACAATATACTCGAAAACCTTCACGCTCAGCAGTCTGCCTTTGGCATCATAGGTGTTCTGAGTCTTTTTTCGTCCCAGTTCATTGTATTCGATGGTTTTGTAGGTCTGAAGCCGGCCGCGGCCGTCATAGACATACTCCTTGACCTGCTTGCCGGCAGTGTTGTACTCAAAACGCTTACGCCATTTGATTCCGTCGGAGTTGTACTCGGTCTCCTCGATTTTCTTACCGTCTGCGTTGTAAATGGTTTCGTGATCCAGCTGCTGGGTTTTGGACCTGCTGCTGGTATTCCACTCCTTGATGACCAGGTTCTTTTTGTTGATTTTCTGGGCAACCTGAGCCTCCTGAGCCAATACTGGGAAGGCTAGCAGACATATCCATAAGGTCAGACAGGACGTTTTGGTTTTCATCTTATTATGGTATTAAAAGTTTTTCTCGAAATCTCCGCTTCCCGGCACTTGTTGCCCGGGACCGACAGGTGGACGCGGCATCCAGCGAGGACCGCCTCCGCCGCCGTTTCCTCCCGTATAGGAGGAAAGTGCCACAGAAGAACCTCCGCTGACAGTCGCGTCAATATAGCCCATAGTGTTGAAACAAGCTGTACCGGATGCTGTCACTCCGCTTTTCAGAGAGGGGGTGGCAGAGGTGGAAACAATCAGTCCGGAGCCTCCGCTCGAAGGAGTCTTGAAGACAAAGGCCAGATCGCCGCCGCTATACAGGGCATACCATGTGTTGTCGCTCCAGGAGGCCGAATAACACGACTGTGTCAGGCTGGATCCGTTTTCCAGACCGCCGACGGCCACCAGCGTCCCTCCGGAAACATAGAGCTTGTATCCACCTTCGGTATTGGCATCAATACCCATCTCCGGCGAACCGGCCCCGACGGCATAGACAACACCGCCCTTGACATAGCAGTTGCCGTTGGCATCCAGGCCGTCGTTGCCCGTGGAGTAGGCACAGACATAGCCGCCTGTAATGGTCATGTGAGAAGCCGAATTGATTGCATCATCCGAAGACTGTGCATAGACCTGGCCGCCGGAGACTTTCATTTCTCCTTTGGCCTCAATACCCTCATGAGCACTGGCCGTCACGGTCACTATGCCGTCGGTAAAGAACAAATCTCCCGTGCTTTTTATACCTTTTGCGGAAACGGAATTGTCCGAAGAATTCGAAGCAAAGCCAGGAGCGGCAGACACCCTGTCGGGAGCCGGTCCGTCTTCTTCCGGTCCAAAAGGAGGTTCCGGCGGATACATTCCCATGGGCAGCATATCCATGGCACCCGGCTGTCCAAATGCCTGAGGCATACGCGGAGCACGGCCCCGGCCGCCATTATTGCTGCTGCCATAATTGGAGCCGCTCACCTTGACATTCACCGTACCTCCTTCAAAATAGCCTGTCCCCGTCGTTGACGAGGAGCCCACCTTGATACCTTTGCCGCCGCTGCCTGTACTGACAACCGTCAGTTGTCCGCCTGTCATTCTGAATGTAACATCGGCTTTGATACCGGCAGCGCCCTTGTATTCAGCATCGTCACTGTCGTAGGCGGCAGCGCCGCTGACGGAAGCCGTCACCGTGCCGTCCATAATCGTCACCTTACCGTCCGAAGCAATACCTTTCTTCATGGCCGCTGAGCTGGAAACCTCTATCGTTCCGGAGGCGATGATGACAGCCTCTTTGCCGCGGATTCCGTGACCGGCGCTGGAACGTACCGTGACAGTCGGAGCAGACAGGAAGCGAAGGTAATCGTCACTGGTAATGCCGGCGCCGCCTGAAGCGGTGACTGTCAGACTGCCGCTGCCGCTGAATACCAGCTGGCCTTCGCTGAAAAAAGCAGCTTTTTCATCTTCGCCGTCCGGGGTATTGTAAGAAGGCCCGTCTGTCAGATAGTTGGTGCCCTCCACAGTGACAAAAGTCCGTTTTTTACTCTGATTATTGATGGCGGCACCGTCTTTGTTTGTAATGCTGACCCCGTTCAGAGCGATAGCCTGCTTCTTGCTGCTGTACAGTTTGAAGCAACCGTCCGTGGTGGTACCGCTCAATGCGTAAATCACATTTTCACTGCCATTGTTGGTGACGGTGACATCATTACCGCTGACAACCACCTCAAAATCAGAGCCGGCATTGGACACCGTGGCCGTGCCGTCGGTCGAAAACACTACGGAGACAGTGCGGTCGAAGGTGGTGTTGGCCATCAGATCGTCGCTGTCCTCGTCGGGGACTTCCTCCACCACTGCTTCCTGAGTTTCATCAGCTTCGCTGTCTGCACTGCAGCAGCAGAACAGCAGGGCCAGCAGACAGCCCAAGGCTTCGGGAAATAATTTTAATAACCTGTCAATCATCGTTTATTCTTAAATTGAAACCCACCGTCCGCGTTTTCTACCGGGCAAGAGGCACAAAGATAACACTTTTTTCGTTTTTGGACACTGCCCTCAACAATGGCTGCCACCATCATCTTTGCCGCCGCTAAGGGAGTTCATAGGCTGGATCAATGGGGATGTCATAAAGCGGCGCAAATGTATTGAACACAGCCCCAACGGGAAGCTGTCATAATTCTGAAATATTGTGCAAAAAATCCATTTAACACTCCCTTTTAGCCAAAATAATCGTATTTTTGAGCGCACAAACAGGAAATAATGCCTAACAAATCCCATAAACACCCGCTTACTTCACAGTCCATCAGTATCGACGAACGCGGGCTGATGGTATTCGACGACATCCGCCAAATGCCCGTCTATCATGTCCCCTATATCTCGCCGTACCTCACCGTCACTTTGAACCTGCAAGGCTGGGTCCGCACCGACTACGACATGCGGCCGACCCGGTTCGAAGCTCACGATATCGCCGTGGTACTACCCGGCCATACGCTCCTGCCGCATGAATCATCGGACGACTATCGTGCCATCCTACTGGCCATGACCCCGAAACTGACAAATGAGATGAAGGCTATTGCACCTTCACTGTTCACTGAATTCTACCAATACAACTGGCAACCTCATTTCCATCTCGAAGAAGATCAGTTTGACAACCTACTGCATATGTTGCAGGTATTACGCAACCTCACCAAGTCAAGCCACCCGCCAAAGGATCTGGTGATCAATGGCCTGCTGCACATCATGGCCATCATGCTGCAGGACTACCGACGGGAGAACGGGTTGTCCGCCCGCTCGCTTTCACCGCGCCAGGAACTGTTTACGCGGTTTTACCAGGCGATCACAGAACACTATCAGGAAAATCGGGAAGTCAGGTACTATGCCAGCCTTTTTTGCCTGACACCAAAGCATTTTTCGTCCATCATTAAACAACAGACAGGTATCAATGCCAAAGACTGGATCAGCAGACATGTGATACTCAAGGCAAAAATGTTGCTTCACGAAGATCTGCAAATGAATATGCAACAGATAGCCGACAGTCTCGGTTTTCCGGATCAGACCACCTTCAGCCGGTATTTCAAGACAGAGACAGGAATAACCCCTTCGGAGTTCCGGAGACAATGACGACCTCTCTACAGGCTGGCCGGACCGGTCACCGTAACCACCCATTGGGTGAGGCCACGGTGACCGGATGTACCAGAAGCTGGTTTTGGCAAGAAAGTGTTTATTCAGTGATTAGGCAATCAGGTCAGGTTATGCTGTGGCCTTTTTTGGCGGATAGTCTGGTGTTATCCGCTGCAAAATTCACGCAAAACCGCATGTAAACAAATACAATTAGGGCCGATTATTTGTCAATTCTCCACTTATTTGACAAAACAGAGAATAAAATACTTACATTTGCCGACAAAGAATTGTCCAACGCATAAAAGCGAATTATTATGGCAAGCAAAAGAAACCTCTTCACCTCTCATGCCGAAATGATAGAAAAAAACGGCATCACTGTTTTCAATGATGTGATTGATATGCCGGTATATGGTGAGCCCTACCTTTCTCCCCTCCTGATTATCTGCCTTGGTCGCAGGGGAAGCATACAGACGGAATATGACATGAACCGCTTTTCTATGGGTCAGCATGATATCTCCGTGTTCTTCCCCAATCATATCATCACCGCCAACCAGACCTCAGAAGACTATCTGGCAAGCATGATTGTCGTTTCACAGCGGCTCACCGAGGAAATCAAGAAGACCAGTATCTACCAGCAGCACCAGTTCTATCTGAAAAATCCTGTCTTACACCTCGACCAGGAGTCGTTCGAGGCTGTCGAGCATGTATTCTCTCTGATAAAGACCATTTCGGAAAGCGACATTCCGGAAAGAGAGACCTGCTGCATGTCCCTGCTGAATATTCTGACAAAAATGACGGACAGTTATCTGCCGGAAAAAGAGAATAACAGAACCAAGCCTGGAAAACGGTATTTCAATGCCTTCTACGAGGCCCTGAACAAATACTACGACCAGTCACACGACGTCTCGTTCTATGCCGACCTGGCCCATCTTTCACCCAAATACTTCGGCAGCATCATCACTCATGAGACCGGTATCAATGCCAGCAAATGGATTGCGGAAGTCATTGTCGTCAGGGCCAAAATGCTGCTCAGGTACAACAATCTGAACATGACCGACATCAGCGAGCAGTTAGGATTCCCCGATCTGCCTTCCTTCAGCCGGTATTTCAAGAACAACACCGGTCAGTCACCTATGGAATACCGGAAATCCCTGGTTCACTGAAAAAGCTTTTGTCCGCTATTCTGCAGAAGAGCGGCGGTTGGCCATGCGCTTGCGTTCGATTTCATCCAGGACTATCTTGCGCATACGCATGTGCTTGGGAGTCACCTCCACGTATTCATCCTGCTTGATATACTCGAGCGCCTCTTCAAGGGAAAAGATGACAGGCGGCGGCAGAGTGACCTTTTCATCGGTGCCCGAAGCACGGACATTGGTCAGTTTCTTGGTTTTGTTGACATTGACCACCAGGTCGCCTTCCTTGCTGTGTTCTCCGACCACCTGACCGGCATACACCTCTTCGCCCGGAGAGATGAAGAAGCGACCGCGGTCCTGGAGTTTATCCATGCCATAGGCGACCGCCGTCCCCGTTTCGGCCGCAATCATCGAACCGTTCTCACGGCGCTCGATTTCGCCCTTGTAGGGCTGATATTCCTTGAAGCGGTGGGCGATGACCGCCTCACCGGCCGAGAGGGTAAGCAACATGCTCCTCAGGCCGATGATACCGCGTGAAGGTATCATGAATTCGAGGTGGACACGGCCGTTCTGAGTCTCCATCTGCATCAGGTCCCCCTTGCGGCGCGTGACAGCGTCGATCATTTTACTGGCAGCCTCTTCTGTGACATTAATGGTCATTTCCTCGACCGGCTCGCACTTGACTCCGTCGATTTCCTTGATGATGACCCGGGGCTGGCCGACCTGTAGTTCGTAGCCTTCGCGACGCATGGTCTCAATCAAAACAGATAGATGCAAGACCCCTCTGCCATAGACTGTCCAAACATCCGAATCAGGCTCCTTTTCCACGCGCAAGGCCAGGTTCTTGTCCAGCTCACGCATCAAACGTTCATGAATGTGCCTGGATGTGACATACTTGCCGTCCTGGCCGAAGAATGGCGAATTGTTGATGGTGAAGACCATGCTCATGGTCGGTTCGTCGATGGCAATCGGCGGCAGTGCCTCCGGCACCACCGGGTCGGCGATGGTGTCGCCGATCTCAAAATTCTCGATACCCACCATGGCGCAGATGTCACCTGAACTGATTTCCGAACAATGTGTACGGCCGAAGCCGACAAACTCGTGCAGTTCCTTGATTTTGGACTTTTGCATGCTTCCGTCACGCTTGACCAGCGTCACCTCCTGCCCCTCTCGGAAAGTACCGCGATGGACACGGCCGATGGCAATGCGGCCCACATAGGAGGAATAGTCGAGCGAAGTGACCAGCATCTGCGGGCTGCCTTCCAGCCGCTCCGGTGCCGGAATATGTTCGATAATCTGATCCAGCAGGTAAGTGATGTCGCTGGTTTCATGCTGCCAGTCGTCCGACATCCAGCCGCGCTTGGCCGAGCCATAGACGGTGGGAAAATCCAACTGTTCTTCGGTGGCGTCCAGATTGAACATCAGATCGAAGACGGCCTCCTGAACTTCCGACGGACGGCAATTCGGTTTGTCTACCTTGTTGATGACCACGATAGGCTTCAGGCCTATTTCCAAAGCCTTCTGCAACACAAAACGGGTCTGGGGCATCGGTCCCTCAAAGGCGTCCACGAGCAGCAGCACTCCGTCGGCCATGTTGAGCACACGCTCCACTTCACCGCCGAAGTCGGCATGTCCCGGAGTATCTATAATATTGATTTTTACTCCTTTGTAGTTGATGGACACATTCTTCGACAGAATCGTGATGCCCCGCTCGCGTTCCAGTTCATTGTTGTCCAATATCAGTTCGCCGGCTGTCTCATTCTCACGAAACAATTTACCGGCCAGCAGCATCTTGTCGACCAAGGTTGTCTTGCCATGGTCGACATGCGCGATAATGGCGATATTCCTAATTGCCTGTTCTTTCATTAGTTACGGATTATTTTCGCAAGCTTTTTTGCGACCGCAAAATTAGTGTTTATAGAGTGTAAAATCAAATTTTTTTGCCATTACATTTATTTTCCCGTACTTTGCGCTGTCTTTGTAAATTATGACACTACTGCTGATCTTTTTATCGGGTGCCATGCTCATCTCGTTCCTCTGCTCTGTGCTGGAGGCAACGCTGATGAGTACTCCCATTTCGTATATCACCATGCGTGAGGAAGAAGGCTACAAGCCGGCCACGCTGATGAAAAAATACAAGAACGACACTTCCCGCCCCCTGGCCGCCATCCTCACTCTGAATACGATAGCCAACACCATAGGGGCAGCCGGAGTGGGCCGTCAGGCGACCCTGGTATTCGGTTCCGCCTGGTTCGGCCTGGTCAGTATCATCACGACCATCCTGATTCTGCTCTTCGCGGAAATCATTCCCAAAAACATCGGAACGGCCCGGTGGAGACACCTCATGGGTTTCGCCGCCTATACTGTCCGGGCTCTGATTCTGATACTCTACCCCATCGTCATAGGAGTGGAATGGCTCCAGAAGCGCATCACCCCCGACGAAGCCGCCACTGCCGTTTCGCGCGACGAAGTCGGAGCCTTGGCCGATGTGGCCGAGGAAGCCGGCGAGCTGGACGAGGACGAAAATGAAGTCATTCAGAATATTATTTCACTCGATGAAGTCTGTGCCAGCGATGCCATGACCCCGCGCGTCGTGGCGGCTATTGCCCCGGAAGCAATGACTCTCAAGCGTTTCTACAAAGACAAACGCTACCTGCATCACAGCCGCATCCCCGTCTATGCAGACAACGACGAGTACATCACCGGCTACATTCTCCGCATGGAGGCTCTGCAACTGATTGCCGAAGACAAGTTTGACGTGACTTTGGGCGACATTCGGCGCGATATCCCCTCCTTCCGGGAAGACGCCACCCTGGATGTCATCTGGGACGAGATGATTTCCAAGGACGAGCCCATCAGCGTGGTTATCGACGAATATGGCTCTTTTCAAGGTATTCTTACTCTTGAAGATGTCATTGAGACCATCCTGGGCAACGAAATCGTCGATGAACGCGACGAAGTGCGCGACATGCAGCAGCTGGCCAAAGACCGCTATCGCAAGCGCATCGCCAGTGAGAAAAAGGAAATAGCCTTGCGGGATATTTCTCAGTCCACCGACAGGTAGCCAGTTTCGAAAGCCCCTGGATAGAGGAATTTGGATTCCCGGTCGGGAAATCTCACAATCAGATATTTTTCATCCAGGGCCATGACCGAGCCCGGACCGAGGCTCTTGTGGATGACGGAATCTCCGACTTGGAGGTGCTCCCAGGGGGATTCCTCGACTCTGCCCGGAGTGACGGTTTCATCCTTGTCATTACGACCGAGCGAAGCAAGCGGAGAAATTTCACTCCTTGCAGCCGTATCGATGGCGGTGTCCCACAGGCCGATGACGGTGCCGGTGTGTTTGTCGATGCCGGTGTATTCCAGGGAGGAGTCTTCGTATCGCTTGAACTTATAGACGGCGTCGTTCATCAGTTCGCTGTTGAAGACGCCAAGGCTCACGAGCAGGCTGAAATCCTTGAGGGTGAGGCCGGTGACCTTTCGGAAGAGGTCCGGCTCCAGCTGCTCGATAACGTCTTTGAGGCAGTACTCACGGTAGTCGGTGAGATACATAAAGACCGGAATGCGAGTGGCAAACTTGATCAGTTTCTCCTGGATTTCCTTGCGTTTGCTCTTGTACTCTTTCTCTTCCTCGGTGAGTTGCTTCTTTTCTTTCTGGGAAAGGTCTTCGCCTTTCTCCTTCTTGGTGTTTTTGACGTGCTCGGATTTGTTGATGATGGTCTCGATATCGGAATTCAGGTTGTGGAACCCCTCGATGTTCATCAGGGACTTCATCGCTTCCGGATTGTTCATCAGGCGCTGCAGGGTGGCATTGTCCACGTTTACCAGGACGGCGCTCTCCCAGCGGCGGGCCAGGAGTGTGGCCGTGGTGCCGCTCATAGCCATATCAAGCACACCGGCGGCATCGATTTCCTTCATGGAGGAGCCATCGAAAGCCAGAATGGGCAGGAACCTGATGAACTGCTCCACCTTCTTCTCCGGATTGGATTCCTGTACATTGAGCTGGCAGCTGTACTCTTCTACCTGACGCAGTGCCCGGTTGGGGGCGAAGTCAAATACGTAGCAGAGGGGTTTCAGGATGACTTCGTCACCGGATTCATCTTTTGTAGTCCAGGGCGACTGGACGCGGAAGGCTGCCTGAAAGTAGGTTTCCGGGGACGTGGTGTTACGGAGCATCATAATGCCCGTCCAGGGCTTCACAGTAACGCCGGTTGAGAGTTTGCCGCAGGAGAGCGTGATGGTCTTGGTGTCCTGCGGATCTTCCATTGCGTTATAAACAGGTTCCACGGCATGGGCCCCCATTCCGGCCTCATGGCCGGCAGCCACGATAACCTTGTATTCGTCATAGAAGCGATTGGAGCGCTTCTTCAGCAGTTTGGCCATGGTCCGGCAGGCGGCTACGGAGGGCAGGAACCAGTAAGTGTGCTGGAGATAGCTCAGCAGGCGGGCATCGGAGAAGGGCATCGGCGGCTTCTCCGTGCCCAGTTTGAGTTCCGTGACGATGTTTTCTGTATAAGCGCCCCGGATAAGGTCCAGCCACTTCTGGACCTATCCACTCAGCGACTTCCTCCGTTTCCTCACCAAGCTCTTTGACACCGACACCATCCTCCGCGTGATTGCCGACTACCTCATTGGCGTCACCAAGTCCGGCGATGTCATCTTCTACCAACTGGACATCCAAGGCCGATGCTGTACCGGCAAGATTATGAAGTACAATCCAGATACCGGAAAGCGCATCAAAGATGAATCCCAGCCCGGTCGCATCACCTGGGCACACCCCCTCCTAAAAAAGCAGCTCCCGGAGAAGAGGGAACTCAAGCAATGCCTTTTCGGAGAGCTCCTGCTCACCAAGTACCCGGACAAACCCGTTGTTCTGGTTGAGGCCGAGAAGACCGCCATCATCGGCTCCGCCGTAATGCCCGAATGCAACTGGCTGGCCACCGGCGGCAAAGGACAACTCAACGACCGCGTAGATGTCCTTGAGGGCTGCAAGGTGGTTGCTTTCCCGGATGCCAATGCCTACGGCACCTGGAAAGAGAAAGTCTCCGAGCGCCCCTGGCTCTCCATCCACGTCATGGAAGCTGACAAATTTGCAACCTGTCTTTACCGTGCAGCGCAGAACCACCTGCCCGGCCACAAGGTCCAGATGGACTACTCCGACGGAGACCCGGACTTCGAGGCACCGTTATACCTGCTGAAGCACACATACTGTCCGGTCGTTCTCACGGAAAACCTCTTCATGGACGCGTTTCCCGACTACCAGTTCCTGCTCTCCGAGGTAGGGAAGAAGGCAATAGTGGCGCTGCATGTAGATGGGATTGTAGATTATTTACGAAGGCGGTAATCCGGCATGTTTCTTTGTCATTCCCGGCTTGACCGGGAATCTTTGTCGTTCTGAGCATGACAAAAAACTCCATTTCGTTATCCCCGGCTTTGGTCGGGGATAATCATAACCCCAAGATTACTTGTTTTGGTTGTTACAGATTCCAAATAGATAGATTGTAAGTCGATTCAACTCTTCTTTCAACTTTATCCGGTAACAATGAAAAAAAATCAAGTCCCGTGATTTCTTCCACTTCATCTACGGTCTTCACATATGTAATAAGGGGCTTATGTCCTGCCTCATTATTCATGATAAACCCGATGGACTCGTAGCCGCTTTTTGTCTCCACTAGGAGAACCTTATAAAAAGCATCAGGTATGACGACCTGATGGGGGCCAAGGCGCCCGAACATATTGTTTCCGACAATAGGGCCGCATACAATGAAAATCTTGCCGTATTTCTGTGCATAGATACGACATAATACTTCGAGCGTTTTCCAGTCACCGCCGTTGAGGTTTCTATTTTGTGGGCAGATATTGGAGAAATAGAAACTCTCGCGCATCATCTGGTCATCCAACTTCATATCACCTGCAGGGACCATATGACCTCTATCCCAACCTGAGTTCCTATAATCATCATTGTTGGCCTGAATGCCACGTACATCCGGATCGATGTCAAAATGCCTCCCTCTTGGTGCCGTTCCAGGAACTTCTTCTGCTGTCAACTCATAAGCAGCCCATTCCGGGATTCTTGTATTCTCATTAAAAAGGAGTTCAAATCCGCTATGTACTATATGTTGTTTGTATGGCACCTTTTCATAAATGGGGATTTCCATCTTATATGAAGACTTCTGTCCCTTATTCTGTGCATGACTATCTACAGCTTGCATCACGCAGAACAAGAGAAGAAGCATTGGAATCAATACAGATTTGATATGGGGCTTATTGTACATATCGCAAATTTAACCCGTTGGCGGAATTAAATCAGTGCATATTTATCCTGCCTATGGGTTTGTTGTTAATGTAATTGATGTATTGTAATGCGGTCATTGCACTGACTTTGCCCACTATTCGGGCAAAAAGACCGCAGGTTTCCTTGGCGTAGTTCCTGATGACGAGGAACTGGTCAGTAAGTTGTGAGAAGATCGTTTCAACCCTCTTTCTTGCCTTTGCAAGAGGAATGAAGGTCGGCTTCCAGTTCTTTTGATTGTGTCTGTAGGGACACTCAAGCCTGATGTTTGCCGTCTCGAAGAGGTCAAGCTGGATTTCCGCTCCGATATATCCCTTGTCTCCGAATATGCTACAATCGTGGTAAAGCGGCTTGATGTCATTCAGATAGTTGATGTCGTGAACACTCGCCTTGGACAGGTCGTATGAATGTATGACACCGCTTAAGCCACAGAGTGCGTGAAGTTTATATCCGAAGAAGTAACAGGCTTGTGATGCACAGTAACCGAAGTCAGGGGCTTTGTGGAAGTCGCCTGTACGTCCCATCTTACATCTCTTACCACGAGCCACACGGCACACTTCTATTGGCTTTGAGTCTATGCAGAAGTAATCCTCGCCACAATCGATACGGTTGGCAATGCGGCTGCGTATCTGCTCACAAAGACCGCTAACCAACTTGCGACGGTCGTTGAATTGACGGCGGGAGATAAGGTTGGGAATAGAAGAACAGCGCTCCTTCAGCTTCGATTCAAACAACCAGTTCTCACTATCTATCTCCTCAGCCTCGGCAGCCATGCTAAATGCGATGACTTCCAAATCAGAGAAACGAGGCACAGGGCCTGGACATCGAACATTTCCGGACTCTGTAACTAAATCTTTGGAGAAATCCTTGCATATCTCCAGAAATTTGACGAACTTTGTGTACAAGTTGCACATAACGAGATTGTATAACTTAAAGATTGAATACTCTAAGTTACTAAAAATCTGCGATATATGCAACTTTTTTGTTATACATTTTGCTAACTATTTAATTCCGCCAACGGGTCAAATTTACTAAATAGGTGGAACAATCGCAATTTAAATGTAATTGTATGTATTAGAATGTATGATTATCGACCAAAAAAAAAGGTATCTTTGTAGGCTAAAGTAACTATAACCAATTTTATGCGGATGAGAAAGTTAAGCGAACGAGCCTTTGCAATAATGGCTGTCTGCGATGAAACTAAGCGGTATTTTGGTATCACCGTGGATGAGGATGGATGGGAGCAGTACCGTTTCGTTTGGGCTTTCAAGATAGACAAGGACAATGGCAAAAAGGAAGGATACGATTCGAAAAATGTAACTGGTTCGATTTCTTTGGATGATGAGTATCCGGGGTGTCCTTATTGTGGCGAGAAGCGTTTTTTTATTTGCCAGTGTGGCAAAATAGTATGTTATCACGGTCAATCAAGGGTTACTTGCCCCAATTGTGGACAATCTGGTACGCTTGAACGTGTTGAAAAGATTGACCTTAAAGGTGGAGGTTATTAATAGAACTGAGCAATGTTAGAACTGAAATCTGGAGAAAGGGTTAACCTGGCGAATGCGGGTTATGTGACGATAATCAAGGAACTTGGCCGTGGCGGTCAGGGTATCGTATATCTGGTTGACCTCAATGGCGAACAGAAGGCGCTTAAATGGTATCTCAATCCGCCTGGAGAGGCTTTTTACAAAAACCTCCTCAACAATATCAGGACCGGCGCTCCGTCAGAGGCTTTTCTATGGCCTGAGCATGTTACTGCCCGCCAGAATGGTAGCTATGGCTATGTCATGGCGTTGAGGCCTAAGAATTATTACGAGTTTGGTAATTTCCTCCTGGCCAAGGTGACATTCAAGTCCTTTACCGCAATGCTGGCTGCTGCGATGAAGATCTGCAATGGCTTTATGATGCTCCACCGTTTCGGATACAGTTATCAGGATCTCAATGATGGGAACTTCTTCATTGATCCCTATACGGGCGATGTCTTAATTTGTGATAATGATAATGTGATGCCCGAAGGGGAACGTTCCGGAATCCTGGGGAAGGCGCGCTATATGGCACCAGAGATTGTGGGAGGTAAAATGCCCAACAAGTACAGTGACCGTTTTTCTCTTTCGGTTATTCTGTTTATGCTTTTCTATGCCAACCACCCATTTGAAGGCGCAAAAGTGGTCTCTTGTCCTTGCATGACGGAATCCTTCGAAAAGAAATTCTACGGAAGCGAGGCTACATTTATATTTGACCCTAATGACCGAAGCAACCGGCCTGTTAGAGGAATTCACCAGAACGTGATTAAGCGCTGGGGGGTGTTCCCGGCTAAACTCCGGGAAGTCTTTACGGAACAGTTTAGCCAGGAGAAGTTGAAGAATCCACAAACTCGTCTGATTGAATCCCAGTGGGAAAAAGTGATTGCCGGGATTAGGGACGAATTGGTGGTTTGCCCGCATTGCAAGGAAGAAACCTTTGTTGAAATTGAGGGGCCTGAGCATAAGTGCATTAACTGTGGGAGGGATATTGATGTGTCGAAGTACCTTCTCTTGGGAACGAGGAAACAGATTCTGACCAAGGGAACCAAATTGTACATTGACCACGATAACATTCCCGATTGTCAGGTAGTAGAAAACACCAATGATGGGAAACTCCTTATCAAGAACATCTCTCCGGAGGCTTGGACTGTTGAAACTCCGAGTGGTAAAATTAAATCAGTTAACCCGAATGAATTCTGTCCAGTCAAAAATGGGCTAGTAATTTCATTTGTAGGAGGGAATAAGGGACAAATAGTTGAAGGATAATTAATTAAACGCTAATATTATGGGACTTTTAGACGATGTTGTAAGCGTACCTCGCAGAACGATGACGCTCTTCTTCATGATTGACACCTCTGGCAGTATGATGGGGAATAAGATTGGAGCAGTGAACGATGCTGTTGTAAATGTTCTTCCGATGTTGGAAGAAATTTCTCAGACCAATCCTGATGCTGAAATCAAAGTAGCAGCTTTGGAATTCTCCAATGGTTGCAACTGGCTTTACAGTGAGCCTAAGCTAGCATCTGAATTTGTCTGGCAGGATGTCCAGGCCAGTGGGTTGACGTCTTTGGGGGCTGCTTGCGAGGAACTGAGTTCAAAACTTTCTCGTAGTGGGTACATGCAGGCCGCCAGCGGTTCTTATGCCCCAGCAATCATTCTGCTATCCGACGGAGGCCCTACCGACAATTTCCAGGCGGGCCTTGCAAAGCTCAAGGGAAACAACTGGTTTAAGGCGTCCATCAAAGTGGCCATCGCTATTGGCGAGGATGCGGACAAATCCGTTCTGGAACAGTTTACCGGCTCTAATGAAGCAGTCTTCACCGTTCACAATATTGATGCGCTAAAGCAGATAATTCGTATCGTCGCTGTTACTTCTTCCCAGATTGGAAGCAAAAGCAGTTCTGCCGGTGATGCTACCAAGCAAGAACAGGTTGTTGAGGAAATCAAAGACGCAATCCAGGATATCAATGGCGCTGAAGTTGCCACATCCGTTGACACTTCCACCTACGACGATTGGGACTAAATTAAGTGCCAGACAGACAATTTATAATCTCCAAGGTTTATGGGAATTGAGAACAATATTCGCACTTTTTTTAATTTGGATGCGATGAATAGTTTCTCGACTTTTTGTCAGGGTGAAAGCCATATCTTAGTAGATAAGGTTTGCCAGGACTATGCCTTGGACGAGAGTAAAAAAGGCGTTTCAATTGCTATCGTCTGCGACGGCCACGGCGGAGAACGCTATTTCAGGAGTGATGTCGGAGCTAAGTTTGCGGCTGAGGTATCCTTGAAGCAAATTAAAACGCTGCTAAAAGACTTTGGCACCGTAGCAAAGATTCTTGAGGCATCCGAATTCACCCAAGTTGAGGCGCTTACGACGCAAAGGGCGAAGGGTAATCTAGAAAAGGAGACGAAGGTAGATGAATCTTTCCGTCAACTTTTCAAGTCTATCATTGCATGTTGGCATATGGCCATTGAGGAACACGCTGCCAATAATCCTTTGACAGAACAGGAACTTGCTACCGTTCCGGAGAAATATACATCCGCATACCTTGACAATCTGGAGAAGACATACGGCTGTACGCTGATGGCAGTAGTGGCTTCACAGAAGTATTGGTTTGCCTTCCATATTGGAGATGGGAAGTGCATTTCATTCGATGCCGATGGCGCCTGGAGGGAACCAATCCCGTGGGACGACAAGTGTTTCCTAAACAAAACCACATCACTATGTGATTCTGACGCCATTGATGAATTCCGATATTGCTATGGTGGCAGAACATCCCGCCCGGCAGCAATTTTCCTCGGATCGGATGGCATAGATGATTCCTTTGGGGAAACGGAGAATATGGTCAACTTCTATATCCAGATAGCGAAAATGCTTGGCTCAGGCAAGGATGGCCGGGAAAATGCGCTCCAATCCCTTAAGGAAGACCTTCCCAAATTGAGTAAGATTGGGAGTAAGGATGATATGTCTGTAGCCGCACTTATCGATTTCAAGGAGCTTCAAAACGCGCGTGCTAACTTATTGCAGTGGCAAATCAACCGTATAGATGCCAAACTTAGCAATGCCAACAGCCAAAAGGATTCGCTTATTGAGAAAAGAGATTGCTTGGAGCCGGTCAAGGATGCTAGTCAACAAAACACAATAGAGTACAATTATGTTTTGACTGATATTCAAAGGGTCGAACAGAGCATTGCAGTCTTGGAAAAACAGTTGAGTAAATTAAAGGAGGAATTGATTTGAGTGATTCCGCATTACATACAACCATTAGGCAGGTCGTTGAAAAACACGGCCAGGAGATTCTGGAAGATCTCCGTTTGGTGTATATACTGTCAGATTATGGCGCATTTGACAAATTGTCGAATGAGCACACAATAGTTAAAGACCTCCAGACCAAAGGGTATGGCAAGTTATTGCTCGCTTGTAAGAATAACCCAGACACGGACTGGCAGTCGGAGGTCGGCGTTTTTTTAGATGATTTCTTGACAACCCACTCCAACTACGACAGCGCCGAAGTCCTTTACATCTGCGATTCCATTGCATATGGGGCAGATATGTTGCCGGAATCTTCCATCCGCAAGAATGGAGAGGCACCGAAGCCATCCACTTCAACAGCACCAACAGATTATGCTTCCGAGCTCCAAAGACTCCAAAAAGAGTATTTATCTCTACTTCAATCTTCCGTAGTTGTTCCTGAAGGTAAGCTATTTAGGAGACCTTCTGGCTATTTCCCAGTCAACGCGCAAAACCAGTTGTATCTCTTGGAGCAGAAGATTTGGATACTGGGCCAAGAATTGAGACAGGATTTGGATTCATGGTGTGCAAACGAGAAGCAGAAAGTTCTAGATGAGCACTCCCATCCGGTGGGGCCTCAACGGGCAGGACTGTTTGCTGTAATAGCAGCACCAGCGTTAGCTGTCATCATACTAGTGTCAAATCTTGTGTCTTTCCTAGGCGCAAAAGATGCTGTAACGGAATTCAACAACGGAATAGCCCGAGCTGACAGTCTATTCCAAGCAAAGGATTATCTGGCCGCCGCTGATGTTTATAAATTGACGGGAGATTCCTACAAGGAGTCGTATAAGCAATCCAAATACAAGGGAATCGCCAAAACAGGTGTCCAGAAAGCAACATCCGGCCTTGTCTATGAGTATTTGAATAAGGCTCAACCTCTTTACGACAAGAAAGACTACTATGAGGCGCAAAAGGTTCTGAACGCTATGCTAGCGGGTATTGATTGCTCCTTTGATGATAAGTTGGCAAAGAGGTTGACCGCTATGAAGACCGACCTTTCGGCAAAGTGTGAAATGCTGCTTACGGCAGAGATGGATGGTTTCGTGAACGCGATTTCCAAGAATAAAGGGATGCCATCAAACGAGGTCCTTACACGCATAGATTATCTGTTGACAGTTGATCCGTCCAACTACTGGCTCAACTTCATCAAAAATAAATCCGCCGCAAAATGAACGATAAATCCAAGCTCATATTAAGGTCTCTATTACTAACTGCCGCAGCATCCTTCCTGCATCAGAATGCAACAGCGGCAGAGAACCTGGAAACCGCCCTCCCGGATATTAAGCTCCCGGATAAAGGCGACAAGTTCATTAGGGGACTTGCTAGGCGGTCCTTCAAGGACGTGCTTACTGTACGCAAGAACGGTGATATTAGCGTAATTGCTGACCACCGTTCACATCGATCACATAGCTCTCATTCTTCTCACCGTTCTGGCAACAGTGGAAGTCACTATTCTCATACTTCTCACAGGTCAAGCTCATATAGCGGAGGAGGATCCTCAACTACAAGGTCCTCTGGCTCTTCAACTTCACGTTCATCGGTTAATTCGCTGTATTCTGCACCGAGTCCAAAGAAAACAATCGCGAATTATGTATTAGGGGATCGTGTTTTGAAAAAAGGGTTATATGGAGCCGATATGGAAGAACTTATCAACTTGCTTGAACTCAATCTGTATTTAAGAGTTGGTGTGCCTAAGAAGCAAAACGGTTATTGGTTATTTAATGATGATGTCCGGAATGCTTTGATGAATTTCCAAAAGGATGCTTCATTATCGGTCACCGGCACGACGGATCAACAGACTATAACTAAACTCCGGACATGGAAAAATCAAAATACTACTATTCAATTAGGAGTTAGAGATTTAGCATTATCTGAAAAAGGCTTTGATGTAGATGAACTTGTTCGCCTACTTACAGCTGCTGGATTCGCTCCAGATCCGTCCAAACTATCGAAGAACGGAAATCATTACATATTCACAGCTGACATAAAGCGCGCTTTGGAATTATTCCAGGCATATAATAATCTGACTGTTACCGGGACTACGGATATCCCTACCGTTACAAAACTGAAAGATTTAGCTAAATGATACTCAGAATAGATAGAAAGGTGTACTCCGATTCGTGTATCAGCAAGAGTGTTTATGCCCTTGCTGACAGATATACGATTCTCCGTAGCATAGATGGACAGGGCGAGATTTTGGAGGTGCTGCCTGTTGGACATGAAGTAGGATCGGAGGAGTCAGTCAGGAAGGAGATTATCAACACACTCAATGACTTCAAATTGCGTTGTCTCATAGAAGAGGAGACAAAAGATATCAGGACTATTATTTACGCAAAAGCCTTCGCCGATTATACTGAATCAAGCGAATAAATCACCATATGTATAACCTGCTCCCGTTCAATTTCTCCCGCATCAAGGGTAAAGAAGTCCTCGTAAATGAGGCTGGGGATATGCTCATATCTCCAGAAGGAACCGTAGAGCAGATTGTTTCTAGGACTTTACCAAAGAACGGCCTGTATAAATCTCTGGTATCCAATTTTTTTATCTATGAGGGCGAATACCCGCCCTTATTGGATATTTACGCCGAAAAACTTAGGGAAAAGAAGCGTTTTTTGGACAACTTCACTGGGCTACACATTTTTGTGCTGACCCTTTGCTGCAATCAGAATTGTATCTATTGCCAGGCATCAAGTCAGGATGAGCACATGTTAGGTTGCACGATGTCTAAGGAAACGATGAAGCGTTCTGTGGATTTGATGTTTTCATCACCTTCTCCCTATCTGACAATGGAGTTTCAGGGTGGCGAACCTTCCTTGGTCCCAGAACTGCTTGAATATGGAATGTCCTATGCGACAAGCCTTAATCAACAACAAAAGCGTCAACTAAAGTTCGTCCTTTGTACTAATTGTGTGAATCTGACGGATCGCGTTCTGGCTTTATGCAAGGAATATAATGTATTGATATCCACTTCTTTGGACGGACCGGCATTCCTTCATAACCAGAATCGGGGTAAGGTTGATAGCTATGAAAGAGTCGTGGCTGGCATTGACAAAGCACGGTCGTTACTGGGGAAAGAAAAGGTGTCTGCGTTGATGACCACCTCAAACGAAGGGCTTAACTATCCAGTCGAGATTGTGGATGAGTACGTTAAACTGGGTTTCCAGAGTATTTTCCTTCGAGCACTGAACCCTTATGGTTTAGCAACCGACTCCGTTAATTGGGAAGTGTACACACAGCGCTTCATCACGTTCTATAAAAAGGCATTCGAGCGGATATTGGAGATTAATAAGGCTGGGATCTTGTTTATGGAAGACTTCGCCGCAATTGTTCTTCGCAAGATGCTGACGCCCTACAGTACGGGGTTCGTTGATTTACAGTCTCCGGCAGGTATCGTCAACTCCGTCCTAGTCTATAACTATGATGGCTATGTGTATGCCTCTGATGAATCGCGTATGCTGGCAGAGTTCAAGGACTACGCTTTCCGACTTGGTTCTGTTAACGACAACTATCAAGATATTGTTTACGGAGCCAAAGTACGAGCTATTACTAATGTCTGGTGCAATGAATGCCTGGCCGGCTGTGCCGATTGTGGAATCCGTTCATACTGTGGAGCAGATCCTGTCAGGAATTACTCAACACAGAAAGATGCCTATGGCTATCGTCCGGCGTCGCTATTATGCAAGAAATACAAGGCTATTATAGAGTATCTCATCTCTCTCATCATCGAAAGAGAGGATGAAGTCCTTCCTATCTTTAAAAGATGGTTGGTATGAGGAAAAGGTTCGACATAAACTCCAATGATAATACGTTGTTCGTTACGGAACAATGTAATAATCATTGTATTATGTGCTGCCAGCCTCCAAAGCATAAAGATGATATAGACCGGTTGTTCAGAGAGAATATCCGTTTGATACGCACAGCGCCCAAAGGGTTGAAGGTCCTTGGAATCTCTGGAGGAGAACCCACTTTGCTGGGGGATAAACTCTTTGAACTGATAGCAGAGATTCGGCAGTGTCTTCCAGACACCAGCATTCATCTTTTGAGTAATGGCCGGGCTTTTGCCAATCATGGTTTTGCGCATCGCTTAAAAACCATAGCAGGGGACAAAGTCTGTGTTGGAATCCCATTCCATTCTGATTATCCTGGGGACCACGATATGATTGCCGGTGCAAAAGGGGCATATGAAGAGACTATGCTTGGCCTTTACACACTAGCCAGTGAAGGGGTAGAGATAGAGTTGAGGATAGTCCTGAACCGCCTCAACTACTCCAGACTTCCACTAATGAGCGAATTTATAAGCAAGAACCTTCCTTTCGTGAATTGGGTGGCTTTCATGGGGATGGAGAAAACTGGTTTGGCCGTACGGAATCTTGACAAGATATGGATAGAACCGCGCGAATACATTCCGGAACTGACGGAAGCTGTTCAACGCCTGTACGATTGGGACATAGATACCGCCATCTATAATATTCCATTATGCCTACTTCCTAAAGCGTACCATCAGTTCGCAGAACAAAGCATTTCCGATTGGAAAGTGAAGTATCAGCCGTGTTGTGAAGAATGTGCGTTAAGGAAGAAATGTTGCGGTTCTTTTGCCACGTCGTCCGAACCGTATGTGGGACTTAAACCATTTGCCTATGGGAACTTGTAAGTATTGCGGGAAGAGTACGGGCCTCTTCTCTAACAAACACGCCGAATGTGAGAACAAACACAACGAAGGTCTGTCATCCCTGTCGCGTTACATCAAAGATTACTTCGACTCCAAGATTGCTTTTGCTGTTTTGAAGTCTGAGATAGAGACGCTGCGGATTCAGAATTACGTTACGGATGAAGATGTCGTTTCTACTGCCCAGAACTGTCTACAAGCCTTGTCTTCTACTTTGAAACGGCAAAATGCCGCAAACCTCTATCAACATATAAAAGAGTTTGTTACGAATATCGGTCTTCGATATGATGCGCTGAATAGCACCCATATTCTCGACACCTTTGGCGAGAAGTTTGTGCGCTACCATTTGGTCTCATTCTTTGCTGCAGGGACCCCAATCCAGAAGGTCAAGCAGTTGGCAGAGCGTATCGCCCACGAGTTTCATTTAACCTCTCAGCAGGTAGAGCAAACGCACATTGATGTGCTGGATAAGGCCGCTGAAAACTTCCTCAAAGATGGCATCATAACGGATAACGAGCAGCGTCAAGTAGATGAATACGTCCAATATTTCGGTATCCCCATCAATCAACTGCCCGCGCAATATCAGAATTCACAGATTGAGAAATTGGCGCAAGCTGCCGTATTGAAGGATATTCAACGTGGTTCGGTGCCAGCTAATCCTTTACCGGTTCCTGTAATTTTGGGACGTAACGAATCCGCTTTGTGGATATATGGCAACGTGACATACTATCAGGAGAAGGTGGAGAAAGAATTTGTGGGACATCATGGTGGGTTCAGCTTCAAAGTAATGAAAGGGGTATATTACCGGACGGGGCAATCCCGTGGAAAGCCTATTGAGCATAGTTATATGGATAAGGTTGGGATTGGTCAGCTGATTATCACCAATCAGAATATTATTTTCTACTCCCAGGCCAAGAGCGTCAAGATTCCCTTTAAGAAGATTGTGGGATTGGTGCCTTATTCCGACGGAATAGAGGTCCAGAAAGAGGGGGCGACCTCGAAGAGAATTGTTTTCCAAGGATTAGATTGCTGGTTCATTATGAATCTATTATCACAAATAAGCATATAGGAGATGGGTAAATATTCAATCAGGCAAAGTGTAAAGTACGATATTGTCCCACTGAGGGATAGCTTCCAGTTTAACTACGGGAAAGCAACCGTTCGTCTTGATCCTGATGGGACATATACGCTGATGGCTAACGGCTCTGAGTATTCGGAGTATGTCAATAGCGCCCGTCGCGCATATCAGTATAAGCCGACGGTTCAGAAATTGTCAGAGAAAATGCGGGAAGCTTACGACCAGCAAACATTCGATTTTACTCACCTCAACTATCGTCTATCTCCATCCAGATCGAGGGTGTCGATTGAAAACACTCTTGACAAGCTTATCCTTCAGAAATATACCAATAAGCCCTTTGCTGTAAAACAACCAACGAAAGCAGAGATACGCGCCGAGCTGGAATATGAGGCCTGTCAGCTGTATTTCAAGACGTTCGGAAAGAACACGAAACAAATTGAGGAGTATGTGAATGCACATCTCCAGGATGCTTTGGACCAGCGCCTTAAAACGTGGCAGGAACTTTCCGATTATCACGACGCGATACAGGCTCAAAACGCTGAGAAACAGAATTTCATATACTTCAAAGAGTACACTGACAAGAAGGAGGAACTCGAAAACATACTTTCCGGTCCCACACGTTTCGTAGATGCTGAGATTCGAAAGAGATTGAGTGACATTCATTTACCATTCGATATCGAACTGGATTATACCTATTCAAAACAGAAGAAGCAATTAGATGTCGAAGTTGAGGTCCCTACCTCTATACCCATTCCGTTCCAAAAGGCGACAATGCTTGCCAGCGGAAAAGTATCAATAAAGAACAAGACTGCTAAAGAACAGGACACTGATTTCAAGTTGTGCATCTATGGTTTGCCGTACTATATAGCAAGCAAGTTCTTCGATGTCTCTACCAATATTGAAAATATCTCTGTCACTGTATGGGATGAGGGTAAGAAACTCGGTCTAATTTGGGTGGATTTCCCGCGAGATGACTTCAACGACCTCGTCAAAAGAAACTGGCAATTTGACCCTGTCTTCTACATCACCATCGGAGAGAACTACTCTCCGTTGGCTAGTAGTTCTCGTTCTTTGATAGCACTAAACTCACAGCGCACAGTTTTCTTGAAAAGAATTGCAGAAATAAAGGAGCCAGATACAGTCTCTGCTCCCTCTTCCAGAGTTTCGTTCCCATTAAGTGCCTCGGCATCCTCGAGTGCAAATACCGGGTATTCTTCCCGAGGACGAGTCTCTGCCTTTGATAGTGGAGACTTAAACCCGGATCCATTTCATCTATCTATACGTGAAGCAAATTATCTTTCTTCTTTTGTGAATGACCCAGAATTGGAGAAAGAGGTGCAGGATGCTGTATGGGCGGGAGAGAATACTGTCCAAATACATCCGAAATATGCCGGCGTCTGGGCTTACATAAAAGGTGGGATGGGAAAGAACTAATTCCTTAATGGCTAAAGATATGAGAAGAAAAATATATGAGATTATAGAGCTATCTCATGACGGAAATAAATTAAGTCTCGTTTACGACATCTTCATGCTGCTTGCCATTGCTGTGAGCATTGTCCCACTGATGTTTGTTGAGGAGACGCAGTCTTTCCGGGTGATAGAACAGGTTACTGTAGCCATTTTCATCATCGATTATTTACTTCGATGGTTTACGGCCGATTACCGCTTACAAAAAAAAGGCTGGTCATTTGTCTTCTATCCATTTTCGGGTTGGGCCATCATAGACCTGTTGTCTATTTTGCCTGGATTAAGTGTACTGGGCCGTGGATTCAAGATTTTCAGGGTTACTCGTCTACTCCGTATTCTCCGTCTTTTCAAGTTTGTACGTTACTCAGATAAGATTCAAACCCTGGGGAAAGTGATTCGCAAAGAGAAAGGTGTGCTCCTTACAGTTCTTGGAATTGCCGTGTTCTATGTGTTTCTTACAGCCCTCATTATGTTTAATGCCGAGCCTCACATTAACCCAGTGACAGGAGCGACTACATTTGAAGATTTCTTTGATGCTCTTTACTGGGCTACAGTCACTTTGACAACTGTAGGTTATGGCGATATGATTCCTGTAACTGATATTGGCCGATGTGTTAGTATGCTTTCCTCACTATTTGGAGTTGCTGTTATCGCCTTACCCTCAGGTGTTATAACAGCGAGTTACCTGGATGAGCTTAGGGCAGAAAAGACAAATAAATCGCTCAAAAATAACAATAATAAGGAAAAAGAATAGTTTGACTAACATAAAAACTGCATGTATCTATGAAAGGAGGCGGCATAGAAGGATTGATTGCCATTGTAGTAATCCTTGTCATTTTGGGGTCAGTATTGATGTACGTTGCCATAGCCGCCGGAATAGGGCTAGTGCTATTTGGTCTCTTTCTCCTTTGTAAATGGTTATTTATAGGATGGACCAAGAAAACTAAAGCAGATCCTCTTTTTACCATAGCTGCCAAGGAGGCTGTCAAAAATAAGGGGTTTGATCACAAGAGGTTCGCAAAAAAACACTCACTGTCTTATGAAAGGGTTAAATTCATAATTACACAGCTAAGATTAGCTGGAGTTATGGATGGATGTGAAGTGCTCATAGATAAACAATGGAATCTTCGTCCTGTTTTTAAGTCCATAAATGATGCAGATGATTTTTTCTTAGCAAGGATTCAAGAAGAGACGGCCACCGTTCTTGCGTCCATTGATAATCAAAAAGATAATGAGTCAAATGCAGAATTAATATCGGTTATAGAGTCGATAAGGGGTAATGCAGATGTCGGGATGAAGTTGTGTTATCTAAAAGCAAAGCTTTTGGCCATTCATGATTATGCGGATCAGAGTGAAATTGATGCAGTTAGTCAGCTTATTGATAACATATCTGCTAGTGGAGGTGAGATTGATTTTTCCGAAGAAGACGAAACAATGCAGAGATTTGAAGACTTCTCATCATATCTTACAAACACATCATCAGCAAAGATTTGGAATGGCAGTCATGTGTTAACTGATATTGCTCAAGACTCTTTCTGTGATATTCACATAAATGGAAAACCCTGTGAGGTCCCTATGATAGCAGATTGCAAGGTGGAATCATTCTTTTACCCTTCCTTTGTTATAGTGTTAAGACGTTATTCCCCGGATAACTCATTCCATATATTTGATTACCAACAATTTAAGGTTACTAATAGTTCATTTTCGGAGCCTTTAAGTCCTTGGTTTGATGCCAATGATGCATCGGTTGCATACCGCACGTGGCTACATAGCCGAGTCACTGGTGGGCCGGATCTTAGATACAAGAATAACCCATCAACCGCTTATTATTCATTTTATAAAGCAGAGATAGCTCCAGTTGGATTGGAAGTGGTTTCAGGCACCGCATCTGTTACTGATAACATCAAGAAGGCATTTAAATCAATCAAGACTCAACTCTCATCAGCTCCCAAGACAAAAGTTGAAATAATGATGGAAAACGCCACAAGATCTAGAGTTGAAAAGCCTTCAGACGATGCGTTTTCTGGCTTACAGCACGTCTATACTGAAATGGTTTCCGTCTACAATACAATTATGGCCAACAATAACTTGTGTGGGGTTATAAATGCAGAGATTCATATGCCACAACCCAACGGAAAGGATGTTGAAATTTCATATAAGGTGCTACTTGTGCTCTTCATCGATTTCATCAAGTGCTATCAAGGTATGGGACACGTGATCGATTTCTCAAAACGAGATTCGTATCTTCTTCCAATGGCAACAAACCTTAAAATTAACGAGAGACTAACGAACGAAAACGTGTTTCTTTATTTCATGAAACGAAAGGAGGTCGAACATATTTATAAAAACCTTCTATTGTCTTTTGAAGGATGGGCTAAGAAAGATGGTCCGGATTTTTTGCTCACAAGGTTTGCAGAAAAGGAAAGTGTTGATGTCAGCAATCAATATAAGGTGCTCATGATGTCCGCATCAGACTATATTCAAAGAGCATCACCCCAAAATACCCCACTTGAGAAAGAATGGTTAGAGAGTTTACTTCATTCTTTCACAGGGGAATCAATGAATAGCGATAATGAAAAGATAGTATATCACATCTCGGAACTTGGAAAGAGGATAGCCAGTGTTATTCGCAACAATGCTATTCCAATTGAATCTATTGCTGATGGATCATTTGTTTCAATTCTAAATGATTATCAGATTTTTGATTCTATCGAAGAAAAAGCAAGTGCTAAAATTCTTCGACAGGCGGTATCGGATGGCACATTAAGTATAGTTATTACGGAAGGACCGTCCTCTATTGAAGGAATAAATGCTATTAAGAACTTCGTTGTGAGCACAGGCTTTGATTCAATAAAAGCGGAATCTATTATTTCGGATGTATACTATGGATTCTATCCTTTTTCTGAATAGTTTTTATCTATTACATTGGAATCCGTCTCTCTCATACTCGGAATCATTGCAGTCATCGGGCTCTTCTTCCTGCTCCGATGGCTGATTCCATCCAAGGGCAAAGTAGGTGAGAGAGTCGTGGCGGGAAAATTGGACCACCTGCCGAAGGATCAGTACCGGGTTCTGAATAATGTGACTATTCTATATTACTCTCCAAAATCTGACCACATTACCGGTCTGTTAAGTTTATGATTTGTTCTCTTAATCTCTCATATTATGAAAAACACTCGGAGTCAGCCTTAGCGGCTGGGGCGGAAAGCCCCAGTGAGCGTCTATGCCGAAGCCTTGCTGTTTGTCACATCCTGTATATACAGCTCACACGGTCTTACTCTTCCTATACCCTGATGGGCTCGCTAAAAGTTGTAATAGTAGATGTATGACTTGATGCCTCTGTACAGTTCCAAACCGTCATCTGCCGGGTTAAAGTATATATGCTCACGCTTGATGGTGTTCCAGAAGCGCTCTATCCAGATATTATCCTTGGCACGTACTTTACCGTCCATGCTTATCTGTATACCTTCCGCCTTGAGTCTGTCCACCCACCTGGGACACGTAAACTGAGATCCCTGATCTGAGTTAATTATACCCGGCCTGCCATAGCGGGCTATAGCTTCATCCAGCACCTATATGCATACACGTGCTTCGAGAGTGTTGGAAACAGCCCAGCCTACTATGAAACGCGTAGCGACATCTATAATGGCCGTCAGATACATGAAGCCCTTGTTCATAGGGTTGTACGTTATATCGACAGACCATACGTCATTAGGTGCATACACCTTACGGTCACACAGAAGGTACGGATAGATGTACTCTGCGTAGTTACAGCGGCTCAAGCAACGCTTGGGATACAATGCCTCCAATCCCATGAGTCTCATCAGTCTCCTGATGCGTTTATGGTTGGCGTGTATGCCTTCATACCGCAGCATATCCTGCATGCCAAGAACCCCTGCTGAAGGGTGCTCAAGATGATGCTCATCCATATGTCTCATTATCTCAAGGTTCTCCCCTGATTCACCCACAGGCTGGTAATACAACTCACTGCGGTTTATCTCAAGCAACTTGCATTGTCTTCTCACGCTCAGCCCTTCATGCCCTTTGTCCACAAGCTGTCTCAAATCTACTTTAGACCGGCTTTCTTGCAGGCACTTACGAAAAAATCACGTTCCATCGTAAGCTCGCCTATCTTGGCTCTCAGGTCTTTTACCTCACGCTCGTGCTCGGCTTCTTTCTTGGCTGCATCAGCATCTCCGCTGAAAGCCAGAGCGCTGTTGGAGAGGAACTCGGCCTTCCACTTGCTGATGGTAACGGCACTCACCTCGAATCTCGATGCCAGTTCCTGCAGCGTTTTTTTCTCCTTGATTGCCTCAACTGCCACCTTCGCCTTGAAGGCTGACTGTGACGCTCGCGTTTCTTTCTTGTCTCCATATTCCACAAAAGTATTACAAAGTTTTACTTCGGCAAAATGGTCTGACTTTAAGGGTATATTATAATTCCGACACCTAAAGGGAGTTCTCAGATTGACCATCTGGTGGTATCTGTCTATGGCATCTTTGTCATAGAAACCAAGAATTACAATGGCTGGATTTACGGTGGGGAGAACAGTGAGTACTGGACGCAGAACATCTACGGCAACAAATACCAACTCTACAATCCTATCCTACAGAATGCTAGGCATGTCCGTGCGTTGAGGCGAGTATTGAAGGATTACGAGCCTCTTCCCATTATGCCGATAGTTACATTCTCTGGAAGGGCAGATCTCAAGGTGAAAGTAGAGGAAGCTTGTGTAGTGTACTGGAGCTAGATCCGGAAGGTCATAAACCAGTTTGAGGAAAAGCGCCTTACATAGTCCCAAGTCAACGCCAATTGCGATGCTATTCAGGCCGCTCAGATTGAACCGAGTAAAGAAACCGATATGTATTGCTTGGTTTTGACTCGTGCCTCACAGACAGCGAGTTTGCGGCGGAGAATCTCAATGAGGAAGTTGCCGTCACCGCAAGCCGGTTCCAGGAAACAGGAATCGAGCCGTTCCGTTTCCGGCTTAACAAGGTCGAGCATCGCGTTCACCTCGCGAGGGTTGGTGAACACCTCGCCGTGAGCCGACACCCTCTCCTTGGACTTGATCTGGGTGTCCATCCTGCGCATTCGTTACGCGATTGCGACTTATCCTTTAGGGATCCTCGGGCACAAAAAAGGCATAGATGTTTCCAATCCATACCTGAGGCCCTAGGAAAGCCCTTGCCTGAATAAGTCACACCCACGCCAAGCGCAGGCATTTACCGACTTATTCGGCGGCTTCATGAAATTTCCTAGGTTTCAGGCATCCGAATAAATAGCAAATGCTATAGTTATGTCTTTTATTTCGAAACAGGTATTCCCTGATTCTTGAGCACAAATATAGTTTATTTCCGGAAATAATGAAGAATTACTCTCCGTCGGTTTAAAATCTATATCATCGACAACAAATGCAAGTGACGCGATGCCCGGCTTATCAGCCCAAACATCGCGTCACCTGACATTAAACGGCAGATTGGCTCTCTACCTCATCATCACCTTGGCAGACTTATCACCCAGACGGACCAGATAGAGCCCGCTTCCCAGGCCGGTTATCTGGTGACGGCCGGCCGTTACGGGTCTGCTCAGGCAGGTTCTGCCCATCGCGTCATAGACCCGCAGCATGGCTCCATCCTGAGGCACATCGACCATCAGGCTTCCCTGCTCTGTCCAGCACGACAATGCGGCCGGCTCAGAGATAATGCCCTTGAGGGCGTCGGCCAGACGATAGCAGTAACGCGGCCCGATGTAGGTACCGCCGACACCTGCCGTGAACAGCGGCGATTCCTGGCTGATGAGCAAGACACTCTCGTCTTCAAACACATCGTCTTCCAACTCGATGGATTCCCAGTTAAGGGCCTCGCCGCGGTTGATGACGACATTACCGGAAGACTGGGTCAAGTTGTGTTCGAGCGCATCCTCTTCGACACTGGGCGACATGGGGTTGGCTCCGGAAGGATACTCCGGATAGTACTCACCCTCATAGAAATTATTCAGGACATCAATCTTCGACGACTTGACCCCGGTCGTATCATAGAGGGCCAACTGGCACACTGGTTTGTTGATTTCGCTCCAGCGCTTGTAGAAGATGTTGTTGCAGATGGAAACCGTCACATCGCAACCCTGGGGAGATGAGTTGAATTCCAAGAAGTTGCGGTTGCTGTCCTTGGCATTCCCGCCCACGTGATAGAAGAGGTTGTGGCTGATGTCTATGACGACAACCGAATCTCCGGCCTGACCACTGCGCGGGATGTTGAACATCTGACTGCCGTGGAACTGGGAGACGATGTTATGGACAAAGATGAAGCGGCTGATGGTGTAGTCGTTCTTGTTGCTGAACTGGAAGAAGTGGGCACCGACCACGCCGTCCTGACGGCTACCGCCCATGTTGTCAAAGGTGCTGTTGTCCAGGCGGATCTCGCCGATGAACAGGCCCTTGCAGTTGTTGGCACGGACAATCATCTGGTTGTCCAGATCCTGGAACGTGCAGTGCGAGATGTGCAGCAATCCGATGGTATCGGCTACGTTCTGGAAGTACAAAGGTGAATTGACATCCTTGTCATAATCGGCAAATTCGGTCGATCCCTTCCATGTGAGATTCTCCAGCAGCAAAGTATCCAGACGGCAGGAATTCATCGGAGTAATGGATCCGAAAAGAACCGGATGCTGCTCTTCAGCAGCCCGGACGATGAGCGTACCTCCCGTCTTAGGATAGTCGAAACCGCCCTGTCCGAGCAGATAAGTGCCCTCCGGATTGTCGTATAGTTCAATCACATCGCCGGCAATGGAAATCTGCAATGCCGTACGCAACTCGTCCACATTATGCACAGGCAGCACCAGCGACTCTTTACGCTGGGAATACATAGCCTGGGTGCCAAGGTAAGTACGTCCCTCGCCCGAATAGAACAACGGAGAGATCTTGGAAACGGAAGTCATGGTGTTGTCCTCGAAAACATCGGCAATACCGAGTGATTCCGGCGTAAGGGCGGCTCCCTGCACGAGATTCCACTGACCGGGCGTTGTCGTCTCGACCTGGGTCTGAGCCCCTACGAGCAGGTTGTTGTTCAACTGCAGCGTATTCTGCGCCTCTGCCATGGCCAGCGTAGAGACAAGTTCTATTTTTCCCTGACCGAAGACCTGGTAAAATACATTGTTCTTCACACTCAGCAGCAGTGCATCCTGCTCTCCGGCAGCAGCAAAGCGCAGGATATCGCCCGAGGCGGGCCGGCTGTTGACAAAGCTGTTGTGATTCAGGCTGATGACAGTCTTACTGTCGGTGTATTCCGTCAGCGAATGATATGCGGGGCTCAGCCAGTCGATCAGACATCCGACCTGACAGTCGCGGACGAAGTTTTCTTCGAATACCAACTTGTCCATCCAGATATCACTGTTATCCAAGGAAATGAAAGAGCGGCCGCTTTGTCCGACCTGGCTGAGCCGGCTATCGCGCACACTGAATTCGCCGACCACGACACTGTCCGAACCGGCAACCTGGAAAAGACAGCCGACATTCTCAATGTCACAATTGTCGAAATAGACCCCGGTGCTGACAATGTCACGCGATTTGAGCGACATGAAAGGCTTGTCAGCCTCGGCAGCCGTCAGAAGAAGGCTGCGGAAGGTCATCGATTCCAGTCGAAGATCGTTCTCAGAACGTATGTCACCGGCCAGTTGGACGGTCGTACCCGGCTCATAAGGCCTGAGAACAAACTTGCCGCCGCCGATGTGCAGTCCGTCGCTCAGCAGACGATAAGCCCCGCCGGCATCCGAGCTCGGCTTCATCTGGATAAGAATTTCGGACAGGTTCAGGGAAGCATAGTCATACGACAGGGCGGCACGCAACTCCGATGTATTGGCGACAATAGCCCCTGTGGGCACCATGTTGAAGTTGGGAGCCACAAACAGATCGGGGCTGAGCAGGTAGGTCATCACATTGTCGATGAGCGTATAGCCCATGTCGTTAAGGGCCGGATAGCCTGTCTTGGAAAGGGCAATGAGCATGTATTTGGCCGTCTTGTCGGCATTCTGCTCAAGGATCGTGAGCGGTGCGGAAGCTTCCCCGACGCCCAGCAGATAACCCTCAGGAGCCGACTGGTAGGTCACCCCCTCAAATGCAGGCAAGGTATCGGAAAGAGCCGGCAGGGTGAGCCTGTCGCCCTCGTTGACCAGTCCCAGACCGGCGAATACCGGGTGATAGAAGTAATTATTGCCGGTGAACAGACTCTCTGGGCCGGTATTTGCCACGGAAAGCGAAGTATTCCAGTTCTTGTAGGCCTCGGCATTGAAGTTCAGGAAAGGTTTCTTGCCCACCAGCGTCTTCAGGTTTCTGACCACCGGTTCATCTGCACTGAGATAGCGGCTCAGCACGACCAGGTCATAATCCTTGAAGGCATCCTCGACCTTGGCCTCGGTATCCAGACCTTCCCATAGTTCTTTATGGAAAACCGTGATTTTGTAGTCGGGATTCTCCAGCCAGTGACGCAGAATCATATCCGACGCATCCTCCGTATTGGAACGGGCGAGGATATGCAGGCGGTCGACAGCCGTGGTCAGATAGGCAATTTTCTTGGCATTCTCCGAAGTGGCGCGATAATCGTCCCAGCCATTGAGCTTCAGGTTGGAAAGTACCAGCTCACCGCCCTCGGGATAGTCGCCGCCGCCCATGAGAATACGGATACTGATGCTTTTCTGGTTGTCAAACGCTTCGGGCAAAGGGCAGGAGACAGAAGCCATCTGGGTGACGGGATCGGCACTGTTGGCATAGGTACCCAGCACCGTCCATACCGTATCGCCGGCCACCTGGGCAGCCACTACGCAGGAATCGGCACCTTGACGGATGGCGAAATCGAACTGCAGGACCAGTTCCTGGAACTTAACGGTATTGGCGGCGATGTTGAAGTAACCGGCATGCTGTTCTCCGTCGGTGAAGTCGGTCGTCTGCGGACTGGTCCCCAGCGAGGTGATACGCATACCGAAGCGTTTGAGGTCATCGTCATAGCCCACATTCATATTTTTCGAGGCTGTCAGCATTGAACGGACTACGCCGAGATCGGAAGCATACTTGGCAAAGGTCGTCCCGCTCCAGTTGTCTGTGATGGGGCTCTCCAAATCGACCGTACCCGAAGGACCGGGACGGTATTGGCCCGTCCAGCCCGAATGCATACCTTCGAAAGGAGGAATCGTACCTCTGTCTATTTTACTGAACACCTTGATGCGGTTGATATAGGCAGCTCGGGAAGAAGGCGTGGCCGAGCGCTGGCGGTGCGTATAGTTGTTGGCCAGCTCCATGTTTTTGGATCCGTTGCTGCCCTGAGGCACCATCCAGTCTGTTCCGGATCCTTTCAGGACAATACGGATACTGTCCTCCATGTAATACCGGATACCAATGATGGCTGCATAGTTCGAGGAATATCCCATGTACCAAGTCGTGTCGTGGCGGTTGTTGAAAACGGCCAGGCCTCTTTCGTGCCAGCTCTCCACATAGAGAGAGTCGCAGAAAGGCAGGTTCAGTATCAGGGAGTCGCCGGCCGGTATCAGGATACCGTTGGCCAGAGAGGAATTGTCGTCACGCTTCAGACCGAGCATTTCACGCAACGTGCGTTCACCGGTCAGTGCGGCGAATTTTCCGAGCATGTCGTTGTCGCGGGCATTGGACACGTTTTCTTCCGGATTGTCGCCGTCCCCGCCGATGTACAACTTGAAGATGACGTTTTCGCCATGTTCCATCCAAGCCGGAAACGTAAAACTGGAGGTTACACCCAAAGGACCGGTATCATACCAGATATAGTCATCGGGATCCGTAATGATTGCCTGACACTCCGGCACTGTCAGCAGTCCGAGCATCAACACACTAAAACAGGAGAGTAGGAATCTTTTCATAGGACTTTGGTTAAGAAAATCCTCCAAAAATAACCAACTCCGCCTACATATAAGCGCTCTTTTGACTATTTAACTCAAATACAGCACTATTTAGCGCTCCCCGCTGGTACATCAGCTGAAAATAATGGTTCGGTTTTTGTACACCAGGCACTTGCGCTCGATATGCTTCTGCACGGCACGGGAAAGGACAATCTTCTCAAGATCCTTACCCTTGCTGATGAGATCAGCCACCGTATCCTTATGGGTAATCCGCACGACATCCTGCTCGATGATGGGACCGGCATCCAGTTCGGTGGTGACATAGTGGCTGGTCGCCCCGATGATCTTCACCCCGCGGGCATAGGCTGCATGATAGGGCCTGGCTCCCACAAAGGCCGGCAGGAAAGAATGGTGGATATTGATGATGCGGTTGGGATAAGCCTTGATCATGTCTTCGGATATGACCTGCATATAGCGGGCCAGCACGATGAAATTGACTCCTTTCTCCTTGAGCAGGGTCATCTCCTTGGCTTCCTGCTCGGCCTTGTTGTCCGGGGTAACGGGGAAACAGTGGAAAGGGATGTCAAAACGCTCTGCCACATGACGCAGATCCTCATGGTTGCTGACAATGAGCGGAATCTCCACCTCCCATTCGCCGGCCGTATAGCGGGCGAGCAAATCATAAAGACAGTGCGACATTTTGGAGACGAAGACTGCCATCCGGGGTTTGTAGTCGGTAAAGTAAATCCGGAAAGACATGTCGTATTTCTGAGCATAGAGCGTCTGAAAATAGTCCTCTATTTTATCCTTGGGAATCAGAAAACCGTCCAGTTCCCACTCTATCCGCATGAAGAATATATTTTCCACATGATCCACGTACTGATCAAGGTAGACAATGTTGCCCTTGTTGACGGTGATGAAATTGGTCACCTGGGCAATGATTCCCGGCTTGTCGGGACAATGAAGCAATAATTGGGCTCTGACCATAGTATTTGATTATTCTCAGGCGCAAAGGTAATACTTTTTTCACAGCCACCTGTCGGCTGTCAGATAAAGTCGGCTCACCAGACGGTCGAAAAGCCTTGCCGGCAACAGTGTGTGAAGAAGAACAGATATACGGGCTCCGAAGCCGACAGTATAACGGATTCTGGGACGGCGGGAATTCACAGCCCGGGAAACTGCTCTGGCTATCACCTCCGGTTTTGACAGCCAGGAGCTCTGATATGTCTTGCGTATGCCCGAGGCGGTTTCCCGGGAGAGTTCTTCGTAGGCTCCTCCCACAGAGGTCTGCGAGAGATGGTCCGCAGCAATCAGTCCCCAGTCGGTCTTGATGCCGCCGGGTTCTATGAGGACCACCTTGATGCCGAACTGGCCGGATTCCAGGCGCAAGGCGTCACTCAAGGCCTCCACGGCATATTTGGAAACATGATACCATCCTCCCATCGGCAGGACCACCCGTCCCGCCATGGACGCAATATTGATAATGCGCCCTCCGCCTTGTGCCCGCATATAGGGCATCACTTTCCTGATCAGCGCGGCCATGCCGAATACATTCACCTCCAGCTGGCGACGGGCCTCCTCCAACGGTACATCCTCTATCGCTCCGAAAAAACCGTAGCCGGCATTATTGATCAGCACATCGATGCGTCCCTGCTCGGCAATGATCCGATCCACAACAGCCCCGATACCGGCCTCGTCAGTCACATCCAGACAGACAGGCCTTAAACCCGCGGCAGACAAAGACTGCATTCTTTCGACCCGGCGTGACGCCCCATAGATGATATGCCCCTGCCTGAGCAACATTTCGGCCGTACTGTAGCCGATACCGCTGCTGGCACCCGTAAGCAGGATTACCTGCTGCTTTGTTTCCATACTCAGATTGTTCACGGCCATTGGCCAATACCAATGGGCCGGCAAACCTATGATAAAAATCCGGCTCGGAAAAACTTTTTGCATAAATAATTTGGAAAAAGGGAAAACCTCCGTACCTTTGCAACGGAAAACAAGACAAAAATGACAAGATTCGTATCTGAATATTGGTGGTGGCGCAGCTCAAGATACCCGCAGTCGTGAGCAACGAAGCCGTGTCAGATATCCGAATATCAATACCAAGGCCTGCCGTTCTTACGACAGGCCTTGTTTTTAACCGCATGTTGCACTCAAAAAATAACAGCTATGACAATGAAAGACATTATGAACCGGATGTTAAGCCACGAGAATCTGACCCGTGAAGAGACCCGTGACATCCTGCTGGGAATCACCCGCAGTGAGTACCCCAATGAACAGATTACCGCCCTGCTCACCGCTCTGGAAATGAGGGGAATTACCGTCGATGAGCTGCTCGGCTTCCGGGACGGCATCCTGGAGACAGGCGTTCCCGCCCTGCTCGACTGCGAGCGCTATATCGACGTGGTAGGAACCGGCGGAGACCGCAAAAACACCTTCAACATATCCACCACCTCCTGCTTTGTCATTGCCGGAGCTGGCTACAAAGTGGCCAAGCACGGCAACTATGCCGCCACCTCTACCAGCGGAGCCTCCAATGTTATTGCACAGCATGGTGTCAGATTCACCGACGACATCGACCGGCTGAACCGCTCCCTGGACCAGTGCGGTATTGTTTACCTGCACGCCCAGCTCTTTGCCAGAGCCATGAAATACGTCGGTCCGATTCGCAAAGCATTGCCCTTCCCCACCTGCTTCAACCTGCTGGGGCCCATTGTCAATCCATCCCGGCCGCAGTGTCAGATGCTGGGGGTCGCCAATCTCGACCAGATGCGTCTGTACAGCAATGTCTATCAGAAAATCGGCATCGACTACGCCATTGTCAACAGTATAGACGGGTACGATGAAATTTCGCTCACCGGCGATTTTAAGGTCACGACCAACGACTACGAGCGCGTATTCAAGCCCTCCGACCTTGGTTTCGAAGTGGCAAAGCCCGAAGAGCTGGTAGCGGGGGCTACCGAGGAGGAAGCCGCCGAAATATTCGACAGGGTCTTGGAAAACAGAGCTCTCCCGGCCCAGAAGAACATCGTTCTGGCCAACGCGGCATTCGGCATCCAGGTACTTGAAAAGGGCCGGAAAAGCCTCCAGGAATGCATTGACATCGCCCGTGAGTCGATAGACAGCGGCAGTGCCCTGGCCACTTTCAGGAAGTTTGTAGAACTCAACAGCTAAGGCCTATAACATGCAGGATATACTGGAAAGCATCGTAGAGCACAAACGCCGGGAAATCGCCCATTACCGGGAAATCATGCCGGCCTCGGACCTCTATCCGAAGGCCGAGGCACTGGATCTGTCTGTCATGGGCGGCTCCATGAAAGAAAAACTGCTCGGATCTTCGACGGGCATCATTGCCGAGTTTAAACGGCGCTCGCCTTCGAAAGGCTGGATCAAAAAGGAAGCAGACGCCTCTTCTGTCCCGCTGGGCTACCAGCGACAGGGGGCCGCCGCCCTGAGTATACTGACCGACCGGGAATTTTTCGGCGGGGACGATCAGGACATCCTGGCGGCCCGCCAGTCCGGGCTGAGCTTGCCCGTGCTGTACAAGAATTTTGTCATTGACGAATACCAACTCTACATGGCAAGATTGTGCGGAGCCTCAGCCGTATTGCTCATCGCAGCCTGCCTCTCTCTCGAGGAGTGCAGGGCCTTGTGCCGGAAGGCCCGTCAGCTGGGGCTTGAAGTGCTGCTGGAAATGCATGGCGAAAACGAGCTGGCCTATGCAGAGCTGGAACCCGACATGTACGGCATCAACAACCGGCATCTGGGGACATTCACCACCGACGTGAACACCTCTTTCCGGCTGGCCGGAAAGCTGCCTGTATCGGGTTGCAAAGTGAGCGAAAGCGGCCTGTCGTCGCCTCAGACAGTCAAAGAACTCAGGCAGGCCGGATTCAGGGGCTTTCTGATGGGGGAGCACTTCATGAAAGCACCTGATCCGGAGTTGGCCCTGGCCGGCTTTATCAAAGAATACGGACATCTGTAAAGCAAGCCTCGGAATGAAAAACAAGAGACTGATAAAGATCTGCGGACTGCGGGACACGGAGAACATCCGCGCCGTGTCTGCCCTGGGCATCGATCTGACGGGTTTTATTTTCTGGCCGGGGAGTCCCCGCCATGTCAGGACGTCCGACATACTGCCAGAGGCGGAGCCTTCCGGTTTCCGGCCAGGCCGCGTGGGAGTCTTTGTCGATCAGGAGGTATCGCTGATCGTGCAAACGGCCAGGCAGGCCCGCCTAAGCCATCTCCAGCTCCACGGACATGAAAGTCCGTCGGAAATTGCCCGGCTGCGGGCAGCCTTGCAGCGTACCGGACTGGAACAGGTCGGTATCATCAAGGCGATCAGCGTGGAAAAAGCCGCAGACCTCGACCTCCGCCGCTACGACGTCTGCCGGCCCGACCTCTGGCTTTTCGACACCAAATGTGCCGGCCGGGGTGGCAGCGGGAAAAAATTTGACTGGTCTGTGCTCGAGTCATATCATGGTCCTGTCCCCTTTTTACTAAGCGGGGGGATCGGCCCTGGCGACGCCCAGGCCCTTAATTCCCTGCAACATCCCATGCTGGCCGGCATAGATCTCAACAGCCGTTTCGAGACAGCTCCCGGCATCAAAGATGTCGACCTGCTCCGGGGTTTTATCCATCAACTGCACTTTAACTCATCATCCGACTTAACAATTCACCCATGAACAAAATCAACCGCCTGTTCAAAGAAAATCCAGACCGCAAACTGCTGTCGGTCTATTTCTGCGCCGGCTGCCCCACGCCCGACGGCACGGGGGAAGTCATCAGAACACTTGAATCGAAGGGCATCGACATGATAGAAGTCGGCATCCCCTTCAGTGATCCGCTGGCCGACGGCCCAGTCATCCAGAGCGCCGCAACCACTGCCCTGAAAAACGGCATGACCCTGAAAAAACTTTTTGCCCAGCTCAGGGCCGTCAAAGACGAAGTAGGCATTCCGCTGCTGCTGATGGGTTACCTTAATGTGATCCTGCACTACGGTTTCGAACGTTTTTGCCGCGACTGTGCCCAGTGCGGCATCTCCGGTGCCATCATTCCCGACTTGCCATTCAAGGACTACATGGAGAGCATCAAACCCGTTGCCGACCGTTACGACCTGAAAATTATCATGATGATCACCCCGGAGACCAGCCAGGAGCGCATCCGACTGATTGACGAGCATACCGACGGCTTCATCTACATGGTGAGTTCGGCCAGCATCACCGGGGCACAGCAGCATTTCGACAAGGCCCGCCTGGACTATTTCGACCGCATCAGCGCCATGCAGCTGCGGAATCCCCGGATGATCGGATTCGGCATTTCCAACAGGCAGACCCTCGAAAGTGCCTGGCAGCATGCCGAAGGGGCCATCATCGGCAGCAGGTTTGTCAGTCTGCTCAACGAGACAGGTTCTCCGGCTCTGGCCGCTGACCAACTATTTGAGGCCCTCAAACAATAAACCGACCGACAGCAACTCTAACATCATTTTCCAATGAAACGCTACCAAATCGACGAAAACGGCTTTTTCGGCAGATACGGAGGAGCCTATGTCCCCGAGATACTTTACAAATGTGTCACCGATCTGCAACGGGCCTATCTGCCCATTCTCGAAAGCGAAGATTTCAGACAAGAATACCGGGCGTTGCTCAAAGACTATGTCGGCCGGCCGTCACCGCTCTATCCGGCCCGCCGGATGAGCGAAAAGTACAGATGCCGTCTTTTCCTGAAACGGGAAGACCTGAATCACACCGGTGCCCATAAGATCAACAATACGGTCGGACAGATACTGATGGCGAAAAGAATGGGCAAAACGCGCATCATCGCCGAAACCGGAGCAGGGCAGCACGGGGTGGCCACAGCCACTGTCTGCGCCCTGATGGGCATGCGCTGTGAGATATTCATGGGCAAGACCGACGTCGAACGTCAGCACACCAATGTGGAACGCATGAGAATGCTCGGCGCGGAGGTGCATCCGGTCACGACCGGCAACATGACCCTGAGCGATGCCTGCTCACAGGCCATCCGCGACTGGTGCTGCCATCCGCGCGACACTTTCTACATTGTCGGCTCCACGATGGGACCGCATCCGTATCCCGACATTGTAGCCCGCCTGCAGAGCATCATCAGCGAAGAACTCAAGTGGCAGCTCCAGGAAAAAACCGGGCGCGACTGGCCCGACTATATCATCGCCTGTGTAGGAGGAGGCAGCAATGCCGCAGGCAGTATCTGGCACTACCTCGACGACAAGCGGGTGAAGATATGTCTGGCAGAAGCCGGTGGGCAAGGCATCGAGACCGACCGTACGGCTGCCACCATGCACTGCGGGTCCGAGGGCATCATCCACGGGGCACGCACACTGGTCATGCAGACCGACGACGGCCAGATCAAGGAAGCTTTCACCATCTCGGCCGGGCTCGACTATCCGGGCATCGGCCCGATGCACGCACACCTGGCCGAGCTGGGGAGGACACGCATTCTGGCTGTCAACGACGACGAGGCCATTGCCGCAGGCTATGAACTTACCCGCCTGGAAGGCATCATCCCGGCCATTGAGAGTGCCCATGCACTGGCCGCACTCAAGAAACTCTCCTTCCGGCCGGACGACATAGTCGTACTGACCGTCAGCGGACGGGGAGACAAAGACATACAGACTTATTTAAACCGCAAAGATATGGCAGGAGAATATGGAGACTTTTGATTATCAAACCACTTCAAAAACAATACTGGCCGACCTGTACACTCCCGTCGGCCTCTACATGAGACTTCGGGATCTCTGTCCCCAGAGCGTGCTCATGGAAAGTTCCGACTACCATGATGCCAATAACAGCCGCTCTTTTATCGGCATCGGTCCGATGGCCAGCGTAGCTGTCAGCCACGGGACGGCGCTTCTCTGCTTCCCCGACGGCAGTACCCGGCAACAGCCCGTCACCCGGGAGTACCGATGTGAAGACGCCATCAACGAGTTTCTCCGCGAAATCCACATTGAAGGGCAGGACAGCTGCTACTGCGGCCTGTACGGCTACACCTCCTTCAATGCCGTGAGGTATTTCGAGGACATTCCCGTCAAAGACAGCACCATGGCCGAAAACGACGCGCCGGATCTGCTCTACATCCTATACCGCGACCTGATCGTCTTTGATCATTTCAACAACCGGCTGACGATGGTCAGCCTTGGCGGAACCGCTGCACTGGAGGAACTGGAGAGACAGCTCAACCGGCAGAACGTCCAGCCCTACAGCTTCCGGCCCGTAGGTGAGTGCAGTTCCCCGCTGACTGACAGCCAGCACATGGAAAACATCCGCCGGGGCATCCGCCACTGCCTGCGCGGCGATGTGTTCCAGATTGTCCTTTCCCGTCGTTTTGTCCAGAAATATGAAGGGGACGATTTCAAGCTGTACCGGGCGCTGAGAAGCATCAACCCCAGTCCCTACCTCTTCTATTTCGACTTCGGCGGATTCCGGATATTCGGTTCATCTCCGGAAACCCATTGCCGCATCGAAGGACGAAAAGCCTATATCGACCCTATTGCAGGCACCACCCGCCGGACGGGGGATAGCGAAGCCGACCGGCAGGGAGCGGAATTCCTTCGCAACGACCCCAAGGAGAATGCAGAACATGTCATGCTGGTAGATCTTGCCCGCAATGACTTGAGCCGCAATTGTCACGATGTCAAGGTGGAATTCTACAAAGACCTGCAGTACTACTCCCACGTGATACACCTGGTCAGCCGTGTCTCCGGCCAGCTGGACGAAAACGCGGATCCGGTCAAGGCCTTCATCGACACCTTTCCGGCCGGCACGCTGAGCGGAGCCCCCAAGGTCCGGGCCATGCAGCTCATCAGCGAGTATGAGCCGCACAACCGGGGCGCCTACGGCGGATGCATCGGGTTCATCGGCTTTAACGGCGACTTGAACCAAGCCATCACCATCCGGACTTTTGTCAGCCGCAACGGAGAACTCTGGTTCCAGGCAGGGGGCGGCATCGTGGCCAAAAGCGACGAACAATACGAACTTCAGGAAGTCAACAACAAGCTGGGAGCTCTCCGACGCGCCATCGCCATGGCCGAGAATCTGTAACCTTCCGGCACAACAACATCTCTTATGAAGACTGTCATCATTGATAACTACGATTCCTTCACCTATAATCTGGCCCACCTGGTCAAATCACTGGGGGCCGGAGTGTGCGTGCTGCGCAATGATTGCTTTGCCTTGGAACAGCTGGAGGCATTCGACAAAATCATCCTCAGTCCCGGTCCGGGAATTCCGTCCGAAGCCGGATTGCTGAACGAAGTCATCAAAAGCTACTCCCGGTCAAAACCCATACTGGGAGTCTGCCTGGGGCACCAGGCCATCGGCGAGGTTTTCGGAGCCCGCCTCGTCAACCTGTCCGACGTCTACCACGGCGTGGCTACAGAAGGGACACAGTACGGCAACGATCCGATTTTTTCGGGATTGCCGGCCAGGATAGTCATGGGACGTTACCATAGCTGGGCTGTCGACAAAAAAGATTTTCCGGACTGCCTGGAAATCACGGCCGAAAGCGACGACGGGCAAATAATGGCCTTACGCCACAAACACCTGCCGCTGCACGGCATACAGTTTCATCCCGAAAGCGTACTGACACCTCAGGGGAGAATCATCGTCGAGAACTGGCTGAAACTCTAATCGGGCGGGGATGTACCGGAAGCGGGACTCGAACCCGCACAGCCGCGATGGCCAAAGGATTTTAAGTCCTTCGTGTCTACCATTCCACCATTCCGGCAGCCTTGATTTCCGCCGCGAAATTACGACAAATTACAGCAACCGCCAAAGTTTTTTACCCGGATCGTCAGGCCGGGCGTCAGTTATGGATATAGACCGTGCCGCCGGAAAGCGACACGGCATACCTTTTGAGCGGCTCGTCGGCAATACCGCGGGTGGGGGTTCCCAGGCCGAAACTACAGTCGTACAGTTCACCGCAAGACGGGCATTCAACCCTCAGCATATCGTCGGGTTTTCCCACGCGGACGGTCGCCGAGGCTTCGACCGGACAGCTCAGATCGAAGGCATGGTAAGTTCCGTCGAAGGCACAAACCAGCATCACGCCGCCAAAGCCCGTCTGATCGGCGGCCAGCTGACGTGAAGTCAGCCGCCAGCTGCTGCCCGGAAACAAGCAGTTGATGACTGACAGACTGCGCTCTATGCGCACCGGCACATCGGGGATGGACGAGCGCGTCCGCCGGCAAGCCGGCAGCAAAGACAATAAGGCGAGGAGGCAGAGCCATTTTACATGTGCAAGCAATTTCGGCATATTATCCTTGGATTATCTGCCGCGAAGATAACACAAAGCCTCCGCAGCCACAAGCCCGCAGGAATAGAGAAAATTTATGCATGCTTTTCCTTCTACTTACAAAAAAAAGGAGTATCTTTGCGCCTTGATTTGACAACGAATATCATTAATAAACTCATTCTTAGTGCAATGCAAAACAAAGGATTTGTTAGACTGATCGCCATCCTGCTGGCTTTGGTTTGTCTTTTCTATCTGTCTTTCACTTTGGTTACCAACAAAGTGCAGAAAGATGCCAAGACCTATGCCCAAGGCGATGAAGTAATGGAACGCAACTATCTGGATTCCATTGCCCTTGAAAAGATTTATCTGGGGAACACCTACAGAGACTGCCAAGGCAAGGAACTGAACCTCGGCCTCGACCTGAAAGGTGGTATGAACATCGTTCTGGAGCTTTCTCTGCCCAGCGTGCTGAAATCCCTGTCCGGCAATAACCCCGATGAAAACTTCAACAAGGCCCTGGCTGCCGCTTCTGCCAGACAGACCGAGACCAATCGCGATTATCTGGATCTGTTTGTCGAAGAATACAAGGCCCTGGATCCGGATGCCCGCCTGTCGGCCATCTTCAGCACTTTCGAAATGAAAGGCCGCATCGATCCGACTTCGACCGACGAACAGGTGATCAAGGTGCTTAAAGAGGACATTCAGAGCGCCATCGACAATTCCTTCAACGTGCTGCGTACCCGTATCGACCGTTTCGGCGTGGTACAGCCCAACATCCAGCGCCTGGAGACCAACGGCCGTATCCTGGTCGAGCTGCCCGGTGTCAAGGAGCCCGAACGTGTCCGCAAACTGCTGCAGGGTTCGGCCAACCTGGAGTTCTGGGAGACCTACAACCTGACCGACATCTATCAGAATCTGATCGAAGCCAATACCGTCATCCGCAATATGAATGCGGTTGCTGCTCCTGAAGAAGGAACTCCCGCCGAGGAAGCCGTCGTCGAAGAAGCCGTAGCCGCCGTCACCTCCGAGGAGGACAAACTGCTGCAGGAAGTCGGCGAAATCGACCAGGAAGAGCAGAACGAGATTCAGAATCTGGAAGTCTGGAAAAAAGAATACCCCCTGTTTGCCGTACTGCAGGTCAACCAGTCGGAAAGCGGCGTTGCTCCCAGCCCCTGCGTAGGCTATGTATTGGGACGTGACACCGCCAAGGTGAGTGAATACCTCAACCTGCCCAAAGTGCGCGAGCTCATGCCGCGCGACCTGAAGTTCCTCTGGTCTGTCAAGCCGATCTCTGAAAAGAGCAACCTTTATGAACTGATTGCCATCAAAGTGAGCAACCGTGACGGCAGCGCCCCGCTTGAGGGTGATGTCATCACCGATGCCCGCGACAACTTCGAGCAGGCCACCAACCGGGTTGTAGTCAACATGGAAATGAATGCCGAAGGTGCCAAGACCTGGGCCCGCCTGACCAAAGACAACATCGGCAAAAGCATTGCCATCGTACTGGACAACTACGTATATTCCTATCCCCGCGTGAGCAATGAAATTACCGGCGGACGGAGTGAAATCTCCGGCAACTTCACCGTCAACGAAGCCAAGGACCTGGCCAACGTGCTCAAATCCGGTAAGATGCCGGCTCCTGCCCGTATCGTACAGGAAGACATCGTCGGTCCGTCGCTGGGTAAGGAAGCCATCCACTCCGGTCTGGTTTCGTTCATCATTGCCTTCGTGCTGATTCTGGTCTACATGGTCTTCTTCTATGGCTGGAAGGCCGGTCTGATTGCCGACTTCGGCCTGCTGTGCAACGTTTTCTTCCTGATGGGTATTCTGGCCTCCTTCCAGGCAGTCCTGACCCTGCCCGGTATCGCCGGTATCGTCCTGACACTGGGTATGGCCATCGATACCAATGTGCTTATTTACGAGCGTATCAAGGAAGAGCTGGCCTCCGGAAAGAACATCAAGAAAGCTGTCACCGAAGGCTACAAGAACGCCTTCTCGGCCATCTTCGATGCCAATCTGACCACCCTGATGACTGGTATTGTGCTGTTCGTCTTCGGCACAGGCCCCATCAAGGGTTTTGCCACCACCCTGATCATCGGTATCCTCACCTCTTTCTTCTGCGGCGTATTCCTGACCCGTCTCATCTATACTTCGCGCCTGGAGAAGGACAAACTTCTTGATCTGACCTTCACGACCAAGATATCCTCCGGCTTCCTGAGGAACCCGCACTTCGACTTTATCGGCAAACGCAAAGCCGGCTACATACTTACCTGCTGCTTCATTGTCATCGCCGTTCTGTTCCTGGGCTTCCGCGGTATGAGCCAGGGCATCGACTTTTCCGGCGGCCGTAACTACGTTGTCCGTTTCGACCAGTCTGTATCGACCGAAGATGTCCGTACCGAACTCGCCGATGCCTTTGAAGGATCATCCCTCTCGGTTATCACCATCGGAGGCGACAATCAGGTGCGTATCTCCACCAACTATCGCATCAACGAAAACAGCGACACGCTGGATGATGAGATTGAAGCCCTGCTCTACGAGAACCTCAAGAACATGCTGCCCGAAGGGACTTCGCTGTCCGATTTCACCAGTACCTACATTGTCTCTTCGCAGAAAGTAGGTCCGACCGTTGCTTCCGACATCAAGATTTCGGCCATCTGGGCTGTTGCCATCGCTTTGGTGGTCATCGCCCTGTACATCCTGTTCCGTTTCCGCAACTTCGCCTTCAGTGTCGGCGTACTGGCCTCCCTGGCCCACACTGTGCTGTTCATCTTCGGCATCTACTCCATCTTCTGGGGTATCCTGCCCTTCAGCCTGGAAATCGACCAGACCTTCATCGCGGCCATCCTGACCATCATCGGTTATGCCGTCAACGATACGGTGGTTGTCTTCGACCGTGTGCGTGAGACTACAGGTATGTATCCCAGCCGTCACAAACGGCTTACGATGAACCAGTCCCTGAACTCGACCTTGCTGCGTACGTTCAGCACTTCGTTGAGTACGGCTATCGTATTGCTGGCCATCCTGCTTTTCGGCGGTGACTCCATCCGTGGATTCGCTTTCGCCATGCTGGTCGGTGTCATTATCGGTACCTACGGCACACTGTTTATCGCCTGCCCGCTGGCCTACGACATCCAGCGCAAATCCCAGCACTTTTCCGATGAAGTGCCTGCCGGAGAAGAATAATCTTCGGATCTGATTCATAAAAAGAGACTCATGATGCCAAGTGAGTCTCTTTTTTTACCCTTTCCATAGTTTAATCTTATAGCTTTTATCACCATGGCAGATACAGTACTGAGCGGCATCCGCTCGACCGGACATCTTCACCTGGGCAATTATTTCGGAGCCCTGCGCAACTTCGTCCGCATGCAGCACGAGAACCGCTGTTTCTTCTTCATTGCCGACTATCACTCGCTGACCACCCATCCCGACCCACGTGCCCTGCACGACAACGTCAAGGACATCCTGTGCGAATATCTGGCCTGCGGGCTCGACCCGGAGGTGGCCACCCTATATGTTCAGAGCGATGTGCCCGAGACCGTCGAACTCTATCTGCTGCTCAATATGCACGCCTACCTAGGAGAGCTGTCCAAAACCGTCTCTTTCAAGGAAAAGGCCCGCAAACAGCCTGAGAACGTCAATGCCGGCCTGCTGACCTATCCGACGCTCATGGCCGCCGACATTCTGGTACATCGGGCCGACAAGGTACCCGTGGGCAAGGACCAGGAACAGCATCTGGAACTGACCCGCCGCTTTGCCCGCCGGTTCAACGGTCTCTACGGAGTGGAATACTTCAAGGAACCCACCGCCTATAATTTCGGTGAAGAGCTCATCAAGATTCCAGGGCTCGACGGCAGCGGCAAAATGGGCAAGTCGGAAGGCAACTGCATTTATCTTTGCGACGAGCCGAAGGTAATCCAGAAAAAAGTGATGAAAGCGCTCACCGACCAAGGTCCGACAGCACCCGATTCACCCAAGCCCGACTATATCGAAAACCTGTTCACGCTGCTCAAAGTAGTGTCTACACCTGATACGGTTGAGTATTTCAACGACAAATGGAACAGCTGCGAAATTCGCTACGGCGACCTGAAAAAACAGCTGGCAGCTGATATCATTGCCTTTACCACCCCCATCAGGGAACGCTATCTGGACATCTGCAACAACGAAGAATACCTGCATCGCGTTACGGTAGACGGTGCGGAGAAGGCCCGCGAGAGCGCCTCCAAGACCGTTCGCGAAGTGCGCGAGATTATGGGGATCAAACCCTTCTGAACGGCGCCCGATTCTCTGTGCTGAGACGTCCGCTCATGAAACCCGTTATCTATATCGCTATACCAGCCATGGACGAGGCCGATTACCTGCCTCGAACCATGGCTGCCTTGTTCAGTCAGGAGGCAGACTGTTCCATGCACGTCTACGTCTGTGTCAATCAGCCAGAGGACTATTGGCTTTCACAGCCCGACATCTGTGAAAGCAACCGCCGGACGATGGAATATCTGCGGAAATTGGGCGACTATCGCCCCGGACAGCCTTCTGCTGAAAGGACGGAAATCGACTGCCGCCGACATCACGCCGACTGTCGGGTGATCCTTATTGACCGCAGTAGCCGTGGAAGAGGCTGGCAGGGGCGGCAATACGGAGTCGGCATGGCCCGCAAAACCCTGTTCGAAGCCATAGTGAAAACGGCTTCTCCCGACGACCTGATTGTCAGCTTAGATGCAGATACCCATATCGCAACAGGCTACCTGCAAAGCCTGATCGGGAGTTTCCGGGCCCGTCCCACGGCCATGGCCCTGGCCGTGCCCTATTATCACCCGCTCGGCCTGGGCAACGACCGGGCCATCCTGCACTACGAGATCTACATGCGCTGCTATCATCTGAACATGCTGCGCATCGGCTCCCCCTACGCCTTTACGGCTTTGGGGTCGGCGCTGGTCTTTCCCTGCCGCAGTTATTGCCGTGTGGGCGGCATGACCCCGGCCAAAAGCGGCGAAGATTTCTACCTGCTGCAGAAATTCTGCAAGCACGGAGAGGTGCTACACTGGAACGGACAATGTGTCTATCCCTCGGCCCGGCTCTCCACGCGCGTCGGCTTCGGCACCGGACCGGCACTGATCAAAGGCAACCGGGGCGACTGGCACAGCTACCCGGTATATCCTCCCGCACTGTTCGATGAAGTCCGTCGTGCCTATGAGCTGCTGCCCGAACTCTTTCGTCACGACATACGCCAGCCTTTTCTGGATTTTCTGGCCGCACAGTTCAAGGAAACGTCTCCCTGGCAGCCATTGCGGGAGAATTTCAAGGATCTGCCCCACTTTGTCCGGGCCTTCCACGAGAAAGCCGATGCCCTGCGCATCCTCCAGTTTCTCAAGCAGCAGCTCATGACAGCCACGCCACCGTCGGCTTCGGAAGCGGTCAGCCTCGAATCTCCAACCCGAATCTGCGACTCTGAGGCCCGTTTTTGCGAGTCTGACGCCCGAGCCCTGGACGAGAATCTGAAAGTGTTTGCCCGGCACTTCGCTCCCCTACTGGACGGCCAGACAGTCCCGAAACTTGTCACAGAGTTCCACCATGCCCGGCTTGAAGAGGCTGCTATTGAGCTGCTTGTCCAAATCCGCGAGCAGCTCTTCCAGATGGAAATGGCGGCACGCAGACAGGCCTCCGGCCAGGTATCGCGGTAGTTTTGCCGGCCTTCCCAAAAGGGGAAGGCCTCTTTTTGTGTTTTACTTCCTATTGTGTATTTTTGCCCGAACAAAAACCACAGCTATGAAATATCTGAAGCAAACTATCACGATCCTGCTCCTGGCTGTCATGTCCCTGACGACCTCTGTACAGGCAATGAGTAGCCTCCTTTTCAGCAGAAACACACTGGTCGAGGTCGGCCCCGATGAAGAGACCACCTCTTTGGAAGTCTTCTCCATACCCCAGGAAGGAGAGACACTCTATTATCTCTCTGTCGGACAGATGGCCATCGGCAACAGAATCATCCAAGTCTATGCCGATCCTGTTTCGGAGCTCTTTATTCCGCTCGGGACCTCGCTGGACGAAGCCATGAAAACGCTGGAGACCCTTTACGATTTCTTTAAGATGCCAAAAGGCTCTGTCAACGAGGTACTCGGCTGTCTCAACCCTCTCCAGCCCAAAGAAGACACAGAGTTTGTCAAGGTTTACTCAGGCAAACAGCTGTTCTCCCGTTATGTGGAATTTACCATCGAACGCGACAAATACCTCCGCGTGGCTCAAATTTCAAAAGGGGAATTCAGAAACCTGATGAGCTCCATGAAAATCTACCGTAAGCTGCATCCCAAGGAGAAATAAACCCGGCAAGGATATTGGACAGACTAACCAGAAACCGAACGGCAGAGGACAGAAGTTTTCTGCCGTTTTATATTATCGTAGCCATAACAAGGATTGCCCCTCCCTGCCCGAGGTCGCGCCCCCTGCGGGCGCGTGGATTGAAACCACTGACGACATTCAGCACAAAGAAATGAACGACAGCAATACATTGCGGCAATCCGAAACTGCAGCACTGACACTCCTGGCGGGAGAAGCAATAAGAAGACAGCTGACAGCCAAGACCGGCAAATCACAAACATTCTTCAACGTAACACACGCCTGCAAAAAACCACTTTTTGTTTGATATTATCAGGATACTGTCAAACTCATGATGGCGTACACGTTACCGTCATCAGCCAACACATTGGCATTCAGCATGACAGTGTTATTCGCTGTTGGAGTTCGTCATATCCACGAAGGAGAAATTACCGACAGGCGACTCGCGGTCCTCGCTCTTGACATTGAAGGAGATGTAGTAGTTAGCGTTCTGGGTGCTGAACGACCATGCACTGCCCCACTCGCTGTAATTATAGCGCATCACAGACGTAGCGGCGAGGGGATAGTTTCGCCCGTGCGCGCAAACTCCCCGATTCATCTATTTCACCAACGAATTCAGGTAGTCCTCAATGTCGGAATAGCGGTTTTCGAGGGCATCGGGAATACCGTTGCGATTGAGGTCGGGACGGGCGGTGCGGTGACGCAAGACAGGATAGCCGCCGCAGTCCTCGGGGGTATCGACAAAACCCTGATCTCCCCAAGGAGCTGTGCCTTTACGCACCTGACTGACCACTGCCCTGTCGAAACTGTCGCGTGAGCGGCTGCAACCGACATTCCTCAGAACGCTCTTCAGCAGGGCTGACGGAGAAGACTCCACCTTGAAGGGCATACGGGGGAACTCCTGATCGACCACAGCTTCGTGAGGGTTGCCGCCGCCGACAGCCAGGCGGTTGTCGGCCGTGGCAGCCGGCTGTCCCTCGATGAAATTGCCGTTCACGAAGTAGCGGCTGGTACCGTCGTCCGAGACATCGAGTATGCGAGTCGGATTCTTGGTGCCGGGTCCGGGCTTATAATAGTTCTGACAGAAATTGATCCGTCCGTTGCGTCCGCCGCCGTAGGCGGCCTTGTAACCCCAGTTGTAGACCACATTGGCCCGATAATCGACATTTTCCGTGCCCTCGACTGAGGAAAAGCGCGGATTACGGCTGGAATGATGTGCCAGCAGGTTGTGATGGAAGGTGGCATTTTTACCGCCCCAGATGCCGCCGAAGCCATGCTGGCCCTTGGTATGTTTGGAATTGCGCAGACTGCTGGCAATCAGGCACCACTGCACGGTGAGATTTTCGGTCTTGTAAATAGACAGGCATTCATCAATTGACCAGGAGGCGCTAAGATGATCGAGGATGACGTTCTTCTGGCCGTAATTGCCTCCGCTCACGGCATCGGCATCGTGCTCGTATTTGTCGCCCAGACGGCAACGGAGATAACGGACAATGACATTGCTGGCATTGACCACCAGAGGACGGTCGCACAGGCAGATACCGTCACCCGGAGCACTCTGTCCGGCAATGGTAATATCATCGTTGTTGATACGCAGGGGTGTCTCCAAATGAATGTCGCCGTCCACTTCGAAGACCACGATACGGGGCCCTTCGGCCTCAACGGCTTCCCGCAGACTCCCCGGTCCTCGGTCGGCCAGCGTGGTGACAATCATTACCCGGCCGCCACGACCGCCTGTAGTATATTTACCAAAGCCTTCCGCTCCGGGGAAAGCCAAGGGCTGCGCCTGCAGGCCCAGGCCGGCCATAAATGCCAGCAGTAAGATCAACGTGGTTTTCATCGTCATACTATTTAGAGTCAGGCCTTAAAGATAGCGACTCGCATCATAACGACAAAAAAAGAAGAGACTTTTAACAACCCCGTATTTGAATACAGACAGAAGGCAGTGACGCTACCCCCTAAAAAAACAGTAACTATTCGTAAAGCGTGGAATCCTCAATACCGGCGACGGCCAGGGCTTCACGGCGCTCCAGACAGGTTCCGCAGCGGCCACAATGCTTTTCTCCGCCCTTATAGCAACTCCATGTTTCGGCATAATTGATGCCCAGGGCCTTGCCCCGAAAGGCTATGTCGGTCTTGGTCAAATGGGTATAGGGAGCCTCCACCGACAGGCGTGCATAGGTGCCATTCTGAACAGCTTGGTTCATACTGTCGATAAAAGCCGGCCGACAGTCGGGGTAAATGTCGTGGTCGCCGGCATGATTGGCGATCATCACATGGGCCAGTCCATGGGATTCAGCCAAGCCGGCAGCCACGGATAGCATAATGCCGTTGCGGAAAGGGACGACGGTCGATTTCATGTTTTCATCGGCATAATCGCCTTCGGGAATAGCCTCACCGCCCAACAGTAGCGACGACCTGAAATAGCGCTGCATGAAATCGAGCGGAATCACCAGATGAGGAATGCCCAGGCGTTGTGAGTGCAGGCGTGCAAAAGGAATCTCCCGGGCATTGTGCTTGCTGCCATAGTCGAAAGAGACAGCCAGCGCAATCCGGTCCTGATAATCGTAAAGCATCGTCACGGAGTCCATCCCACCGGAAAGGACTATCAGTGTATCTTTGCATGTGGCGAACTGTGTCATTGGGCATTTATTGTTTTGCGGGCAACCGGTCGTCAGTCCTGGCGGAAAGTTCTTTTTCGAGAGCCTGTGCCAGCTGATCGGGGCAGGATGTCTTTTTGCTGCCGCAGCGTATCCCTTTTAGCCGGCGGATGACTTCTTCGGCTTTTGCTCCTTCCACCAGACGGGACACACCCTGGGTGTTGCCCGAACATCCGCCCAGAAACTGAACGTTATGAACACACTGCGCATCGTCCAGTTCGAAAACGATAAACTTGGAGCAGGTACCCCAGGTGGCAAAGGTGGTCTGTTTCATCGCGATGTAATTTCAAAAGAAGAGGAACCTCCTCAATGGGGATTCCTCTTCCTTTCAGATTTTAACGGTATTGAACGCTTTTATATGAAGATATACTTGCAGATAAACAAGATGGCGAGAATCCACATCGTGATGTTGATACTCTTGAAGCGGCCGGCAATAGCATGGCAAATCACGTAAGATATGACACCCAGGAGAATACCGTCGGAAATACTGTAAGCCAAAGGCATCATAATGATGGTGATAAACGCCGGAATAGCCCTGCAGTAGTCTTCCCAGTGGATACTCTTGACCGAAGACATCATCATGACACCTACGATGATGAGGGCAGGAGCCGTGGCTGCGCCGGGGATGGCCAAGAAGATCGGGCTCAGGAACAGGGCAAGGGCAAAGCAGACGGCAATGGAGAAGGCCGTAAGGCCCGTACGGCCGCCTTCGCCGACACCTGCAGCGCTCTCCACGTAGGTCGTGGTCGTAGAGGTTCCGAAGCAGGCACCTGCCACCGTGGCGATGGAGTCGGCCAGGAACATCTTTTCAACGCCCGGGATTTCCTCGCCTTTGGTCGTGAGACCGGCACCCTGGTGCACACCGATGATGGTGCCCATGGTGTCAAACATATCGATAAAGAGGAAGGTGAAGACCACTGCCAGCATATCCCAGCTGAGAATCTGTCCCCATTCGAATTTGAAGAAGATGGGATCGAGGCTGGCGGGAAGTGAAACAACACCCGTGGGAAGAGTAGTGATGGCTGCTCCCGTGGCAGGATCCTTGAAGACCAATCCCAGGGCGGCCGTAATAAGGATACCCCACAGAATGCCTCCGCGGATTTTAGCCATCACAAGGCCCGCGGTGATAAAGAGGCCTATCAGACCAAGAAGAGCCTTGCCGTGGGTGATATCGCCCAAAGAGATAAGGGTAGCATCATTGTTGACAATGATCTCGGCATTCTGCAGGCCGATGAAGGCGATGAACAGACCTATACCGGCGCCGATAGCTTTCTTCAGAGTGCCGGGAATGGCATTGACGAGCCAGGTTCTGACCTTGGTGACCGTCAGAATGATGAACAGCAGGCCTTCGATAAGCACAGCCGTCAGAGCGAACTGCCAGCTATGTCCCATGCCCAGGCAAACGGTAAACACAAAGAAGGCATTAAGGCCCATACCGGGAGCAAGGCCGAAAGGCTTCTTGGCATATAATGCCATAACGAGCGTACCCACGATGGCTGCGAGCGCGGTGGCAGTAAAGACAGCTCCGCCGGGCATGTCGAGGGCACTGAAAATACCGGGATTGACGGCCAGGATATAGGCCATCGTCAGGAAGGTGGTGACACCCGCCATAATCTCTGTGCGCACATTGTGCTGCTTCGGATCAAATCCAAAGGCTTTGTTCAGAAACGGACTCATAAAAATTAAATTATAGGGTTTAACTAAACATGTAACAAGCTCGTAACCTCTACGTCGGAGGACATATGCCGGCGGCCGTCGAGAGCATCTATCTCGATGATGAAATTGGCATATACCTGCCTGACGTCAAACTGGCGGACCAAATCGACCACGGCACCGATGGTGCCGCCCGTTGCCAGCAAATCATCGTGTACCAGCACCACATCGTCGGGCTGGAGAGCATCCCTATGAATCTCAATGCCGTCAAAACCATACTCCTTCCGGTAGGAAGCGGAAAGGGTCTCTGCCGGCAGCTTCCCCGGTTTGCGGGCCGGGACGAAGCCGGCGCCCAGACGGATGGCCAGCGCCGGAGCCAGCACCAGTCCCCGGGACTCAACGCCCACCACCTTGGTGATACCTTTGTCCTTATAGGTGTCGTATAATGTATCGAGTATCTCGCGCAATGCATCGGGATCTTTGAACAGGGTGGTTACATCGTAGAAAAGAATTCCCTTGGTAGGATAGTCGGGAACGGTTCTGAGTTTTTTAACCAAATCTTGTATCATAAACAGCACGATAGTTTAATTTCCTCCTGTCTGTCAGCCCATGCCACGGTGCAGGGGACATCAGGAGCCAAAGGTAAAAAAGATTCTGATAAGATGGAGGTACGGAGAGAAAAAAAACGTTGTCGGGACAGTCAAAAAAAAGAAAAGACAGTCAGCTACGCCCACGCCTGAAATACCAGACACAGCCGACCAGCAGCATTACCGACACCAGACACAGCCACCAGCTCCGCCCCAGTCCCAGGCTATCGACACTCCCGGCCGCCATCCAACCGCGGCGGTCGGCCATAGCGAAGAACAACGACAGGGCATTGTTCACTGCATGGGCTGTTACCGGCACCCAAAGCGAGTCGGTCCACAGGAGCAGATAACCGAACCAGGCACCAAGCAGCATGCGGGGTATCAGTCCATAAAACTGAAGATGTATGGCACTGAAAAGAAAAGCCGCCAGCCAGACCGAGGCAACGGCCGCCCCGGACGAGCCCTCCCTCCCAGTCCGCAGGCGACGCGAAGAGAATCCTTCATAGAGCATACGCTGCAGGGCCCCACGGAACATCATCTCCTCGCCCAACCCGGCCAACAGGGCTATGACGGCAAAATTGACCACCAGGCCGCCCAGTCCGCTTACTCCCAGCATCGTTTGTGTGACTTGCCCGGCAGCCTGTTCCTGCTCCTGCAGCCAGGTTTCCACCTCCGACAGCCAAGCGGGTAGTGTCCAGCTCCCGTTCCACGCCACCAGCACATTGACCAGCGGCAGGGCCGCCATCACGCTCAGGGCGGCCACAAGCAGGTCCAGGCCTCCGGCCCGGCGCCACGAAAGCCAAGAGGCTGTCTCCTCACGGCAAATACGCGTAAGCAGCACGGCCGGCAGTATGAATACACAAACTGCCTGAACGGTCTGCACCAGCCACAAATCGCCCACCCGACTGCCAAAGCCCGTCAGGGCAGCTGTCAGATCGCCTCCGTGGAGGGCTGTGAGTATGATGAATGTGAGCACATAGGTAAGCAGTACGCCTGCCAGCAAGAGTGCCAGCAGCCAGAACAGACGATAGAGAAAGTTTTTTCGGTTCACGGTAAACTGTCAGTCAGAATGGCACACAAAGTTACACCGAGGAATCGAAACCGGCAAACAGGGAACAAGTGGTACGCTTTTTGCAGGCACAGTTTCGAATCCCCTTGTCAGACGCATGAAAAAGTGTTTTGCCAATTCAAAGATAAAGACTAATTTTGCCGCTCAAAATTCTCAGACAAATGAACGTAGAAAAAGTAGTTATTGACGCTGTCAATGCACAGATTAAGATTAATCTAACCCGCGCCGACTATCAGGAAAAAGTCGAAAAAACGCTGAAAACCTATCGTCAGAAAGCCAATATTCCCGGCTTCCGCCCGGGCATGGTTCCCATGGGCATCATCAAAAAAATGTATGCCAAGGGGGTTACGGCCGACGAAGTCAACAAATTGCTCTCTGATTCCTTGTTCAACTACATCAAGGACAACAATCTGAACATACTGGGTGAGCCACTGCCCTCGGCCGATCAGAAGCCCCAGGACCTGGACACCCAGGAAGAACTGGAATTTGTCTTCGACATTGCCCTGGCTCCCGAGCTGAACTACAGCCTGAACAAGAAGGACACGATTCCCTACTACAATATCACTGTCACCGAGGACATGGTCAATGCCCAGGTCAAGTCGTATGCCGCCCGCGGCGGACGCTACGAGAAGGTCGATGTCTCCCAGGACGGCGATTCCATCAAGGGTGACCTCAAGGAGATTTCCCAAGCCGAAGACGCCGTCCATGTCGAAGGTGCGCTGATTCTGCCCGCCTACTTCAAGGATGAAGACGAAAAGGCCAAGATGATTGGCGTGAAGGTAGGCGACACAGTCACCTACAACCCCTACAAGGCCAATGACGGCAGTGAAGCAGAGCTTGCCTCCCTGCTGCGTCTTCCCAAGGAGAAAGCCAAGGAAGTCACTTCGGACTTCACTTTCGAGGTCAAGGAAATCAACCGATTTGTCGAAAGCGATGTCAACCAGGATCTCTTCGACCAGATTTATGGCAAGGACACCGTCAAGAGCGAGGAAGAGTTCCGCGCCAAAGTCAGGGAAGACATCGCCGCCCAGTTCATTCCTGAAAGCGACTACCGCTTCATGGTCGACGCCGAGAAGAAACTGGTGGGCAAACTCAGTGACGTGGCTTTCCCCGAAGCCTTCCTCAAACGCTGGCTGCTGGCCACCGACAAGAAAAAGACGGCCGAAAGCGTCGATGCCGACATGCCCAAGATGATTGAGGAGCTGAAGTGGCATCTGATGAAGGAAGACATCGCCAAAAAGAACGACCTGAAAGTGGGCGAGGAAGATATCATGGAGACGGCCAAATCCATCACCAAGGCACAGTTTGCCCAGTACGGCATGGCCAATGTCCCCGACGACCTGCTGACCCAGTATGCCGGCGAAATGCTCAAGAAGCCGGAGCAGCTGCGCAACCTGGAAGACCAGGCCCTGAGCCGCAAGGTGGCCGATTTCCTGAAGACCGCCGTCAAGCTCAATGTAAAAGAAGTTTCGACCGAAGAGTTCAATAAGTTGTTTGAGAAATAAACCTGTACGAAAACCATGAATAACGATTTCAGAAAATTTGCCGTCGGCCATCTCGGCATGAACGGCCAGGTCCTGGACGACTATGCCCGGGTGAGCGATAACTACATCAGCCCGACCATCATCGAGGAGCGTCCCCTCAATGTGGCACAGATGGATGTCTTCTCACGTCTGATGATGGACCGCATCATCTTTCTGGGCACCCAGATCGATGACTATACCGCCAACGTGGTACAGGCCCAGCTGCTGTATCTGGATTCCGCAGATCCGGGCAAGGACATCTCGCTCTACCTGAATTCTCCGGGCGGCAGCGTGTATGCGGGCCTGGGCATCTATGACACGATGCAGTTTGTATCGAGCAAGGTCTCGACCATCTGCACAGGCATGGCCGCCTCCATGGCCGCCGTATTGCTTGTCGCCGGTGAAAAAGGCAAACGCTATGCGCTCAAGCACTCGCGCGTGATGATACATCAGCCCATGGGCGGCATGCAGGGGCAGGCCTCCGACATGGAAATCACCGTGCGGGAGATACAAAAGCTCAAAAAAGAGCTCTATCAGATCATCGCCGACCATTCCGGACAGAGCTTCGAACAGATTGAGAAGGACTCCGACCGCGACTACTGGATGTCCTCGTTTGAAGCCAAGGAGTATGGCATGATCGATGATGTGATGCTGAAAAACAAATAATATGGCCCGAGGACAGGAAGACCGCTGTGATTTCTGCGGACGCAGCCGCAAGGAGGTGGATCTGCTCATTTCAGGAATGAGCGGGCACATCTGCTCGGAATGTGCGGAACAGGCCTTCGAGATGTCAAAGGAGTATCTCGGACAGAGTAAGGGGGGAAAAGCCAAGTATCAGCTGGACCGCGATCATCTGCCCACACCAAAAGAGATCAAGGCCTTTCTTGACCTTTATGTCATCGGCCAGGATGAAGCCAAGAAATTCCTGTCCGTATCGGTCTACAACCACTATAAACGTCTCTTGCAGGTCGACCGGGGCGACGAAGTGGAGATTGAAAAATCGAACATCATTATGGTGGGGCCCACCGGCACTGGCAAGACGCTGATGGCCAAGACCATAGCCAAAATGCTTCAAGTGCCTTTCACCATCGTCGACGCCACGGTCCTGACCGAGGCCGGCTATGTGGGAGAAGACGTGGAAAGCCTGCTGACCAGGCTGCTGCAAGTAGCCGACTACGATGTGGAAGCCGCCGAGAAAGGTATCGTTTTCATTGATGAAATCGACAAAATCGCCCGCAAGGGCGACAATCCTTCCATCACACGCGATGTGAGCGGGGAAGGGGTGCAGCAGGGCCTGCTGAAATTATTGGAAGGATCGGTCGTGAATGTTCCTCCGCAGGGTGGCCGCAAACATCCCGAGCAGAAAATGATTGCCGTCAATACACAGAACATCCTGTTTATCTGCGGCGGGGCCTTCGACGGCATCGAAAAAAAAATCGCGGCCCGCATGAACACCATGACCGTCGGTTTCGGTGCGAGCAAGGACACCGCCCACATCGACCGGGAGAATTTGCTGCAATACATCGCTCCCCAGGACCTGAAAGCCTTCGGCCTGATTCCTGAGATCATCGGCCGCCTGCCCATCCTCACCTACCTGGAACCGCTGGACCGGGACGCCCTGTCAGCCATTCTGACCCAGCCGAAAAACGCCATCGTCAAGCAATATGTCAAGCTCTTTGAGATGGACGGGGTCAAACTGACATTCGACAAGGATGTGCTTGAATACATCATCGACAAGGCCATCGAGTTCAAATTGGGAGCCCGGGGACTGCGTGCCATCACCGAGACCATCATGATGGACAAGATGTACGAAACGCCCTCCGGGAAAAGGAAGACCCTGCGTATCACCCTCGATTACGCCAAGTCGAAAATCGAGGCGGCCAATCAGCTGCGCTTAAAAAATGCTTAAAACGAAGGGGAATTTCTATCATTCCCCTTTTTTTATGCCCCAAATACTTGCGCATCTCAGGATTTTCTTCCTATTTTTGTTTTTGCTCTGTAAAAATCGCCACTATGTCAAATTCAAACGAATTGGTTGAAAAATTAAAATCCTGCTTCGGATTCGACACTTTCAAGGGAAATCAGGAAGCCATCATCCGCAATATCATGAGCGGAAAAGACACTTTTGTCCTGATGCCCACCGGCGGAGGAAAATCTTTGTGCTACCAACTGCCGGCACTGCTGATGGAAGGAACAGCCATCGTCATCTCCCCCCTGATTGCCTTGATGAAGAACCAGGTGGACGCCATGCGCAGTTTCAGCGAAGAAGACGGCGTAGCCCATTTCATCAATTCCTCTCTGAACAAATCGGCCATCGACCAGGTCCGGGCCGACATCCTTGAAGGCAAAACCAAGCTGCTTTACGTAGCGCCTGAATCTCTGACTAAAGTCGAAAACATAGAATTCCTGCGTAACATCAAGATATCGCTCTTTGCCGTGGACGAAGCCCACTGTATCTCGGAATGGGGACACGATTTCCGGCCGGAGTACCGGAAAATCCGCCCGCTCATCAACGAGATCGGCCGCATGCCTATCATTGCGTTGACAGCCACGGCCACCCCTAAGGTGCAGCACGATATTCAGAAAAACCTGGGCATGATCGATGCCACGGTCTTCAAATCGTCCTTCAACCGACCCAATCTCTACTACGAGGTGCGTCCCAAGACAGCCGATGTGGACAAAGACATCATCAAGTTCATCCGTAACCATGAGGGCAAGTCGGGCATCATCTACTGCCTGAGCCGTAAAAAAGTGGAAAAGATGGCCGAAATGCTCTGCGTGAACGGCATCAAAGCCCTGCCCTACCATGCCGGCATGGATCCGGCCACCCGTAGCCAAAACCAGGATGCCTTCCTCATGGAGCAAGTGGATGTCATCGTGGCCACCATCGCTTTCGGCATGGGCATTGACAAGTCGGATGTGCGCTACGTCATTCACTATGATATTCCCAAGAGCCTGGAAGGATACTACCAGGAGACAGGCCGGGCCGGCCGTGACGACGGCGAAGGCATCTGTCTGGCTTTTTACTCGAACAAGGATTTGCAGAAACTCGAAAAATTCATGCAAGGCAAGCCGGTGGCCGAACAGGAGATCGGCAAGGAGCTGCTGCTCGAAACGGCCGCCTACGCCGAATCGGCCGACTGTCGCCGCAAACTGCTGCTGCACTACTTCGGAGAAGCCTATCAGGAAGACAACTGCGGCAACTGCGACAACTGCCTCAATCCCAAGAAGCAGATTGACGCCTCCGAGCTGCTGTCCACCATTCTGGACACCATTGCCGCCGTAAAGGAGAAGTTCAAAACCGATCATATCATCGACATACTGGTGGGCAACAATACCGCCGATGTGGCCTCCTATCAGCATGACGAGCTGGAGACTTTCGGTTCCTGTGCCGAGGAGGGTGAAAAGCTACTGGGCACTGTCATTCGCAAGGCCCTCATCGAGGGCTACCTGGACAAGGAGATTGAGAACTACGGCATCCTGAAAATCACCGCCGCAGGCAAGGCTTTCCTTAAAAAGCCCAAGGAGTTCAAGATTACCGTCCAGGAAGATCCCGAAGACCTGGACGAGGACATCCAGGTACAGGGCAGCATCACCAGCGCCGTGGATCCGGTCATGTTCTCCATGCTGAAAAATCTGCGCAAACAGCTATCCAAACAGCTTAACCTGCCGCCCTACGTCATTTTCCAGGATCCTTCGCTCGAAGCCATGGCCACCACCTATCCCATCACCATGGAAGAGCTGCAGAACATTCCGGGGGTGGGCTCCGGCAAAGCCAAACGCTATGGCAAGGACTTCCTGGCACTCATCAAACGCCATGTCGAGGAAAATGAAATCGAAAGACCGGAAGATCTGCGAGTGAGGACCGTGGCCAACAAGTCCAAGATGAAGGTCTCCATCATCCAGGCCATCGACCGCAAAGTCGATCTGGAGGATCTGGCCCAGTCCAAAGGTCTCAGTTTCGGAGAACTGCTCGATGAAATTGAAGCCATTGTCTATTCCGGAACCAAGATCAATATTTCCTATTTCGTGGAGGAGGTTATTGACGAAGACCGCATTGCCGACCTGCTTGACTATTTCAGAGAATCTTCGAGCGACAGTGTCGACGAGGCCATGGAAGTCGTAGGAGACTGCTCGGAAGAGGAAGTCCGGCTGGTACGCATCAAATTTATTTCGGAATATGGAAACTAATCCGGTGTTTCAATCGTTATTATTATAATACGCTAAACTACTTATATTATGTCGTTCATTGAAGATAGAATTGCCTATGACGGCCTGACATTCGACGATGTCCTGCTGATTCCTGCCTATTCGGAAGTCATTCCCCGTGATGTGGATCTTTCCACCTCGTTTTCCAGAAATATCCGCCTGAGAATTCCCATTGTCTCGGCCGCCATGGATACAGTGACCGAGTCCAAGATGGCCATAGCCATCGCCCGTGAAGGCGGTATCGGAGTCATCCACAAAAACATGAGCATCGCCGAACAGGCCAAACAGGTACAGATAGTCAAACGTGCCGAAAACGGAATGATCTACGATCCGATCACCATCCGCTCCGGATCGACCGTGAGGCAGGTGCTGGCCTTGATGTCGGAATACCGCATCGGCGGTATCCCCGTAGTTGACAACGACAACAAGCTCATCGGCATTGTTACCAACCGCGACCTGCGCTTCGAAAAGAAAATGGACCGCATCATCGACGAGGTGATGACCAAGGACAACCTGATCACCACCCAGCAGTCCACCAATCTGGAGGCTGCCGCCGATATCCTGCAGCGCTATAAGATTGAAAAACTACCGGTCATCGACAACAACGGCCATCTGGTCGGACTGGTCACCTACAAGGATATCACCAAGGCCAAAGACAAGCCCTCGGCCTGCAAGGACGACAAAGGCCGGCTGCGTGTCGCTGCCGGCGTAGGTGTCACCAAAGATGCCCTGGAACGTATCCACGCGCTCAAAGAGGCCCAAGTGGATGCCGTAGTCATAGATACCGCCCACGGTCATTCCCGCAATGTCATTGAGACACTGAAACTGGTCAAACGTACCTACCCCGACCTGGAAGTGGTCGTAGGCAATATCGCTACGGGAGAAGCCGCCAAGGAACTGGTCAAGGCCGGCGCTGACGGCATCAAAGTCGGCATCGGACCCGGCTCCATCTGCACGACCCGCATCATTGCCGGTATCGGTGTGCCCCAGCTATCAGCCATCTACAACGTATATGAAGTGCTGAAAGGCTCTGGAGTACCCATCATCGCCGACGGCGGCATCCGCTACTCGGGCGACATTGTCAAGGCCCTGGCAGCCGGCGGCAACTGCATCATGGCCGGTTCACTGCTGGCCGGTGTAGAAGAGTCTCCCGGCGAAACCATCATTTTCAACGGCCGAAAGTTCAAGTCGTACCGCGGCATGGGATCCATCGAAGCCATGGAACAAGGATCCAAGGACCGTTATTTCCAGAGCGATGAACAGGATTCCAGGAAACTGGTTCCCGAAGGCATCGTGGCACGGGTTCCCTTCAAAGGTTCGCTCTATGAAGTGGTCTATCAGATGATCGGCGGACTGCGGTCCGGCATGGGCTACTGCGGTGCCAAGGACATCGAGGCCCTTCACAATGCCAAGTTTACCCGCATCACTCCGGCCGGTGTCTCCGAGAGCCATCCGCACGATGTGGCCATCACGCGGGAAGCGCCCAACTATTCACGTATGGAGTAGTCATGAAAAAATTTCTGACATTCACCATTCTGGCAGGTTTCCTGGCGGTCCTTTCCGCCCAGGAGCCTGTCGTTATGACAATCAACGGCAAACCCGTCGGCCAGGGAGAATTTGAATACATCTGGAAGAAAAATGCCGCCAACAATGTCGAAGACGATCTCAGTTTCGATGACTACGTCGACATGTTCGTGGTTTTCAAGCTGAAAGTTGCCGAGGCTGAAGCTGCCGGGCTGGACACCACTGCTTCGTTCATCAGTGAGCTCAAAGGTTACCGCAGTCAGCTGACACCACCCTATCTGACAGACGCCCAGGCCGAACAGGCCCTGCTCAGAGAGGCTTATGACATGACACGCACCTATGTCGACCTGGGTCATATTCTGATAGCCCTCCCAACAGACGCCCGCCCTGCCGACACGCTAAAGGCTTTTCAGAAGGCCATGGAGCTGCATCACCGCATTCTGGCCAAAGGGGGCGACTTTGCCCGTATCGCCCGGGAGGAATCCGAGGAGAGTTCTGCTCAGAACGACGGTCTTCTGGGCACGACGGTGGCTTCACGCTACATCATTCCCTTTGCCCGTACAGCCATGAGCCTTGACAAAGGACAAGTGAGCCTGCCCTTCCGTTCCCGTTTCGGCTACCATATCATCAAACTCTACGATAAGTTTGAGGTACCGGGGCAATACGCCTCCGGTCACATTCTCAAGATGCTGGGCCCGGCTTCTACCGACGAGGAGCGCCAGGCTGCCCGCAATGAAATTCTGGACATCTACACCCAGCTTCAGGCAGGTACTCCCTTTGAGACCATTGCCGGCAGTGCCCGCAACGATGACAATTACGTCAGGGAACGCGAAGGACGCTACGAACCGCTTCGCGCCGGATCACTGCCCTATGACTATGAGAAGAATGTCTTTGCCCTGAAGGATGGAGCTTACTCCCAGCCCTTCCAGACTTCCTATGGCTGGCATATTGTCAAGCGTTATGCCGTCCTGCCCCATCCGACCCAGGCCGAACTGGAGAAAGAGCTGAAAACCGCTGTCAGCCGTGACCAAAGGGCCCAGGAAGGCAAAAAAAGCCTCAGCCGCAAACTACAGCAGCAATATCACCTCAGCATCAATAAGCCAGCCTTGGCAGCCTTCATCGAAAAAGCCTCCGCTCATCCCACTGTGGACGAATCCCTCAAGGCCGAGATCCAATCTTTATCCACTCTGGCCGTGTGTGACGGCTTCCGCCTGACGGCAGATGATTTCCTGTCCTTCCTGTCAGAGAAGGCCAGTCGTCAGAATGACCTCTGCGCAGCCTGGGAAGAATTGCTTGATGAACGGATTCTCCGCTATGAGGACAGCAGACTGGAAGTGAAATATCCCGATTTCGGGCACCTCATGCAGGAGTATCACGACGGTATCCTGCTCTTTGAAATCAGCAACCGTGATGTCTGGGAAAAAGGGGCCAATGATCTCCAGGGGCAGGCCGCCTACTTCAAAGCTCACCGCAAATCCTATACTTGGGAGGCTCCCCGTTTCAAGGGGGCGGTCATTTCCTGTACGAATGCCCCTTTGGCTGCCCAGGTCAGAAAGACCGTCAAGAAACTGCCGGCAGATTCCATCGGAGCAGTGCTCAACCGGCTTTACAACCGCGACAGCATCCAGGTGAAAGTGGTCCAGGGACTGTTCGCTCAAGGCGACAATCCCACCATTGACCAGGTGGTCTTTCATACCGGCAGCTGGACTCCAGAAGCCAAGTATCCCGTGGTACTGAAAAACGGCAAGACACTCAAGGCTCCGGAAGAGGCGGCAGACATCAAGGGGCAGGTCATTACAGACTACCAGAACGAGCTGGAACAAAAATGGGTAGAAGCCCTGAGAAAAAAATATCCCGTAGTACTCTACCATGAAACCCTTAATAAGCTCAGACCATGAAACAACTTTTGTGCATTCTGATACTGGCCCTGCCGATGTGGTTGAAAGACTGTATCGGCCCCGACCCGAACCATGATCGTGTGCCGATTGTCGAAGCGGAAGGGAAAGTCCTCTATCTGGACGAAATCACGTCGACCATCCCTGCCGGCACCAGTTCGTCGGACAGCCTCAAGATGGCGGAGCTTTACATCAACAACTGGATCAAGGAAACCATTGTCTATGAAGAAGCCTGCCGCAATCTGAAGGAGTCAGAGGAAATCCGTACCCTGGTCGAAGCCTACCGCCGCTCGCTCATCATCTACGAATATCAGCAGCAGGCCCTGGCCAGAAAAATGGAACAGACGGTCACCGAGGAGGATATTGCCCGGTACTACGAACAGAATGCACAGCGTTTCCTTTCATCACAGAATCTGATCAAGGGGTTGTTCATCAAAGTGCCGCGCAATGCCGCCCAGACCGATCAGCTCAAAAAATGGGCCCGCAAACGCGACAGCCTGTCCATGGAGCATATCGAGAACTATTGCATGCAGCGGGCGACCGCCTACGAGAATTTCCTCGAAGAATGGGTCACGCTGGACGATGTCATGGACCAGATTCCCTACGAGATCAAGGACCAGGCCAAGTTTCTCAAAACGCAGCCTCAACTGGAAATAAACGACGACAAATACCACTACCTGCTCTACATAGACCGCTACCTGACGGCCGGAAGTCCGGAGCCGATAGAATTCGTCAGCAAGCGTATCAAGAACATCCTCATCAACAGCAGCAAGACTGAGTTTCTGCATCAGCTGGAAGAAGAGATGGTCGGCGATGCCCTGGAAAAGGGACAGATTATTTATTACGATATTCCACAGACAGAACAATAATATATGTACAGAAAAACCCTATGCCTCCTGGGGCTGCTCTGCAGCCTGACGGCCCCGGCACAGACCAACATCATCGATGAGGTGGTCTGGGTGGTGGGAGACGAGGCCATTCTCAAATCGGAGGTGGAAGCGCACCGCCTGCAGGCACTCTACCAAGGTCAGAGATTCAACGGCGACCCCAACTGTGTCATTCCTGAGCAACTGGCCATCCAGAAACTTTTTCTGCACCAAGCCGAGCTGGATAGTATCATTGTCACCGACAACGATGTCATTGCCGCTGTCGACCGGCAGATCAACTACATGATTGCACAACTGGGCAGCCGCGAGAAACTGGAAGAATACTTCGGCAAGAGCCTGAGCAAAATCCGGGAGGAGCAGCGGGACATAGCCCGTGAGGAAGAGACCATCCGACTGATGAAAGACAAAATTTTGTCGGGAGTGACCGTCACTCCGGCCGAAGTGCGAGCCTACTATAAGAAGCTGCCCCCCGACAGCATCACCGTCATTCCGGCCCAGGTCGAGGTGGAAATCATTTCGGTGGAGACCAAATACTCCGACGAGGAAATCAACGAAATCAAATCCCGACTCAGGGAGTTCACCGAACGCATCAACAACGGCGAACGCTTTTCCACGCTGGCCATCCTCTACTCTGCCGACCGGGACAATGCCCGTGACGGCGGAGAAATCGGCTTCAAGGGCCGCGGCGAGCTGACAACCGAATTTGCCAATGTCGCCTTCAGCCTCAACGACCCGAGCAAGGTTTCCCGTATCGTCGAGGACGAATACGGCTACCATATCATCCAGCTCATCGAGAAGAGAGGCGACCGTATCAACTGCCGCCACATCCTGCTCAAGCCCCAGGTGTCTGCCAAGGAGCGCAATGATGCCATGCTGCGGCTGGACAGCATCGCCGATCTGGTCCGCAACGAGAAGCTCAGTTTCAAGTCGGCCGCACAGCTATTCTCCGAAGATAAGGAAACCCGCAACAACGGCGGGCTGATGATCAACGAATATACCGGCACCTCCCATTTTCAGATGGAACAGCTGCCCCAAGAAATCGGCAAGCTGGTCTATGACATGAATGTCGGGGAAATCTCCCGTCCCTTCAGTATGATCGATACCCGCAACAAACGCAACCGCGAGATTTGCGCCATCATCAGAGTGAAGAGCAAGACCAAAGCCCATCCGGCCTCCGTCTCCGAGGATTTTCTGGAACTCAAGGAAATGGTCCTGCAGAAAAAGCGTGAAAAAATCATTGAAGACTGGATCAGGAAAAAACAGCAGGAGGTTTATGTGCGCATCAACGAGAACTGGCGCAACTGTGAATTTCAATACCCTGGCTGGATCAAATGAACATGGGAAAAACAAGACAGACATATCCGACAATCAGGCATAAAATTCAATGGTTTTGTTTTTTATGCCTGTTTGTTGTCTCTGTCCAGGCACAAAAGACAGCCCGACAGGAACTGATATACCTTGAGCACGCCGAATCGCTGGTCTTCGACAAAGATCAGAATGCCGACTACCAGGTGCTGGTCGGGAACGTCCAATTTCGCCATGACAGTGTCTGGATGTATTGTGACACAGCCCATTACTATCAGTCTGACAACTCTCTCTATGCCTTTGGACATGTACATATCACGCAAGGAGATACGCTGACCATCGACGGTGAGACACTCTTTTACGACGGAGACCGCAAACTGGCGCAGATGCGGCAGGAAGTGATCATGAGACACCAGAACATGACACTCTACACCGACCATCTCGACTACGACCGCATCGCCAATATCGGCTATTACTTCCAGGGAGGCAGAATCGTTGACACGACCAATGTGCTCAACTCCGTTTACGGACGTTACAATCCGGCCACCAAGACAGCCTTCTTCAAGCAGGACGTCCAACTGACCCACCCCCAGTTTGTCCTGACAACCGATACGCTCAACTACAACACCGACACCAGGATAGCCTCCATAGTTTCCCATTCGGTCATCACCTCAGACAAATCGGTGGTTCATGCCTTCCGTGGCTGGTACAACACCCTGGACGGAGAGAGCCTGCTCCTGGACCGCTCCTATGTGAACAGCAGCCCCAACTATATGACGGGCGACACGGTCAGATTTAACCAGACCACCGGTATCGGCCAGGCCTGGGGGCATGTGCTGCTGACCGATTCTTCACAATCGGTACATATACTGGGTGACTACGGACATTACAGCCAAGCCAGGGAAGAGACCTTTATCACCGGGAAGGCCCTGCTCAAGGAGTTCTCCGGGAATGACACGCTTTATCTTCATGCCGATACCCTCAAAACCCGTAAAGATTCCATCTTCGACACTTTCATGGCCTATCATCACGTACGCTGCTACAGGGTAGACCTGCAGGCACTCTGCGACTCGGTTTTCTTTTCGACCCGGGATTCAGTACTTGATATGTGCGGCTCACCCATCATCTGGTCGGACAACCAGCAGGTACGGGGGAATCTCATGAAACTGTTTGTCAAGAACGGGGCCCCGGATTACCTCTATGTTCAGCGTAATGCCAGCATTGTCTCCCAGGAACAGTCCGACACCTCCTTTTTCAACCAGTCTACCGGCGATGAACTGACAGCCTGGTTCAGGAACAACAAGGTCTATCACATAGTCATCGAAGGTAATACCAATGCCATCTATATCCCGCACAATGAGAAGGAGGAAATGATTGGCCTGGTCCGCCTCGAACAGGGGGATATGTCGATGTACATGAATGAAGAAGGGAAAATGCAGTCGGTCAACGTCTCCCCGGAACCCAAGGGGAAATTTTATCCCCTGTCCCTGGTTACGCCCGAGGATAAGCACCTGCAGTCCTTCAGCTGGCCTGTCGGGCTCAGGCCTGTCGGTCCGGAAGATGTATTCAGGAGGACAGAGTCTTCGGGTGAAACCGCAGACCCCGGACGGCAGGCCACCCCGCGACGCTCCAACCGTGAACGGGCGGCAACAGCCAGAACACGCAACCGTCAACTTTAAATACCGAAAGTATGAGTCTTCTCTTCCCGTTTTTAAAGCAGCCCAAGCCACGACAGTTTGATCATAAGCCCATCTACTATGACAAACTCAAGGAAGAACGTGAAAAAAGGTATGAACGCATCAAAAAAGAAATGAATATGTCCGAAGAACCCTCCCAGACCCCTCAGCATGATTTTGAAAAAGACATCCGCGGCAGTTTCCGTAAGGCCGTCCCGGGCGGCAGCAGCCGCGAAAAGATGCAGAAGTTCAGCCGTATCATGATCATCGTGTGCATCGTGATGCTGCTCATTGTCCTGTTTATGTATTTCCGCATCTCCTCCCTGATTTAGACATGGGAAACTGTATCGCCATATTGCCCGACAGTGTCGCCAATCAGATAGCGGCCGGTGAAGTTATCCAGCAGCCTGCCTCCGTGGTGAAGGAGCTGATGGAAAATGCCCTGGATGCCGGAGCCTCCACCATCGATGTCTGCATCAAGGATGCCGGCAAAACGCTGATTCAGATCTCGGACAATGGTCGGGGCATGTCGGCCGAGGATGCACGTCTGTGCTTCGAGCGGCATGCCACATCCAAGCTGCGGAAGAGTCAAGATCTGTTTTCAATCCGTACCATGGGCTTCCGGGGGGAGGCGCTGGCCTCCATTGCCGCCATCGCCCAGGTGGAGCTCACTACCCGCCAGGCAGAAGACGAACTGGGCACCCGGGTAGTCATCGCCGGATCGGTACTGGAAAGCCAGGAACCGGTAGTGGCCGAGCCAGGCACCTGTTTCTCTGTCCGCAACATCTTCTATAATGTACCCGCCCGGCGCAAATTCATGGGGAGCAATGCCAAGCAGTTCGCCGCCATCCGCAGCGAGTTCATTGAGCAGGCCCTGGCTCATCCTGACATCCGCATGAGTCTGCGTCACAACGGAGAAGTGCTCTACCAACTGCCGGCAACCGGATTGCGACAGCGTATCGTAGCCCTGCTCGGTGAACAGCTCAACAAAAAACTCTACCCGGTCGAAGTGGAGACCGAGTTTGTCCGCATCAGCGGCTTCGTGGGAGATCCTTCGGCAGCCCGCAAAAAAGCCTACGAGCAATATTTCTTCGTCAACAGGCGCCATATCCGTCATCCCTATTTCCGCAAGGCTGTCACAGAAGTCTACGAGCCGCTGACAGCTCCTGGCATGCAACCCGTCTATTTCCTGTTTTTCGAAGTTCCCACCGACAGTATCGACGTAAACATCAGTCCTACCAAGACGGAAGTCAAGTTTGAGAACGAACAGATCATATGGCCCATCCTGAATGCTTCGGTCCGGGAGAGCCTCGGCAAGTTCAACGCGGTCCCCTCTTTGGATTTCGACCAGGAAGATGCTCCCCGGATTGACGTTTTCAGCGGTTCGAGGGATGTACCTCAACCCCGGGTCAATTTCGATCCCAACTACAATCCCTTCCACAAGAAAGCGGTCGATCCCAACTGGGGAAAGATCTACCAGGGCAGCACAGCAAGTCCGCAGGAACGCTTTTACAAGCCGGAGGAAATAACGAGTCCCACCAGCCGCGACCAGGCCCCACAGGGACTGGAAGCCTTCCGGGCAGAAAGTTTCGATGAAATGGGGCAGCGCCTGGAAGAAGCCGATGTCCTGCAAACTGTTTTTTCAGACGAAGAACTCTCTGCCGGCAACGATTGGCAGATTATCCAGATTTTCGGGCGCTACCTGCTCATACCGGACGGCGAGGCGCTACTGCTCATCGATCAGCATCGTGCCCAGGTCAGGATCTGGTTCGAGCAATACAGCCAACAGCTGGAGAACCATCAGGCTGTTTCACAGACTCTGCTTTTTCCCGAAGAGCTCGTCCTGGGACCGCACCAGACAGACATGTTCCAACAGATACTGCCCCTCCTGGGCGACCTGGGCTTCCGCTTTGAACAGAATGGGCAGCACTGGCTCATCACAGGAATACCCGAGCAGACCCAGGGCCTCATGCCCTCTGCCATGATACAGGATCTGACCGATGCCGCCAATGAGGATATGCCGCAGTTTTCCCGGGAACTCAAAGAGCGGCTTGCCCTGAAAATGGCTCAGGTGACCAGCATTCCCTACGGACTGGTTCTTAGTCAGGCTGAAATGAAAACACTCTGCCGGCAACTCTTCGACTGTGCCATCCAGAACTACACACCGGACGGCAAAAGAATTATTGTACGCCTCAGCTGTGAGGAACTGATGAAACGTTTTTAACCATGTTGAAAAGCAAGCGAAATAAAATAGCCCGCATGAAGAAGGGCACTATCAAGCAGCAGATCATGGACTATTTCCGTGAACACAGCCGCTCTGCATACAATTACCGGCAGGTGGCCGCCGCTCTGGGCATTACGCGCCAGGCGGGCAAGGAGATGGTGAGCGGGCTGCTGCACGACCTCAACGAAGAGCACTTCCTGCAGTCAGAACGGGAAGGCCGCTATCAGCTGGCCGAAGTCATGCGCAAAGAACGCAAGGTAATGGGCGACGATATCATGGCGGAATTCGATCTGCCGGAGAGCTATCCACAGGAGGCAGAAAAAGCGGCAATGGCCTTCTCTGAAGAAATCGGACAGGAGGAATACAGCTATCGGGAAGATTTCCGTCAGGTGCCGACCTTCACCATCGATCCTCAGGAGGCTAAGGATTTCGACGATGCCCTTTCTATCAGGCAGCTATCCAACGGTCGTTGGGAGATCGGTGTGCATATCGCCGATGTCACCTTCTATGTCAAACCCGATTCGGTCATCGACCGCGAGGCTGAGAAACGGGCAACCTCCGTCTATCTGGTGGACCGTACCATCCCCATGCTGCCGGAAAGACTCTGCAACCAAGTCTGTTCTCTGCGTCCCGACGAAGAAAAGCGCTGTTTTTCATGTATCTTCGAAATGGACGACCAGGCCCAAGTCAAGGCTTCACGTATCCGGCGCACCGTCATCAAGTCAGACTGCCGCCTGAACTACGATCAGGCCCAGGACATTATCGACGGCAAAAGCGACCTCATGAAACAGGAGATGCTCCAACTCAACACCTTGGCCAAACTTCTCCGGGAACGGCGCTTCAATAACGGTGCCATCCGCTTCGAGAGCCGGGAAATCTGTTTCAAGACCGACGAAAAGGGAAAGCCCCTCTCCATCTATTTCAAAGACTCTGGAGAGTCGCACAACCTCATTGAGGAATTCATGTTACTGGCCAACAGGACAGTGGCCGAATTTGTCGGCAAACAGCCTGTGCCCAAGCCCTTTGTATATCGTGTCCACGACCTGCCCGACATGGAAAAACTCGCCGATGTTTCAAAGTTCATCAAAACATTCGGCCATAGTCTCAACATCGATGGCGGCCAGCGGCAGGTGAGCCGCAACATCAACAAGATGCTCGAAGAGATCAAGGGTACGGCCGAAGAAAACATGATCTCTTCCATCACGATACGTGCCATGGCCAAGGCTGTTTATTCGACCGAAAATATCGGCCACTACGGGCTGGCTTTCAGCCATTACACCCATTTTACCTCGCCCATCAGACGCTACCCTGACATGATGGTCCACAGATTGCTGGAACGCTACCTGAACGGCGGCAAGGCCTTCGACCGTGAACGGCTGGAGCGGCGCTGCGAGCACTGTTCGGCCATGGAGCAGCTGGCAGCCCAGGCCGAACGAGCCTCAGTCAAGAGCAAGCAGGTAGAATTTATGGCCGACCAGCTGGGACGGGTGTTCAAGGGACATGTCTCCGGGGTGACCGAATTCGGCCTGTTTGTCGAAATAGACGAGAACAAATGCGAAGGACTGGTCAGCATGCGCGATCTGGAAGACGACCATTACGACTACGACGAAAAGAACTACTGTCTGGTCGGCCGGCGGCACAAAAAGACCTATCGACTGGGGGATCCCGTCTATGTGCTGGTAGCCCGGGCCAATATGGACCGCCGCCAGCTGGACTTTGTCCTGACTGATGACGAGGAAGTCATCAAGGAAGCTGCAGATGGGCAGCCAGCCGAGACTGAGAAGGCATAAAAGCGAAGGTGTCCCGGCTCACGCAGGAACACCTTCCAACATATATAGAGGAAATTAAAAAGAGTGTCGTTATCGACAATGAACTACTTAGAAGACGGCAAGACCGGGAAAAACGCTACACCGCGCCGCAGGTTTTTTGTCGCCTGCGAGTGAAGAAACAACATAACTACTTAATTATTATAGTTTTATTATGGATCTATTTTCAACATTACCCTATAAAGTAGCTGATCTTCAGCTCAAGGACTTCGGTCGCAAGGAAATCGAAATCGCCGAAAAAGAGATGCCCGGACTGATGGCTGTCCGTCGCAAATACGGGCCGCTCAAGCCGCTCAAGGGAGCCCGCATCACCGGTTCGTTGCACATGACCATCCAGACAGCCGTACTGATCGAGACACTGACCGACCTGGGGGCCAGCGTCCGCTGGGCCAGCTGCAACATCTATTCCACCCAGGATCACGCTGCCGCCGCCATCGCGGAAAGAGGTGTGCCGGTTTTTGCCTGGAAGGGGGAATCGCTGGCCGAATACTGGTGGTGCACGTTGCAGGCACTGAACTTCCCTGGCGGTCAGGGGCCCACCTTGATTGTCGATGACGGTGGCGACGCCACTTTGATGATTCACATGGGAGTACAGGCTGAAAAGGATGCCTCCATCCTTTCGGCACCTTCCCAAGGAGAGGATGAACAGGAGCTGAAGGCCATTCTCAAAGAAGTGTTGGCAGCCCGGCCGCGCTTCTGGTCGGACATGGTGCCCGGCATCCGCGGTGTATCGGAAGAGACCACCACCGGTGTAAACCGGCTCTACCAAATGATGTCGGCCGGACAGCTGCTCTTTCCGGCCTTCAATGTGAACGACTCGGTCACCAAATCGAAATTTGACAACCTCTACGGCTGCCGCGAATCGCTGGCTGACGGCATCAAGCGGGCCACCGACGTCATGATAGCCGGCAAGGTGGTCGTGGTCTGCGGCTACGGCAATGTCGGCAAAGGTTGCGCCCAGTCGATGAGAGATTACGGAGCCCGGGTCATCATCAATGAAATAGACCCCATCTGCGCCCTGCAGGCGGCCATGGAAGGCTACGAAGTCAAACCCGTGGAAGACAGCCTGGCCGAAGGGGATATCTATGTGACCACCACGGGCAATTGCGATGTCATCCGCATCGAACACATTGAAAAGATGAAAGATGCGGCCATCATCTGCAACATCGGTCACTTCGACAATGAGATACAGGTCGCCCGGCTGAAAGCCTTTCCGGGCATCCGCCACCGTAACATCAAACCTCAGGTGGACCAGTATTTCTTTCCTGACGGGCACAGTGTCATTCTGCTGGCCGACGGCCGTCTGGTCAACCTGGGCTGTGCCACGGGACATCCGTCCTTTGTGATGAGCAATTCGTTCACCAACCAGGCCCTGGCACAGATTGAACTGTGGACCAAGCCCTACCCCGTTGAAGTTTACCGGCTGCCCAAGCACCTGGACGAAGAAGTGGCCCGCCTGCATCTGGAACATGTGGGAGCCAAACTGTCCACACTGACCCAGGCCCAGGCCGACTATATCGGTGTTCCGGTGGAAGGCCCTTATAAAGCCGAGCATTACAGATATTGATTCTCAGCCCTGCAAAGGCACACTGATATGATTGACTGCAAGGACTGGTAACAACATAAAGACAATGTCGGTCGTCAACCAAAGACAAATCGCCCGCAACACCCTGCTGCTCTACATCAGGATGGGGCTGATCATGATCATCAGCTTCTATACCTCCCGTATGATCCTGGCCTTGCTGGGCGAGAGCGACTTCGGTATCTACAATGCTGTCGGAGGCGTCGTGGTAGCCTTCTCCTTCCTTAACAATGTGATGGCCTCGGCCTGCAACCGGTATTTTTCCGTCGAGTTGGGACGTGGAGACTATGCGGCCCTGAAAAAGGTCTTCAATCTGAATATCACCATTTTCCTCTGTCTGGGACTGATTATCCTGCTGCTGGCCGAAACCCTCGGACTATGGTTCCTGCGTGTCAAGATGGTCTATCCCCCCGAGCGGGCTACGGCCGTCAACTGGGTCTATCAGCTGTCCATCCTGTCCTTTATGCTGCCCATGCTCACCACGCCCTACCGCTCCATCATCATCGCCCGGGAAAAGATGAAGGTCTTTGCCTACTGCAGCGTGGTGGAAGCCCTGCTGCGTCTGGGCATCGTCTTTTTGCTGATGTCGGCCAGCTTCGACCGCTTGGTCTTCTATGCTTTTCTGATGATGGTGGTCAATCTGGGAGTCAGCGCCTTTTATGTGCTTTATTGCCGCCATTGCTATGAAGAATGCCGCTATTCCTTCTTCTGGGACAAGCCTCTGTTTAGGGAAATTTTCAGCTATACGGGCTGGAACGTGATCGGCTCCCTGTCGGGGGTGGCGCGCAGCCAGGGGGTCAACCTGCTGCTCAACCTGTTTTTCGGTCCGGTCGTCAATGCCGCCCGGGGAGTAGCCTATCAGGTTTATGTCAATATCAACCAGTTTGTCCAGAACTTCGTGACGGCCTTCCACCCCCAGATTACCAAAGCTCACGCGGCCGGTGAACATCAGGCGATGATCAAGCTGGTGTTCCAAAGTTCCAAATTCTCCTATTTCCTGCTGTTCATCCTGGTACTGCCAGTCTATCTTGAAATGCCCATGATTCTGGACATCTGGCTCAAGGATGTACCACAGCACACCCTGGTCTTTTCACGGCTGCTGCTCATCACGGCGCTGATTGACGCCCTGGGCTATCCGGTGGCCACCTCCATCCAGGCCACCGGGCAAATCAAATGGTATCAGCTTTTCGTAGGCGGCTCGCTGCTTGTTTCACTGCCGCTTGCCTACCTGATGCTCAAAGTCTGGCATCTGCCGGCTGAGAGTGTCTTTATGGTGAATATTGCTACCTCCGTACTGGCACAAGTGCTTCGTGTCGTATTCATGAACAGACAGCAAGATATGGCACTCGGCGACTATGTCCGCCAGGTTCTGCTGCCGATCATTACCGTCACCGCTCTCTCGTGCGTGCCGCCCGTGGCGGTGGTGACCTATATGGAGAGTTCCTGGTCGAGACTGCTGCTGAGTCTGGCCGTCTGTTTCAGCGTTGTGCCGCTGTGCATCTGCCTTCTGGGACTGAACCGTAACGAACGGACTGCGATTGTCCAGTATGTCAAAGCCAAGTTTACCAAGTCTTAGCCATGGATGTCTCAGTCATCATCGTCAACTATCATACCTGCGAGCTGACGGCCGCCTGTATTGACAGTGTTTTCGATAAAACCCAGGGGATTGACTTCGAGGTGCTGCTCATTGACAATGCCTCGACCGACGGCAGCTACGAGCGTTTCTCCCAAGACAGCAGAATCCGCTATTATTATCAGCAGGAGAACCTGGGATTCGGACGGGCCAACAACATCGGCATCGGACAGGCGAGAGGCAGAAACATCTTTTTCCTGAATTCGGACACCCTCCTGCTCAACAATGCCGTCAAGATACTGTCCGACTATCTGGACGCCTGCCCCAAAGTAGGAGCCTGCGGAGGGAACCTCTACACGCAGGACCTGCAACCTAACGAGTCTTTCCTGCGCTACCGCCCTTCCATCTATGAAGAACTGAACCAACTGCTGCGCGACGTGCCCGACCGCCTTCGGTTTGGCAGGAACCTCAGTTTCAACCATACCGGCCAACCGCTTAAAGTGGGCTATATCACCGGGGCAGACCTGATGGTCAAAAGCGAGGTACTGCAAAAAACGGGAAATTTTGATCCTCGGTTTTTCATGTATTACGAGGAGACAGAACTTTGTCACCGGATATGCAGACAGCACTATGAGATTCACTCGCTGCCTCAGGCCCGCATCATCCATCTGAGCGGAGCCAGTTTCAAGGGGGACGAGGCCTCCTCGTACCGGCGACAGCGCATCAAATACCAAAGCAAGATGCTTTATCTGCAGCTGACTCACTCGGGTTGCTATATTGCCGTAGACAGAACCATACGCTCCCTGACCATCCACTCCAAACTGCTGTTTTCCCGCAAAGATTCGCACCTCAGGAAAAGATGGGAGAAAATCAGAAACATAGAAAAAAACAAGGCCTTATGAAACTGTTGAAATCCGCCGGCAGAATAAAAGCAGACTGTCAGCTGCAGTTATGCCTGCTGAAAGAAGCCTGGCATTTCTGGCTGCTGACCAGAAAATACAATGCCTCCAGAAAAACGGACGAAGATATTGAGAAGATGCAATACACTATTCTCAGACAAAACCACACTCTGGAAAAAGGCCTTTCCCTGAGAAATCCCGAAAGGGGCTTCGGACAGAAAAAAGTCTCCGTGCTGCTGGAACGCCTGGAAAGCTATCATCGGCTGTACGGTTCCATAGACAAAGATTTCCTCCTTTATCCGCTGAGGACAATTTGCCTCTATATCCATCATACCAAGCAAAACGGTGTTGATATTCCGGAAATAGAGCAGCAGTTTGACAGAGTGGTTCGACTGGCTGGTTTTCATGATATCACACCCGCAGAATCCACTCGGATTGAAAGCCGTCAGCACTTGCAGCAAGGTGGCATCGGCGACTTCGGACAGCTCTTGGAAAGCAGACACTCTGTACGCCATTTTGCCTCTCAGGACGTATCGGAAGAACTGATTGAGAAAGCGCTCCGGCTTGCCCAGAAAACACCCTCCGCCTGCAACCGGCAAGGATGGAAAACACATGTCTTCCGACATGAAGCCTGCCTGCAGTTGATTCAATGGCAAGGAGGAGCCAGAGGTTTTGAAACAGAAATACCCTGTGCCATTCTGGTGACCGCCAACCTGAAAGCTTTCTTGAGCTACGAGGTCCACCAGGCTTATGTGGACGGTGGACTATACGCCATGAATCTGATCAATGCCCTGCATTTTCTTGGCTTAGGAACTATCCCCCTTTCCTGTGGATTCGAAGCCGACAAGCTGTCCGAACTCGGCAGATTCGGTATCCCCGAAAACGAAGTCCCCATCCTGATTGTCGGCACAGGACAGCTGGAAGAATCGGTCAAGGTGGCTTTTTCTTCCAGAAAAGATATATCTTTGACGAATACTTTTCACTGATGCTGCCATGAAGATCCTGATAGTCAACCAGCCACTCTGCAACCGTGGAGACGAATCAGCCCACAGGGCCTTGGTCAGATCCCTGTCGGACAGCCTTCCGACAGCGGAAATAACTGTGCTCTGGGTCAACGGCAACGCCGACAGCATCCGGCAATTCTCCCTTGGAATGCCCAAAATCCATTACCTGAATGTCCATAGCAGGAAATGGTTCCATCAGGTTGCCGACGCCGGGCTCAAAAGGGGGAGACGCTGGCTATGGCACTGCCATCCTACAAGCAGGAAACTGCTACGCCTCTATCGGGAGCATCCCTGGGTCATATGCGCCCCCGGTGGAATCTGTATGGGCGGTTTCCAAAACTGGGACCATCTGCTCATGCTGGAAATGGCCAGGTATTCTGGCTGTAAGATTGCCTATTACGGCCGCTCGATCGGGCCTTTCCCCACCCAGACCAAGGACAATCGCCTGTTTCGGGAAATCAGCCTGCGGCTGCTTCACTATTTTTCATTTCTGTCTTTGCGCGACAAAAAGAGCGAAGAACTGGCCGGGGAACTGGATCTTCGGTTTGTCTCCACCGTAGATACCGCTTTTCTGGACCGCCCACATCCCACCCTGCCGGCCGAACTGGAACATTTCACCCAAGAGAACTATGTGGTATTTGTCCCGAATCTGCTCATCTGGCACTATGCCTACCGCGGCAAGCTGACCCTGAAAGATGTTCTCTGCTTCTATGCCGGAATACTTCAGGAGATTTGCAGGCAATATCCCGGTCAGCAGGTGCTCATGTTGCCCCAGACTTTCGACTACGGGACCTATGAAGGAGACGACATTCTCTTCTTCAAGGATTTGGAGCGACATTGCCAGAATGACCGTCTCGTCGTTCTGAACGATACCTACAGTTCCGATATCCAGCAGACACTGATTGCCCGTGCCTCCTGTGTCATCGGGGCGCGATATCACTCTGTCGTTTTCGCATTGAACAATGCCGTCCCCTTTCTGGCACTGAGCTACGAGCACAAAATCAACGGGCTGCTATCGGCGCTGGGCAAAGAGGACCTGGCAGTGGATATCTCGGGCGACCGACTCTTCTCTGCCACGGGAAGAGAGAAAGTGATTCAGGAGTTCTCCGAGAGTATTAAAAACCTCCAACCGGATCAGGAAGCCATGCATTTGGCCGGACAAAAGGCGGCGAAGTGCTTCGACCAGCTGAAAACGATTCTTTTGTCAGACATGACTGACGACCGGCATAAATACTGAAAGGCCATGCTGCGATTTACGGTTTTCCCCAACTATACCAAGGACAAGAATCCCTACATACGGGATATGATCACCGCACTTGAGGCCCATCCCGGAACCAGGGTGGTGAATCCTGTCTCGAGACATTCTGTCCTCAGCATCCTACCTCCCTCACGCTGGGGCAAGGTTTTTATCTTCAACTGGTTTGAGAGTGTTCCCGATTTTAAGTACGGTATCCCCTTTTCGCTGCTGATGCTGCTGCAGCTGAGAGTGCTGAAGCTCTGCGGTAGGAAAATCGTCTGGGTGTTTCATAATAAAATGCCTCACGAAACGGGCAAGAAATGGCTCAAACGCCTGATGGCCAGGCGAATAGCACGACTATCCAATCTGATAGTCACCCACGCCTCCGAAGGGCTGGAAACCATTTGCGAACTCTATCCTTATGCCGCCCACAAGGCCCATTTCATACATCATCCCACTAAAAACCATCTGAAACCGGAGCCTCCCGCAATGGGAACAAGAGCCGCCGAAGTGGGAGAGGGAGTTTCCGCAGTCATGCCCCAAACGTCAGCCAAGTGTTACGACCTGCTCATCTGGGGCAGCATCACCCCCTACAAAGGCATTGTGGAGTTTCTTGGCTGGCTACGCAACCAAGCAGGCTTCAAACCGGGAATATGCATCTGCGGCGGCTGTTCCTCCGAGCAGCTTCAACGTGAAATACAGGCACTGGTCACCGACAACATAGAGTTCATCCCCAAGCGACTTACGACAGATGATATCAGCCGACTCACCGCCCAATCGCATTTTGTACTCAGCACCTATCGTCCCGAATCCATCCTCAGTTCGGGGGTGTTGATGGACTCTCTGTCGTATGGTGGCAAAGTCATCGGTCCCGCAGTGGGTTCATTCAAAGACTATGCCCTGATGCCGGAGTTGAAGGTCTATACCTATGAGCAGTTTGACGAGATTCCCGGCATTGTGGCGGCCCATCGCGCCGATCCGATTGACCGCCGGGCCTATGGCCGTTTTCTGGACGAGCACAACTGGACTCACTTTGTCGATGCATTGATAGAATTAGTCCGGAAATCATGAAAAAGGCACCGACCATCTATCTCGTGCCCCAAGGCGGGCTGGCCAACCGCATGCGCAGCATTCTGTCGGCCTATGTACTATCCCGTGAAATCGGCAGTCGGCTGGAAGTGATCTGGTTCAAGGACCGTGGACTGAATGCTCCTTTCCATGTGCTGTTTGAACCCGTCCAGGCCCCGGGAGTCAGTCTCAGGGAGGCCTCGTGGACTGATTTCCTGAGTCTTCAGCTTCCACGAGGACGCAACCTGCAACTAAGCAGACTGGTGCAGAGAGCCGTGTTCGATGTCTGTCTGTATGAGACACGCCAGCCGGTACAAGCCACCGCCGAAGAGTTGAAACAGCAATTCTCCGGGCAACAGATCTATTGGGCCACCTGCTATGCCCGCCAGGCTTATCCCGAAGGCCTGACCGCCGAGTTTTTCCGCCCCACAGCGGACATCGCCCAGAGGGTTGATCAGTATGCTTCACAACTGGGCCACGAATCGGTTGGCGTCCATATCCGTCGCACCGACAATGCCCAGGCCATTGAATTCAGCCCGCTCGGACTGTTTTTCGAACATATGGACGCCTTCCTGGCCAAACATCCGGAGGGACGTGTTTTCCTTGCCACAGACGACCAGGAAACGAAAAAGACCATGCTGCAACGCTATGGTTCCCATATCATCTGCTCAATGCAGCCTGCTTCGCGAAAGACCCGGGCGGGAGTGACAGACGGACTGGTCGATATGCTGACCCTGGCCCGTTGTGGCAGTATCCTCGGTTCCTGGTACAGCAGTTTCTCCGAGCTGGCAGCCCAGATTGGCGGTATTCCTCTGCTTATTGTCAAAAAAGAGTCATGAACAGACCTGCTTTTCGATATACGGTAATCATACCACATTATGCCAAACAGCCCGGACAGCTGGAGCTGGTACTGCGTCTGCTGCATTCCCTGCCGCCACGGGAAGACCTGCAGGTGCTCGTAGTGGACAACTCCCCCCAGCCCATTGAGGCGGAACAGCTCGTCAGGCAGTCGGGGGAACTCTCCCGGACCGCGACCCTGGAAGTGCTCTACAGCGAGCCTGGACGAGGTGCCGGCCGAGCCCGCAATGTGGGGCTGGAACATGCCGCCGGGGAATGGCTGCTCTTCGCTGATGCCGACGACTACTATGTTCCCGGCAGCTTCGACTGCCTGGACCGTGAATTGCAGCATCCGACAGACATTCTCTATTTCAATATCCTGGGACAAGGCCCACGGGTATCCCGCGTTCACAGCTACTACGAACAATCTGCCAAAACCGGCAGACAGCAACTGGTGCGCTACATGGTCTGGGCTCCCTGGAACAAAGCCATTTCCAGCCGGCTCGTCAAGGAGAACGGCCTTCGGTTTGAAGAGACCTCAATCGGCAACGATGCCATGTTCTCCCTGAATGCCAGCCGTGCGGCCAGGCATATCCAGATTGTCCAGGACCGTCTTTATTGCCTGACCGACCGCCCAGAAAGCATTTCTTTTGAAAAAAGGACTTTTTCCAAGGAACTGGAGTCGCTGCAAGTCAGGATCCGAATCAATCGTTTCCTGATGGAGGAGGGCATGGGAGACTACCGAATCGACCTGCTCAGCCCTTGGTCGTTGGCAGGCCTGTACTGCCGCTATGGCCTAAAACAGACACACCAATATCTGAAAGAACTGAACCGGAGTTTCCCGATGGGCAAGGAACTGTGGCGCGGCTGTTATGCTCCGCTGGTCCGCGTTGCCCGAAGAATCAAAACAAGACTGTCATGATTTCCGTCATCATCTGCACCTACAACCGCGACAAATATATCTATCGCGTGCTCGAAAGCCTGGCCCAGGGCAATTGCGACCGCTCGTCCTACGAAATCGTGGTCATCGACAACAACTGCACCGACCATACCCAGGACGAATTGCAACGCTTTGCCCAGGACTTTCCAGATGTCTGCCTGCGCTGCTTTACCGAGACCCGTCAGGGCCTGTCGCACGCCCGTAACCGAGGCATTTCGGAGGCACAGGGCGACTTACTGGTCTATGTCGATGACGATGCCACGGTCAACGGGCAGTATCTTCAGGTCTATGCCGACTTCTTCGAACACCACCCCGAGATCGATGCGGCAGGCGGTCCCATTATCCCCCATTACGAAGACGGAGCCGAGCCCGACTGGATGACTTATTTCACCCGCCAGCTGCTCACGGGCTATCTCTACTATGGCTCCGAAATCAGAGAGTTTCCAGGCGGCAGATACCCCGGCGGCGGCAATGCTGCCTACCGGCGCAAAGTCTTCGACCAAGTCGGACTGTACAATCCCGACTTGGGGCGCAAAGGCCAAGGGCTGGCCAGCGGTGAGGAAAAGGACATATTCAACAAGATGAAATCAGCAGGCATGAAATTCATGTATCTGCCGGGAGCCGTACTCTACCACAGCATTCCCCACTACAAATTGGAAAAAGAGTATTTCGACAAGCTGACACGAAGCATGGGGCAAAGCGAAAAGGCCCGGACCCTGCAGATATCCCGCAGCGAGTACCTGAAAAGAATCTTGCAGGAAGTGGTCAAATGGGCCGGTACTCTGGTGCTCTGGCTTTACTACATGCTTACTTTCCGTCCGCAGTGCGGCAACAAGCTAATTCGTTTCCGGTGGAACCTGAGCAGCCATCTGATTGGCTGACACCCAAACCGGCTTCCAACCGATATGACAGTCATAGCCTGCCTCCATCAATAAAAATTCTTCTCGAAAGCGGCAAATTCGTCCTTTTTCAGGATATAGCGCCTGATCCAGGCTGTCAGAAACCCCAGGCCGTAGCCGACAAGCTGCACAAAAGCTGCCGGTACCGACAGCAGGCCCACCCAAGGATTCCCGTTACGTATTCCCGAGTCGATAAAGATGACAAGTGAATACAGCAACAGCGGCAACAGTCCCAGCACACAAAAGACGAAACCCAAGCCCTGGTGCATGTTGTCGGTGGGACGAAGGCCATGATAGTCGAGCCATGCCCCTGTGGCGATGAGACCAAGGCCGCACAAGATGACCAACAGACAGGCCACAACACCCAGCGTAAAGACCAGAGGCAGCAGGTGTACGATTTTAAGGGTGCCTGGATGGCGTTTGCTCAGATGGATGCGGGCAATACCGGAATTGAACACCTGTTTGAAGAACTTTCCGAAAGTCGCCCGACGTTTGTGCCATACCCAGGCCTCCGACAGCAGGCAGGTCGTATAGCCCTGTTCGAGCAATCGGTAGCTGAAATCGATGTCCTCACCGAAACGCATCGGTGAAAAGCCGCCCAGGGCCTGATACACCTCTCGCTTGACTCCCAGGTTGTAGGAACGGGGATGGAACTTATCCAGCCTGGCCTTGCCGCCCCGAATACCTCCGGTGGTGAAAAACGAGGTCATCGAATAGCTGATGGCCTTCTGTATTGCCGTGAACGACTTATGGGCCCGGTCGGGACCGCCGAAAGCATCACAAGGCTGCTTCTGCAGGCCTTTTTCGACAGCGGACAGATAAGTTGCAGGCAGCACCACATCAGAATCCAGAATAATCACATAATCGCCCTGAGCGCGTTCCACCCCATAGTTGCGCGAAGGACCGGGACCAGAGTTGGGCTTGGCGTAATAACTCAGCCGGAGTCGGTCGACATAGCTCTCCACCACCTCCTGACAAGGCTCCGAAGAACCGTCTTCGACGATAATCACCTCAAAATCGTCCAAGGTCTGCCGAGTCAGACTCTCAAGCAGTTCGTCAACCTCATCGGGGCGATTGAAGACCGGAACAACAATCGAATACTTCATCCTCAGGCCTCCTTTCGTTTCAGGCAGTTTCTTATCAGCAGACAGCAGCCGAAGAGAAGTGTCAGGTAAATAAGTATTGCACAGATCATTGACACCCTGTCTCCCTTGTAGATGCTGTCGGGCTGGAACTCGAAGCGTATCTGGTGCTGTCCGGCCGGAACATTCATGGCACGCAGGGCATAATTGACCCGGAAATGATCTGTCGGGACCTCATCGATATAGGCCTTCCAGCCATAGGGGTAATAAATTTCAGAAAAGACCACCGTGCCGTCCTGGGCCGACGAAGTCTCATAGGTCAGGCCATTGGGTTTGTAAGAGGTCAGTTTCACCCGGGCCGTGGCATCGTGACCGGGTTGGAAGTCGCCGACCATGCCGGCAAACTTGGCATCCAGCACCGCAGTATGGTGCAGGTCGATATGGTTCAAGGCATCGCATTCCTCGTTGGGGGTATTGACCACCAACAACGAATCGACATACCAGGCATTGCCCATGGCCTGGGGATTGAGCTGCGGCACCACGTTGCCGTTGTTGTCCTGATAGATGATGTATTTGGCGTTCAACATGTTGATGACATCCATATTCATCTTCGACAGATGCTGGTCGATCAAGTCCTGATAGCGGCGCAGTTTGGCGGCATGATACCCGCCGAGCGACTTCAAATAGTAAGAGGTGCGTGAATCGTTGAAAGTGTTGGAGGCCAGGTTCAGCACGCGGAAGTGCGGATCCTTGTCCTGCAGGATGGCCTCCTCATAGGGCTGCATCTTGAAATAGCTGTTGTTCTGGCGCACGGTCACAAAATCGGCATCGCTCAGGAATCGCTTGTTGACGGGCCACATATCGGCCAGCACCAGGACACCGACCAGGACAATCATGACCGAGGGCTTGATCTTCTCTTGCATAAACAAGGCCACGACACCTGCGCCCAAAACGATGAATGCCAAAGAACGGAAAGCATCCGCGCGCAACATGGCAGCCCGCTCATCGACAATGGCTTCCGTCAGCCAGGCCGGCAGCTGGGCAAACATCTGGGCATCGGCGGGAGCAGTAAAATGATACAGGACTTTGCCGAAAAGAGCGAACAGCAGACAAAGGCCGCCGGTGATGCCGGCCGAAATCCAGAGTTTTCCGAGTCCCTCCTGCCTGGAAACTGAGCCGTCCATCAAGGCCTTGAGCGAGAGGAAAGCCAGCAGAGGCATGGCGATCTCGGCCACCACCAGGATGGACGATACTGCCCGAAACTTGTTGTACATGGGGAAGTAATGGAAGAATAATTCCGTCAAGGGCATAAAGTTGCGTCCCCAGGACAGCAGAACCGAAAATACAGTGGCTGCCAGTATCGCCCATTTGTAAGGACCTTTCACCACCAGCAGTCCGAAAACGAAAAGCAGGCAGACAATGGCACCGACATACACCGGACCGGAAGTAAAGGGCTGGGTACCCCAATAGGTGGGCACCGATTGGCAGAACTCGGCCGCGGAACGCCGAGGAACGCCCTTGCCCACCAGAGTCTTGTAGAGTCTTGAGTTCTCGCCTACATTATAGTGCGAGGAGGCCCCCTTAAAATTGGGAATCAGCAGGGTGAAAGTCTCGTCCAGTCCATAGCTCCAGGCAGTGGCATAGTCCAAATCCAAGCCGCCCGTCTTGTTCTCGGCATCGGTGGCCTTCTGAAGCTCGGAGTGTCCGCCCCGCATGGTCTCACGGCTGTATTCACTGTTCGCCTTGATATTGGAATACTGGGTGCCTGCCCCGACAGCCAGTGCTGCGACGAAGCACAGGGTGGCCAAGCCGAATTCCTTCATGCGCCTTTCCCTAATGTGGATGTACAGTTCGGCAATGAAGAGCAGGCCTGCAAACAAGAAGATGTAATAGGTCATCTGAGGATGGCACATCACCCCCATGAAGGAATAGACCATCGTCAGGATGGCTCCGAGAAGGTATTTTCCACGGTAAATCAGCACGAAACCGGCCAGTACGGCCGTCATCCAGGCCAGTCCCAGGGCTTTGGTATTATGTCCGGCCTCGATGATGATAAAGAAATAAGAAGAAAAAGCGATGGCAACGGCTCCGACGATACACAGCCAGGGGTTAATCCTGAAAGAACGGAGCAGGATAAAAAAGCAGATCAGATAGCCCAAAATAATGAGCAAGGTCTCGTTCTTGAGGTTGCCCAGGCGGATAAAGTCGCGCAGAGGCTTGAGCACCTGCGCTGCCTTGTAGTTGCCACCGCCGATCTGATAGGTAGGCATACCCGAAAACATAGATCCGGTCCAGAAAGTGCGTTCTTTGGTCTCAGACTGGAAAGTCTTCATTTCCTGATACATGCCCTTCCAATTCAGGTTGTCCCCTGCCTGGATGACACGTCCCTCCAGCACAGGGGCACAATATATCAGCGTCAAGGCCACAAAGACCACGGCAGCCGTCAGATAAGGCCACCATTTTTTCAGCATAGTTCTTGGATCTGGTTTCATATGGCTTGTTTAAAGTGTTGTTTCAATGCAGCAAGAATACGCTCCGTACTACCACTGTTGCGTTGGACATATTCACCGGCGGCACAGCCTGCCTGCCGACAGTCTTCGGGTTTGAGCAGCCAATGATTCAGCCGGGAGGCCAGCTGTTCCGCGTCACTGATGCTGAAAGCGCCTCCGTCGGCCAACAGGGCCTTGGCCTCGTCAAATTTCCGGTAGTTGGGGCCGAAGACCACCGGTATCCTGTACACGGCCGCCTCGAGGGTATTGTGGATTCCTACGCCGAAACCTCCGCCCACATAGGCCATCGTTCCATAGCCGTAGACCGAGGAAAGCAGGCCGTAGCAGTCGATAAGCAGACAGTCGGCCTGAGGGTCGGGGGTCTGGTTCAGCTGAGAATAGCGTACGTAAGGGCGCTCAAGCAAGGATTCAATATAGGCCAGATGGCTTTCGCTGACTTGATGGGGAGCCACAATGAGTTTCAGTTCGGGATGCTCATTGAAGAAGGGAATGATGAGTTCTTCATCCGGAGGCCAGGTGCTGCCGGCGACCAATACAGGCGAGCCGGACTTGTCGGGCAGGAAATCCGACAGACCGATGATCTCTTTCTTCCCGGCTGCCACCTGGAGAACCCGGTCGCAGCGGGTGTCTCCCGTCATCAGGACTTTGTCGCCCAGCCCGATACTCCTGAGCAATTCTTCGGAGACAGGATTCTGTACAAAAAAGAAACTGAAATACCGCAGCAGACGTCGGTAAAAAGCGCCCCAGGGTTTGAAGAAAACCTGCGTCGGACGGAAGATCCCGGATATCAAGAATACAGGAATCTCTCTGTCATGCAGCGCCTTGAGATAATTGGGCCAGAATTCGTATTTGATGAAAAACACCGCCTTAGGATGAAGGAGCGCCAGGAAACGGCGGACATTTCGTTTCAGATCGAACGGCAGATAACAGACCACATCGGCCCCTGCATAGTCGTGGCGCACCTCGTAGCCGGAAGGGGAATAGAAACTGAGCAGGATTTTCCGGTCGGGATATTCCTTTCTGATCGCCTCCATGAGCGGACGTCCCTGTTCAAACTCACCCAGGGAGGCCGCGTGAAACCACAGATACTCCCCGGGGACCGCATGAAGGGACTCCAGCCGTTCAAAAGTCTCCCGCTGTCCCAGGACCATCTTGCGGGCCTTGCTGTGGAAGACCGCCACCAACCGGAAGATCCAGACATAGATTTGGAAACCGAGGCTGTACATAGACTTATCCTAATACCTCCACACAACGGCGCAGGCGGTTGAGCGTCTCCTGCTTGCCGATCAAGGTGACAATATCGAAAATGTGGGGCCCTTTGCCTTCGCCCACAATAGCCAGACGGAAGGCATTCATCGGGATGCCCATACCGTACCCCTTGGCTTCGCACCAGTCCTTGGCCCTGGCCTCCATGGCGGCAGGGTCGGAGAAATCGTCCTCCGAGAGCAATTCACAGAGTTCGTTCATCTGACGGGGAGATTCTTCTTTCCAGCGCTTGGCCACCGTCTTCTCGTCGTACAGCTGCGGGGCCTGGAAGAAATAGGAGGCATTCTCCCAAAACTCGTGCAGGAAATTCATCCGGCCTTTGACCAGGGCAATGACCCGGGTCACATAGTCGATGTCGGTCTGCAGGCCGCGGGCCTCCAAATCGGGCATCACCATCTCTGCCAACCGGCGGTCGTCGGCCAGGAGCATATACTGGTGGTTGAACCATTTGCCCTTCTCGAAGTCAAATTTGGCACCGGCCTTGCTACAGCGGGCAAAGGAGAACTGGGCGATAAGCTCGTCCATGGTGAAGATTTCCTGCTCGGTACCCGGGTTCCAGCCCAACAGCGCCAGAAAATTGATCACAGCTTCGGGGAAATAGCCCGACTGACGGTAGCCCTTGCTGATGTCTCCTGTGACAGGATCCTTCCACTCCATGGGAAAAACCGGGAAATTGAGCCGGTCACCGTCGCGCTTGGACAGCTTGCCTTTGCCATCGGGCTTGAGCAGCAGCGGCAGATGGGCAAACTGCGGCATGGTGTCTTCCCAGCCGAATGCCCGGTAGAGCAGGATGTGCAAGGGTGTCGAAGGCAGCCATTCCTCACCGCGGATTACATGGGAAACCTTCATCAGATGGTCGTCCACCACGTTGGCCAGATGATAGGTAGGCAACTGGTCTGCACTCTTGTAGAGCACCTTGTCATCGAGGACATCGGTCTTGTAGCAGACCTGACCTCGGATCATGTCGTTGATTTCGACAACCTGCTCGGGATCGATCTTGAAACGCACCGTGTAGGCATCCCCGCGGGCCAGACGTGCCGTTACCTCAGCAGCCGGCAGAGTCAGAGAGTTGACCATACTGCCTCGGGTACGGGCATCGTACTGGAAATTGGGCGACTGCGCATGCCTGGATTCCAGTTCTGCAGGGGTATCGAAAGCATAGTAAGCCCTCCCTTTGGCAATGAGTTCGTCAACATAGCGTTTGTAGATTGCCCGGCGTTCGGACTGCCGATAGGGTCCGTACTCTCCGCCAAAACCGACACCTTCATCGAACTTGATGCCCAGCCACGTGAGACTTTCGATGATATAGGCCTCGGCACCGGGGACAAAGCGTTTGGAGTCGGTATCTTCGATACGGAGAATCATGTCTCCGCCCATATTTTTGGCAAACAGATAATTATAGAGAGCCGTCCTGACCCCGCCTATGTGCAACGGGCCGGTCGGACTGGGGGCGAAGCGCACCCTGACGCGGTTTGGTTCAGCCATAAACTTCTAATTTTTAGTACAGAGTACAAAAGTACTATTTTTTATTCGTACTTTTATCGGCCTATTCAAAATCACATACAGAGACTATGGCTAAAAAGGGGTTTATCAATACTACTTCCACCATATTCAAGGTGTTGCTCTTTGTCATTGCAGGGGCCGTCATCATCTACTCCCTGCCCAGGGAGAGCCACTTCCGCTACCAGTTTCAGGAAGGTAAGCCTTGGCGCTACGGACTGCTGACAGCTCCCTATAGTTTTTCCATCTATAAGACCGATGCCGCCTATCAGGCCGAAAAAGACAGCGTACTGAAGAGTTTCCGTCCCTACCTGCAAAAAGACCCGGTCGTACTGTCGCAAATGCTCGAACGGCTGGAAAACGACTATCACAGCTACCTGCGGGCCACCGTACCGAGCTATTACCTGGCCTACCTGACCGATCAGCTCAACCTGATGTACCAAGCCGGCATTGTCCCGGCCGAACTGATGAGCCGATTCGAGAAAGAGCAGGTCAAAGCCGTGATGATGGTCACAGACAAAGTGGGTGAGCCTCGCGACATTTCAGCCCTGTTTACCGCCAAACGGGCCTATTCCGCCCTGCTCACCAACCTGCCGGACAATATCGATGAAAACGTGCTGGTGCGCAATTGCCACATCGAAAACTACCTGACTGAGAACTGCAGCTATGACGAGGCTGCTTCCGACCGTGTCCGCGAAGACCTGCTCTCCGGGGTTTCCCAGACCTTCGGCATGGTACAGCGGGGTGAACGCATCATTGACCAGGGAGAGATCATCAACCATGACACCTATCTCAAGCTCTTGTCTTTCAAGCGTCACTCGGAAGAACGCAACGACCGTGCCGGATCGCAGAACGTACTGATCGGTCAGGGTTGCTGGGTCTGCATCCTGCTGATATTGCTGGCCCTGTTTCTGATCAGGATCAGCCCTGAGATTTTCCGGCACAGCCACAATATCCTGTTCATCCTTATCCTGATAGTCGTCATGGTGGTGCTCAGTGCGCTGGTGGTACGCAACGATGCCCTGCTGAACATCTACATGCTGCCCTATGCCATCATTCCGGTACTTATCTGTACCTTCTTTGATTCGCGGACGGCCTTCTTTGCCTTTGTCATCACCATACTCCTGTGTGCCCCCATTGTGCCCTTCCCCTTCGAGTTCCTGATGCTCCAGCTGCCTGTGGGCATGGCCACCATCCTGTCCCTCAAACGGCTTACGCAGCGTTCACAGCTCATCCTGTGCATTGTCTGGACCTTCCTGGTTTATTCACTCACCTATACAGGGCTGGCACTGCTGCAGGAAGGCGGTCTGGTCGTACAATGGAAGATGTATGTCTATTTTGCCGTCAATGCGCTGCTGATGCTGTCGGCCTATCTGCTCATCTACGTCTGTGAGGGGCTGTTCGGCTACACCTCGGATGTCACGCTCATGGAACTGGCCAATATCAACACTCCCCTGCTGCGCCAGTTCTCGGAAAACTGCCCGGGCTCGTTCCAGCATTCACTGCAGGTATCCAATCTGGCCTCAGCCGCGGCCACAGCCATCGGAGCCAACGCCCAGCTGGTGCGTACCGGTGCCCTTTACCACGACATAGGCAAGATGGCCCAGCCCTCGTTTTATACGGAGAACCAGCTGGACGGTGTCAATCCTCTGGTGAACATGCCCATCGAAGAGGCTGCCAAAATCATCACCGACCATGTTCCCAACGGCCTGAAAATTGCCGGTCAGCACCGCTTGCCCAAGATTATCAGGGATTTTATCGCCACCCACCACGGCAGCGGTCCGGCCCGCTATTTCTACACGCTCTACAAAAACGAGCATCCCGAGGAGGAAGTTCCTCGGTCGTTTTTCTATCCGGGTCCCAATCCTTTTTCCCGGGAAACAGCTATCCTGATGATGTCCGACACGGTCGAGGCCGCCTCGCGCAGCATGAAACATTACGATGAAAAGAGCCTGTCAGACCTGGTGGACAACCTCATCGACCGGCAGGTGGCCGACGGAGCCTACAAAAGCGTGCCCATCACCTTCCTGGAACTGGAGACTGTGAAAAACGTCCTCAAGGAAAAACTGCAGAGCATCTATCATGCCCGCATTGTCTATCCTGCCGAAAAGAAGCAGGACTAGCAATACCCGTAGCGGTTACGGTAGAGGACGACGAAAAAGAGCGTCAGCAGCAAGGCGACAGCCTCGGCAACCAGAACAGAAAGCCAGATTCCCTCGATGCCCAACAGAAGGGGTAGGATCAGCACTGCTGCGACTTCACAGACCAAGGTACGGAAGAAGGAGATGGCCGCCGACACCGGGCCATTGCCCAGCGCCGTGAACAGAGAGGAGCCGAATATATTGAACCCGCTGATAAGAAAAGAAAGGCTGCACACCCGGAATGCTCTCAACGTAAGAGCCCTGAGCTGCGGGTCATAGCCTACGTACAAATCACTGAGCACACCGGCTGAAAGTTCGGCAAAGGCTGTCATCAGGACAGAGAACAGAGATATGAGCAGCAGGCTTTTCCTGAACAGGCTTTTCAGCTCGACGCGGTTTTCCGCTCCATAATGATAGCCTATCAGGGGGGAGACACCCACACAGTAACCGACAAACCAGGCGACGAAAATAAAACACACGTACATCAGGGTGCCGTAGGCCGCCACGCCGTTTTCGCCGATATAACGCATCAGCTGGAAATTGTAGAGCATGGATATGACCGACATGGAAATGCTTGAAAGCAGTTCCGAAGAGCCGTTGATGCAGGTCTCGAGCAGCGCCTTTCCATCAAAGAGAAAACGAGTCAGACGCAGCAGGCTCGTGTTAGGCCGCCAAAAATAGAGGAGAGGGCCGATACCGCCCACACATTGCCCCAGGGCCGTAGCCAGGGCAGCCCCGGCCACGCCCCACTTGAAGATTCCGATGAACAGGGCATCGAGTAACATGTTGGTCATCCCGGCGGCAAAGGTGAACTGAAATCCCAGCTGAGGTTTTTCAGCGGTGGACAGGAAGGTCTGGAATTCGTATTGGAGCAGAGTGGCGGGAAGGGCCAGCAGGATGATTCTCCCGTAAAGGACACATTGAGGCAGTATTTCCTCGGAGGCGCCCAACCACAGCATAATCGGACGAAGGAAAAACCAGCCCGGCAGAGCCATTACCACACCGATACCCAAGGCCAGCCAGACCAGCATCGAGAACACCTCCCGGGCCTTTTCAGGATGTCGCTGGCCCAGCAGGCGGGAGACAATGGCATTGCCGCCACTGCCGAACATGAAACCCACCACCCCCAACATGCCCAGGAAGGGCCAGGCGAAATTAACGGCAGCAAAAGCCGTCTTACCGGCATAGTTGGAAACAAAAAAGCCGTCCACCAAGCCATAGAGCGAGGTGAAAACCATCATCCCGATGGTAGGTAGCGTGAAGCGTAACAGCCTACGGTAGGAAAAATGGTCGGACAGTTGAATAGGGCCGTTCCTCATCAGGACGCAAAGTTATGACAAGTCGAGGCAACAACAATAGTCAGCGCCGACTCATCCGACTATGGTTTTTTGTTCCAATGACAGCAGACGGGCTTTAAGTTCCAGACCACCGGCATAGCCCACCAGGCTGCCGTCGGTCCCGATAACCCGGTGACAGGGAACTATCAGCGATACAGGATTGTGACCGACAGCTCCGCCGACAGCCTGGGCAGACATGCGGCCACATCCCAAAATCCGGGCCACCCGGGCAGCCAGCCGGCCATAGGAAACGGTCTGTCCATAGGGAATATCGAGCAACAGCTGCCAGACCGCCCGACGAAAAGGGGAGCCCTGCAAGCGTAAGGCGGGTGTAAAATCCGGAACCTGGCCGTTGAAATAGGTATCGAGCCAGCGGCAAGTTTCCTCCAGGACTGGTAGAATAGTTTCTTCGCCTCGTTTTTCCGGTAGCAAGGTGAAATGACGCCGGCCTTCGAACCAAAGTCCAGTCAGAGCCTCGCCGTCACTGGCGAGAAAGACCTTGCCCAAGGGCGAATCGTAATGCCGATAAAATACTGTCATTTTTTGCCCACGCAGGCGGCTACGACTTCTTTCAGATGGTTGCCGCGCAGGTCACGCTCGACAATGGTGCCGTCAGGAGCAAAGAGGATGATGTGAGGAATTCCCTTGATACCGTACAGTGTAGTCGGAATCTGCTGTGCGTCGACAATCTGATTCCAGACTATGCCCAGTTCCTTGGCAGCATCGAGACTGGCCTGACGCTCGTCCCATACGGCCACTCCCAGAATATCGAAGTTCTTGCCGTGATACTGGCGATACACCTCGGCAATGACCGGTATCTCACGACGGCAAGGCCCGCACCAGCTGGCCCAGAAATCGACCAGAATGTATTTCCCCTTGCCGACATAGTCCGACAGACGGGCATCACTGCCGTCCAGGTTGCCGCCCGGGATGGTGAAGTCGGTAAACATCTGTCCGGCCGCCGTTCTGCGCAAAGCATCGTATTCCTCATCCATCTGGGCAATCAGCGGATACTGTTTGATGTCTTCCGGCAAGACCGACATGATACGGTCGTAGTTTTCGATGGACGGACCGACGTTGGCCAGGTAGAACAGGGCGATGAAAGTCTTCACTTCCCTGGTTTCATTGTTTTCGAGCGAGGCAAGCGAGAAGTCTCTCGAACGGGTATTCCATTCCTCCAAGCTCTTGGATTCATCTGAAATCTTTTCCAGACATGACACAAAGGCGGCGATGGAATCATTCATCGGCGTACCTGTAGCCACATTGGCATTCTGGGCGATGCTGATCCGGCCTTTTTCGAGGATAAGCAGGGTATACAGCCTCTGATTGCCGGCGTTGATCTGGCAGATGACAGAGCTGTCACTCCGTCCCTTGATGGTATAACGGTTCTGGTTGATGGTCGTGGAATCGATCGGCTGGTTGCCGACACTCATCAGATAGACTTTCTGACCGTTGAGTGAAGAATCGGGCAAGACTCCGTCTATGCGATAGCTGAATCCGGACTTAGGCTGGCAGGAAACCAACAGCAGGGTCAGGGCCAGCATGGGTAAAAACGAATGTTTCATGTGTTTCGAGATAGATAATTAGTGATTGTATTAGCAAAGATTGACTGGCTTTCCGCTTAGAAAAGCCAGAACGTTGTCAGCGGCTATTTGTATCAGACGCCGGCGAGCCTCCACGCTGGCCCAGGCCAAGTGAGGGGTGATATAACAATGTGGGGCCGTAAGCAAGGGATTGTCGGCCCGGGGCGGCTCGGTCGAGAGGACATCCAAACCGGCTGCCGCCAGACGGTTATCGGCCAAAGCGGCTGCCAAAGCCGCCTCGTCTATCAGTCCGCCCCGACCTGTATTGATCAGTATGGCCGTCGGTTTCATCCAGGACAGCGTCCGGGCATTGACCAGGCTGCGGGTCTCTTCTGTCAGGGGACAATGCAGACTCAACACGTCGCTTTGGGAAAACAGACTGTGAGCATCGACTGCCTGCAGTTCTGACAAACCGGCTGCCGCCAACTGTACGGCAGTCTTCGAGGTTAAAGCCAGCACCTTCATGCCGAATGCCAGGGCTATCCTGGCAACGGCCTGTCCGATGTTGCCCAAGCCGACGAGGCCCATTGTCTTGCCGGCAAGCTCGACGAGCGGGGCCGCCGTAAAGGAAAAATCGGGACTGCTCACCCAACGGCCCTGATGCACCAGGTCGGAATGCAGCTGCACCTGCTGGCAGATATTCAAAAGGAAAGCAAACACCAGCTGAGCCACGGAATCGGTGCTGTAGGCCGGAATATTCGTGACAACGACACCCCTGGCCCGGGCGGCTGCCACATCCACGACGTTGTAGCCGGTGGCCAGTACACCGATGTATTTCAATTTGGGGAGGGCATCCATTGTCCGGGCTGATATCACCACCTTGTTGGTCAAGGCTATTTCCGTGTCTGCCAGCCGTGAGACGATTTCCCCGGGAGCAGTCCGGTCATAGACCTTAAGCGTTCCCAAGGCATCGAAAGCCTGCCATGACAGGTCGCCGGGATTGGCAGCATATCCGTCCAGGACACAGATGTTCATATACCGGGGGCTTAGTGCTTATGCAGCAGATTCATGAATTCCTCCCGGGTCTTGGCCTGGTTGAAGGCTCCCGTAAAGTCGGAGGTCACCGTGACAGAGTTCTGCTTTTCCACACCGCGCATCTGCATGCACAGATGCTGTGCCTCGATAACCACCATCACACCCAAGGGATTCAGTGTATTTTGAATGCACTCCTTGATCTGGGTGGTCATACGTTCCTGGATTTGCAGACGCTTGGCAAAGATATCCACCACCCGGGCAATCTTGCTCAGGCCGGTGATGTGCCGGTCGGGGATATAGGCCACGTGAGCCTTGCCATAGAAAGGCAGCATGTGATGCTCGCACATGGAATAGAAATCGATGTCCTTGACAATGACCATCTGGCGGTACTCCTCATGAAACATTGCCGAGCGCAACACGGCCTCAGGGTCCATCCGGTAACCGTAGGTCAGGAACTGCATGGCCTTGGCTACCCGGTAGGGAGTCTTCGCCAGACCTTCCCTGTCGGGATTTTCGCCCAGCAAGGAGAGGATTTCCCGATAATGCCCGGAGAGCAGCTCCTGAGTCTCATTGCTCTCAGTGTCAAGTATCAGTCGTTTGTCAATCATAAGGCCACATTGATTTTTTCACGGACAATGGACATTTCCCGTCCGTAGGCAAAGTTTTTACGGAAATACAGCAGCATCTCGTAGGCCTCCTCGTAGGTGAGGAAGTCGCCCACACGCAGCCGCCAGAAGGGAGCAGAATAACGGACGTAGGTGGTCAGTTCGGGTACGGCAGCCTTGACAGCTCCTTCCTTCTGGAAAGCCTCCGCCTTGGAAGCCGCATGATTGTTGCCCGAAAAAATCTGGATACGGTAGCCCGTCAACTGCAGGTAGGTCTGATCGCCTGTCACCAGTACATTGTCCGGAACGTTCACCCCGGGATTGCCCAGCCGGCGGAGCAGACGTTCGTCCTGCCGGATGCGGACAAGGCCCTTGCCCTGCTCGACCATGAGCAGATTGCTGACAAAAGTATTGTCCGTAGAAGGCGTTTCTCCAAATTCTTCCTCGACGAAGAAGATATTCTGGGCCTGGACAGTTACGGAGGCCGCCATCAGCAGGCTGGCAAGAATAAGTCTGATTCTCATGACAAAAATAAAGGCAGGCCCTTCTCCCCGACAGGATCGAAGAGCCCGCTTTGGAGGGTTCACTAATATCAGAGGGTGGCCAGCACTTCGTTGGTCTTGCGAACGGCGGCAGCGCTCTTCTCGAACAGTGCCTTTTCCTCATCGTTCAACTTGAAGTCGATGACTTCTTCCCAACCCTGGCGGCCGATACGCACCGGTACGCCGATACAGATATCCTTCTGGCCGTATTCACCCTCGAGATAGACACAGCAAGGAATGACACGCTTCTGGTCGTGCAGGATGCTTTCAACCACATAGGCAGCAGCGGCACCGGGAGCATACCAGGCCGAGGTGCCCAGCATTTTGGTCAGGGTGGCACCGCCCACCATGGTGTCGGCGACAACCTTGTCAAGCTGTTCGCGGCTCAGCAGCTGGCTGACGGGAACACCCTTGTAGGTGGCAAAACGGGTCAGAGGAATCATGGTCGTATCGCCGTGACCGCCGATAACGGTGGCTTCGATATCGTTCAGGTTGACATCGCCCAGGGCCATGGACAGATAAGTCTTGAAACGGGAGCTGTCCAAAGCTCCACCCATGCCGATGACACGGTGTTTGGGCAGGCCGGTGGATTTGACCGTCAGGTAGGTCATCGTATCCATCGGGTTGCTGATGACCACCAGTATAGCCTCGGGAGAATACTTCAGTACGCTGGTAACTACACTCTTGACGATACCGGCGTTCACCCCGATGAGTTCTTCACGGGTCATGCCGGGTTTGCGCGGGATGCCGGAAGTGATCACCACGACGTCCGAACCAGCCGTCCTGGCGTAGTCATTGGTCGTTCCGACTATCTTGGTATCCATGCTCAGCATGCAGGAAGCCTGCTTCATATCCAGAGCCTTACCTTCGGGAATACCTTCTTTGATATCAAGCAGAACGACCTCGTCGGCCACTTCATTACGGGCTATCACGTCAGCTGCCGTTGCACCGACATTGCCGACTCCAATCACTGTTACTTTTGACATAATGCTTATTGTTTGATTATTAGACAATTCCTATTTCCCTAATTCGGGTAGCAAATATAGCATATAGAGAGGTTACTCCAAAATTTATTTTCCTTCGTGCAGCAGGTCTTCGTACATCATCGATGCCCAGATAAAGGGGCCGACCGCCTTGCAGTCGTTGTCAATGATCTGCGTCTGGCTGACATAATAGTCGAACTTGCCGCTGCGAAGAGCCGGTCCGCCCAGCCCGGCCCCGGCACAACAGTCTGTGATAGAGATGGTCCCGTCGGGATTCTCCTGTACAAAGCACCTGACAAAGCTCCGGTACCAGTCCTTGGCCAGAAAGGTGTATTTCTCGGACAGGATGCCTGTCCTGACACATTTCAGAAGAGCATAGACAAACATGATCGAACCGGTCGATTCCAGATAGTTACCCTTACGGCCCGGGCAGTCCAGCACCTGGTACCACATTTTCGTGCCATGGTCGGCATAGTCGGGCAACACGTAGAGGATATTGCGCAGGATGTCGGCCACCGAGTCACGGCCGGCGCCCTGGGGCAGATAGTCAAGCACATCGCACAGAGACATGACATACCAGCCCAGGCCGCGACCCCAGCAATGAGCCGACTGGCCGGTGAGAGAATCGGCCCAGAACATTTCACGGCTCTCGTCCCAGCCATGGCGGTAGAGCCGGGTTGCCGGGTCGAAGGTATGTCCGGCCACCGTCGTTATCTGGTGGACAATATCGTCATAATAGGCCTGACGCTGTTCGTCGGGGACGAACGTGGAGACATAGCGGGCATAAAAAGGCTCCCCCATGTAGAGGCCGTCGAGCCACATCTGCCAAGGATAAACCTGCTTATGCCAGAACCCGCCGTCGCTGGTGCGCGGCTGTTGCTGCAGCTGCTCAAAAAGGGTGTTCATGGCCGTACGGTATTTCTCCGCTCCGGTCTTTTCCCAGAAATCGAAAAGCAAACGTCCGGGACATACATGGTCCAGGTTGAAGTTGGAAAGTTTGTAGGTCCTGATCTCTCCACCGGGGCTGATCATGGAATCGACAAACTGCTGTACATAGTCCCGGTAGGTGCTGTCGCCGGTGGCGCGATGGAGGTCCAGGAAGGACAGTAGCTCGATGCTGGAAGTATAGTTCCACTTGTAGCGGCCCTGCATATTGTCCAGCGTGTTGGCATTGGGATGGCGCTGTAACTCGCTTTGAGCCATCCAAACCGAGAGAGGCTGGCCGGGGCGGTTCCACAAGGGGGCCTGTTTGGGCCGGCAAGAGGCCATCGTCAAAACGACTGCGGCGAACAACAGTATCTTTTTCATTTCTATCAGTTTAATAATCAATGCGTTTTAAACACTGTGACAGGCTGTCTTTCCAATCAGGGATGGTCAGGCCATAGGTCATTTTTATCTTGGTCTTGTCCAGAATGCTGTAGGCGGGTCGGACAGCGGCCGTCGGATACTCTGCCGTCGTGACCGGAGTGACTTGGACCGAAAGTCCGGCCTGACAGTGGATTTCCCGGGTGAATTCGTACCACGTGCAACTGCCTTCGTCCGTGAAGTGATAGATGCCGGGAGCGTACTTCCCCTCCTCGGCCGAGAGGATGACTGTCATCAGGGCGACTGCCAGATCGGCGGCATAAGTGGGGGTACCCAGCTGATCGTTGACGACACGCAGGGCCGAACCGGCCTTACCCAGGCGCAGCATGGTTTTGACAAAATTGTTCCCGAAGGGGGAATACAGCCAGGCTGTACGCAGGATGACTGCATCGGGACAGTACTTGAGCAAAGCCTCCTCGCCGGCGAGTTTGCTCTGCCCATAGACAGACACCGGGCCGGTAGGATCGGTTTCGAGATAAGGGCGTCCCAGCCCCTTACCGTCGAAGACATAATCAGTGGAGACATGCAGGCAGCGGCAGCCGCAGATCGAGGCCGACTTGGCCAGATGCTCCACGGCATCGCGGTTCACGCGCCAGCACAGTGCCACATCGCTCTCGGCCTTATCGACCGCCGTGTAGGCTGCACAGTTGATCAAATAGTCCGGACGCAGGGTTTCAAAATAGTCGGACACAGCCCGGGGCTGGCAGAGATCCAGTTCCTGTATGTCAATGAAGTCAAACTTGAATTGGGGATATCGGGGCCCCAGCAGCCGGAGTTCGTTGCCCAGCTGACCGTTGGCTCCCGTGACCAATATCGTTTTCTTTTCCATATTAATTCGTAATTTTGTCCCTGCCTTCCGGAAAAGTCCCGGAAAGAGGGCCGGCTCCCGTCCGGGACAGGGGGGGGGTAAAAGAGTCTACAAATATAGAGAAATCATGAAAATCTTCACCATCGAAAGCGGTTTTTTTTCCACCGACGGAGGGGCCATGTTCGGAGTCATGTCGCGCAAAGTCTGGAGCAGTAAATACCCGGTCGATCAGGAGAACCGCTGCCCGCTGGCCATGCGCTGCCTGCTGGTGGACTACGGCGAGAGGAAGGTGCTGTTTGACACAGGCGTAGGGCTGAAGCCTGTCGGTATGAGCTATTATCGCTTTCACGACCTGACGGACATCGAAAAAGCACTTGAAGCCCACGGCTACCGCGCAGAGGATATCACCGACGTCGTACTCAGTCATCTGCATTTCGACCACTGCGGCGGATGTACCAAGTTCCTGTCCGACGGACGGATGGTCATGACCTTTCCCAATGCCCGCCACTGGACCACCGTCGGACAGTGGGAGAACTCTCTCCACCCCAAGTTCTGGGAGAGTGATGCCTATCTCAAAGAAAACATGCAGGCTGTCCAGGAAGCCGGCCGGCTGCAGCTGCTCCGGGCCGAAGACGAACCGGCCCAGGGCTTCGAGCTGTTCCCGGGCCTGAGACTGCGGATAGTCCAGGGGCATACCTTCGATCAGCTGGTCTCCTTTATCGAGACTGACCAGGGCAACTGGGTCTTTTCAGGAGATGTCATTCCCATGTGCATGCACATCACCCAAGGCTGCATCGCCGCCATCGACAACTGCGCTCTGGCTGCCGCCGAAGAAAAAGTCCGGATCCTGCACGAGGCTTATCAGACCGGCAGCCGGCTGCTGTTCTACCACGATGCCCGCACCGCTGCCGCCGATCTGAAAAGGATGAACGGCCACATATCAGCGGCCATCAGCTATCCCGCCACAGCACAAATCTGAAAAACAGGGGAAATCATCGCCGGAAGAGGGACTCAACCGGCCTGAGTCCGGCTGCGGGAGAGAATGCGCCGATAAGTGCAGGTCTTGTTTTCACAAATGGCACAGCCGTACTCCCTTTTCTTCATCTGAGAGCCGATGCCGATGATGCCGCTGACCGACTTGATAGGGGTCATCAGGCAGGACTCGCCCAGTCTGACCGGAGTAGGCTGATCCCCGATCAGGGCAAAGAGGTTCTTCTGATCGGCCAAGGGCCAGTTGCAGTAGCCCGGACTGTAACGGTTGGAAATATGCAACCCCTGCTGTTCCATATCCCGGCTCAGCATTTCCTGAATCCTGTTCATGGCATTTTCGACCGTGCTGGAGCCCATGGCGTCGATGAGATAGGACTCCAGAATTTCGTCCCGGTCGTTATAGGCATGGGACTCCTCCGTGAAATAAAAGCCGGCCGTACAAAGAAACAGGGCGGCAAACTCACTTTCCCTGAGATAGCCGCAGACTTGCGGACGGGGGGCCAGCATCCCCTCTGCAAAAGCAAGGGTCCCCGCCTTGACGTCCAACTGGCCGACAGGATAAATACGGTAACCGCCGACAGCCTTCAGGTCGAGTCCACGGATTTCCTCCAGCTTGTCAATGATAAACTGCCAGGCCGGATGCTGCTCATCGTCCAGGTGCAGAAAATCTGACAACTGATCGACCGTTGGCAGCACCTCCGCTATCGGGAACTCATATTTTCTGAATGCCGCATCCATTTATACCTGCTCATTGAATTCGTCAACAGCCTGGAAGAAAGCCTTGATGTTGGACTCAGGGACAAGGGGAGGCAAATCGCAGCCCGAAGAAACGACAAAATTGGAATGACCCGACATTTGCCGCAGCAGCTCGGAAGTACGAAGCCCGACTTCCTGGGAATCGGCCTGTTTGAAAACACCTACCGGGTCGATGTTTCCCATGACCACGACGTAATCGGGAACTTCGGCAATGATCCGGGGCATGTCTGCACGGTTGCCGAAGTGCAGGGCCCGGGCCCCGCTTTCGACCATAGAACGGGTGCAGTGTCCGGTGTTGCCGCAGTTGTGCAGGATCACCGTGAAACTGTCGTCCTGGACTGCCTCGACGACTCTCTTGACATATTTCGTGGAGAACAGGACACTATCCTCGTCAGACAACAGACCAGCGGCCGGTTCGGCCATGACAACGCCGGCAGAGCCGGCCTCTTTGATGGCCTGGCAATATTGCATGATGAAGCGGGTGCATTTGTCAAGCAGGAGACTGATGGTGTCAGGCTCGATGTAGATGGCCATCATGATCTCACTCATGTCGTACAGGCGGCCGGCCAGAGAGAAAGGACCGATGCAGCCGCCGAAAACCGGACGGTCGGTGATGGCCTGGGCACAAAGGCGGTTGGCCAGCAAATACTGCGGAACCCGTCCTGCCGTCAGGTCTGGGACTTGCAGCGAGGCGACACCGTCGGCATCACCTACCAGGCGGCCGTAGACCGTCGGGATCTCGTTTTCGGGCATATTGACGGGGGCACCGAAAGCCTCAGCCTCAACGGTCAGGTCCATGATGGTGGTGCAGGCGGCCGAAGGGTACACCTCAGAGAGCTTTTTCACAGCCTGAAAGTGGACCTGCCCATCGGTGACGGCATCTCTGACGGTTTTTCCGATGAGTTCTATCCCCGGATGGGTCATGATGGGGACTGCAGCCACCCGATGTGTCCGCATTATTTCGTCAATCCATTTTTTCATAGTTTCGCTCGTTATCAGGCTCTTTCCTGGAGGAAACGGTCCAGGGCCTCGACATCCTGCTGTGGATTGTCGGCATAGGCATCAGCTCCTATCGATGCAGCGAAGTCGGCCGAAACGGGTGCGCCGCCCACAATAAATCTGGTGGAGGGACTGACGGCACGCACGGCATCGATAATCGTCTTCATGTTGGGCATGGTAGTGGTAAGCAGCGCCGATAAACCAACGTAGGCATCAGGATGCTGCCGGACACTTTCCACAAATTTCTCCGGGCCGACATCGACCCCCAGGTCGATCACATCCCAGCCGGCACCCTCGACCATCATGCACACCAGGTTTTTACCGATATCGTGCAGGTCACCGTTGACCGTTCCCATGATAAAGGTGCCCTTGCGCCTTATTTCACCGGAGGAGAAATAAGGCTTGATATATACCAGAGCTGCGTTCATTGCCTTGGCCGACAAAAGCATCTGGGGTACGAAGATCTTGTTTTCAGAAAACTTCTGCCCCACTTTGGTCATGGCAGGAATCAGAGCCGTGTCCATGATTTCCGCAGGAGAGAAGCCTTCGGCCAGTGCTTTCTGCGTATATTCAGAAGCACCGTCCTGCCCTCTGAGCTGGGGAGGATAGGGAGAGGCAGCGTTGATTTTACCGAACTCGACACATTCGAAGAGTTTTTCCAGAATCTCACTCATAGTTGTATGCTTTTATTTTCCATTGATTATTTACTTGTTTTGGAAGGCAGCTCGTCGGCCTTGTAAGCCTGACCGTCACGGGGCAGGAACAGCTGCAGGAAGAGCCAGGCCACCAGATAGGCCAGACCGGCCGTCAGGAAGACAACGAAATAGCTGCCGGTGATTTGCAGGATGTTACCCACGAAAGAAGCTGCCAGCACGCCTCCGACCGACCCGCAGAAGCCGGCCAGGGAAGTCAGTGTCGCTACCAGATTTTTGGGGAAATAGTCCGATACCAGCGTATAGATGTTGGAGGCCCAGCCCTGATGGGCAAAAGTAGCCAGACTGATCAGGGCAATGGCGACCACTATCGACTTGGACGAAGGCAAAATGATGACAGGTACGACCAGCAGGGCACAGAAGAGCATGGCAGCCTTGCGTGCAAAGGCCACCGGACGGCCCCGCCTGATCAGCCAGGAGGACAGACCGCCCCCGGCCACTCCGCCGAAGGCAGCGAAGGTGTAGATGATAATCAGTGCCCACTGCATGTGCTGTAAATCGACCCCCTGCGTCTTGTTCAGGAAGTCGGGGGCCCAGAACAGGAAGAACCACCAGACCCAGTCACAGACGAAACGGGCCAGGCAGATACCGATGGTCCCCTTAAACTTGAGCAACTGTCCCCAGGCCACCTTTTCCTTCTTGGTCTCGACCTCGACACCGTCCTGGTTGATATAGTCAAGTTCCGACTGTCTCAACTTGGGAGACTGCTTGGGCAGTTTGTACATCGGCAGCCAGAAAGCCATCCAGATGAAACCGAGCATGCCCGTGATGATGAAGGCCCATTGCCAGCCCCACTTCAAAGTCACTCCCGTCACAATGAGCGGAGCCACGACGGCTCCGATATTGCTTCCGGAATTGAACAGGCCGGTAGCCAGGGCCCTTTCCTTCTTCGGGAACCATTCTGCCGTAGCCTTGACGGCCGAAGGGAAGTTACCCGATTCGCCCAGTCCCAGGAAAAAACGGGCCAGACCGAAACCGAAGGCATTGCGGGCCGCGGCATGGAAACAGCCGGCAAGGCTCCACAGGGCAATGGACACCGCATAGGTGATGCGCGTACCGTACTTGTCGATCAGGCGGCCGACAAAAAGCAGCCCCAGCGCATAGGCCGCCTGGAATGCCGATACGATATAGCCGTAACCAGCCTCTGTAATCATCAGATCGTCGGCGATAAAGGGCTTGAGCATTCCAAGCACCTGACGGTCGATATAATTGATGGTCGTGGCGAAAAAGAGCAAGGCGACCACACGCCAGCGGTAATTGCCCGGTTTAATCGTTTCTACTGACATATTTCATGAATTCTATCATAGACATAAGCCTGTTCTTCAGGCGTCTGGCAATAGGTGACCACAATGAGCTTCATGCCCGGCTTCCAGAGCTCACGTACCTTGGCTTCCACCAGCTCGGGACCGCCGACAATGCGGACATTGAGCACCACCCCCGTCCCGGCGAAGGTATCGGCAAAGCCCTCGGTGGGATTGGCTCCGGGATCGGTGGCCAGGGAGAAGGCGCCGTCGGCCATGCGCAGGTGGGGGATGCCGACGATATCGGCTTTCTTGTCCGACCAGTTGCCGCAGGAGTGAAACACAGGGCCGCCGAAAGGAAGTCCGGCCTTGACCATGGCCGGCACAGCCAGGTCGAGGTACAGGTCGGGAGACATCATCGTGACACTGTCATCGCTAAGACCCAGTCCGTCAAAAACACGGCTGGAGGAGAAGCCATGACCCGGCTTGACCAGTGCGTCTCCGATCATTTCTGTCTGCTTGCGGACAAAGTCCACCGTCAGGTCGGCCGTTCTGTCCATGGCCGCCTGCATGGAGTCCGGATCCAGGCAGAAATCAAGGTAGAACTGGCTGGTATCGATAATATTGCTTAAGGTGTTCAAAGGGGACTGGATATCACAATAAGACAACGGTAAGCGGCCTCTGGTCTTGTCCAGAAAATACTCTATCATCTCCAGGTTATGACGGCCCTCCGGCGTTTCGGCCACCGGTTTGAAGGAAGCCGCCAGCAGATCGGCCGTCGAGGCGAATTTACCCTCTATGGCAGGAGCCTGTCCCGGGGCCCACACATAATCGACACCATAGGCCGTAGCCAAGACTCCCAGGCCATACCAGGGCTCCAGGAAGTTGGGTATGTCTGCCTTGAATTTCATGCTTTCCTTCAATGCTCCCAGCTGCCAAGCCAGCGAAGCCTGCATATCACGGCTGCCGGCCGAAAAGACCTCGGCCACCCGCATACGCCGATAGACCAGCACTCCGGACGGAGCCTGCCAGAACCGGGCACAACGCTCGTTGAGAGGAGCCTCATAAGATGCATATTCCTCTATATCAAATTTTTCCGGACTAATCGGGGAGACAGCCGTTGCCTGGGAATCCCTCAACTTGTTGTCAAAAACATCCTTCATTCTCTATCCCTTTCGATAATCCAAAGCCGGACTCTTGAGGTCAAAAGTCCGGACTTTATAGATTTCAGTTTGCAATAATAACGGAAACTTCCGAATTATGCAACAACAAACAATAAATACAGGTCACACCTGACGGGCGGATTCCTGCTTAGAAAAGATAACCGACAGACAGGTAGAGACAGTTGTTCTTATTCGTGACGGCATCCAGTTTGCAATTGTCCAGAAGTCCGAATTTGTACCCGGCCTTTACACGGATCAAATCCATGATGTCACACCACAGACCACCGCCCAGAAGCAGTTCGAAGCGACTGTAGTCGTTTTCATAATAATCGTACGTCACCGCGCCGGTTTTCGACTGCGACAAAATGCCCAAATAGGCCGTCGGTCCGGCGAACACGGAAAGGCTTACCTGATCGTTAATCTGAAAACCGTAATTAAAGTCAATCGGAATGAAGAAACCAAATTCCGTATAGTCATCGTCGAAAGACAGGTCCAGATTCAGGCCGGGGGCAACCTTAAGATCGCCGGTCAGAGTCAAATTGTAATCGGCTCCTACCATAAATCCGCCATAGCTGTCGCTGGTGGACCCCAATGCTGTTTCCGTTTTGCTGTTGTTTCCCAGATAACCCAGCTGAAAACTTGCCTGAGCATTTGCCATAACCGCCGTAAGCAGGGCGATGGCCACAATCATCATTCTTTTCATAATCAATTTGTTTAAATGTTGTCAAAAGCGGGACGCCACATGAGAGGCAGCAGCTACAGAACACGACCGCAGCAGACATGCGACGAGCCTTATTTCCCGACAAAGGTAATGCTTTGACAGAGAAAAACAGATAATTGATAGCAAAAACTACAGAAAAAAACTGCATTTATTCTTTTGAGAATAGCTGCCCAATCCGTATTTTTGTGCGTAGTAATTCTTCAACGGAAAAGAGTGTCATGATTATTATCGGAGAAAAAATCAACGGAGCGATTCCTTCTGTCGCCAAGGCAATCGCAGAAAAAAACGCCGACTGGATCCGCCATCTGGCGAAAATTCAGACCGAGGCTGGTGCGAATTTCCTCGATGTCTGTTCTGCCGTGCCCGGCAAGGATGTCGAAACCCTGAAATGGCTGATCGACCTGATCCAGGAGGTGAGCGACCTGCCTATCTGCATAGACAGTCCCAACCCTCATTCCATCGTGGAGGCCATTCCCTTCTGCAAGAAACCGGGTCTGATCAATTCGGTATCGCTCGAAGGGGACAAAATAGACACCGTCTTCCCGGCGATTGCCGGCACGCCATGGCAGGTAATCGCCCTGCTGAGCGGTAAAAACAAATTGTCTGAAGCAGTCGAAGACCGTATCGAGGCTCTCGAAGAGATTATGCAGAAAGTACGGGAATATCATATCGACGAATCAAGGGTACACGTCGATCCCATGGTTTTTTCCCTGGGGGCCATTCCCGATGCCTATACCGGCTATGCCGCCGTGGCAAAATACACCAAAGAGCACTATCCCAAAGTCCACATCACCAGCGGTCTGTCCAATGTGTCCTATGGCCTTCCCTCCCGGAAGACCCTGAACCAGGCCTTTCTCATCCTGGCCATGCAAGTGGGCATGGACTGCGCCATCATCGATCCGACCAGCAGAGACATGATCGGCTCGATCTGCGCCACCGAGGCCCTGCTGAAGATAGACGAATATTGCATCGAATACATCAATGCCTATAACGACGACCGTTTCGGCATCAAGAAAAACTGAGAGACACTATGATGAATCTTTTGGTCTGTGTCAAGCAGGTCCCCGACACGAGAGAAATCAAGATTGATCCCGTCAAGAACGTACTGATCAGAGAAGGAGTGCCCAGCGTGGTCAATCCTTTCGACGGTTATGCACTGGAAGCAGCCGCCCGCATCAAGGACAAGGCACCCGACACCAGGATTGTCGTCCTGAGTATGGGTCCGATGCAGGCGCAGGATGCCCTCAGGGAATGTCTGTCCATCGCCGCCGACAAGGCCTACCTGGTATCGGGCCGGGGCTTCGGCGGATCGGACACGCTGGCCACGAGCTATATATTGTCCCAGGCCATCAAAAAGGTAGAAGAGACGGAAGGACCCTTTGACGCTATTTTCTGCGGCAAACAGGCCATTGACGGCGACACCGCCCAAGTCGGGCCCGAAATCGCCGAACACCTGCACATCCCGCAAATCACCTATGGCATCGAAGCCACTGCCGATGCCCGGACCGGCACGCTGAAAGTGAAAAGAGAGACCGAGACCGGCTATGAGATCCTTCAGGCCACAATGCCCTGTCTGGTCACCTTCACCAAACCCTCCTGGTCGGTCAGGTATCCGACGATCGCAAGAAAACTCGCAGCCGACCAGGCGGAAATCAAAGTGCTCTCGGAAGAAGATTTTCCGCAGATTGACAAAACGAAAATCGGACTTTCCGGCTCCCCTACCAGGGTGAAAAAGACCTTTGTCCCGTCCCGGCAGAAGGAAGGGCTCAGCATCAGGGAAGACAGCGCAGAACAGACGGCCAGCCGCCTGATAGAACTATTGAAAAAAAAAGGTATTTCTTTATAAGGAGAAAGGACTGTGGAAGCAAAAACAAAAGACTTGTGGGTTTTTGTTGAAACCAAAGAAGACGGCAGTGCACGGAATGTGGGCATCGAGCTGCTCACTCCCGGCCGGGAACTCGCAGACAAACAGCAGGGCGCCCTTGTGGCAGTTGTCATCGGCTACCATGTAGAGGCGGCCCTGACAGAGGCGGCCCAGCACGGTGCCGACAAAATTATCACGGTAGACGGCCCTGAATACAAAAGATTCTCTACCGAGGCCTATGCCAATGCCTTGGTGCAGCTGATTGAAAAATACGGCCCGGCGAGCGTACTGCTCGGAGCGACCCCCAACGGAAGAGATGTCGGCCCCAGAATCTCGTGCCGGCTGGGAACAGGGCTGACGGCCGACTGCACCTCCCTGGACATCGACGAGGAAAGCGGACTTGTCGTCTGGACCCGTCCTGCCTTCGGCGGCAACCTCATGGCCCGCATACAGTGCCCCGACCACCGGCCCCAGATGGGCACGGTCAGGCCCGGCGTGTTCAAGAAGAGCGAGAAGACCGCTCCCCATGCCGAAATCATCCGCGAAGAAATACATATATCGCCCGAACAGATTGGCATCAAAGTCCTTGAAATCATCGAAGAAATGCAAGGAGAACAGGTCGATCTGGAAGGTGCCCGGATTATCGTAGCCGGCGGACGGGGAGTCGGCGGACCGGCCGGTTTTGCTCCCGTCAGAGAACTGGCCGAAGCCCTGGGCGGAGTCGTTGGCGCCTCCAGAGCCCCGGTCGATGCGGGCTGGATTGCCCATGCCCATCAGGTAGGCCAGACGGGCAAGACTGTCAGTCCCAAACTCTACATCGCCTGCGGCATTTCCGGAGCTATCCAGCATGTCGCCGGTATCGCCGGAGCAGAAGTCGTCGTAGCTATCAACAAGGATCCCGACGCTCCCATCTTCCAGATGGCCGACTACTGCATTGTCGGCGACCTCTTTGAAATCCTTCCCGCCATCACCCGGCAGATACGGCAGAAAAAGCAGCAAGCCCCGCTGACACCCGCCTGGGCCGGGCAAGCCCTGGAATCCTGCCATATCGAGATGATTCCGCCCAAACATGCCACCAAGAAGCTGGCGGCCGACCTGGATCTGTTCAAGGAGAAATTCGACCGCTATATGGCTCACGGGTTCATTGCCTCCATCACAGACAATGCCATGGGCAATCTCGCCTTCCAGGCCACGGAAGTAATTGAGGCCCTGGCCCTGCAGACCCGCCCCGACCAAGTGCTGATTCACCTGAACACCTTCCACCAGAAAGAAGAGCTGGACCGCATTCTCCAGACAGCCGGCAAGCTGGGTATCAGGAATTTCCTGGTGGTCACCGGAGACGGCTCCGACAAAATGCACAAGCTGTTGCCCGAAGAGATCGAGGCCGGCGATGTGACGGTCACCACTTCGGTCGAACTCATACGGTACATCCGCAGGCACTATCCGGATTATATCCTCGGTGCCGCCTTCAATCCCTACGAGCCGGCCGATAGCGAGTTCGCCAAACTAGACCGCAAACTCAAGGCCGGTGCCACCTATGTCATCACCCAGCCCGTCGTGGGAAAGAACGGGCAGCTCGACAGACTGGTCAGAGAATATCCCGACCTGCCTGTCATCGTGGAAGTATGGATGTCCAAGAAACTGTATCTGCTCTCCGACGTTTTCGGCAGGCCCATCCCGCAGGACGAGCCCTACGATCCGATGGAGACGCTCGAAGAAGTGAAAAAGGCCTATCCCCGGTATGGCAATTATCTGGCCCTGCTCGGCTACAAGACCATGTATCCGGCCCTGGAGGAAGCCTTCAACAAATAACAAACCCACTAATCATACCGACTATGACCCACAGAGAGCGTTTTTTTGCCACTGTCAGGCGTGAGCCGGTCGATCGTCCAGCCTGCTGGCTGGGCCTGCCGGTGCCCTCGGCCCTGCCCAAGCTGTTTGACTATTTCGGCGTTTCGAGCGTTGACGAGCTCAAACGGCTGATCGATGACGATGTCTATGCCATCCCCGTGCCCTATAACAATCCGCCCACCAACGACATCGGCTGTTCGCTGGCATTCGCCAAGAGCGGATTCGGCGGTGCCCAGGACGAACGTACGCTGACCGCTCCGGGATTTTTCGAAGACATGACCGACCCGGCGCTGGTCGAGACCTTCCCCTGGCCCAGGCCCGAAGAGCACATCGATTTCGACAAATGTCGCGAACTGGCCCGCAAGGCCCCGGCCGACTGCGCCCGCATGGGCATCATGTGGGCAGCCCATTTTCAGGATGCCTGCTCGGCTTTCGGCATGGAAAATGCCCTGATGACCATGATGATAGCTCCCGACATGTTCCAGGCTGTCATCGACCGCATCACCGACTTCTATATCGGCTGCGGTGAAATCTTCTATGAAGCCACCAAGGGCTATCTGGATGCCGTGCTCATCGGCAACGACTTCGGCAGCCAGAACGGGCTGATGGTCGGCGCAGACGAGTTGCGGCAGTTTGTCTTTTCCGGAACCAAACGACTGGTCGATCAGGCCAAGAGCTACGGACTGGTAGTGGTCCACCATTCCTGCGGGTCGATCTACCCCATCATCAACGACCTCTTCGACCTGGGAGTGGACGTAATCCATCCCATCCAGGCCAAAGCCAGGGACATGCAGGCCGAAAAACTGGCCGCCGACTTCCACAGGGGCTGCTTCTTCGGCGGCATCGATGCCCAGCACTTGCTGGTCAACGGCACCCCGGAAGAGGTCAAGGCCGATGTCATACGCGTTCACAAGGCCTTCCCCACAGGGCTTGTTTTCTCGCCCAGTCACGAGGCCATCCTGCCCGACATCAATCCGGCCAATGTCGAAGCACTGTTCCAGGCCGTCCACTCACTGTCATAACCACCGGAAGGTCCTCTGCCTCCCACAAAACCATCGGAAAAATGAAACGTTACGGACAAGTCATTGCAGTTCGCCCCGAAAAGCTCGAAGAGTACAAGCGACTCCATGCCAACGCCTGGCCGGGAGTACTGAAAATGATCAAAGAATGCCATCTGCAGAACTACAGCATCTACTATAAAGACGGCTATCTGTTCAGCTACTATGAATATGTCGGCAGCGACTACGAGGCCGACATGGCCAAAATGGCCGCCGACCCCGAGACCCAGCGCTGGTGGGATGTCTGCAAACCCTGCCAGCAGCCCCTGCCGACCCGGGCCGAGGGTGAATGGTGGTCGGATATGGAAGAAGTCTTTCATCTCGACTGATATTTAGCATAAGATTATGGCGAAGAATTCCATGTTCAAGAATGCGAAGGGGGTCAACTATCTGGTGCCCTTCCTTTTGATTGCCACCCTGTACCTGCTCTGGGGGCTGGCCCACGGTATGCTTGATGTGCTCAACAAGCATTTTCAGGAAGCTTTCGATATGTCCAAGGCCCAGTCGGGCTTTGTCCAGTTCTCGGTCTATATCGGCTATTTTATCATGTCGCTGCCGGCTGGGGTCATCATGCGTCGGCTGGGTTATAAAAAGGGACTGATTACCGGCCTGCTGATTTTTGCCTTCGGTGCCCTGCTGTTCATTCCGGCTTCGTTCATCAACTCGCCGCTGCCTTTCTTTGCCGCCCTGTTTATCCTGGCCTGCGGCCTTTGCATCATCGAGAACGGCGCACACCCCTGCGCCACGGGCATGGGCCCCGAGCAGTATTCCGAACAGCGTATCAATCTGGCTGCCGCCTTTAACGGTGTGGGCTGGATTGTCGGTCCGCTGCTGGGCACTGCCCTGATCCTGAACGGGACGGGAGGCAGCTTCGACCTGGCCAAGCCCTACATCATCGTGGCCGCCATCGTATTGGTCGTAGCCCTGGTGCTGGCTTTCATGCGCCTTCCCGAAGCCGAAATGGCCGCCGATGCCCAGGAAAATGCCGTACAGGCCGGCACGGATACCGGTTCGGTATGGACCCACAAGCTTTTCATCTTCGCCCTGATTGCCCAGTTCTTGTATGTCGGAGCCCAGACAGGCGTCGGCAGTTTCTTCATCAACTATGCCGTCGAAGCCAATCCGGACATGAGTAACGAAACCGCCGGTTACCTGCTGGCCTTCGGATGTATGGGCATGTTCTTTGTGGGCAGGCTACTCAGCAGTCTCATCATGAAATGGATACGACCCGCCAGGCTGCTGTGCCTTTTTGGAGCCCTGGGCACGCTTTGCATGATACTGGTACTTATGAAGCTGGGCACAGCCTCCTTCATCGGGCTGTTCCTGAGCTATTTCTTTATGGCCCCGATGTTCCCCACCATTTTCGCGCTGGGAGTCAAAGGGATGGGTGCCCAGACCAAACAGGCGTCCTCGCTGCTGGTCATGTGCATTGTGGGCGGAGCCGTCTTCCCCATCTGCATGGGGCTGATCGGTAAAACCAACATGGCTCTTGGCTTTGTGCTGCCGCTCGTGGCCTTTGCATTCATCGCCCTTTTCGGCCTGCTGCACGCCCTGCAAGACAAGAAAAATAGAATGCTATCGTAATCCCAACTTGTTGTTTTCCACCCAGCGGCGGGCGTTGACAAAGGCCTCGATCCAAGGCGTCACCTCATCGCTGTGCAGACGGTCTTCGGGATAGTGAGCCCACTGCCAGGGGAAGACAGCCCGTTCCAGATGCGGCATCATGGCCAGGTGTCGGCCGTCGGCCGAACAGAGACCGGCACAAGCATAGTCCGAACCGTTGGGGTTGGCCGGATAGGCATCGTAGTTGTACTTGGCAATGATCTGATACTTGCTCTCGTCGTAAGGCAGGCTGAACTTGCCTTCGCCGTGGGCGACCCAGATGCCCAGCTTGCTGCCCGACAGGGAACCGAACATCACAGACTTGTTCTCAGGGATGCTCACACTGATGAACTCCGACTCGAACTTGTGGGAGTTGTTATGAAGCATCCGGCCTTTCTTTTCGTATTGGGGATAGAGCAAGTCGAGCGCCATCATGCACTGGCAGCCGTTGCAGATACCCAGGCTGAGCGTATCCGGACGGGCGTAGAATCGCTCCAGGCTACGGCGGGCCGTTTCGTTGAACAGGAAACCGCCGGCCCAGCCTTTGGCCGAGCCCAGCACGTCGGAATTGGAGAAACCGCCTACAAAGACAATCATGTTGATGTCTTCGAGTGTTTCGCGGCCTGACATGAGGTCGGTCATGTGGACATCCTTCACGTCGAAGCCTGCCAGATAGAGGCAATAGGCCATTTCGCGATCGCCATTGACACCCTTTTCACGGATGATGGCCGCCTTGATGCCGGTCCTGCGGCGACGGTCGGGGCTGATGCCGTACTGGCTGTGCAGACCGGTGAAACTCTTGTTGAAGCTGAATTCCAGCGGCTGTTTCTTATAGTTTTCGAAGCGCTGTTCGGGGCAGTTGCCGGCCGACTGGCGGCGTTCGAGCAGATAGGAGGGACGATACCATACATCGCGCAGCGGGTCGATGTCGAGTTTGATCACTTCCTGCCGGAAGACCAGACTGAGCTGGCGCCCGGTGGCCACATTGCCCAGGCGGAAATACTTCAGACCGGCCTGATCCATGAGCTGTTCGACAGCCTGAGGCTCATTGGCCTGGATAAGCACGGCCGGATTCTCGGCAAACAACACTCGCATCAGGTCCTCGTCGGCACCCATGCCGGCTGCCAGTTCATCGAGACAGAGGTTCAGACCGCCCTTGGCGTGGCCGAAGCACATCTCCAGCAAAGCGGTGACCAGGCCGCCGGCCGAGATGTCGTGACCGGCAGAAAGCAGGCCCTTTTCGACCATGGTCTGCACGGTATTGAAAGCCTTCTTGAAATAAGCAGCATCCTTGACGGTGGGCACGTCCTGACCGATCTTGTCCAAAGTCTGTGCCAAGGCCGAACCGCCCAAGCGCAAGATGTCGCTTGAGAAATCGATATAGTAAAGAGGCTTGTGGCTGTCCAGGCTGAGCACGGGGGTCAATATCTTTTTGACATCCGACACTTCGGCACCGGCCGAAATGATCACCGTGCCGGGCGAGAAGACCTTGTCCTGGCCGTATTTCTGCGTCATGGACAGGGAATCTTTACCCGTGGGGATGTTGATACCCAGAGCGATGGCAAAATCGCTGGCAGCCTGAACGGCTTTGTAGAGGCGGGCATCCTCACCCTCGTTCTTGCAGGGCCACATCCAGTTGGCCGACAGGGAGACACTCTTGAGCTGCTCTTTGAGCGGAGCCCAGACAATGTTGGTGAGCGACTCGGCAATCGACAGCACCGAACCGGCCGCCGGATCGGCCAGAGCAGCCTGCGGGGCATGACCGATGGAAGTGGCGATACCGCTCCGTCCGCGATAATCAAGGGCCACAGCGCCCAAGTCGCACAGCGGCAGCTGGATCTCACCGGCACACTGCTGGCGGGCCACCTTGCCGGTGACCGAACGGTCCACCTTGTTGGTGAGCCAGTCCTTGCAAGCCACAGCCTCCAGGCTGAGCACATCTTTGAGACGGGCATCTATGTCTTCCTGCCTGTACACAGGATTCTCGTAGGTTTCCACCACGGTATGGTCGGTGACGACCGTGCGCGGCGGCTTGCCGAACATGTCTTCCAGTGCCAGGTTGATGGGGTGTTCCCCCTTTTTGTCCTCAAAGACAAACTGCATGTCGCCGGTGGTTTCACCCACTACGTAGAAAGGAGCCCTTTCGCGCTCGGCGATGCGGCGCAGCAAATCGATATTCTTCTCGTCGGTGACCAGACCCATGCGTTCCTGGCTCTCATTGCCGATGATTTCCTTGGCCGAAAGAGTCGGATCGCCCACGGGCAGGGCATCCATATCGATGCGGCCACCGGTGGATTCGACCAGTTCCGACAGACAGTTCAGATGACCGCCGGCCCCATGATCGTGGATCGAGACGATGGGATTCTCATCGGCCTCGGCCATGGCACGGATCACATTCGATACACGCTTCTGCATTTCCGGATTGGCGCGCTGTACGGCGTTCAACTCGATGGCGTTGGAATACTGTCCGGTCTCGACCGAGGAGACAGCGCCGCCGCCCATGCCGATGCGGTAGTTGTCGCCACCCATGATGACGATCTTCTGGCCGGGCTGGGGCTCGCCCTTCAGGGCATCCTTCTTCTTGCCGAAACCGACACCGCCGGCCAGCATGATCACCTTGTCGTAGGCATATTTCTTCTGGTTTTCCTCGTGTTCGAAGGTGAGCAGCGAACCGCAGATGAGCGGCTGGCCGAATTTGTTGCCGAAGTCGCTTGCGCCGTTCGATGCCTTGATGAGGATCTGCTCTGGCGTCTGGTAGAGCCAGGAGCGCTCCTTCATGGCATACTCGCACTGGTGGTCTTCCTTGTTGCGCGGATAGGCGGTCATATAGACAGCCGTGCCGGCGATGGGCAGGGAGGCCTTGCCGCCGCCCAGACGGTCGCGGATTTCGCCGCCGGTACCCGTGGCAGCCCCGTTGAAGGGTTCGACCGTGGTGGGGAAATTATGGGTTTCGGCCTTCAGGGAGATGACCGATTCAATGTCTTTGATTTCGAAGTAGTCGGACGTATCGTTCGAAGCAGGGGCGAACTGCTCGATGACAGGGCCGTTGTTGAAAGCCACATTGTCCTTGTAGGCCGAGACCAACTGGTTGGGGTTCATCTGCGAAGTCTTCTTGATGAGCTTGAACAGAGAACTCTCCTTGGTCTCCCCGTCAATGATATAGACCCCGTTGAAAATCTTGTGGCGGCAATGTTCCGAATTGACCTGCGAAAAACCGAACACTTCGCTGTCGGTGAGCGGACGGCCCACTTTTTTCGCCACGCTGTCGAGGTAATCGATCTCCTGCTGGCTCAGGGCCAGGCCTTCCTGCTGGTTGTAGGCGGCGATGTCGTCGATATAGACGATGGGGTCGGGCTGCTTGTCTATGGTGAAAATCTGCTGGTCGAGCCCCTGGTAGATGCGTTGCAGCATGGGGTCGTGCTCGGCCTTGGCGGTGGCCACAGGCAGATACTCTTCGATGCGAAGGATGCCCTCGATGCCGAGGTTCATGGTGATTTCCACCGCATTGGTGCTCCAGGGGGTGATCATCTCGCGGCGCGGGCCGACAAAGATACCGCTCAGCGAACTTGCCTGCAGATGCTTGGCTCCGCTGAACAGCCAGGTCAGTTTCCTGATGTCATCGGCCGTAAAGTCTTGTCGTGTCTGAACGGCCAGTACGTTGCCGTTCTCGGAAAGGAAGAAATGAATCATAGGGGGTCGTTTGTTCAAAGGACAAAGGTAATGTAATCCCAAGGGAAATGCAATATCTCCCCGCACGCCGCAAGATGATTTCCCGACAAAAAGAAACCGCCCTGGAATAAAAATGAAAAACTATTTGACCAGTATCTTCTTCCCTCGCTTGATCACAATTCCCCGGAAATCTTCCGTAACCGGTCGGCCGTTCAAATCATAAGGCTGACCAACAGACGACCCGGATTCTTCCGTTTGATTAGTCTTTATACCATCACTCTCCAGAGCATTGCCTACAACTAAATCAGGCTGCGACGAATAATACTTTCCCGTCTCAAACAAAGCATTTGCCACCTCCAATGAGGTACCAGTTGTTTCATTTGTCACTGACAAACAATACCATAGTGGTATAATCGTGCCAACAATTTTCAATTTGTATTGATCCACTGAGTTCAAAAGCATTTCATAATCATCAGCCGTCTTTAATGCCACGATGATATATGGAGTCAAAAAAATCTCATGACAATCACCAGGAGTCAAATAACAAGGATAAACATATCCCTCCACCCCAAAAACAGATTCCATCTTCTCAATCAAACCCTCTATTTTTCCATCAATCGAATACACATAAGTGTTGTAAACGCTGTCACTCAGCAGCTTAAAGAATTCAAGAGGAAACCTGTTTTCTTCTATGGAAGAATCAATATCGATTTTAGCATCCTTTGGCATAATGATGGCAACCTTCTCACTATCCTCGACCAACTCTATCTTTTCTCCATCCTTCGCATAATAGTACGTCGATTTCGCCATCAGCGTACTCGCAAATAAAAACAACGATGCAAATAAAAATAAAACGATTCCTTTGTTCATAGCAATTGTGTTTCTAGGTGTTACATATGAATTATTTTCCCCCGAAAAATGGTATTTTCCCCTATTGCATGGATATAATATAATCCAGCACTCAAGTCAGAAAAATCAATCTCTTTACTTTTTGTCTGAATAACGCATTGCCCCTTGGTGTTATAGACCTTGACACATGTAATCTCGCCACTAACATTAAGGAACACCTTCCCTTTTGTTGGGTTGGGATATATTGTATTAGTTTCTCCAATCGGTATGGTGTCAAAAACCTCTATTCTTTCTTCCTCCTTCATCTCTTTGGAAGGAATAAACATTCTTTCATCTGAGGACAAATCAACGGATCTCGTAAAGCGGTTATTATCAGACTCTATAGAGGACCAGAAGAACGATCCAGGTTTGGCATGAAAACCAGGCCTAAGTCGAACTCTTTCCTTAGCCTTAAAAATAACATTACTACCGGGCTCAATAATCACATCCCCATAATCTTCCGTATTTGTAACCGAATAACCAGCAGAAATATTAAACACATTCTCAATCACATATTCTCCCGCCCCTATAACAGTGTCCTGAACATAATAATGAGTCATCTCTGATGCCTTTTTCACGGCCGCATATGCGTTAATTAATCCATACCCATATTTATTGTTCCACGTTCCATTCTCTTTTTGAATATTATACGATTCAGGACCTATCTTTTTGGTTGTACTCTCTATAATATCCCGGACTTGCTGTCCCGTGAACTTAGGATTGATCCCCAGTATCAAAGACGCCAATCCAGCCGCATGAGGAGCCGCCATAGAGGTCCCCGATTTAATACCAATTGTGTCATTTAATATGGTTGACAGAATCCCAACGCCAGGCGCCATAACATCAAGAGCAGCGCCATAGGAAGAAGTTGATGCTTTTATTCCGTTATTCTGTATGGCTCCAACCGTTAAAACTTCTGGACGATAATCGCCAGGATACGAAACTGCGCCAGATGTATTTCCGGCCGATTTAACAAAAACACATCCAAGCCCACAACGACCGCGTTCCAAGGAAGAATCTATAGCGGTCTCAAGTAAATCACTTTGAGTAGTCCTCCATGAACATGAAATAATATCGGCTCCATTCCTCCACGCCCAATTAATTCCCCTTGCCAGCCCCGAGTTTAACGATTGACCCCATACGAGGTCCTTGCTTATTGAGACTATTTTGGCATCCGGAGCAACTCCCGAGATAAAAATGCCATTATTTCCAATTGCGGCGGCGATGCCGGCACAATGAACCCCATGATCACCATATATCATACTAGGATATGAATCCGTTTCTGCATCATAGCTTAGATAATAGATATTACTTAATAGGTCTTTGTGATTCAAATCTACACCTTGATCCACTATGGCAATCTTCGTTCCACATCCAGTAGATAGACTCCATGCATCACACGCGGATATATCTATATTTTCATACGTAAGGTTATTAAGCCCCCATTGAAAACCAAAATATGGATCATCCGTACACTCCAATGCATTCATTGCAAAATCCGGCTGCGACGAATAGAGAGAACCTGTCTCATACATGGCATTCGCTATCTCCAAAGATGTGCCTGCTGTCTCACTTGTTACAGACAATTGATACCATAAGGGCATGCCTTCGTATTTTCCTGTAATCGCGAGCTTATATTTCTCCATCATCCTTAAAAGAATATCATAATCATCCTGAGACCTCAGTGCAACATTGATATAATTGCTAAGGATCAACTCTTCGATGTCGTTTGTCTTATAACAAGGATGAACAAAGCCTTTCCCTTGTAAAAATGACTTGATTTTAGATTTCTGCTTCTCATCAGCCAATTGATATATTCTGACATCAAACATCTTATCATTAAGTTGATGTCTGCACTCGACAGACGCATTATCTTTCAAAAACAAATCCAGGCTCTCCCCCATTCCTTTTGAGATATACACAGCAACTTTATTATAATCCTCTGAAATAGAAACCCTCTGTCCCTTCGCTGTGTAATAATACATTTGTGCCTTCATCGAAAAAAAACAAAAGGCGCAAACCACAACAATAAGACATATACGTCTCATACTCAGCATAATATGTGTACTATGCCAATTATACATCCTTACAATATGTATTTCAACGAAGATTCGTTATTTCATTTTCGACTTGTTTCAAACGATCAATTTCCCTTTGCTGACTCTCTATTATAGATTGCTGTCTATCAATTGTTTTCCGTTGTGATTCAATAGCCTTCTGCTTTCTGGTTTTGAATACTTGTATCAAGGAAATCAGCCAAATTAAAGGAAAGCATAGAATCATTGTTGTTTGTAACAACGAAGTATCCCTGAAAATAAGAGGAATCCGTATTATACACCACTCCCCCGTTTTCATCCATTGCTTTACACCTTATAGTAGCAAATATCTCGCCTGTCGAATAACTTGTTGTATCGTTGATAGAGGATCTTCTTCTCTCATTCAAAGAAGAAGGATACGCTGATATAACTACCAATACAAAAAGAATGATGTGAAAACCTTTTTTAGCCATATCCTGTTTTTTGCCAAAGATAAACATAATTTGTAATATTACAAAGACGTCACTCCACGATAAAAAGAAACCGCCCTGGAATCACTTCCCGGGCGGCCCTTTTAAGTCAAAGACTTAACTCTGATTATTCTAATGGTTTTATGAAGAGATTGCCAGGTTTAGCGGTGTCGTTTAGATCGGGCGCTGTCGCCGGGCTCGACATAGACCTTGTCCATGCCGTTGATATTGAACTGCGACAGGCGCGATATCTTATTGACGTCGATATTGCCGGTAATATTGACCACAAGGTTCTCGCTGCGGCCGTATGAGACCATCAGGAACTCGGTGGTCTTCTTGTTCTTCTCGATGTTGAAGAACTTGGTCTGCTGACCACTCTCGTTGATGGTGGAGATCAGCTGATACGGGGCCCGGTCGATCATTTTGTTCATGTCTTCCACGAAATCCTCGTCGTACAAATGGCATACCACGATGCGGATGCCGCTGATATTGCCGATCATACCGGAGAGTTCTTCGTCATCTTCCGCAAAACTGAGCATCATCCTGAGCATCCCCTGAGTGATGTCGACAGTGGTAAAACCGTCCTTGCCGGAATAGTGCTCAAATAAATGCATGAAACTCTTTTGCTGGGCCGCCATCACCAGAGGCAGCGCCACGAGCAGGGTAAACGCTATTTTTTTCATGACTGTCTGTTTTTATCGTTCAGCTTCTCATTAAAGACCGATGCCCAGGCCGATGGTCAGGATGGTTCCCTCCGGCCCCTTCCCGGACTTGAACATATTGCTCAGGAAATAATTGCCGTAAACGTAGATGCCTTGATAGCCTATCCTTCCGATCAGACCGTACTGCAGGGGATCGGTATAGTTCAGGTCGGCATACTTTTTGGGAGAGGTGGTCTTGGTGTAGCTCCGGACATCCAGTTCGCCGAAGCCTCCCAGCGAAAGAAACAGCTCTCCCAGATTGGCATCCAGCGTGAGCGGCACTCTCAGTCCAAGGTTTCTCATCTTGGACTTCTTGGGATCACCCGAGACCGTATAGGGTTCGATTCTCCCGTTCTCCTCACCGATGCAGACGGTCTTGTCGGTGAAAACATAATTGTTCCAATAGATGCCCAGGGCCGAAGATATTCCCACATGTCCCTCGCGGTCAAATCCGTATCCGGCTTTGAAGAGATTCAGTCCCAGCTGGATGGAGCGTCCCAGATTCATGTCCATAAACTCCGGTGTTCCCGGCGGATAGGCACTGTAGTCCGCCCCTCTCATCTGGCTGAACCCCAGTTCAATCGAAGCCACTCTGCTCTGATAGCTGCGCCTTCTTTTCCGGTATTTCCCGGAGTCGCTCGGCTGTTTTCCTTTAGCCTCACCCGACGTTTCACGGGAAGAGAGCTCGAATTCAAAACCGGCCACCGACAAGGACAGACCAGATTTGTCGGGTGTCTTTCTGATCTTGACAAGGTCTTCGGCAGCTTTCAAGTCCTGCGCCTGGGGCTGGTCCTGTAGATCAGCCGCACCGGCCGTCGTCAAGGCACCTGCTGTGAACAGCAGCACTAGGGAGTAGATTTTTCTCATAGATATCTTTTTAGTGATTATTTCATATTGGTCAGGGCAGCGGAGACTCTCTCCATGGGGCTGTCAAAAGAGGAAAGATAGCTCGCCGACTTGTTCATCTGAACGCCCATGGAGTGCAAGGCACCCTCGCTCTGACGCAGGGCTTCGTCCAGGTCGGTCACCGGCTGGCCGTTGATATAGCCGTAGACCTGACCCGACGTGACCGGAGCGGAATTCAGCGTGGCCTGAACAGGGTCTGCCGAAGCCCCACTCTGCCGAAGGGCCAGCGTCGAGCCGATGAAGACTCCAAGGACAACCACCGCGGCCACCGAGGCTATCTGCTGCCACAGAGGGAGGCGGCGAGAGGCTGTCTTGGTCTCGGGCAGCAGTTCCTCGTCCCTGATGGCGGAACTCTCCCGGGCCATACGTCCGAAACAGCCCAGCATCGTCTTGACGGACAGCTGTTCTTCACTGAGGTTGCTGTCGGGCAAGGCGGCCAGAAGCTCACCCAGACGGGCTTCTTCCTCCAGCGTGGACTCGGCTTCCAGATACAGGCGGGTCAGTCGCTCCAGTTCTTGCATGTTATCGTATGCCATAGTTCATTATATTGATTACCTTTTCTCTCACTGTTTTTCTGGCTCTTGAAAGAGTCACCCGGACGGTGGCGACGTCGTCTCCGACAATGGCGGCAATTTCTTCCATCTCATAGCCCTCGACATCACGAAGGTGTATCACCGTGCGGGGTTTCTCGGGCAGCCGGGCAATGACTTGCCTGACCACGGCATCCATATCTTTCAGCTCTTCCTGCTGTCCGGGCCCCTCCTCGGTCCGGTGACTGAACTCTTCTTCCAGTTTTTCCTCATGAAGACGAGCGGCTCTCAGGTGATCCAGACAAAGGTTGCGCACCATCCTCATGGCATAGGCTTCCCGATTGTCCAGGGCATCGAGCTTTTCGCGTATCGTCCAGAGCTTCCCATAGGTATCCTGCACCATGTCCTCGGCATCCATCCGGTTGCCCAGCACAGCCAATGCGCAGCGATATATCTTGTCCTTAAGGGGGACAATCTCCCGGTTAAACTCCTGATAGGTCATCTCTCGTCCATATTACCATTTTCCGGCCTTCACGCAGGAACAGGCCGGCTTTTCCAGTCCAGACACTATAATAACGGGTAAGGGCGGCTTTTCGTAACAAGGCCGCCGGAAATCTTTTCCGCACAGCCTTCACACAGGCCTCCTGAGGGGGTCAGCGGGGAGGAGGCAGCCGGCAGGGATCAGGGGAAACGGGTCTCTACCTGACCCGGATAACGATACGCTCGGGAGCGCTTTCACGGTGCAGCCGGTTGACAGTCGTCACCAGATAGACCCATTCGCCCTTATAGGGATGAGGCGGAATGACAAAAAGGGGATCGCGGCTCAGACCGACGATATGGGCGGGATCTTCCATATCCTCCTCTTCGCCTTTGAAATAGCGGTATATCACGTAATAGGAAGCCCTGTTGGCCGCATCCGAGGTCTTGACAGGCCGCCACGTCAGGTGAGCGCCCAGTACATAGTCCTGACGGACATCCAGGGCGAAGACGGGTTCCGGGGTTTTGTCCAGGCCGATTTTGTCGGCCGGTACCAAGGCAGGATAGCGATGCCAGAGCTCCCTGAGCTGCTGCCGGATATGACCGTTGTCGGCTTCCAGCTCGTAGGCCGGGAAAAAGCAGTTGCCGGAGAAATGGCCGTTCTCCCTCTCCAGCTGAAGCTTGGCGCCGAGCTGCGAGGCCTTCATCGTCCGGTCCACATCCTGGCCGACGTACAGGGCCGACTCGCCGCGGTGACGACCCCACCAGTCGATCAAGGTGGCATAATCAGCCCGGTCGTGGCCAATCTCCCAGTAGAGCTGAGGGACACAGTAGTCTATCCAGCCCTCGTTCATCCACAGCAGGGCATCGGCGTAGAGATCGTCGTAATTGCTCAGTCCGTTGGTCCGGCTGCCGTCCGGGTCCTGCCTCTCGTTGCGATGGATACCGAAGGGGCTGATCCCCAGCCGGACCCAGGGCTTCAGCTCCGAGATGAGCTCATGCAGGCCAAAGACCAGCCGATTGACATTGTCGCGCCGCCAGGCCGCCCTCTCATCGCGGCCAAAGCCTTGGGCGGAGGCATATTTGGCAAAACTGGCATCATCGGGAAACTGTTCCCCGGCAACAGGATAGGGGTAGAAATAGTCATCCAGGTGGATACCGTCGATGTCGTAGCCGGCGACGATTTCCCTGACCACCTTGAGGATGTGGTTGCGGCTCTCAGGCAGGCCGGGGTCCAGCCACAGACTGCGGCCGTAGCGCAGTATCAGCTGACGGTTCTTGCGCACGAAGGCATCTTTGTAGTCCTCCTCCCTGACAGTCATCCGCACCCGGTAGGGGTTGATCCAGGCATGAAGGTCCATGTTACGTTCATGGCAGGCCTCCACCAGGAAAGCCAGCGGGTCCCAGCCCGGATTCCGGCCGCTCTTGCCGGTGATAAAGCTGCTCCAGGGTTCATAGGAGGATTTGTACCAGGCATCCGACTGCGGCCGGACCTGGAAAAGCACCACATTGATTCCTGCATCCTGCAAGGTATCCAGCAAGCGGTTGAAGTAGGCCTGCATCTCTGTCTTGGACATGCCCGCGTAGCGCGTCTGGTGAATCGTGCTGATCCAGGCTCCGCGAAATTCATGCTTGGGTGAGCGATGCTGCGCCGTGAGCATTCCAGGCAACAGAGCCAGCCAAACGGCCGTCACAAGGACTTTTGTCAATCGTCTGGAAACAAGGTCGGACATCATGCTACAAGAATATCATATTTCCACTGTCATCCCCTCATTGGCCAGCATCGTCTGCGGGAAAACCGCCTGTGCCTCGCGGAGCAGCAGGTTCTCGTCCTCGTAGCGGGCCGAAAAATGGCCGATCAGCAAACGGCCGGCCCCTGCCCCGGCAGCGATTTTCCCGGCTTGTGCCGCGGTAGAATGCTGTGTGGTTGCCGCCCAGTCCTCTTCGCTCCGGGCGAAGGTGGCCTCATGGTAGAGCAGGTCGACTCCGGCAATCATGGGAATCAGGGCCTCGTTGTAGGCCGTATCAGAACAATAGGCATAAGAGCGGGGCGGCGCTGCCGGGCGGGTCAGTCGCTCGTGGGGTATCACCTCCCCCTCGGGCGTCACATAGTCGGCACCGGCCTTGATGGCCGGCAATTCCCGCAAAGGGATCTTATAGAAATCTGTCATTTCCCTGACAATATGCGCGCTGCCGGGGCGTTCCTTGAACAGGAAACCCGTGGAGGGCACCCGGTGTATCAGCGGCAGGGAATAGACCCTCAGGCCGCGGTCTTCGTATATCAACTCGTGGGAATGGGGCGAAAAGGGCTGGAAAACGACCTCGAAACCCAGTTCCCGGCAAAAATAGCCGAGCTGAGGCCGCAGCAGTCTTTCCAAATCGGGATGGGCATGGATGCGCAGAGGTGCCGTGCGGCCAAGCAGGCTCAGCGTGGAGATCAGCCCCGGCAGGCCGAAGCAGTGGTCTCCGTGCAGATGGGAGATGAAGATGTCCGAGATCCTGTTAAAGTTCAGACGCGTACGCCGGAACTGCAACTGGGCAGCCTCTCCACAGTCTATGAGGAAAAGCTTGCCGGAGAGTTCCAACACCTGGGCCGAGAGAGAATGCCGGGTGGTCGGCAAAGCCGATCCACAACCCAGAATATGTACCTTCATTGTATCCATCTTTATCGAAAAAAGGGCACTCAGGCCCTCTTTTTAAAATTCCGCGTTGCGCGGTGTCCGCGGGAAGGGAATGACATCCCGGATATTGGACATGCCCGTGACGAAAAGCAGCAGACGCTCAAAGCCCAGTCCGAAACCGGCGTGAGGACAAGTTCCGTAGCGGCGGGTATCCAGGTACCACCACATGTCCTTCATGGGGATGTGCAACTCCTCGATACGTGCCATCAGCTTGTCATAGTTCTCTTCACGGACACTGCCTCCGATGATTTCGCCAATCTGCGGGAACAAGACGTCAGTTCCCTGGACCGTGCGGCCGTCCGGATTCTGTTTCATGTAGAAGGCCTTGATTTCCTTGGGATAGTCAATCATGATGACCGGCTTCTTGAAATGCTCTTCGACCAGATAGCGTTCGTGTTCCGAAGCCAGGTCGTCACCCCAGTTGCAGGGGAACTCAAATTTACGCCCCCTACGGACGGCCTCCTGCAGGATCTCTATGCCCTGGGTATAGGGCAGCCGCACAAAATCGGTGTTGACCACGCTTTCCAGGCGGGCGATCAGGCCGTTGTCAATCATCTTGTTGAGGAACTCCAGATCCTCACGGCAGTTGTCCAGCGCCCAGCGTACACAATATTTGATGAAATCCTCTTCCAAGGCTGTCAGTTCGTCCAGGTCGGCGAAAGCCACTTCGGGCTCGACCATCCAGAACTCGGCCAGGTGACGCGGTGTATTGGAGTTTTCGGCACGGAAAGTGGGACCGAAGGTATAGATCTGCCCCAGGGCCGTAGCCGCCAGTTCGCCTTCGAGCTGTCCGGAGACCGTCAGGCTGGCCTGCTTGCCGAAAAAGTCACCGTCGTAGATGATGGATCCCTTCTCGTCCTTTTTCAGGTCGTAAAGGTTCATGGTGGTCACCTGGAACATCTGGCCGGCTCCTTCACAGTCCGAAGCGGTGATAATCGGCGTATGGAAATAATAGAATCCCTTCTGGTGAAAATAGGTATGGATGGCCATGGCCATGTGGTGACGGATACGGAAGACGGCCCCGAAGGTGTTGGTGCGCGGACGCAGGTGGGCGATACTGCGCAGGAACTCCATCGAACTGCCCTTCTTCTGCAGCGGATAGGTATTGTCACAGGTCCCCAGCACCTCTATTCCAGCGGCCTGGATCTCGATGGCCTGACCGGCTCCCTGGGAGGCCGTGAGCGTACCGTTGACACTCAGGCAGGCTCCTGTAGTAACCTCCTTGAGGGAGGCCTCGTCGAACTTGGTCAGATCGACCACTATCTGCACGTTGTTGATGGTCGATCCGTCGTTCAGGGCGATGAATCCGACCTGTTTGTTGCCACGGCGCGTACGCACCCAGCCTTTCACATTGACCAAGGTCCCGAAATCGGTCCTCTTCAACACCTCGGCTATCTTGACTCTCTTTATTCTTTCCATATTCCGTTTAGGCAAAAACACCCATTTTAAGCAATGATACTTCCCGCTCGGTCAGATGTCTCCACTTGCCGCGCGGCAGATTCTTCTTGGTCAGGCCGGCGAAATAGACACGGTCGAGTTTATAGACTTTGTACCCGAACTGTTCGAAAATACGGCGGACGACACGGTTCTGCCCGGAATGGATCTCAATGCCGATGACATTTTTCTTCTCGTTGACATAGCTGATTTCATCCACAGCGACATGTTCACCGTCCAGTTCGACTCCTTCCGCTATCTTGGCCATATCCTCCTCGGTCAGATCCTTGTCGAGCGTAGCCTGGTAGATTTTGCGTTTCTCGTATTTGGGATGAGCCAGCTTGGAAGCCAGGTCACCGTCGTTGGTGAGCAGCAGCACGCCCGTGGTGTTGCGGTCGAGCCTTCCCACCGGATAGATACGCTCGTAACAGGCATTTTTGACCAGGTCCATCACCGTCAGGCGCTCCTGCGGATCCTCGGAGGTAGTGACGCAGTCTTTGGGCTTGTTGAGCAGGATATAGACCTTGCGTTCGATCTTGACCGGCTGGTCGTGGAACATGATCTCGTCCGAAGGCAGCACCTTGACCCCCAGTTCGCTGACCGTCTCGCCATTGACCTTGACCACGCCGGCCTGGATATATTCATCAGCCTCACGACGGGAGCAGATTCCGGCATTCGACAGGAATTTGTTCAGGCGGATAGGAGTCGTGGGATCCAGATTAGGCGCATATTTCGGGGCCTTGAAATCATTCTCGGCCAGCCAGGCGGTACCTTCGCTGTTTTTCCTGATGCGCGGACGGCGCGGACGCCCGTCGGGACGATTGCCGTAATCCTTGGGAGGCTCTTCGGCAAAATTGGGCCGGGGACGGCTGTAACCGCCTTGAGAACGGCTGTAGCCTCCCTGGGGCCGACGCGGACGGTCATAAGACCGGTCATTACCCTCGCCGTTATATGAGCGGTGCGGACGCATTTCCGTCCTGTCCTCACCGTCTTGACGGTTGAAGGAACGGTAGGGACGGCGTTCGTAACGCTGTTCGCCCTGGTTGTTCTGATAAAAGCGATTGCCCGAAACAGCCTCTCCGTCAACGCCAAACTGACGGCGCGGACGGTCGGGATAGCGGTCATCGCCGTTGTAGTAAGAGCGACGCGGACGATAGCCCGCTCTGTCCTCTCCCTCCTGTCCCTGGAGACGGCGGCGCTGAAATCCTTCGCTGTGATAGGGGCGTTCTTCCGTATTGAAACTGCGTCGCGGACGATCATACTGACGTCCTTCTCCACGCGGACGATAAGGCTGGTCGTAGCGTGTTCTTTCCTGTCCTCCATAGCTGCGGCGGAAATCATTTCCGTCACTGCCGGCAGTTGCACCTTCCTCAGGCTTTTCCTGCCCTCTTTCGTTTTCTGTGATCATTGTGTTGTTATAAAAAACTGGTTACATACCTGTATAAGTATCCGGAGTGATGCCACGCAACTCGGCCTTCACCCGGTCTGAAACATCCAGGCCGGAAATAAAGGCGGCAATGGAGTCCTCGGTGATGGCCTCATTGGTCCGGGTCAGCGCCTTAAGAGCCTCATAGGGATGAGGATAGCCCTCACGGCGCAGGATGGTCTGAATGCCTTCGGCCACAACCGCCCAATGGCTGTCCAGGTCTTTGCGCAGGGCCGGCTCGTTGAGCAGCAGCTTGCCCAGTCCCTTGAGAGTGCTCCTGAAGGCAATGACCGCATGGGCAAAAGGCAGGCCGACGGTGCGCAGGACCGTCGAGTCCGTCAGATCCCGCTGCAGACGCGAGACGGGCAGCTTGGCGGCCAAATGGGACAACAGGGCGTTGGCCACCCCGATGTTGCCTTCCGAATTCTCAAAATCAATGGGATTGACTTTGTGCGGCATGGCCGACGACCCGACTTCACCGGCCTTGATCTGCTGCTTGAAATAGTCCATGGAGATATACATCCACATGTCGCGGTCCAGATCCATGACTATGCTGTTGATGCGTTTCATGGCATCGAAGATGGCAGCCAGATGGTCGTAGTTGGAAATCTGCGTGGTATAAGCCTCGCGACGGAGCCCCAGCCGCTTGTCCAGGAAAGCGGTGGCGAAGGCGGGCCAGTCAATGTTGGGATAGGCTGCGTGATGGGCGTTGAAATTGCCGGTGGCTCCGCCGAACTTAGCAGAGAAAGGCAGCTTCCTGAGCAAGGCCAGCTGCTCCCCGAGCCGATAGACAAAAACCTGTATTTCCTTGCCCAGGCGGGTCGGAGAGGCCGGCTGTCCGTGTGTCCGGGCCAGCATAGGCACCTGCTTCCAGGCCTCCGCATAACGGGCCAGGGTGTCGATGAGCTCCTGCAGCAGAGGATAGTACACCTCCTCGAGAGCTTCCTTGACAGAGAGGGGTACCGAGGTATTGTTGATATCCTGCGAGGTCAGGCCGAAATGGATGAACTCCTTGTAAGGGGCCAGTCCCAGACGGTCGAACTCTTCCTTGAGGAAATACTCGACGGCCTTGACATCGTGATTGGTGGTCTTTTCGATAGTCTTGATACGGGCAGCCTCCACGGTCGTGAAGTGGCGGTAAATGTCGCGCAAAGACTCAAAATGGCTCTTGGGTAAGGATTCAAGCTGCTTGAGGGGAATTTCGCAGAGTGCGATAAAATACTCGACTTCGACCCGGACACGGTAACGTATCAACGCGAACTCCGAAAAATAGTCGCCAAGGGCCTCTGTCTGGTTGCGATACCTTCCATCAACGGAAGAGACCGCAGTTAAAGGAGTAAGTTCCATTTTTATAATACTTTGCAGACGACAAAGGTACGACAAGATTTTTAACTGCCGATATATTTGACCATAAAAAAAACAGGCACCCGAAAAAGATCTCCCAGTGCCTGAATAATGTGGGCGTTTACGGATTCGAACCGCAGACCCTCTGCTTGTAAGGCAGATGCTCTGAACCAGCTGAGCTAAACGCCCTTGCTCAAAAAGCGGTGCAAAGATACAGCGAAATATCTTTCCTGCAAATTTTCCCACAAAAAAATCCGGTCTGCCGCGGACGGCAGACCGGAGACTATGGTCGTAAAAGGCGCTTATTTGTTGATGATATCAAGCAGCTCCACTTCGAAAATCAGCATGGAGCCCGGGGCGATGACATCGCCGGCACCCTGGTCGCCGTAAGCCAGATCCGAAGGAATATAGAATTTGTATTTCGAACCGACTTTCATCAACTGCAGACCTTCCTGCCAGCCGGGAATCACCTGGGAAACGCCGAACTGGGCGGGAGTGCCGCGTTCAACCGAGCTGTCGAAGACCGTACCGTCAAGCAAAGTGCCGTGGTAGTGCACGCTCACGCGGTCGGCAGCCGTGGGAACGGCTCCGTCGCCCTCGGTGATCACCTCGTACTGCAAGCCGGAAGCCGTAGTCTTGACACCTTCCTTCTTGGCATTGTCAGCCAGGAACTCGGCAGCGAGCTTCTTGTTGTTCTGAGCCTGCTTCTGCATGACGGACATCATGCAGTGCTGGAAGATCTGATATGCCTGTTCGGGCTTGATCCTCAGCTTGCCGTCCTCTCCGTTCAAGGCCATGGTGAAGGCTTTCATGAACATTTTCATATTGATATCGACGGGCATCTGGGAGAAATTCTCACGCAGGTTGTCGCCCAGACCCACACCGTAAGCATAGCTCAGGCTGTCTTCCAGGCTGCCTATAGACTTGGCGACGGCCCGCTTGGCGACCGTGACGGCGGTGGAGTCACTTCCGTTAGCTTTGGAGGCGGCATTGCCCGAGCAATTACCGAATAACAGGCCCATCATGGCCAAACCGACCATTGAGGCGGCTGCAAACACATTCTTCTTCATTTTATAACAGTTATAGTGAATAATTCGACTGAAAATCGCCGCAAAATTAGTATAAGCCACCGCCAAAAGCAAAAAATCGGCTGTTTTTTTCCTCCGCGAGGCTGCAAGCCTGCCTCACAGTCCTTGGAAGGGGAATCCCTGACACCGCAGGAGCCGGCTTTTTTCCGGCCGGATGCTGGCAATTCCGGAATTTATTACTACTTTAGAGGCTCCATTTAATAAGTCAAACCATGTCGAATACTGTCAAGATCAAGTGTCTGAACACAGGAACCACACTGCTGCTGCCCAAGGGGATTACTCTGACGGAAATAGCAGACAGTCTCCGCGAAAGCGGCCAGTTGCAGATCCAGCCGCTGGCAGCCAGAGTCAATAACCGCATCACCAGCCTCAACTGGGAGATCTACCGCCCCAAGACCGTCGAATTCGTCGATATCGGCGATGCGGCAGGCATGCGCGTATATGTACGCACCCTGAGCTTCCTGATTTCGGCCGCTGTCAACGAGCTCTACCCCCAGGGCCGTTTCCTTCTGGAGCATTCCGTCTCGAACGGCTACTACTGCCTCATCGAAAACGGGCATCCGCTCACGGCAGAGGAACTGGAAACCGTCAAAAAACGCACCCGGGAACTGATCGACGCCGACCTGCCCATCGAAACCATAGAGGAGGAGACGGCTGTCCTGACCGAGAAATTCCGTCAGGCCGGACGACCGGATATCGTCCGCCTGCTTGACGACTATAACCATACCTATGCCTGTTACACGAAAATGGGCGAGCATATCGACTACTACTACGGCCCGCTGGGTGCCTCCAGCCGGACGGTGGGCCTGTTCGACATCCTTCCGCTGCCCGACCGGGGATTTCTGCTCCAGGTGCCCGATGCCCGTCACAGTGACCGCCTGGCCGGGTTTGTCGCCCAGCCCAAAATGCTGAACGCCTTCAAAACCTATATCCACTGGAACCGCATCAACCTTTTGAGCAACATCGGAGACCTGAACCAGGCTGTAAGACAGGGCAGGGCATCGCATATCATCAATGTATCCGAGGCACTGCAGGAAAAGAAAATCGCCCAGATGGCCGACGAGATCCTTTCCCAGACCGACAAGAAAAAGATTGTCCTGGTGGCAGGTCCGTCCTCTTCGGGCAAGACCACCTTCAGCAAACGGCTGGCCGTCCAGCTGGCCGCCTCAGGAGCCTTCCCCATCTCCCTGTCGCTCGACGACTATTTCCTCGAACGCGAGCAGTCTCCCCGTGACGAGAACGGCAATTACGACTATGAAGCCCTGCACGCCCTGGACCTGGAGCTGTTCAACGACCAGCTCATCAGGCTGCTCAAGGGGGAGGAAGTAAGGATCCCGCGCTACAACTTCGCCACCGGCAGCAAAGAATATTCCGATGAAAGGACCGTACAGCTGCACGAGGAGAACATCCTGATCCTGGAGGGTATACATGCGCTGAACCCTCAGTTGCTGCCCAAGATTCCGGCCCAGGTGCAATATAAAGTATATGTATCGGCCTTGACTTCCATCTCCCTGGACAATCATAACCGGATCTCGACGGCCGACAACCGACTCATCCGCCGCATGATCCGCGACGCACAATACCGGAGCATCACGGCCCGGGAAACCATCGCCCGCTGGCCCAGTGTACGGGCGGGAGAAGACAAATGGATCTTCCCCTACCAGGAGAATGCCGATGCCGTATTCAACTCGGCACTGCTCTACGAGCTGTCGGTCCTCAAGCAGTTTGCAGAGCCGCTGCTGCGCTCCGTGCCGCAGACCTGCCCGGAGTTTGCCGAAGCCTGGCGGCTGCTTTGCTTCCTGGACTACCTGCAGCCCATCGTCGGCACTCAGATTCCGCCTACCTCGCTGCTCAGAGAGTTCGTCGGAGGCAGCAGCTTCCACTATTGATTTGTGATTGACACCCTTTTGAACTATCTTTGCACCTGACAAGCACAGCGTCATGGCCATCACTCAGCAACAGACCCTCAAACAGCAGCAGCGCCTCACCCAGGCTCAGATCCAGCAGATCAAGATGCTGGAGATTCCGGCCCTGGAGATGGAGGAACGCATTCTGCGGGAAATCGACAGCAATCCTGCCCTGGAATTCGGAGAAGACCCGGAAAGCCCCGACAATACCGAGGACTTCGACCTGCAGAGCGAGGACCGGGAGCTGGAAGAGGGAGGTCAGGACGACTATGCTGCCCAAGAGGAGCACGACATCGAAACCGACAGCCTGACGGACTATGACAACGACTACGACGACCGGGCAGCCGACTATGCCGAGACTCAGGCCTACGACCCCAATGCCGATGCCGACCGGCGCGAGCCCTTCATGGGCGTTCAGACAGCCTCCCTGCAGGAATACCTGCGGCAGCAGCTCGCCGACCTCGACTTGGACGAGCGTCAGGAAATCATCGGAGAATACATTATCGGCAGCATCGAAGAGGACGGCTATCTTAGGACCCGGCTGGAGACCATCGCCGACCAGCTGTCGTTCCAGCGTTCGATGGATGTCGAACTCCCTGAAATGGAACAGGTCCTCCGGCAGATACAGACCTTTGAACCGGCCGGCGTGGCTGCCAAAGATCTGCAGCAGTGCCTGCTGCTCCAACTCGAAACCCGGGAGCAAAACCCGGATGTCGAGCTGGCCATAGAATTGTTGGAGCAGCATTTCAAGGATTTTTCAGAGCAGCGCTATGGCAGAATCTGCCAAGCTATGAATCTGAGCGAAGAACGGCTGGACGACCTCAAGAGAATCATTTCCCGGCTGAATCCCAAACCCGGCAACGGCTGGGAGGCCTCGCTGCTGAATGAAAGCGGACGGCAGATTACTCCGGATTTCCTGCTGGAGAACCACGACGGAAAACTGGAGCTGAGCTTGAACGACACCAGCCTGCCCGACCTGCATGTCAGCCCTTACTACCGCGAACTGGCCCGCAAAGAGAAAAACGGTGCCAAGGCCCGCAGCCGTACAGAGCGGGAGGCCGTCGCCTTTGCCCGGCAGAGGGTGGAAGCAGCCAACTGGTTCATCAATGCCATCCGGCAGCGCCAACAGACCCTGATGCACACCATGCAGGCCATCGTCGACCGTCAAAACGACTTCTTCCTGAGCGGCGAGGAAAAACGCCTCCGCCCCATGAGACTCAAAGACATCGCTGCCGACACCGGCCTGGACATCTCGACCATATCCCGCGTGAGCAGCAGCAAATACATCCAGACGGAATTCGGGATATTCCCGCTCAAGTTCTTTTTCTCGGAATCTATGCAGACCACCGACGGTGAAGAAGTGTCGGTCAGGGAAATCAAGACTACGCTCAGGGAGATCATAGACGCAGAAGACAAAGGCCGCCCCCTCACGGACGACGCCTTGGTAGGCCTGCTGGAGGGAAAAGGCTACCGGATTGCCCGCCGCACGGTGGCCAAATACCGCGAACAGCTGGGGATTCCGACCTCCCGCCTGCGCAGCCGGAAATGACACGCCAATTATTATCGTACATCATATCACATTCCCATGAACGTTCCAGCAAACCTCAAGTACACCAAGGATCACGAATGGATCCGTATCGAAGGAAATGAAGCATACGTCGGCATCACGGACTTTGCCCAGTCTGAACTGGGAGAAATCGTCTTTGTCGATATCAACACTGTCGGAGAGACCCTGGCCAGGGAAGAAGTATTCGGCACGGTCGAAGCCGTCAAGGCAGTATCCGACCTGTTTCTGCCGGCCGGCGGCGAAATACTCGAACAGAACTCCGCCCTGGACAGTCAGCCCGAGCTGGTCAACCAGGATCCTTACGGAGAGGGCTGGATGATCAGAATCGCCCTCAAGGACGCCTCCCAGATCGACACACTGCTCGATGCCGACGCTTACAGCGAATTAATCAGATAAAGCCATGAAAGCCCTCGTCAGCATTATCATGGGCAGCACTTCCGATCTGCCCGTCATGGAAAAAGCAGCCACGCTGCTGAATGATTTTCAGATTCCCTTCGAGATGCACGCCCTCTCGGCCCACCGCACGCCCCAGGCCGTCGAAGAATTCGCCCGCCAGGCTGCTCCGCGAGGCATCAAGGTCATCATCGCCGGCGCCGGCATGGCCGCCGCCCTGCCCGGGGTTATCGCTGCCAACACGCCACTTCCGGTCATCGGTGTCCCCATCAATGCCACTCTGAGCGGCATGGACGCCCTGCTGGCCATTGTACAGATGCCCCCGGGCATTCCCGTGGCCACGGTGGCCGTGAACGGAGCCATGAATGCCGCCATGCTGGCCGTTGAAATGCTGGCCCTGGCAGACAGCGGCCTGGCCGCACGTCTGGCCGATTACAAGGAAGGGCTGAAAAACAAAGTCACCAAGGCCGACAAGGCCCTGAGGGAGATTTCCTATCCCTACAAAGTAGACGAATAACCTCTTCACCGCGGCAGCACGACGACTGCCATGCCGAGCCATGAGCTATTGTGAGAGTCTTTTCAATTATCAGCGGAGGTTTTCCTCGACAGTCCATGTTGGCGACCTCTCCCTGGGTGGAGAAGCGCCCATACGGATACAGTCTATGACCAATACCCCGACCCTGGACACCCAGGCCTCGGTAAATCAGGCAATAGAGATCATCCGGGCAGGCGGAGATCTGGTCCGGCTCACCGCACAAGGCGTCCGTGAAGCCGACAATCTGAAAGAAATCCGCCGTGAACTCATGGCCAGAGGCTTTTCCAACCCCTTGGTAGCAGATATCCACTTCAACCCCCAGGCGGCTTTTGCTGCGGCCGCGGCGGTTGAAAAAGTGCGTATCAACCCCGGGAACTTTGCCGACCCGATTCCCCGGCAAATACAGCAGATCTCCGATCCCGGACAGAGGGAACAGGCCATCGCCGCACACATCCGCCGGCAGTTCGTCCCCTTTCTGAACCTCTGCCGGCAGCATCGGACAGCCATCCGCATCGGCGTGAACCACGGATCCATGTCGGCCCGTATGACCGACCGCTATGGCGACACCCCCCAGGGGCTGGTCGCCTCCTGCATGGAATACCTGCGCATCTGTGTCGAAGAGCATTTTCAGGATGTCGTTCTTTCCATCAAGGCCTCCAACACACTGGTCATGGTACAGACGGTCCGTCTGCTGGTCTGTGCCATGCAGGAGGAAGACATGCATTTTCCGCTGCATCTGGGCGTCACCGAGGCAGGAGACGGGCAGGACGGCCGCATCAAGTCGGCTGTCGGTATCGGGGCTTTGCTGGCGGACGGTATCGGCGACACCATCCGGGTTTCCCTGAGTGAAGACCCGCAAAACGAGATTCCGGTGGCCCGCATGCTGGTGGACTATATCGACCGCCGCCGGCAGCATCCTCCCATCAAGGGGCAAGCCTGCCCGGACTTCGACCCCTTCCGCTTCCACCGCAGGGAGACTTGTGAGGGGGCAGACAAGACCGCAGGCAGGGCGGGCATCGGTCAGGGACAGGTACCCGTGGTGATGGCCGATCTCTCGGATGAGGCAATAGACGCTGTTCCTGTTTTCGACACGGATTTCCGTCCGGACTACATTTACCTGGGCAGGCATCCCCAGCGGGCCTCCCTTCTGCGTCCGGGAGCCGGCAAGGCGGCTTTCCTCTGCGAGGCCGACTGCCTTGAAGACAATCAGCAGGACCTTTTACCCGTCTTTACCACCCGGCAGCTGACAGCCCTGCATGCCAGCAAAGCCCCGCAGAAATTCCTCAGACTCTGTCCCGGCGAACTCAGTGAGGAGCTTATGCGCGACCTTTCCGGTATCAGACACCTGAGTCTGCTGCTGGAAAGCCGGCACCGGAACGCCCCGGCCGAGATGCGGGCCGCTTTTCACAGCCTGATGAATGCCGGCTGTCCCCTGCCTGTAGTGATCTGCCAGAGCTATCCGGCCATCAGTCGTGAGCAAGCCTGCCTGTATGCCTCGGCCGATGCGGGCTTCCTGCTGCTTGACGGACTGGGAGACGGCCTATGTCTGAAGGTCAAAGGCCAGCAGGCGACCGAACTGTCCAGAATCATGTTCGGCATTCTGCAAGCCTGTCGCCTTAGAATCAGTACGACGGAATACATTTCCTGCCCCAGCTGCGGACGGACACTCTTCGACCTGCAGGAGACCCTGGCCAGAGTCAAGGCCGGGACAGCTCATCTCAAAGGGCTGAAAATCGCCGTGATGGGCTGCATAGTCAACGGCCCCGGAGAAATGGCCGATGCCGATTACGGATATGTCGGGGCCGCCCGCGGAAAAGTGAGTCTGTACAAAGGACGGCAGTGCATCGAAAAGAACATTCCCCAGGAACAGGCCCTCGAACGCCTGCTTGAAGTGATTGCCCAAAACTGATTTTTGGGCGATCCATCTTGCAAGATCAATCTTCTTATACTACATTTGCTACCATTTATTAAACGAATAACCACTATGAAAAAGATTGCTCTACTACTCCTTTGCCCGGCATTCTTCGCCTTCAGCTCCTGCGGGATGCTGCAACAGACTGCCGGCACCAACGAGACAGCCAACAACAACGCCGCACTGGCCGCACTGCTGGGTCAGACTTCCACAACTGCCGCTCCCGCCACGCAAGCCGGCCAGAGTCTCATCGGCTCCCTGCTCGGACAGGTGAGCGGGGCCAAAGCCACCTCTTCCAACGCCCTGACGGCCTGGACCGTCGTCAACGGACTGGCCAGCGGACAGAGCCTGACCGACATCGCCGTCAATGCCGCCAAACAGAAACTGCAGGAACAGGTTTCCACGGTCGTTACCAACGCCGTCCTCAACTATATGGGACTCGGGCAGCAGCAGGCTGCTTCCGGCAACAACAACGCCTTGGTCAACAGTCTGGTGAGTGCCACGACCCAGTCGCTGGCTACGAAAGCCGTCTCCTCTGTGGCCGACGATCTGATGAAGGGCGTCAATGTCGCCTCCCAGAATGTCGCCAAGACCGACGGGACCACCGACTGCTACTCTGCTGCAGGCATCGGACTGGAAACGCTGCTGGGCAACATCCAGGGAGCTTCGGCCCTGACCTCCCTGCTCAGCGGTCAGACCACGGCTGCCAGCCAGCCGGCCGCTACGACAGCCGCCACACCCGCCATTAATGCCAAAACGCTGACCGGAGCCTTGGCAGCTGCCATCAATGCCTACAACGCCACCAAGCAATAATCGGGAGGCTTATACCATAAAAAACGAGGGCGGTCAGAAATTGACCGCCCTTGCTTTTTCTATCCTTATTGTTTCGATGTAAGAGTGCTTAGAAATTCCACTTGACACCCAGGCAAGGACGGACCTTGAATCCCTGGACAGTACCGAAATCATAGGAAAGCTCCACTTCACCGCCGACATTCAGGTTCGGGCAGTCGAAATGCTGGCCGACATTGTACCAGAGCTGGGGCTCGGAAATGAAGACCACCTTTGAATCTTCGGGCACCATGGGATCTTCCGAATTGTCGAAGAGCAGGGTGTGGTCTTCCCACCAGAAATCGGCAAAGCCCGAAAAACGCAGGCCGGCGACTCCGAAGATATCCTGCATGCCCCAGACAGCCGTCAGCTGCATGGGAACGTCACTGCTCGTGTGGGCAATGTTCTTGTAGAGGACTTTCAGGTTCAGGGTGTTGCTGAAATCGCCGTTGTGCAGGAAATAGTCAACACCGCCCAGGAAGGCGCTGTTGATGGTGTAGCCGGTGTAAACGCCGCCGTTGTACTCCAGATGGAGGCTGAAGGGAGACAGCGATTCATTGTCCTGCCAGAAGTTCAGGCAGCGGGCAATCTCGAAATACGTCCCGTTGGGAGCATAGACTTTGTCGTCGGCATCACGGGTGTTGTAATCGTAATCGATGAAGAAGAAGGTATTACCCCAGTTGTCGTTGTAAAAACCTTCCAGCGTGGTTGTGACATGTTCACGACTGAAGTCGTAGAAAACCTGCAAGTTGGTCTGAGCTTTCAGCCCTGAAACCAGGAGCAGCGTTGCGGCTGCGAGCATCAAAAAACTTTTTTTCATAACTTATTAATTTAGAGATTAGAAAGGATAGCCAATAGCCATATGGAAAGCGAAATCGTCCGTACTGTGGATATGTCGGATACGCCATCTTTCGTCGGTGTCGAGTCCGGCCGGATCATAGACCTTCATACCCAGATCCACCCGGAAAAGCACGAACTTGAAGTCCAGGCGTATGCCCAGGCCGGCGCTCATGGCGATTTCTTCGAGGAAAGATTCCGCCCGGAACTGTCCGCCCGGCTGGTTGTCGTAGGCGCGCAAGGTCCAGATATTGCCCGCATCGATAAAATAGGCTCCTTCCAACACCCAGAACCATTTCTGACGGAACTCGAAGTTCAGGTCGAGTTTCATGTCGCCCGACTGGTTCATGAAATCGATGGTCCGCAGGGCCGTCTTGTAGCGCCCCGGACCCAGCGTCCTGACCGACCAGCCGCGCACGGAGTTGGCCCCGCCGGAATAAAAGCGCTTTTCGAAAGGCAGGATCTTGGAATTGCCGTAAGGATAAGCCATACCCAGTCCGACACGCAGGGCGATACGGTTGGTCGAATTGAGCGGAATGTGCTGCGTATATTCAACTTCTCCCTTCAGGAACTGGGAATAGGGGATTCTGCCCAGCGTGTACTGCCCGTTGTCGTTGGGCTCCCCAAAACGGTGTGAGATCGGATTGAGCAGGTTGCCGGCCTCCTCGATATTGACACGAAGCGTATAGAAACGCTGGTTGTTCAGGCTCAGTCCCTGCGGCTGGCTGGAATACATGAATCCGTAGGCCATCTCAAGGATGAACTGATCTTCGTAGCTGTACCTCAGATAGGAACCCTCCCTGAGATAGGTCGCCTTGAAGGCGGAATCCACCCGGGGCATGTAGACATAGGCGAAATCAATGGGTGTAAGCGTATGACGTGTCAGCTGGTTCTGCCAGGTGTATCTGAGCGAAGCCGAAGCCGTGGTGCGGAGAAACTCCGGCCGGGAAAGGTTGTCGTAGCTGATCGAGAAGTTGGTCGAGGCATCAATTTCCTTGCGCAGGTTTCTTGACAGGAGCGGCAGGCGGAAATTGGGCAGCTCCAGGGACATCTCCCCGCCATACTCGAAATAATCGTTGGTATAGGAGCCCGAGAGAGCTTCGTAGGCGCCCCGCAGACTGACGTTGTAGACTTCCCCGCCGCGGAACAGGTTCTGTTGCGTGTAGGAAAGATTGCTGGCCACCCCCAAATCGCCGGCGGTGTTGGTGCCTTCCAGGTCGATCGTGAGGATATTCTCCTCGGCCGGTGTCAGGGAAATGTAGCAGTCGAGCAGACCTGTCTGCGGATCCTTGTCTGGCCGCTCCAGGAAGCGGATATTGACATAGCGCAGGCAAGACATCCTGTTCAGGCGGGCGTAGGTACGGTCCACATCGTCGGCACGGTACAGAGCGCCCGGCGTGACAAAACAGTTTTGGAGCAGGGTGCCCGGCAGCAGCAGGGGTTTGTCCCGGTAGATAAAACAGTAGCCGCCGAGCTGGATGGTGTCATAGTCGGCCAGCAGGAAAGCGTTGCTGCTACGCGAGTAGGCCGAGGTAGGGACATCCAGCAGGAAATAGACCCTGCCTATTTCGTAGGCGCGGTGCTCTTCCTGGCTCGGGCCTTCGGGACGGATGCGGATGTAAGGCTCGATCTGCAAGCTGACATCCACCTGATGCGATCGCAGCGAGCTGTCCACCTCAAAGGAGAAATGGTCCCTGCCGACGGCGTAATAACCTTGGTTGCGGGCCAATTGGGTCAGCCGGCCGCGTTCCTCGTTGAGTTCCTCGCTGTCGAAGACCCTGCCCGAAGAGATTCCCGTCGACGGCAGGGCCTCGGAGACCAGGGCGTCGAGTCCGGAAGTCGAATCCTCAGGCTGAAAACTGTAGCTGCGGATGCGGTAAGGCTCTCCCGGAGTGATGCGGTAATTCACCCTGACACGGCGTTTACGGGTGCGCACCTCGCTGTCGACCTGAGCATCGAAATAGCCCTTGCTGAACAGGTAGCGTTCCATGGAAGCCACCGTCTGTCCTACGGCCAGTGTATCGAACAGGACAGGGGCTTCGCCCATGTTGCGCAAGGCACGGTTGATCCACTTGGAGGTATCGCGGCCGGACATGTTATACAGCGCCAGATCCAGGCCCAGCACTCCCCACAGACGGTGGTTGGGCTGCTGACGGACCCGGTTTTTCAGGTCCTTGCCTGAAACGCTCTTCCCGGTCAGCTGGACGGAGGTATGGTCAAGCAGCCTTTCATTTTCAGGCACATATTTAAGGGTATTGCAGGAATGCAACACCATCATGCCTGTCAGCAAGAGAATTAGACGTTTCACGCTGCCTGTTGCTATTTACAGGCAAAAATACTACTTTTGTTCATTATTCAAATACTTCGGGCTGTTTTCATCACACAAAATCTCCAGTCATGCTGAGCAAAGCCAAACTCAAATGGATACATTCCCTGGAACAGAAGAAAATCCGGACAGAATACCGGCTGTTTACGGCCGAAGGCAACAAGCTGGCCGAAGAACTGCTGCCGCTGCTCTCCTGCCGGTTTCTGGCGGCCACCCCACAGTGGCTGTCCGAGCATCCCGGCATCCGGGCCGAGGAAGTGGTCGAAGTGAGTTACGACGAACTCAAGAAGGCCTGCCTGCAGACTAGCCCGCAAGGGGTGCTGGCCGTCTTCCGCCAGCCGGACAGTCCGCTCGACTGGAAGGAGATTGCCCAGTCGCTGTGCCTGGCGCTGGACAATGTCCAGGATCCCGGCAATCTGGGAACCATCCTGCGCACGGCCGACTGGTTCGGCATCAGGCATGTTTTCTGTTCGGTGGGAACCGCCGATGCCTGGCAGCCCAAAACCATACAGGCCACCATGGGGTCCATCGGCCGGGTACATGTTCATTATCTCCGGCTGGAAGAAGTCTTTGAGAAGGCCGGTCTGCCCGTTTTCGGCACCTTTCTGGAAGGGGAGGATATCTACCGGGCCGAACTGCCCGACAAGGGAATCATCCTGATGGGGAACGAAGGCAAAGGCATTTCGCCCGAGTTGGCCGCCAAAGTGGACCGACGTCTGTCCATCCCCTCTTTTGCGAGTAAGGGAAAGGGGCCGGAGTCGCTCAATGTGTCAGTGGCCGCCGCCGTCGTCTGCTCGGAATTCCTCAGGCGTCAGGTCCCTGTCGGGAGATAGTTTCTCCCTCTGCCGCAGAACTCTCTCCTGAACGTCCTGGTCGGCAGCCGTCCGCTGCTGGGCTGCCCGGCGCACCAGATAGGCTGAATCCACCTGAAAAATGTTCAGGCAGGCCACCTTCCGGACTTTTTCCAAAGCCTGCTCCATACCGGCCCAATAAGGGTCTTCCGTACAACAGCCGGCAGAGTCGGCCGCAAGATACAGGGCCGTGTCCCTTTCCGACCTGACGGCCGAGATCAGCAGCCAGTCGGTCCAGGGGGCGATATCTTCCGGGGAGAGGTTCACCGTCTGCCATTTCAAATCGAAAAGCCGCTGCTCGCGGGCCAGGCGCTCCAGCTCTTCACGCCGGTCCACCTCGGCCTGAATGGCATTGAGCCTGTCAATCACCTGCGTGCAGATTTTCGACATGACTTTGTTGCGACGGCTGTAATAGGCCACCGATGCATAGAAGTCGGCCTCCGAGACATGATGCTTGTCAAGGATATGACGATAGGAGACATCCTGAAAATATTCCCGGCTCAGGCCACGGCTCCAACGGCTGCGCGTGCCATGATCCATCTGGTTGAGCATGGCATCGGTCAGGTACACATCGGTCAGCACCTCGGCCAGACGCTTCTGCGAGAGCACCCGCCCCTCCTGCTTCTTTTGACAGCCGACGGCCGCAAGCAGACAGCACAGCGCGAGTATGCCGGCAAACCGGCCTGCGAAACTAAGCCTTTTTTTCATTGGCAGCAGAAGACGGGCTTTTTCTGTCCAAATCGTAAGCCAGCGATTTATGGTAGAAAATAATCAGGGCGAAAACCCCGACGGTAATACAGGAATCAGCTATATTGAAAACCGGACGGAAAAAGACGAATTCCTTCCCGCCCCAGAAGGGCACCCAGTCAGGCCAGACCGTGTCGATCAGGGGAAAATAGAGCATATCGACCACCTGCCCGTAGAACAGGGGCGCATAGCCTCCGCCCCGGGGAAAGAGTGTCGCCACCTGACCGTAACTGTGATCGAAGACCAAGCCGTAAAACAGGCAGTCGAAAATATTACCCAGGGCACCGGCCGTAATCAGGGCAATGCAGACGATATAGCCCATCTTCACCCCCGGCCGGCGGCACAGGCGCGACAGGTACCAGACCAGCAAACCCGAGGCCAGGATGCGGAACAGGGTCAGGAAAATCTTGTCGAACAGTTCCCAGCCGAAGGCCATGCCGTTGTTCTCCGTGAAATATATGTAGAACCAGTCGGTCACACGGATGCTGTCGTGCAACTGCATGTGGGTTTTGACCGCGAACTTCACCGCCTGATCGAGCAGCACCAGCAGAAGGATGATCAGCGCGGCTTTCCAAGTCCTGGAAAGTCTGGGCATACTATTTTCCTTTCGCTTCAATACTCAGGGTAGCATGGGGAACGGCGCGCAGACGCTCCTTGGGAATGAGTTTGCCCGTCTCGCGGCAGATGCCGTAGGTCTTGTTGTCGATGCGCAGCAGAGCGGCTTCCAGATGCCGGATGAAACTCAGCTGACGCTGGGCCAGGCGGGAGACCTCCTCTTTCTGGAGAAAGTTGGCTCCATCTTCGAAAGCCTTGAACGTAGGGGCGGTGTCTGCCACATCATTGCCTTCCAGGCTCTTTTTGAGCTGGTCATATTCCTCACGGGCCTTAGCCAGTTTTTCTTCGATCAATACCCTGAACTCTTCCAGTTCGGCATCAGAATAACGGATAATTTCTGCCATGGCTTGTCATTTAGATGGTTAATATATCAGACTTTAGTCACCTTCACCATAACCTGCGCCTCCTCCATGTCCAAGAGCGTGGCCTCTGTCAGACTGTCTTCCAGACTGACGGACTCGGCCAGCGTCTGGGAAGCGATGTACTGCTGCCAGTGCAGCACAGCCCTGTCGGTTGCTTCATGGTGAGTCAGCTGGATACGGATGCGGTCGGTTATTTCGAAACCCTGCGACTTGCGCAGGTTCTGTATACGGTTGACCAGCTCGCGGGCCAGACCTTCCTCGCGCAGCGACTCGGAAATCTCCACTTCCAGAGCCACCGTCAGGCGTCCGTCATTGGCCACCAGCCAGCCGGGGATGTCTTCAGACAGGAATTCGACATCCGCAGCCTCGATGCGCAGGGCCTGCCCGTCCACCGTCAGGTCGAGGTAACCGGCCTTCTCGAAAGCAAAGATAACATCTTGCTGCAGATTCTTCAACATTTCCGCCACAGATTTCATCTGTTTACCGCATTTCGGCCCTAACTTCTTGAAATCAGGCTTAATACGTTTGATCAGAATTCCGGCTGCATTGTCAACAAAGCGCAGTTCCTTGACATTGACCTCGGAGAGAATCAGGTCGCGGACAGCCTCGATAGCCGCTTTCTGAGAGGAATCGGCTTCGGGAATGATGATAGCCGACAGCGGCTGGCGCACTTTGATGTTGACCTTCTTGCGCAGCGACAATACCATCGACGAAATCTGCTGGGCCAGCTGCATGCGGGTATTCAGGCCTTCGTCGATCAACTTTTCGTCGAACACAGGATAGGCGGCCAAGTGAACCGATTCGCTCCGGTCGCGGCCGGTGACAGCGTTCAAATCAAGGAAAAGCCGGTCGGCATAGAAAGGAGCGATGGGTGCCATGAGGCGGGCCACCGTATCGAGACAGGTGTAGAGTGTCTGATAGGCAGCCAGCTTGTCGCGGGTCATTTCGCCACCCCAGAAACGCTTGCGGTTGAGGCGGACATACCAGTTGCTCAGGTTCTCGCCGACAAATTCGGCAATGGCGCGTCCCGAGCGGGTGGCCTCATAATCGGCATAACTCTGGTCGGTCTGACGGATCAAGGTATGCAGCAGGGAGATAATCCAACGGTCAATCTCGGGACGTTCGGCCACCGGAATCTCCTCCTCATGGCCGGTGAAGCCGTCCACATTGGCATACAGGGCGAAGAACGAATAGGTGTTGTAGAGCGTTCCGAAGAATTTGCGACGGACTTCCTCCACTCCTTCGGTATCGAAGCGCAGGTTGTCCCAGGGCGAAGCATTGGTGATCATGTACCAGCGCAAGGGGTCGGAACCGTACTGCTCGATGGCACCGAAAGGATCGACAGCATTGCCCAGGCGCTTGGACATCTTGTTGCCGTTCTTGTCGAGCACCAGGCCGTTGGACACCACATTCTTGTAAGCCACCGAATCGAAAACCATCGTGGCCAGGGCATGCAGGGTGAAGAACCAGCCACGGGTCTGGTCCACGCCTTCGGCGATGAAATCGGCCGGATAGATCTTCCGTTTGTCGAAAGCCTCCTTGTTTTCGAAAGGATAATGGATCTGGGCATAAGGCATGGCACCCGAATCGAACCAGACATCAATCAGATCGGGTTCGCGATGCATGGGCTGTCCCGAGGCCGACACCAGCACGATGTCATCGACATAGGGGCGGTGCAGGTCTATTTTGTCGTAGTTGGCCTTGTCCATCAGACCGGGCACGAAGCCGAGCTTCTTGTAAGGATTCTCCTTCATCAGGCCGGCAGCCACCGACTTCTCGATTTCCCGATAGAGCTCCTCGACACTGCCGATGCAAATCTCCTCGCGAGTGTCGCGGTTGCGCCAGACGGGCAGCGGAGTGCCCCAGTAGCGCGAACGGCTCAGGTTCCAGTCGTTCAGGTTTTCGAGCCATTTGCCGAAACGGCCGCTGCCGGTGGATTCCGGTTTCCAGTTGATGGTTCGGTTCAGCTCGATCATACGGTCACGGCAGGCCGTTGAGCGGATAAACCACGAATCGAGCGGATAATAGAGCACCGGCTTGTCGGTACGCCAGCAGTGCGGATAATTGTGGACATGCTTTTCGATGCGCAGGGCCTGACCGGCCTGCTTCATCTCCATGCAGATGCGGATGTTCAGGTCTTCGGCCTTGGCAGCGGCGGCTTCGTCGTACTTGCCGCCGGGATTGAAGGCGGGGTCGTATGCGTTCTTGACATATTCACCTTCGTGAATGCAATAGGCCGCCTCATCCACGCAACGGGCCGTGAACTCGGGCGCACAGTCGGAGAGCAGGTAGTACTTGCCCGTCAGATCGACCATCGGACGGGTCTCGCCCAAAAGGTTGACCATGAACAGCGAAGGCACGCCGGAGGCTTTGCCCACCTTGGCATCGTCGGCGCCGAAAGTGGGGGCGATATGCACGATACCCGTACCTTCTTCTGTGGTGACATAGTCGCCGGGGATTACCCGGAAAGCCTCGGCCGACATCTCCACATAGGTGTCCTTACCGATGGCAAACACCGTGTCGGGATGAGATTCGGCGGCAACCTTCACATAGGCAGGAGCATTGCCGTCGAGTTTCTCCAGCGGCTTGACCCAGGGCATCAACTGGACATATTTCATGCCGACCAAAGACGAGCCTTTGTAGCGCTGCGGCAGCAGCCGGTAGGGCACTACCTTGTCGCCCGGCTGGAAGACTTCCATATCGGCCACGGCCCCTTCAGGTTTGAAATAGGAGGCCACACAGCTTTCGGCCATGACCAGGGTGACCTTGTCGGCCGTGTAGGGGTTGTAGGTCTGGACAGCGACATAGTCGATCTCCGGGCCAACGCAAAGGGCCGTGTTCGAAGGCAGGGTCCAGGGAGTTGTGGTCCAGGCCACAAAACAGGGCGTGCCCCAGCCTGTCATCTCCGGACGGGGATCCGTCATGCGGAACAAAGCCGTGACGGTGGTATCCTTGACATCGCGGTAACAGCCGGGCTGGTTCAACTCGTGCGTACTCAGACCGGTACCGGCAGCAGGCGAATATGGTTGGATAGTGTAGCCTTTATAAAGCAGTCCCTTGTTATAGAGCTGTTTGAGCAGCCACCACAGGGTCTCGATATATCGGTTGTCATAGGTGATGTAGGGGTCTTTCATATCGACCCAGTATCCCATTTTGCGGGTCAGGTCCTCCCATTCATGCGTGAACTTCATCACATCGCGACGGCAGGCGGCATTGTAGTCTTCGACCGAAATCTTGCGGCCGATATCTTCCTTGGTGATGCCCAGGCTCTTTTCCACGCCCAGTTCGACAGGAAGTCCGTGTGTGTCCCAGCCGGCCTTGCGGTTGACCCGGTATCCCTTCATGGTTTTGTAGCGGCAGAAGATGTCCTTGATGGAACGGGCTATCATGTGATGGATACCCGGCATGCCGTTGGCCGAGGGAGGGCCTTCGTAGAAGACAAAGGAAGGCTGGCCCTCACGCAGTTCCGTACTCTTTCGGAAGACATCTTTCGCATCCCAGTCGCGCAGCATCTCCTTGTTGACGGCGGAGAGATCGAACCGGGAATATTCAGCAAATTTCTCTGACATAAATAAGTGGCTTGTTTCGAGCCGCGAAGATACAGTTTTCTGCCCACAGTTACAACAACGGGGCTTCCCAACCCGCGGCAAAAATATCCGAAAGCGGCCAGACTGGCAGCGGAAGGGCAAGTTTTGTAAATTTGGGAACACAATATGCATATTTGAGAATCCTCCTTGACATCGACGCACGTATATTTGTCTGTGTAAGACAAGACATACTCCGTGGACTATGGCAATTTTCACCATCAAATAACTCCGACAATATGAAAAGGATTTTCAGCATTGCAGTCATGTCACTGCTACTTGCCTTCTGCACCTTGGCAGAAAACCGCAGCGAACAGCAGAGCCTGCCGGCTCCGCTGAGTTTCGGCCAGCCGTCTCAGGCCTCTGAGACAGCGCAACACATTGATATTCTGAAAAAACAGCAGATCCAGACAGTCCAGACCGTCGAGCGGCATCGCAGACAAGCCCGGATTGACGCCGACCAGGCCCGTGAGGCCGTCAGGCTGCCTATCCTCCAGGCCGATGCCCGGCAGGAGAAAATCAGACAAAGCCGGCTGGAAGTCGATAAAGCAATGAGCCGGACCCTTCTCCAAAGTCCCGCCCGGAAGCAGCCGGCCAAGATGGAGGGCGGTGCCGCCACGGGGGTTCTCCAGAGAGGCTTCACGCCTGTGGGCAACCAGGATAACCAGCCCTGGGGGGCTTTCGGTGACGACCTGAGACTGGACGGCTTCAACATTATGTATGGAAAGGACCCGGACCGGCTGTCCAAGATCGGCAGCCAGACTTATATCTACGACGGCGACGGCCGCCGTACCGGCACAGAGACCACCATCACATCGTACAAGCAAGAACTTAACGACCTTTTTTTCAGCATCTCCTACGACATTCCTGAAGGGACAACCATAAAACTGGTTGATAATTACACCGACAACTACAGCGAATACTCCCTCCGCTACCTGGACGCCGCCAGCGGTCAGTGGGTCGACCTGGAACTCTCCGTCAGAGAGTATCGCGACGGCGAGCTGATTTACGCCATCCGTTCGGCCAGGGACAACAAAGGCAACAATGTCGTGACCAGCAAGACCGAATCCGAGTTTGACGGCCAGGGGCGGGTGCTGGTCACCATTTCCTATTTCAACCAAAGCCTCTCCGGGCAGGCAGGCTCCTCCCTGACTCCTTCCTCACGCACCGAATACAACTATCGCCAGGACGGGCTGACCGAAAAGACAGAGTCCTACTGGAGAGACAGCAGCTGGGTATATAACCGCCGCTATGCCTACGGCACAGACATCAACGGACAGGAGGTAAGCGAAGACTACTATATCCGTAACGGCGCCTGGCAAGGCAGTTACAAGAGCTCCAACTACAAACCGGACAGTCTGACCTCTGTTTCCCAATCCTGGAACTGGGACAGCGAGAACCAGGACTGGGTGCTTTCGAGTAAGACGGTCAACCATTATGACACCGCCGGCCGCCAAATCGAACAGGAGTCTTACAACTACAGCCGCAACCTGCAGGACCTGTATCTCTACAGCCGCTACGGAAGAGACTACAACCAGGACGGAGAGGATATCGGCTCTTGGACCATCCGCTACCAGGAACCCGACTCGGCCGGTCTTGAGCCGAGCATTTACTATGGCAACAAGAACAGTTACGAAGACTACGATTTCGGTGAGCAAAGATATAACATCAGCTACAAGCTGGACGAGAAAGGCCAGTGGATCCCGGTTCAGAAGGAGGAATACGAATGGACGGCTTTCCGCGACTCCTCTTTCTGGAACAACGAGATGCATTATAGCGACAATTATAAATACAAACAGATTGTCCGTTACTCCTGGGATGCGGAATCTTCTTCCTGGAAAGAGGGAACGACACAGAAATACGAGTATGACGACCACGCTTCCACCATCCTGTCGGAGGAGTACGAGGGAGGCGAGCTCCGTCGCAGCGACCGCTACCGCTACCGCTACGTCAACGACCGTCAATATACCCTCCTGTCGGAATCCTATTCCTCTTACAACGGATATGTAAGACACTACAAGTATGAATACGACTATGACGGGAACGGACGTCAGACGATGTCGGCCTACTTCACCTGGGACGATGTCAGCTCTTCCTGGATCGGAAGCTACAAGGATGAAATCACCTACAACGACCAGGGAGACTACCTGCTGCAGATATCATACCAATGGAACAGAGAGACGGGCAGCTGGTTTGGTACCTCCAAGTCGGTCCGTGATTACGACCAGGCCGGAAACCTGACCAAGGATGAGCTCTATTACGGTTCACCCTCCGCCGACAGCACCCGCTGGACAGGCAGTTATGCCTCGTACAAGACCTACAACCAAGCCGGAGTCATAGAAGAGCAGACCGATCTGTACAGCTGGAATTCCAGCACGGACAACTGGGGCCACGGTCAGAAGACTGTCTCCCGCAGCACGGCAGACGGACAGCCCGCAGAAACAGCCACCTATACATGGACTGACGGCACATGGGCAGGCCAGACACGCGAAACCTACGACTATGACAGCCAGGGGCACCAGACAGCCCATGTCATCTATTCATGGGAGAGTACCTCCCAGACCTGGACGGCCGTCGACAAGACAGAGACCAGCTATCTGGCATCCGGACAGATGAAGGACGCCTTCTCGTACAGATACGATGCGACTGCCCAGAGCTGGACGCCTTACTCCCGCCATGTGGCCGAAGTGACAGACGGCCAAATCACCAGCTGGCTGGAAAGTCGGTATGACGGCGGGACCTGGACATCGCTCAAAAAGGGGGAATACACCTACGATGCCGCCGACAGCTGCTTCACGCTGGTCGAATACGACTTTCAAGGCTGGAACGGGACCTGGGCAGCCAGTCTCAGACAGCGCTACCGCCTCGACGAGCAAGGCCGGCGTGTGTTTGAAGAATACTATGACCGGAACGGCGAAGACTGGACAGGCCGCAACAAATATGAATACGCCTACGACGACAAAGGCCGGATTGTCATGAACACACAATATAACTGGGACTACGAGACCGGCGGCTGGAAAGGCTCCCTAAAATCCGAAAGGGACTACGATGAGAACGGTTATCAGACATTGTCGGCCGAATACCGGTGCACCGATGAGGGCCTCTGGTACGGAACAGAGCGGCAAGAAAAATTCTATACCGCCGACGGTCGGGAATACGGCCATGCCTATTACAGTTGGAATGACATTACCTCGGCATGGTACGGATACAGCCGGAGCGAGCAGCTGCTCGATGCCAGGGGAAAAACGATCCTCGAAGGCTACTATAACTGGGACGACAGCCATAACGACTGGTACGGACAGTACAGGAACGAATACCGCTATGACGACCAGGGACGCAGGATTCTGCAAATCAGCCAGGAATGGGACTGGGAGAACTGGTGCTGGATAGGCTCTGAGAAGGATGAAAATGTCTTTGACGAACAGGGCCGCGCGGTGCTTTCCTCCTACCTCTACGGCTGGGCTGACGGCGACTGGGCCAACGGCAGCAAAAGCGTCTTTGCCTTCGATGACAACGACAACGAGATCTTGTCAGAGTATTACAACTGGGAAGACGGCCACTGGGTAGGATCCAGCAAGAGAGAATGGGGCTACGATGAAAAGGGAGAGCAGACCATGTCTGCCTACTATTCATGGGATGACGACGCACGAGTATGGGTCGGTGAAAATAAAAACGAGTACGGCTCCAACGAAAAAGGCGAAAGGACAATTGCCAGCTACTCCTGGAACGGACAGACACAGACATGGGAAGGTCAGAGCAAGACCGTCTACCTGACCGAGGAGATCCTCGACTGGGGCGAAAGAAACGGCAGCATCGAATACGAATGGTTCAACGGCGAATGGTTGCCAGCTTCCCGCACCACCGAAGAAATCCATTACAGGGCAGACGGAAACTACGATTACAACACACTCACCCTTGAGCTCTATAAAAACGGCCAATGGATCGTCGACAGACAGATAAAGACAGTCTGTGTCTACAGCCGGATCAGCGGTTTGAACGCGCCGGTCGCCCTGGCCAAGGTCAGTGCCGCCCAGGGACGCATCCGCATCGAGGCCGAGGCCCAGACCAGGAGCAGTGTCCACGACATGGACGGACGCCTGGTGGCCACAGCCGTCGGTACAACGGAAATAAGGGTCCCCGCCGGAGTATATCTGATCCGAATCGAAGACCAGGTCCTCAAGATAAGCGTCCGCTAAATCGCTTTCTGACCTGTTAAAGCAGAATCGCCCGGCCAGAAAAGACCGGGCGGTTCTGTTTGTCCAAGGGCGGCCTACCGTCGGCAAAGGGCGGTCGCAAGGGGACGGAGCGGACAATTACGGCTCCCTGGAAGCCTCGGGCAGGTAATAGCCCTCGGTCAGACGACGATACTCGGGCGTATAGGCACCCCGGGGACCGGTCACGACCAGCTCCTCGCGCCGCACTTCCTCCAGGCGGTCGCGTCCGAAACTCATCAGCATGCGTATCGGCGCCTTGCCTGCCACCGAGACCAGCCGGCAGGAGCGCTGAAGAAACAGGCGGTACTCATAGCAGTATTCCTCGAAGATTTCGGCAGCCTGGAAAGGAATGATCACCGAAAGAAAGCCCGTGGGATGCAACAGCGGAGCAGCTCCGCGCACCAGCGTGGCAAAATCCAGCTCGCCCGAGTGACGGGCCAGGCTGCGGGCTTGGTTGAGGGGCTTGAGATCCCGTTTGAAAAATGGAGGATTGCAGACAATCAGATGATACTCGCCCTGAGGCTTGAGGGGCAGCTGCTGCACGATTTCGGGGAAACTGCCCTGATACACCTGCACCGTGTCGGGCCAGGGACTGGCGGCCACGTTCTGCGCCGCCTGCAAAGCAGCCGGGACGTCCTTTTCTACCGCGTCGATCAGGGCTTCGGGATATTTCTGCGCCAGCATCAGGGCCAACAGGCCGCTGCCCGTGCCGATGTCCAGTATGCGGCGTTCCATCACGTTGGGCACCTCGGGCGACACTGCCCAGGCTCCCAGCGTCACCCCGTCCATGCCGACCTTCATCGCACACTTGTCGTGGAAGATCTCGAAGCGTCTGAATCGGAACGAAGGGGCGGGCATCTACTGCTGGTGTTTTTGGTAATAATCGGCGCGGAAACTGACATAGAGCTCCATCAAGGCGAGCAGCAACATCAGCACCAGCCAAGCATTGTTGGAGATGAACATCAGATAGCCGGTCGCAATGACCAGGATGCCGCCGAAGGCATACAGCCGGTTGAGCCGACGGAGCCGGAAGTCCTCCCCCCGGTAGGCATGGCGTGCCCGATAGAACAGATAGGCAGCTCCGCCAGCACAGAACAGATATTTGCCCCAGACGACATTTTCCATGACCAGCACCACGGAGGCGATCATCAAGAGATAGCCGGCATAAAGCAACACCTCGTATTTTTTCTGTGTTTTCATCAATCCTCTTCCAGGATAAATATCTCCTCGTTGTCTTTTTTCATGAGATACTGCTCGCGGGCGATCTTCTCGATTTCCCGGGTGCCGATGCGCAGGTCTTCCAACTGCCGGACGGCCTCGTCGCGTTCCTTCTCATAGGCCTTGATCTCACGACGGAGCTCCCGCGCCTGCCGCTCGTAATGACGGCGACGCAACAGGTTGTTCTTGTCAAAGAACAGCATCAGGATGGCAAACAGCACGATGACTGCGACATACTTGTTGGGCAAGTAGGGTTTGATGCGGGCAAACAGTTCTTTTAACTTGTTCATTTGAAAAGACTTTGGCCATCAAAAGAGGCAAATGGCAGTTCTGGTCGCTTATGCTGCAAAGTAAAAGATTATTTTTGAAAAAACGATGCAAATCAGCCCGGATTTGTTATCTTCGCAGACAAATTGACCGATTATGGATAATTACCTAGTCTCTGCCAGAAAATACCGCCCCGACACCTTTCGGTCGGTCGTCGGCCAACAGGCGCTGACCACCACCCTGCAGCATGCCATCAAGAACAACCAGCTGGCTCATGCCTACCTGTTCTGCGGACCGCGCGGCGTGGGCAAGACCACCTGCGCCCGCATTTTCGCCAAGACCATCAACTGCCTGCATCCCAGGGAGAACGGCGAAGCCTGCAACGAGTGCGAATCCTGCCGCTCGTTCAACGAGCAGCGCTCGTACAACATCATGGAGCTCGACGCCGCCTCCAACAACTCGGTCGATGACATCCGCTCCCTGACCGAGCAGGTCCGGATTCCGCCGGTGCTGGGCAAATACAAAGTCTACATCATCGACGAGGTGCACATGCTCTCGCAGGGAGCCTTCAACGCTTTTCTCAAAACCCTGGAAGAGCCGCCCGCCTACGCCGTCTTTATCCTGGCCACCACCGAGAAGCACAAGATCATCCCCACCATCCTCTCGCGTTGCCAGATCTACGATTTCCACCGTATCAGCGTGGGGGACATCCAGGACTACCTGCAGTTTGTCGCCAAGTCGGAAAACATCTCCTACGAGCCCGAAGCCCTGAACATCATCGCCATGAAGGCCGACGGCGGCATGCGCGACGCTCTGTCGGTCTTTGACCAGGTGGCCAGTTTCGGCGAAGGGAAAATCACCTACAAAGGAGTCATCGAGAATCTCAACATACTGGACTACGACTACTATTTCCAGCTCGTAGAGGCCGTCTTGCAACACCAGACGGCCCAAGCCCTGCTGCTGTTTGACAAGGTGCTCAGCCTGGGCTTTGAAGGGCAATACTTCATGACCGGCCTGAGTTCGCACCTGCGCGACCTGCTGGTGAGCAAGGATGCCCGGACACTGCCGCTGCTCGAGGTGAGCGACAGTATCCAGGAGAGATATCGGCAACAGGCCCTGGCCTGCAGTTTCGACTTTCTGGTGGAGGCCCTCAAACTGGCTAACGAATGCTCCCTGCAATACAACCAGAGCAAAAACAAACGCCTGCTGGTCGAGATCTGCCTGATCCGGCTCTGCCAGATAGGAGAGCACGACCCCGAGGGCAAGGGAGGGAAAGCCGTCCCGCTCGCCCCGGTGGCAGCCGCCCCGGCCCCGGCAGCGGCTCCGGCAACTGCCCCTCCGACGGGGGGGAGCCCCGCAAGCCCGGCTATCGCCCCGGCAAGTGCTTCCCCGACAGTCTCCGCTCCGAGAGGCGCTGCAGCGGCAAACACCGCTCCGGTGACAGCCGGCAGCGCCACAGCCGCCCAGTCTTCCCCCCAAAGTGCAGTTACACCTGCCGCGCACCGGCCGGCGACCCCTGCTCCCAAACGGCCGGCAGCCCTTTCCATCAAGCGACAGGCCCAGGAGGCAGTCGCCGCGACTGCCAAAGAGGAAACACCCCTCAGGGAAGAACATCAGCCTTTCGGCAGTCAGGAACTGACCGAGGCATGGCTCTCCTTTGCCGGTACCGTCAAGGACGACCCTCAGATCCATTCGGCCATGGTGGCCAATCCTCCCGAACTGAAAAGTGAGAGCGATTTCGAGTTTGTGGTCTTTCATCCCAATATGGAAAGACGTATGCTCGAAATCAAACCGCAAATCGAAAAATACCTCAGAGAGCAGCTGCACAACACTCATGCCAACCTACTGATCCGCGTCAGCGTCGGAGACGAAAAAAAAAGGGCCCTGACTCCTCAGGACCAACTCAGTGCCATGCTGGAGAAGAACCCGGCCTTTGCCTCGCTGAGCGACCAGCTCGGGCTGGAGCTCGATTAAGCCATTGACGACAGGCTGGGATAAAGATTCAGGAATCGTCAGAAAAGGGAGATCCTTCTCTCAAAGCTGCCGGCTCAACTGGGCCATTTCCATGGCCGTATAGGCCGCTTCCACCCCCTTGTTCCCGTAAATACCGCCGGCGCGGTCCAGCGACTGCTGCATGTCGTCCGTGGTGAGCAGTCCGAAAATGACCGGCACCTCGCCCCGAGCATTCAGCTCGGAAAGGCCTCGGGTCACGCCCTGGCAGACATAGTCGAAATGGGGTGTTCCGCCCCGCACCACACAGCCCAGCGCGATTATGGCATCGGCCGGCCTGGCAGCGGGTCCGCCCTTCATCAGCCGGGCCGCGGCATAGACCAGCTCGAAACTGCCCGGAACGGGGAAGACTCTGATCTGCTCCTGGGGAACGCCCTGTGACTTGAGACATTCGACGGCCCCTTCCAACAATTTGTCGGTTACCTGCTCGTTCCACCTGGAAACAACGATGTCGAAGCGCAAGGCCGCGACATCGTGCAGAGAGGAGCTGTCAAACTCCGAAAGGTTTCTGGTGGCCATCCCTTATTTCTTCAAAAGCTTGGCGCGCTCGATGTACTTGTCCACCTCCGTCCCTTCCTGGGTCAGCGGATACTCTTTCTTGAGAGTCTGATATACCTTCAGGGCGGCCGCATAGTCTCCCAGCGATTCGTAGGCCAGACCGGCCTTCATCAGATAAATCGGGGCCAGCAGATTGTTGTGTACCTTGGCGGCTTTCTCGAAATAACCGACAGCCTTGGCCGTCTCTCCCATTTCGACATAGCAGTCGCCCACGGCGCCGACCAGGGCCGGAGAGACCATGATATCCTTGGCTTTGACTTGTTTGAGGTACTTGACAGCTTTATCGTATTCGCCCTGATTCATATAACACAGGCCGATATAGGCTTTGGCCAGCTTGGCCGACTTGGTGTGCTTGTAATCATTGACAAACTGCTCGAAACCGACGAAATCCACATCGTCACCGCTCAAAGCCAGAGCGAAGGAATCGGCTGCGAAATAGCTTTCACCGCGGAAAAGCTGCTCGGCTGCAGCCTGATTGCGGGGAGCCACCACCTTGTTGTTGTACAGGACGATACCTGCAACGACCACCAGTACTGCCGCCAAAGCTATCAGCAGAGTGTTCTGGTTCTTTTCGATAAACTGCTCCGAACGGGAAAGAGCCTCGCTTACATTGTTCCCTAAATCCTCATTCTTCTTCTCCGGCTTGGAGACGACATTCTTATTTGCCATAGTACTTTTATTTTAATCCTTTTATTTTAATCCCTTTCATTCAGCCGGCAAAGATAATGCAAACCGAGCCCAATCGCAAAATAAAATTGCGATTGAAGGGATTTCCGTCACCGGCATCCGTCCAAAGCTTGCTTTGGTAAGGAAGGCGGGGCGGAAAGACCGCAATGCAAACTGACCAGTTTGCATTGGCGAGGTGCCAGCTGTCTTCTGCGCAGCGAGCAAGTGCGAGCGGCGCGAAAGATCGGCAAGGAAAGAGTGCAGCGAGAGCATCGAGCGGCGCGAAAGATCGGCACGGGAAAAGCGTAGCGAGAGCATCGAGCGGCGCGAAAGATCGGCAAAGAAAGAGTGCAGCGAGAGCATCGAGCGGCGCGAAAGATCGGGCAGAAATCACTTTTCTCATGGAACATCGGATGTAAGGGTGGTGTTTTTCATCATTGACGGGGACAAAGGAAAAACAAGATTCCGGCGGGTTTTGCCAGTCGGGAGATATTTCTCCTCAAATTAACATAAATTACGGATAGAGTTCCCTCCTCTCTAATACATAAATCCTTTCACTTAGTGATGGGACTACCCCCAAAGAGTGTTGCAGTTGTTGCAGTGTTGCAGTTGTTTTCGACCACCCCTCTCCTTGGGGGGGGTGAAACTTGTTTTTCGGTTAAAAATATAGCTTATATCTATATATAATAGTATTATATATAGATATAAAATTTCTTTTTTCACAGCGATGCACCTGTTGAGATCCAACTGCAACACTGCAACGCTGCAACGCTTCCGGACAACCTCAAAAGGCAGGCGGCACCTCGGCTAAGCAAACAAATTCCATTTGCCCCTCTTTTGCCCTCGGTTTGCACTACGTTTTCGGCCTGCGGCCGCCTACCTTCCTTACCAAAGCAAGCTTTGGACGGACGCCGGTGGCGGAAATCCCGTCAATCGCATTTTTATTTTGCGATTGGGCTCGGTTTGCACTACCTTTATGCCTCAAATTGGGGTTATGTATCTGCAGTCGCTGAACATTCTACATTTCAAGAACATAAAGGAGGCTCACATCGAGTTTTCGCCCTGTCTGAACTGCTTTTTCGGGAAAAACGGACAGGGCAAGACCAATGTCTTGGATGCCGTTTATTTCCTGTCGTTCTGCAAGAGCCACACCAATGTCCTCGATTCGCAGGTCATCACACACGATGCCGATTTTCTGGTACTGCAAGGGGTCTATCGGGAAGACCAGGAACAGCACGAGTATTACTGCGGCATCAAGCGACGGCAGAAAAAAGTGTTCAAACACGACAAGAAAGCCTACGACCGCCTCTCGGAGCATATCGGCCGCCTGCCGCTGGTCATGATATCGCCCGCCGACGAAAAGCTCATCCGGGAGGGCAGCGAAGAGCGGCGGCGTTTCATCGACATGACCATCTCCCAGTACGATCCGCAGTACATGCGTTCCCTGGTGGGCTACACGGCCGCCCTGCAGCAGCGCAACGCCATGCTCAAGGACCAGGACCGTCTCTACGAGGACTCGCTCTACGAACTCTACGAGGGACAGATGGACTACCACGGTAAAGAGATTTTTCAAAAAAGACAGCAGTTCATCGAGGCCTTCATCCCCATATTCAACCATCATTATCAGTATATCTCCCGGCAAAACGAACAGGTGGGGATCAGCTACAGTTCCCACCTGAGCCAGGGGGAGCTGGAGCCTCAGCTCAAAAACGCCCGGGAAAAGGACCGGCTGCTGGGTTTCAGCACCAAGGGCATCCACAAAGACGACCTGGACATCACCATGGACGGCTATCCCGTCAAGCAGGTCGGTTCGCAGGGACAGAGCAAGACCTGCCTGATCGCCATGAAGCTGGCACAGTTCGACTTCCTGTGCCAAAAGGGATCGCATACCCCCATCCTGCTGCTGGACGACATTTTCGACAAGCTGGACGAACAGCGGGTCGAGAACATCCTCTCGCTGGTGTCGCAGGACTCCTTCGGCCAGATTTTCATCACCGACACGCACTACGGGCACCTGTCGCAGACACTGGAACGCTGCGGACGGCCCTACAAGATATTCCAAATCGACAATGGTGAAATAAGTTCCTGGCAAGAACCCGCATGAAACGGCGCAACTCACAGTCTCTGGGCGAAGTGCTGCAGCAAGTCCTGAAAACGCAGCACCTGGATGTCCGGCTCAACGAAGTCCGGCTCATCAGGCTTTGGCCTGAGGTCGTGGGCAAGAGCCTGGCCGACCAGACGGAAAATCTCTATATCAAAAACGGGGTTCTCTACCTGCACGTCCGCTCGGCCATCGTCCGCAACGAACTGATGATGATCCGCCAGCCGCTGGTGGAAAAACTCAATGAGGCCGTCGGCGCACAGACCGTACACGACATTGTCCTGAGGTGAGTCTCGGCCCCCTCTCAGCCTATCAGCGAACCGATATTGGTCACAAACAGCTTCACGGCAATGGCCAGCAGGATGATGCCGAAGAATTTCCGGATAATATAGATGCCGCCGCTGCCGAGAACCCTTTCGATCACTCCGATCGACTTGAGTACCACGTAGATGACAATCATGTTCAAGATCAGGGCTATCATGATGTTGATGGTCTGATACTCGGCCTTCAGGGCCAGCAGGGTGGTGAACGAGCCGGCTCCGACAATCAGGGGGAAGACCAGCGGTACGATGGTGGACATGCCCTGGGGGCTGTCGTCGTACTTGAAAATATGGATATCGAAAATCATTTCCAGGCCGACAGCGAAAATGACAATGGCACCGGCCACGGCAAAGGCCTGGATATTGACCCCGAACAGGGAAAGGACTCCGTCGCCGGCAAAATAGAAGCCGGCGAGCAGGAGCAGAGATATCAGCGTCACCTTCAAGGCCGGTATCCTGCCTGTCTTCCGCTGCAGGTCTATGATGATGGGGATGGAGCCGACAATATCCAAAATAGCGAACAAAACGACGAATGCGCCGATGATTTCCTTACTGATGATTTCCATTTTCTCTTTTCTGTTTCAGGGTTCGGATTTTTGCGCGAAAGTAATGAGTTATTGAAAAACTTGTACTACTTTCGCATGAAAATTTTTTCCACGGTTTCACCACAATGAAAATCAAACCTGTCCTACTCATGTCCATCCTTGTTGCAGGCATGACCGCCTGTTCAGAAAAGAACCCCCTGCTGGAGCCTTATCAGACCTGGCGGGAGACGCCGCCTTTCGCCCAAGTAAAGACCAGCCACCTGATACCCGCCTACCGTCAGGCCATCCTTGAGCACGATAAGGAAATCAAGGCCATCGTAGAGCAGCCTGAGGCTCCTGATTTTTTCAACACCATCGAGGCGCTGGAACTCTCGGGCAAACTCATCAGCCGTATCGACGCCGTTTTCGGCACCCTGACCAACAATGAACTGAACGGCCCCCTGATGGCGGCCGAAGAAGAAATCACCCTGATGATCTCGGAACATTACAACAACATCACACTGAACCAGGCGCTTTTTGACCGGATCAGGCAAGTTTATGAGCGACGTCACAAGCTTGGCCTGAGTCCCGAACAGCTGCGCCTGACAGAAGAGACCTACGAGGATTTTCTCGAAAGGGGAGCTACCCTGAAAGGAGCCGACCGCGAGAAACACCGTAGCCTGAGCACCCGGCTCGACAGCCTGACCATGGCTTTCGGCCAGAACAGCCTCAAGGCCACCCACGCCTTCAGCCGCCTGTTCACCGACAGGGAGGAACTCTCCGGATTGCCCCAGGACGAACTCTCCATCGCCGCCGAGAAAGCCCGCCGCCAGGGCAAGGAAGGCTGGCTGTTCGACCTGACGGCCCCCAGCTACGGCGCCATCATGAAATATGCCGACCGCCGCGATGTCAGGGAAAGCTTCTATCTGGCCTACAACCAGCGTGCTGTGGGCGGCGAGTTTGACAATCTGCAGAACATCCGGGACATTGTCAACACCCGTATGGAAATCGGCCAGCTCTTCGGCTATCCCGACTACGCGTCCTACGCCCTTCGCCGCAAGATGGCCGGCAGCAGCGAAAACGTCTATCGGATGCTCGACGAGCTCAGGGACGCCTATCTGCCGGTGGCCAGGAAGGAACACCAGGCCATGCAGGCTTTCATCGACGAGAGCGAATCTCCCGGCTTCCGTCTGGAGCCCTGGGACTGGAGCTATTATTCTAACAAACTGAAAAACAAGCTCTTCGACCTGGACGATGAAATGCTCAAACCCTACTTCGAACTGGAACGTGTCAAGAAGGGAGTGTTTTCACTGGCCACCAAGCTCTACGGCATCACTTTCCAGAAGAATACCGACATCGAGGTCTGGAACAAGGAGGTGGATGCCTACGAGGTCTTTGACAAGGACGGCAGCTTCCTGGCCGTGATCTACACCGATTTCTTCCCCAGGGAGAGCAAGCGTGCCGGTGCCTGGATGAACGACATCAAGGCCCAGAGCAACGTGAACGGCCGGCGGGAGTATCCTTTCGTCACCCTGTCGATGAACTTCAGCCTGCCCACCGCCGAGAAACCCTCGCTGCTGACCTTCGACGAAGTGACCACCCTGCTGCACGAATTCGGGCACGGACTGCATGGCATGCTCTCGGACGTGACCTACGCCTCGCTGGCCGGCACCAATGTCGATCGGGACTTTGTCGAGATGCCCTCACAGATTATGGAGAACTGGGCCTACGAGAAAGAATTCCTCGACAGTGTCGCCGTCCATTATCAGACGGGCGAACCTATTCCGATGGAACTTATCCGGAAAGTCCGGGAAGCCGGCAATTTCAACGTGGGACGCGACTGCTGCCGCCAACTCTCATTCGGCTATCTGGACATGGCTTTCCACACCATCCGCGAACCGCTGCGCGGAGACGTGGCCGCCTTCGAACGCGAGGCATGGAAATCGGTCGATCTGCTGCCTATGCCTCATTCCTGCTGTATGAGCCCGACTTTCACCCATCTGTTCAGCGGCGGCTATGCGGCCGGCTACTACTGCTACAAATGGTCGGAAATACTGGCCTTCGATGCCTATGACTACTACACCGGGCGTGCCGTCTTCGACCGGGAGCGGGCCGATTCTTTCCGGGAGAACATTCTCTCCAAGGGCAACACCCGTCCTGCCGCCCAGCTCTACGAAGCCTACCGAGGTCGGCCGGCCACCATCGACGCCATGCTCAGACACAATGGAATCAAGTAATCCTATGGACAAACAGACAGCTTTGGACCAGCGCTACATGCGCATGGCCATGATCTGGGCCGAAAACTCCTACTGCCGGCGCCGTCAGGTAGGAGCACTCATGGTCAAGGATCATCGTATCATCTCGGACGGCTACAACGGCACTCCTTCGGGTTTTGAAAATGTCTGCGAGGACGAAAGCAACAAAACCAAGCCCTATGTCCTGCATGCCGAAGCCAACGCCATCACCAAGATAGCCCGTTCGCACAACAGCAGCGACGGGGCTACGATCTATGTCACCGCCTCGCCCTGCATTGAGTGTGCCAAGCTTATCATCCAGGCCGGCATCCGTCGTGTGGTCTTCGCAGAGACCTACCACACGGACGACGGACTCAAGCTGCTTGAACGCGCCGGCATCGAAGTGGTCTTCTGCGACAAAAAAACTCTTTGATTCGTTTATCTCTCATCCAACCCTATGAAATCAACCACACGGAAAACCATTGTCATTGTCTGCTGCGTCCTGCTGGTCGCCATGGCGGGAAGAATGGCCTACCGGGCTGCCCTGGGGGGGGTCACGCCCGTGAAAAGCTACCTGACGCTCAACAAGCTGGATGCGCTGCTCAACCTGATCTCGTCCAAATACGTCGAAGATGTCGATGAAAAGGCCATTATCGAACATCTCATTCCCCAAGTTCTGTCGGAACTGGATCCTCACTCCTCCTATATCCCTGCCAAGGAACTGGAAAAGACCAACGAGGAGATAGAAGGTTCCTTCAGCGGGGTGGGCATCCAGTTCAACATCCGCGAAGACACCATCCGGGTGATCTCCGTGGTCAACGGGGGTCCGGCCGAGAAAGCCGGCATGAGGGCCGGCGACTGCATCGTGGCTGTCGAAGACAGTGCCTTTGTGGGGAAAGACATCAACAATGACCTCGTGATGAAGACCCTGCGGGGCAAGAAGCACACCAAAATCAAGGTCGGCGTCAAGCGGCAGGGTACGGAAGAGATCCTGGACTATGTCCTCACGCGCGACGACATCCCCGTCAACAGCGTCGATGCCCATTATAAAATCGGCGACAACATCGCCTACATCAAAATCGGCAATTTCTCGCGCACCACCTACAACGAGTTCCTGAACATCATCAACCACAAGAAAACCCAGGAGGGCTGCGACCGTATCATCATCGACCTGCGCAGCAATCCGGGCGGACTGATGGGTTCGGCCCTGTCCATTCTTAACGAGCTGCTGCCCAAAAACCGGCTGATGCTCTATGTCGAGGGGAAATCCTACCCCCGGGAAGAGAGCCGCAGCGACGGCAGGGGGGCCTTCCGGCAAATGCCCGTGGTCGTGCTGACGGACGAGTGGTCGGCCTCGGCCAGTGAGATCGTGGCCGGCGCCCTGCAGGACAACGACCGGGGCTACATCGTCGGCCGCCGTACTTACGGCAAGGGGTTGGTCCAGCAGCAGATTCCCTTCAAGGACGGATCGGCCGTGCGCCTGACCGTGGCCCACTACTACATTCCCTCCGGAAGAAATATCCAGAAGCCCTATACCAAAGGGCATTTCGAAGACTACGAAAAAGACCTGATGAACCGCTACGAAAGAGGAGAATTCGGCAGCCTGGACAGCATACAGGTGAACGACAGCCTCAAGTACGAGACCTACGGCGGAAGGACGGTCTACGGTGGAGGCGGTATTATTCCCGATTACTTCGTGCCCATCGACACGACCCTGGCTTCAGACTGGCTCGCGACGGTGGCCAACCGCAACCTGGTCTATCTCTACGCCGCCAGCTATGCAGACCGCAAACGCAGTGTCCTGAGTCAGTTCAAGACTTTGGCCGAACTAAGCGGCTACCTGGACAGACAACCCGTCATGAACGATTTCATGGAGTTTACCAAAGGCAAGGGCATCAGGACCCGGCAGCAGGACATCGATGAAAACCGGGAAACCCTGCGCACGGACATCTATGCCTACATTGCCCGTAACATACTGGGAGAAAACCAGTTCTGGGAGATGCTCCAGCAAGATGACAAGACGCTGCTCAAGGCTGTCGAGCTGATCAAGGACATGGGAACGCAAGTATTATGAAAACCTGTGCAGCACTGAAAAAAGAACTGCGTCAGGAAATCCGGCGGCGCAAACAACTGATTTCATCGGAAGAAAAGGCCCACTTGTCCCGAGAACTGTGTCGGCAGATAACCCAGCTGCCCCAGTGGCAGAAGGCCCGAACCGTGCTGCTCTACCATGCGCTGGATGATGAGGTCTCCACCCGTGACCTGCTTGAAGGCTGGGCCGGAAAGAAGACCCTGCTGCTGCCTGTCGTAGACGGAGAGGATCTGCTGCTGAAACCCTACAGTGCGGCGGTCGGAATGACCCGCAACCGCTGGGATATCCTTGAACCCTCCGCCGCTGAAGCCTTTACCGATTATCAGGCCATCGACCTGGCCCTGATACCCGGCATGGCCTTTGACAGGGCCGGTCACCGCCTGGGTCGCGGCAAAGGCTACTATGATCGACTGCTGCCACGCCTGTCCTGCCCGACCATCGGTCTTTGTTTCCCCTTCCAGAAACTCGAAAAAATACCCGTTGAACCTTGGGATATTCCGGTGCAACGGGTACTTTGAAAGAGCGCTCCAAGGCGGAACTATTTCTTCTTGGGCGCGGCGGCCTTCCTGGGTGCCTTGGCCGGGGCTGGCTTCTCCGAGCGGGCAGAGGAACGACGCAGTTGCCGGACCTCCTTCTCCAGGGAAGCAATGGTCTTTTCCTGATTCTCGATGGTGGTAAGCAAGGAGTTGAGCTCTTCGTTGTCGACCGAGGTCGGATATTGTGCCTCGACCCTTTCCATAAAGTCGCTCAGGACATTCATGTAATTGGTGAACGCCTCAAAAGGAGAGTCATATGGGCTGAAATACTTGTACAGGCCGCCGTCGGTGAACTGCTTGGTGCTCATGTAGAAGAAATGGTCGCTGGTCTGCAGATAGTTCCAGTCCTGGAGCAGGCGGTGATCCTTGCACAGACGTACACGCTCGGCCACACTGTAGAGTTTGGTCAAGGCTTCACGCTGCAAATCGTTGCCCATCCACGAGCTGAGGTCGTTCTCCTCGTCGGCCCAGGAGATGGGATTGGGAATACTGATCGGACCAACCGTTTTCAGTTTCAGCGTCACTTCCGAAGGTGTCAGGAATTCGATACCCTGCTTGAAGGCAAAGGCCGGCAGCGCCCGCAGGAAATCGAAAATACCGCTCTCGCGGGGCTGCAGGTTGCCGAAGGTCTCGTAGTTCATGAACAGGTTGACCACCTGCTCGTTGTCCGGCGTACGGACGATCCAGTCGATGAACTTGTCGGCCACCAGAGGGTATTCGCTCCAGTTGTAATTGGAGAAACGGAAGGCGATGTCGTCGCTGAGCTTGTTGTTCTTGAGCAGCAGCTTGAGATTGGGATTGGTGGCACTCTGATAGACAAAGTTCGGGCTCTTCCAGCCCAGCACGGCCTTGGCCCCGTCGGTAATCACCGTCTTAAACCCCAGAGAATAGATGATTTCGCCGATTTCATCGGAATAAATCAGCTCCGTATTGCGAAAAGCCTTAGGCTTCATGCCGAACAGCCGTTCGATATGTTTCTGTTGCTGGCGGACCTGCAGACGGAATTCATCCTCGTCCATGACCGATGACAGGGAATGGGCGTAGGTCTCTGCCAAAAATTCGACACAGCCCGTCTTGGCCAGTTGCTGGAAACTTTCAATCACTTCGGGGGCATACAGTTCGAGCTGGTCGAGTGCCACCCCTGAAAACGAGAAGGCCACCCGGAACTTCCCCTTATGTGCGTTGATCAACTCCAGAAGCAGTTGGTTGGCAGGCAGGAATGAATTGGCCGCCACACGCTGCATGATCTGCTCATTGGTGAAATCATCATAGTAATAATGATCCTCTCCGATATCGAAAAAGCGGTATCTTTTCAGACGGAAAGGCTGATGGATCTGGAAGTAAAAACAAATCGTCTTCATAATGTATGCAGTTTGATAATTATCGTCCTAATACCTGATCGTATATTTTCCTGACTTTGCGGCCGGCATATTCCCACTTGATTTCATCGACCTCAGCCTTGCCCTGCTCACGCAGGAACTTGTACATGGCAGGATAGGTGACTATGGAATAGATGGCGTCGGCAATGGCGTCTATGTCCCAGTAGTCGGTCTTGATGACATTGTTCAGAATCTCGGCGCAACCCGACTGTTTGGAGATGATCGAAGGGACACCGACCTGCATGGCTTCCAGAGGGGATATACCGAAAGGCTCTGAGACAGACGGCATGATGTACACATCGCTCGACTTGAGCATGGTATAGACCTGCTTGCCTTTCTGAAAACCGGGAAAATGAAACTTGTCGGCAATACCGCGTTTGGCGACCAGACGGATCATGGCGTCCATCATATCGCCGCTGCCGGCCATGACAAAACGCACCTTGTCGGTCTTTTGCAGTACCCGATACGCCGCCTCGACGAAGTATTCCGGTCCTTTCTGCATGGTGATGCGGCCCAGGAAGGTCACTATCTTCTGCTGGGTATGGCGTATGGGCTCGATCTCCTCGATTTCCCGGCTGACGGGTTCGACCGCATTGTGCACGGTGCTTACCTTGGCCGGATCCTGATGATAATTGTTGATGACCGTATTGCGGGTAAGGTTGCTCACACAGATGATGTGGTCGGCGTTGTCCATGCCGTCCTTCTCGATACGATAGACATCTGGGTTGACATTGCCGCGACTGCGGTCGAAATCAGTGGCATGGACGTGGATGACCAGAGGTTTGCCGGAGACATTCTTGGCGTGTATGCCGGCCGGATAGGTGAGCCAGTCGTGCGAGTGTATGATGTCAAATTCTTCGGTGCGGGCAATGACGCCGGCGCAGATCGAATAGTTGTTGATCTCCTCGAGCAGATTGTCGGGATAGCGACCCGAAAACTCAATGCAGCCCAGGTCGTTGGTATGCAGGTACCTGAAGTCGGCATAGATGTGCGACCTGAGGTCGTAATACTGCTGAGGCGACATGTACGATCCGAAACGATTTTCAAGTGTGTCCCAGTTCACATCATGCCACACCACCGGGGTGTTGCAGGCTCCTATGATTTTCAGGAAACTCTGGTCCTCGTCACCAAAGGGCTTGGGAATGACAAAAGTAATCTCCATGTCGGGCTGCAGGGCCATGCCTCTGGTCAGGCCGAAACTGGCAGTGCCCAGACCGCCCAGGATATGCGGGGGAAACTCCCACCCAAACATCAGTGCTTTCATAATCTCACTTCGTTCGATTATAGGATACAGGCGGCGCCTCAGCATAAGAGCAAGCTCTTCTGCATTCGGCTTGCACTGTATCTCATAATCTCTTTTTTACTCATTATTTCAGGATACAGGCGGCGCCTCGGCATAAGAGCAAGCTCTTCTGCATTCGGCTTGCACTGTATCTCATAATCTCAATTATATTACTGTATGTTGCTTTCAGATAGTTTGCCAATCAACTGTTTGATCCGCAGAATCTCGGCCACACTCATGGCAAAGGCGATACCGCCGCGCCCGCGATAGGGGGGGTTGCCATCGAAAAGTTCCGATATGGACGTCACTCCGCGGTCGGTCAAATCGTCCTCGAACTCGTACAGACAACGCTCGGCGAAGTTCAGGCCACTGATGCGGTAGATCTTCAGATAAGCTTCCAGATAGGGCCCCATCAGCCAGGGCCAGGCTGTCCCCTGATGATAGGCCCAGGTACGACGGTTTTCCGGGCCTTCGAAGATCGGGTTGTAACCGGCACTTTTCGGACTGAGCGTCCGCAGGCCCTTAGGGGTGAGCAGTTCTTTGGTCACGATATCCAGCACCTGTTTTTTCTGCATCTTGTCCAGCGGAGAATAGTCGAGCGAGGCGGCAAATATCTGGTTCGGACGGACGCTCCAGTCGACATAGTCGCCGTCCACATAGTCGTAGAGATAGCCGTAGCCGTTTCTGAAGACACTGACAAACGACATGCCGGCCTTGGCCGCCAGGCTTTCAAGATTGTCGGCGACGAAATCCAGCTTCTTGTCGCGGGCGATGTCGGCGGCAAAACGCAGGGCATTGTACCACAAGGCGTTGAATTCGACCAGATAGCCGCTGCGCGGCAAAAGCGGACGGCCGTACATGGTGGAGTTCATCCAGCTCACAGGCTTGTCCTTGCCATAGGTATAGACCAGGCCGTTGTCGTGGACAAAGAGGTTGGCATGACGCTGGTTGACGAGGTAGTCCACCGTGTCAAGCACCAGCTGCCCGTATTTCTCCACGGCTGCTTCACGGCCCTGATCCTTGCCGTACTGCTGAATGGCCCAAATCATCCACAGCGGCACGTCGGGAGCATCTATTTCGGTAATGTCGCAGTCGAGCGGCCTGCCCTCCATGTAATTCCGGAGACCCTTTCCGGCCGTTTCCATAATGGCGTCGAACAGGCCGGGATCCTCGGCCGACAGCGTACAGCCGGGCAGGGAGACAAACATGTCACGGGCCCGGCATTCAAACCAGGGATAGCCGGCCAGCAGATAACGCTGTCCGTCTTTCTGCTTATTGTAAAACTGATACGCAGCCGACTTCAGGCAGTTGGTGAAACTGGTGCGCGGCTTGCGCATGGCCTTTTCATCGTTGAAAACCTTTCTCATGCCGGCAGGAGACATGGGCGACAGGCCGGCGGCAAAGACAATGCTCTGCCCCTTTCTGATAGGCATCTCGAACGTACCCGGGACAAAAAGGTCCTCCTGATACTCATAGCCGCGTTCCTGCTCCTTCATGTATTCGATATTGCGGTACCAGTCCGGCGTGTAGCTGAACTCATTCTTGGACGAAAACTGCATATAGAGCTCCGGATAGCCGGGATACAGACACATCTTGATGCCGTTGGGCACCTCCTGGTAGGATTTGTCGATCTGGGAGTTTTCGTGACAGAGGACATTGGTGTCCCGGAAAGCCAGGAAGGGCTTGAACCGCAACCGCGTAGGAGAATGGGCCTCCAGCAGGGTATAACGGATCAGTATCCTGTTCTCGAAAGACATGAAAAGTTTTTCGCGCGCCAGGATGACACCGCCCACACGGTAGATGGTGGTAGGGATGTCGTCGCATTCGAACTGACGGATATACTTGTGACCCTTGGGACTGTAGTGGTCGCCCGGATATTTGTGCAGCCCCAGGTTGAATTCGGCACCGTGCTGGATAACCGTGGCATCCAGGGAAGAGATCAGGACATGGTTACGGCCGCCGAACTGCGACAGGGGAACGACCAGCAGGCCATTGTATTTACGGGTGTTACAGTCCACTATCGTGGAATAGCTGTAGGCACCCGACTTGTTGGCCTGCAACATCTCCTTGGTCAGAGACTGCTGCAGGTTTACCATCAGTGCTTTGTCAAATTTCAGATAACTCATACCTCGCCTTTTGATTACCTATTGATTATATGATGACGAAAGTACGATTATTTATTCAATTTCAAAAACAAAGACATACATTTTTTTGTGTTTAGGGCTGACTTGCATTATATTTGCTCCCCAAACTGCAAACTATGGAAGAAAAGAAAAAAGAACTCAACCTGGTGGACGTGCTTTCACTGGGCTGGCAAGCTTGTAAAAAAGTTTTCATGGGCGGCATAAACATCCTGGGCTGGTGCCTGAGGACCTGCTACCAGAAAAAGTGGATCATGCTGCTGTTTTTGCTGGCCGGTCTGGCCTGGGGCTACTGGTCGGTCCGCCAGCATAATCCCTTCCGGTCGGGCTTCGGTCTGAATTCTTTCTGCAAACAACCCTATTATGCCATCGAACAGGTCAGGGAAGTCGGCAGACACTGCGGCAGGGATCTGGACAAGTTTCTCAATATCGATGCCCAGACAGCCAGTCAGATCGTCAGCATCACTCCCTACTACGTGGTTGACATAGACCGCAACTCCACCATCGACATCATCGACTACAAAGAGCGGTTCCGCACTGACTCGCTGGTCTACACCTGGTCCATCACCCAGTTCTATGTCGAGGTCATTTCCCGCACGGAAAGTGCAGTGCCTGTCGTCCGCCAGGCCTTGCTTGACAAGATGAACAGTTCCTTTGTCCTCTACGATCCCTGGAAAATCAACATGGACAACGAAAAACGCTGGATCAGTGTCCTCAACGACGAGCTGCACAGGATCGACTCTCTGCAGAATGTCATGTTCCAGGAAAACCGGCTTGTCCCCACCATCGTCAAGAAGAACGAGCCTAACAACGAGCAGACCTATGCCAGCGAAAGCCGGATACAGTCGCTCACCAGGGAAAAATCCACACTGATGAGCCACATCACCGCCCATGAAATACGTATGAAAAACCTGTCCTACGGCCCGATCAGCTCCACGACCCCCATCGTCTATGAAGGCCAGATGCGCTCTCTGAAAATGGAGATGATCAAGTACGGACTGCTGGGTATCCTGCTCGGACTGGGCTTCATCCTGCTCATCAAGTACCGAAAAGCCATCATTGCCTATCTGAACAAGGAAGACAACAGATAAGTCTCTGATTCCTATACAAGAAAAGCCCCGGAGGTCTGCACTCCCGGGGCTTTGTCGCTAATTCCGGACCAGGCTCAGATGCCCAGCGACTTCTTGATAGTCTCGATCTTGGCATCGGCCGCAGCGCAGGCCTTTTCATAATCAGCCCGGCTTTTCATCCCGGTACGGACTTCCATGTAGAACTTGATTTTCGGCTCTGTTCCCGAAGGACGGACCGAAACCTTGGTCTTGTCTTCGGTGAAATACTGCAGCACATTGGAGGGTTCCGGCATATCCAGATCCCAGACTTCGCCCGTCTGAGGCTTGCAGGCTTTCAAGGTCTTGAAGTCTTTGATAAGCACTACAGGCGATCCGGCCAGCTCCTTGACCGGATGAGCCCGGAAATTGTCCATCATGGCCTGGATCTCCTCAGCGCCGCTCTTACCCTTGCGGACGATGGAGATACCCTTTTCCCTGGAGTAACCGAATTCGAGGTAGAGATCCAGCAGCTGCTCATAGAGAGTCTTGCCCTTGTCCCTGGCGTCGGCCAGCACCTCGGCGATCATGGCAGCCGCGGACACGGCGTCTTTGTCGCGGACAAAATCCTCGACCAGGAAGCCGTAGCTTTCCTCACCGCCGCAGATGAATTCCTTTTTCCCTTCCATCTGCAGCATGACCGAGGCTATCCACTTGAAACCGGTATATACGTCAAAGAGCTCGACTCCGTAGTGATCTGCGATATCCTTGAGCAGCTCGGTGGTAACGATGGTCTTGACCATGTACTGTTTGCCATTGAGCTTGCCGAGTTCTTTCCAGCGGCGCAGCAGGTAGCTGGTGATAAGCAGGGCGTTCTGATTGCCGCTGACCAGGATCCACTCATTCTTGTCGTTTTTAACGGCAATACCCAGACGGTCCGCATCGGGATCGGAGGCCATCACAATGTCGGCATCCACTTCCCTGGCTTTGGCAATGGCCATCGACATGGCGGCCGGTTCTTCGGGATTGGGAGAGACTACCGTCGGGAAATCGCCGCTGATGACATTCTGCTCAGGGACGGAAATGACATTGTTGAAACCCAGGGTCTGCAGGCAGCGCGGAATGACTTTGACACCCGTGCCGTGGATGGGGGTATAGACAATCTTAAGGTCCTTGTGGCGGGCTATCGCCTGAGGAGAAAGCGAGAGCTGTCTGATTTTGTCGATATACACCTTGTCCACTTCCTCGCCAATGATGGTTATCAGGCTTTTGTCGCCCTCGAACCTGATGTCTTCCACACGGCTGATGGCGTTGACCTCGGCAATGATGTTCCTGTCATGCGGGGCCACCACCTGACCGCCGTCGTCCCAATAGGCCTTGTAGCCGTTGTATTCCTTAGGGTTGTGCGAGGCCGTCAGGATGATTCCGCTCTGGCAGCCCAGATGACGGATGGCAAAGGACATTTCCGGGGTCGGACGCAGGCTCTCGAACAAATAGACGTGGATGCCGTTGGCAGAAAAGATATCGGCGGAGATTTCGGCGAACAGACGGCTGTTGTTGCGGCAGTCATGGCCGATGGCGACACGGATTTCCTTTTTCGAGGCAAAACTTTTTTTCAAGTAATTGGCCAGGCCCTGGGTGGCAGCTCCCACCGTGTAGCGGTTCATGCGGTTGGTGCCGGAGCCCATGATGCCGCGCAGTCCGCCCGTACCGAATTCCAGGTCTTTGTAGAAACTTTCTATCAGCTCTGTCTTGTCTTCACTGTCGAGCATGCGCTGCACATCGGACCGGGTCTGCGGGTCATAGGCACTGCCCAGCCAGACTTTCGCCTTGGCGGTGACTTGTTGAATCAATTCCTTGTTTTCCATATACGTAGTTTTAATAATTGAATTGCCACTCCTTGCTGGCGACATTGCCGCAGACATCCCAGACCTTCACGCTCAGGCGGTGCGGCTTTTCGCTGCGGCGAAGGGCTCTGCCGTCGGGACGGTAGAAGATGGATGCGTTCTTGTAATCGTCCTCAAACAGGGCCCAGTTCCCGTCTATCAGGCATTCATACCCGGCAATGTCGGTTTCATCGTCGCGGATACCGATGCGAATTAAAACATTTTTCAGAACATTGTCAATAGAGGGCAAGATTATTTTTGGCGCCACCGTGTCGGTCAGCACCGTATAGGAGCCCAGCTCGCGGACTTCGGCCCGCATCCAGCCGTCGTCATAGACAGCCGGTACGAACTCCCAGCGGCCTCTCTGGTTGAGATGGGCCAGAAAGTACTGTCCCTTGTCGGCCAGATGGTCGCGCATGACTGCCAGTTCAAGAGAGAGGCTGGTGTGGACGGGGGCCGGCAAATCATGCAGTTCAAAAATATCGGAGGCCTCAGAAGAGGGCTGCTGGCGGTAGCGGAAATACAGAGGTTCATAGAGTGAGGCGCGGGGCAGGGACAGGCGCAGACAAGGGGTGACAAACCGGTTGTCATACTGGGGGGAGAAACACAAAAGCGTCGTATCCACCGGAGGAATTTCCATCTTCCTGCCCTCCAGGACAAAATCGACGACCGTCGTGTTGCCGTGCCGGTCGCTCAGGACATAGCGACAAGGATAGGGGCGTTCCTCTTCGACAGTCACGTAGCCGTCATCCAGAACGGAGGGATAGACATCCAACTCGTTAAAAGGAAGCCTGAAGGATTTCATGATCCAGGAATTGTGCAGCGCCCACTCGGCGTAGTCGGTCAGCGCGTTCACATAACGCGATTCATCGAAGGAAAAACGATTGAGCTCCTGAGAGAATACCTCCTTTTCATCGACAAAAAGCTGCAAGCGGCAAACACCATAGACATTGATGGTGCCGCTCATATAGTCGTAGGCTTTCAGCCCCAGTCCTATCCGCCCCCAGACAGCCGGGAGCAGAGGAGTCTGGCCCGTATTCACTGCGACAATCTGCTTGTCCTGACCATTGGAAAGCACTCCTTCGCCCGCCGGGGCATACACGGCCAGGGCCTGCACCCTTGGCTTCACATCGTCAACGATTCTGTCGGAAAACCACAGCAGCGGATCCATCGGCTCTTCGCTCTCCGTCTCCCGTATCTCGAAATGCAGATGAGGTCCGCCCGAGCTGCCGGTGTTGCCGCTCAGCGCCAGGGCCTGGCCGCGGCTGACGGGAAGCTCCCCGGGTTCAAAAAACAGGTTCTGGACATAGGAACGGCCGTTGTATTGAGCCTCCCGCACGACCGAATCCAGCCGCGGTGCAAAGGATTCCAGATGCCCATAGACCGAAGTGTAGCCGTTGGGATGGTCGATGTAGACAGCCTTGCCGTAGCCATAGCGGCTTACCGCCAGACGGGAGACCCAGCCGTCGGCCACGGCGCGGACAGTCTTGCCTGTCACGCCCTGGGTCTTGATGTCCAGCCCGGTATGAAAATGGTTTTTCCTCAGTTCTCCGAAATTGGCACTCAGCAGAAGGGGGATGTCCAGAGGAGGCTGAAAATCGGACGGCCGTATCGAGTCGGTCACCCGCCAGGCGGGGCGACGAGGGGAAGAGAAAGCCTTATCGGCCCTGACGGCTGTCTGAAACAGCATCAGGGCCGACAATGTCCGCACAAGCATCCTCCGACTCATGGCAGAAGAAGCCTATACCAGTTTGTTGGTAGCCGTATCGGGGAAAATGACCGCAGGCGAAAAACGACGGGCATCCTCGAAATCCATCAAGGCATAAGAGATGATGATGACAATGTCACCGGGCATGGCCTTGCGGGCAGCCGCACCGTTCAGGCAGATGACTCCCGATCCCCGCTGCCCGGGAATGGCATAGGTTTCCATGCGTTCTCCGTTGTTTTTGTTCACCACCTGCACCTTCTCGTAGGGAAGGATGTTGGCGGCATCCATCAGATCCTGGTCGATGGTGATGCTGCCGACATAGTCCAGGTTGGCCTGCGTCACATGAACACAATGGATTTTCGATTTGAGTATCTCTATTTGCATGACTTGTAGATAATGTTGTCTATCAGTCTGACAGGGCCGCAGTAAACAGCGATGCAGCCTACCGCATAGTCGCTGTCTTCCCAGTTTTTGAGCGGCTGCAAGGTGATTCCGTCCACGATTTCGTAGTAGTCCAGACGGAACAGCTTCTCGCTGCCGATTTTCCGTTCGACATAGGCTTTGGTCGCTGCCAGAGAGTTTTCAGCTGCAAAAGTAAGGCTTTCGGACAAATATCTGGATATTAATACGGCTTTTTTTCGTTCTTCGGCGTTCAGGCGCTGGTTGCGGCTGCTCATGGCCAGTCCGTCCGGTTCCCTGACGATAGGACAGGAGACTATTTCAAGGGGCAGTTGCAGCTGGGACACCATACTGCGGATGACGGCGATCTGCTGGAAGTCTTTTTCGCCGAAATAGGCCCGGTCGGGCTCCACGGCATAGAACAGCTTGCTGACAATCTGGGCGACCCCGTTGAAATGTCCGGGACGATAGGGCCCTTCCATGACCTGCTCCAAGGCTCCGAAATGAAACTCGCGCGTATCGGGCTCCGGGTACATTTCCTCCACCTCGGGCAGGAACATGTAGCTGCAGCCGGCCTCCCGGAGCATGGCGGCATCCTGGTCCGGCGTGCGCGGATAGGCAGCCAGATCGCTTTTGTCGTTGAACTGGGTCGGGTTGACAAAAACACTGACCACACAGATGTCATTTTCAGCCACGCAGCGCTTCACCAGAGAAATATGTCCGGCATGCAGGGCCCCCATGGTCGGGACCAGGCCGATGCTCTGGTGGCGGCCACGGCAGGCATCCAGTTTCTCCTTTAATTCAGACTTGGTTTTTACAATCTCCATAACTTACTGATTTTTATCAATATATTCCTCTTTTGGGGACTTTGTCCAAAGCCCCCTGTTTCAGGCTGCAAAAAAACTAATTTCTTGTCATTTAAAAAAATAATCCTCCGACATCTTGCAAGTGGTCTGTTTTATTTTATTATCTTTGCACGAAAAGACGGAAAACCATAATATCGACAGCTATGAGTGCAGCAAAAGTCTTGTACATATGCCAAGAAATCACCCCATATCTACCTGAAAATGAAATATCCGGCATCTGCCGCCGCATGCCTCAGGCCATTCAGGAGAAGGGTTGTGAAATCAGGACCTTCATGCCGAAATTCGGTTGTATCAACGAACGACGCAACCAGTTGCATGAAGTCATCCGGCTGTCTGGAATGAACATCATCATCGACGACAACGACCACCCGCTCATCATCAAGGTGGCCAGCATACAGTCCGCCCGCATGCAGGTTTACTTCATCGACAACGACGATTTCTTCCACCGCCGCTTTACGGTGGCCGACGCCGAGGGCAAGGAGTTCCCCGACAATGGCGAGCGGAGTATATTCTATGCCCGCGGTGTCATCGAGACCGTCCGCAAACTGCGCTGGATCCCCGATGTCATCCACTGTCATGGCTGGATGTCGGCCTTTGTTCCCTTGTACCTCAAAAAGGCCTTTGCCGACGACCCCTATTTCAAAAATGCCAAAATCGTCTATTCGCTCTATCACGACGACTTCAAACAGTTTTTCAAACAGGATCTCAACAACAAAGTGCTCATCGATGAGCTGCAGGCTGCCGACTTCGCCCTGCTGGGCAAGAAACCCGGCTATCTGTCCATGATGAAACTGGCAGTCCAGTATTCGGACGGCATCATCCTGTGTTCCGACCAGCTGAACCGGAATCTGCTTACCTTTGTCAACAAGCTCGACAAGCCCGTCATCACAAGCAGCGAAGAAAACGACTACCAGAATTACTACGACTTTTATCAAACGCTGACAGAGCTGAAATAATGAGGCATTCTTTCTATCTTGCCGTATTGGCGCTGGCCCTGCTGGGCGGTTATTCCTGTACCGACGGAGAAAGCATCGGCCAAAGCATACAGCCTGGCCAGGACCTGGTCCTGACCGATACCGCTACTTTCCAGCTGAATTCACAGACGGTGGTGGTGGATTCCATCCTCCAGAAAAATTCCGTGGCTGTTCTCGGAGAATACACCGATGCCTGTTTCGGCACCACCAAGGCCGATTTCATGGCCCAGTTCTACTGCCCGCCTGCCTTCTCTTTCCCGGAAATCCCGGACAACAACATCGACTCGGTTTTTCTGTACCTTTATTTTGACGACTGCTTCGGCAACAATGCTTCACTGCTCGAAGCCAGCGTCTGGCAGCTCACCGGCCCGCTCGACCTGGACCAGGCCTATTATACCAATATCAATGTCGCAGACTACTGCGACAGGCAGAAAAAGCTGGGCAGTGTCACCTTTACACCCGCCACGGCCGACAACCGATGGACCTCCCAGTACGACTACTGTGTCCGCATCCCCCTGGACAGCGTTTTCGGACAGCAGTTCTACCTGGACAGCCGGGACAGTGTCAATCATCCCGGGGCTTTCAGCGATGTCCGCCATTTCATCGAGTATTTCAACGGACTGTACGTCTCCACGACCTATGGCAACGGAGCCATCGTCTATATCAGCCACATCGAGCTGGAGTTCTGCTACGACTACCGCCTGAAGAATTCCTCAGGAGTCCTGGTCGATACCGTCTCGGCAACGTATTTCCCCGTCACCGGAGAAGTCAAGCAAGTCAATCGCTATACCCATCCCGACCTGACGGCCTATCTGCCCGTCAGTGCCGATGACAGCCTCAACTATCTCTACGCCCCGGCCGGCATGTTTACGAAAATCACCCTGCCCGTGGGCGACATCACCGGCAGGCTGAGCCATAAGAACATCAACTATGCCCGGCTGAAAGTATCGGCCGCGGAACTCGACGACAGCGAGTGGGGCATGGATCCGCCCTCCCGGCTGCTACTGCTCAGAGAGGAGGACATCCACAGCTTCTTTGCCGGCTACAGCCTGCCCGACGATCTGTACTCCTTCTCGGCCACCTACAGCACAAGCGACACTTGTTTTGTCTTCGACCTGAGCACCTATCTGCAGAAACTCATCCGCCAGGCCGACGGAGACCTGGGCGCCACCGAGGAATTCACTCCCTACGACAAGATGTTGCTGGTACCTGTCACGCTTGTACAGAACACAGACAAGACCTCTCTCTATCTCCTGCCCGACTACAGACCCTCGGCAGTGAAAATACGCAGTGCCGCCCATCCCGGCATTCCCATGAAGCTGGAACTGGTCCACAGCGACAAACCTTCCTTGAACAGGTAGTCAGGACAGCTGCTACAAATTGAATGACAAGGGCAGCAGGTCGGCACCCGAGCTGATGACGGCCGTTTCTTCCTCTCCGAAGAGCAAGAGTTCCATGGAGCGGCCATAGCGCCGTTCCGCCTCTGAGAGCACTTGCCGGCAGGCCCCGCAGGGCGTTACCGGACGCAAGGTAAAGCCATGACTCTCCCTTCGGCTGCAGACGGCCTGCGCGGGGACGGCCATGTCCCTTGCCGGAGCAAGTCTTTTGGCCGCGACGGCCAGGCGTACCGGAACCGCCTGGGGATAACGTGCAGCGGCCGCGAACAGTGCCACCCGCTCGGCGCACAGACCAGAAGGGTAGGCCGCATTCTCCTGGTTGGCTCCCAGGACGATTTCGCCGTTGTCGAGCTGGAGGGCGGCACCGACCGCAAAATCCGAATAGGGAGCATAGGCCAGGTCGCAGGCTTTTTTTGCCTGACCGACCAGTTGTTTTTGGGCTGCGGACAACTCTTCTATCGAACAATATGTTATCTTTGCAGCAATTTCCACCTTTCTCATAGCAACAGGTTTTGAGCAAACAAAAATAATACTTTCATGAAAAAAATCCTCCTTCTCCAGGTAATGTTGCTCAGTATCGGGCTCTGCCGGGCGGGCATCCGGCTGAAACCCTACGAAGACTATATACACAAGTATGCGACCGACGCTATGATCCAGCAGGTCAAATACGGCATTCCATCGAGCATTACCCTGGCCCAGGGGCTGCTGGAATCCAATGCCGGCAACAGCGAACTGGCCCGCAACAGCAACAACCACTTCGGAATCAAATGCCACAACAACTGGGACGGACCCTCCTATTCGAGCTGGGACGACGGCGAGATGAGCTGCTTCCGCAAGTACAAGACGGTCCTGGACTCCTATACCGACCATTCGCTGTTTCTGGTGACCCGCCCGCGCTACGATTTTCTCTTTGAACTGGACACCAAAGACTACAAAGCCTGGGCCCACGGACTCCGGCAGGCCGGCTATGCCACCGACAGACAGTATGCCCAGAAACTCATCAAGATCATCGAAGACTACGACCTGGACTATTACGACCGCACTGCCGGCAACCATAAGAAAGCGAAAAAACTGATCGAAGAGTGGGACGCGCTTTCCGGCGAAGAAAAGCAGGAGGACCTCTATGTCGTCAACGACTATGCCGCAGGCCGGGTATCGGACAGCAAGGCGACCGGCCAGGCCGCATCGGAACCGCGCAAGACCAGGACACGCACCAGAAGGCAAGGCCGTACCGTCGAGAAGCCCGCTGCGCTCAAGCGCGACCAGCTGGCCCGCCGGGCCAAGGACTACAGCTACCTGGCCGCCACCCGGCAGCCGATGACAGAGAAAATCACCGCCGTGCCGAGCCACACCATCCTTTACCGTGGCAGCGTGCCCTACATCGTAGCCCAATATGGCGACAACTACAACAATCTGGCCGATGAATTCAACATTTCTCCCTCCCGCCTGAGAAAAATCAACGACCTGCCCAAGGGCTACGAGATCCAGATCGGCGACATCCTCTACCTGAACAAAAAGGGCCAGACCTGGGAAGGAGACGAAGAATCCCATGTCGTGCGGGAAGGTGAAAGCATGCACAGCATCTCGCAACGCTATGCCATCGACATGGCGGCTCTCTACCGGCTCAACGGCATGAAATCGGGAGAAAGCGTCGTCACCGGACAAACCCTTAATCTCCGATAGTACCTTTTTATGCAAGAAAAAATCATTATCCTCGACTTCGGATCGCAAACCACCCAGCTCATCGGACGGCGTGTCAGAGAGCTGGACACCTTCTGTGAAATTCTGCCCTATAATAAGTTCCCCAAGGACGATCCCTCCATTATCGGCGTTATCCTGAGCGGCTCGCCGCTGAGTGTCTATGACAAAGATGCTTTTCACATCGACCTTGACGAGCTGCGCGGGAAATATCCCGTCCTGGGAATCTGCTACGGAGCCCAACTCATCAGCTACAGCCTGGGCGGCCGGGTCGAGCCTGCCGGCAGCCGGGAATACGGCCGGGCCAACTTGCAGTATGTCGATATACACAACCCGCTGTTCAAAGGATTTGACGAGCACTCGCAGATATGGATGAGCCACGGCGACACGATTACGTCCCTACCGGCCGGCTTCAAGACCATCGCCTCGACCGACAGTGTCTGCAACGCAGCATTCCAGGCTCCCGACGAGCCGCTGTGGGGCGTCCAGTTCCATCCCGAAGTAGTCCATTCCCTGCAAGGTTCGCTGTTGCTCAAGAACTTTGTGGTCGATATCTGCGGCAGCCATCAGGACTGGAGCGCCGCCGCCTTTGTCGATACCACCGTGGCCGAACTGAAAGCCCAGATCGGCCAGGATCAGGTCATCCTGGGCCTGAGCGGCGGAGTGGACTCTTCCGTGGCCGCCGTGCTGCTGCACCGGGCCGTCGGCCGGCAATTGACCTGCATCTTCGTCGATCACGGCATGCTTCGCAAAAACGAATTCAAAAACGTCATGCACGACTATGAGGGCTTAGGACTGAATGTGATCGGGGTCGATGCCAGCGAGAAGTTCTTCCGCGACCTGCAGGGCGTGACCGAACCCGAAGCCAAGCGTAAAATCATCGGACGCGATTTCATCGAGGTTTTTGACGCAGAGGCCCGCCAAGTGACCGGAGCCCGCTGGCTGGCCCAAGGTACCATCTACCCCGACCGGATCGAGTCGCTCAACATTACCGGCAAAGTCATCAAAAGCCACCACAACGTAGGTGGACTGCCCCGGGAGATGAACCTGAAACTCTGCGAGCCGCTCAAATGGCTCTTCAAGGACGAAGTACGCCGCGTGGGCCGGCAACTGGGCATGCCCGAGCGCCTGATCGGCCGCCATCCCTTCCCAGGCCCGGGCCTGGGTGTGAGGATACTGAGCGACATCACCCCCGAAAAAGTCCGCATTCTGCAGGATGCCGACGATATCTTCATCCAAGGCCTGCGCGACTGGAATCTCTACGACCAAGTCTGGCAGGCAGGCGTCATCCTGCTGCCTGTGCAATCAGTGGGAGTAATGGGCGATGAACGCACCTACGAACAGGCCGTCGTCCTGCGGGCCGTCACCTCATCGGATGCCATGACTGCCGACTGGGCCCGCCTGCCCTACGACTTTCTGGCCAAGATGTCGAACGAGATCATCAACAAGGTCAAGGGAGTAAACCGTGTAGCCTACGACATCAGTTCCAAACCCCCCGCCACCATCGAGTGGGAGTGAGCAAGAATCCCTGCCAAAACGATAAAAAGAGCGGGCGGCCCGTATTTTGCAGGCCGCCCGCTCTTTTATATGACAACGTTGTTTAGTAGCCGAACAGCGTTTCCAGACTGAGTCTGGTCACCGGACCATATTGTTCCAGCACCTTGAAATCGACATCGTTCTCATCGCCCAGTACACCGTAGAAATAGGGACGGCCCTTGATGGTCTGCTCCTGGAAGGCCTTGACATCCTCCAGGGTGATGTCCTGAATTTTCTCGAACAGGTATTTATTGATGTCGTAGTCGAGTTTCAGGTCCTCCATCCTCAGGTAATAGTTCAGGATGGCATAACGGGTCACACGCTCAGTACGCAGACGGGCATCCATGCCTTCCTTGGCCAGACGGAAAGCCGCCTGCGACTCGGGCATGTTGTTCAGGATTTCGTGGAAAGCCTCCAGTGCGTCCTTCATCTTGTCGGTCTGGGTGCCGATGACCGTAACCATCGTGTAAGGCTTGTCGGCCTTGCCCAGCGAAGCATAGGAGGCCCCTGCCGAATAGGCCAGGCCGCGGGCTTCACGCATTTCCTGGAAGACGATACTGTTCATGCCTCCGCCGAAATAATCGTTGTACATCTCCCTGAGGGGTTCTTTTCCAATCTCATAGGGCTCGCCCAGATTGGAAGAAGAGGCCATATACAGCTGCTTGGCGTTGTAAGGAGCAAAAAAGACCCGGCTCTGGTCCACCTTGACCAGGGGGAACTCTTCGGCCTCGGGATAATCGTTCAGGACGGCGGGCACCACATGCTTGTCGGCGATCTGGGCCAGCAGTTCCTCCTGGCTCAGGGGACCGTAGTACAGGACACGGTGCTTGTAGCTCTTCAGCGACTTGACCACAGAGAGCAGATCCTCGGGACGCAGCTGGGAGAGTTCCTTGTCGGACAAGACGTTGGTCGCGGGTGACTTGGGTCCGTAGTTCAGGTAGTTGCGCAGCCGGTTGAAGACCTGGCCCTGGCTGAGTTTGGCATCCCGACGCGACTTGATGACATCGCTGATCATATTGTCAAAAGCCGTCGGATTGACCTGGGCATCGGTCAGCAGGTCTTCCAGCAGGGCAAGCACCTCAGGCATTTTCTCGGCCAGGCCGCTGACAGAGATATTGGCTTCCTCGGTCGAGGCGGACATTTGCCAGTTGCAGGCCAGCTTGTAGAGTTCCTGCTGGATCTGCTGGGCCGTGTAGCGGCTGGTGCCCAGATATTCCAGATAATCGAAGGCCAGGTTCAGGAGCTTGCAGTTGTTCATTCCCATATCGAAATGATAGGTCAGACGGAACAGGTCGTTCTCCTTGTTCCGGACAGACAGCACGGGAATATTCGACTGGGCCTTGAACTGTGCCATATCCTTGTCGAAATCGACAAAGACAGGTTCGACGGGCTTCACGCTGGAGGCGAGAATATCCTGCAGGAACTGGCTCGAGGCATCCCGGTTGGTCAGAATCGGGGTAATTTCCGGCTTGGAGATCTTTTTTTCGTTTACATCCACCCCCTGACGCTTGTAAATGAGAGCATAGCCCTCATTGAGCCACTCGTTGGCAAACTTGACCAGCTCTTCCTTGGTGATGCGGTTCAGGCGCTCCAGGCGGGCCACCTCGTCCTTCCAGTTCACACCGTTAATGAAAGCGCTGACAAACATGTCGGCCCGACCGGCATTGCTTTCCATGCGCTGCATCTGCTGGAGCTTGAAATTGTTGACGGTGGCCTCCAGCAGGAAATCGTCGAACTTGCCGGCCTTCAAGTCGGCAATTTCGGCCAGCATCAGATCCTTGACCTCGTCGAGCGTCTGTCCCTGCTTGGGATGGCCCTGCACCAGAAAGGCGCTGTAGTCGGCCATATCGTAGATGCCGCAACCGGCACCCAAAACCTTCTGCTGCTGGTTCAGGTGCAGGTCGAACAGGCCGGCCTTGCCGTTGGCAATGATACCGTCGATGAGCGACAGCATGTCGTATTCACTGCTGCTCAGACCCGGGAAACGCCAGCCAATGGTCACATTCTCGGCCTCCAGTCCATAGACTTCGGAGACTATCGGCTCGGCGGCAGGGGTCTCGGGCTCGTAACTCAACTGAGGAATGTTGTCAGAGGCCTTGAGGTGACCGAAATATTTCCTGATGACCTTGATCATCCGATCGGGATCAAAGTCGCCTGACAGACAGATGGCCATATTGTTGGGCACATAATAGATGTCGTAGAAATGCTTGATATTGGTTATCGAGGGATTCTTCAGGTTTTCCTGAGTCCCCAGCACTGTCTGCTGGCCGTAGGGATGATGGGGGAAGAGCGACGTGAGCAGCCGTTCGTAGACTTTGCGGCTGTCGCTCGTCAGGGAGCGGTTTTTCTCCTCATAGACCGTTTCCAGTTCCGTGTGGAATCCGCGGATGACGACATTCTCAAAACGGTCGGCCTGGATTTTGGCCCAGTTCTCGACCTGATTGGAGGGGATATCCTCGGTATAGACGGTCATGTCGTAGCCCGTATAGGCATTGGTCCCCGTCGCGCCGATAGCCGTCATCAGCTTGTCGTATTCGTTGGGGATGAACAGTTTGGAGGCCTCGTAGGAAACACTGTCTATCTGATGGTAGATGGCCTGACGTTCGGCTTCGTCAGTTTTGGTGCGATAGACTTCGAACAGGGCCTCGATCTCATCGAGCATGGGTTTTTCCTTCTCGTAGTCCATGGTGCCGAACTGCTTGGTACCCTTGAACATCAGGTGCTCGAAATAATGGGCCAGGCCGGTGGTTTCGGCCGGGTCGTTCTTGCCGCCGGCCCGTACGGCGATGTAGGTCTGGATGCGCGGCTCGTTCTTGTTGACCGTCATATAGACCTTCAGTCCGTTGTCAAGGGTATAGATGCGCGCATTGAGGGGATCGTTCTCGACCGTCTCGTAGGAGCGGTTGCAGCAGGCATTCAATGCCAGAAGCATCAGGGCCGCCAGCAGCCCGTAAGAAAGTCTTTTCATAGTTTCAATTGTCTTTTCTGTTGTTTCAACTGCCAAAGGTATTTATTTTTGGCATCATGGCCAAACAGGGCGCATGATTATGCAGGCAAGGAAGAATAAAAGAGGAGCCTGACCGCAGCCAGACCCCTCCTCCAATCATAATCACAACGATTATTATCTGATGAACAACAGTTCACGGTACTTCGGCAGAGGCCAGAGACTGTCATCGACAATCAGCTCGAGCTTGTCAATCTGGTAACGGATCGTGTCGAGCTTCGGCTCCACGGTGTCATGATAGGCAATCGCCTTTTCGTGCTCGTCCTGGATTTTGTTGGCCTTCTTGCGAGCCTCCACCAATTCTTCCACTCCCTTCTCGATGGCAGAGGTGCGCTCAGCAATCTCCTCGATAATCTTGAGGTTGCGGGCGTTCAGCTTTTCGGCTTTTTCGGCCGGGAAGACGGTGGAGACACTGTCAACATTCTTCAACAGGGCCGACTGATAACTGGTAGCCACAGGGATGATATGGTTCATCGACAAGTCGCCGAGTACACGGGCCTCAATCTGAATCTTCTTCGTGTAGGTCTCCCACTTTACTTCGTTGCGGGCTTCAAGTTCCTTCCTGGTCATCACACCCAGGCTCTCGAACATCTGGATACTGTCGGAATCAAGATAGCGCTCAAATATCCTGGGACAGCTCTTTTCCACATCGAGACCGCGCTTTTCTGCCTCCACGACCCATTCGTCAGAGTAACCGTTGCCGTCGAAACGGATGGGCTTGCAGGTCTTGATGTCTTCGCGCAGCACGTCGATAATGGCATGGAAGACTGCACTATGACCCGTTCCGTCGAGTTTTTTCGCGAATTCGGGAATGCGGGCATCCACACGTTCCCTGAAATTGACCAAGGCCTCTGCAACTGCCGAGTTAAGGGCAATCATGGCACTGGCACAGTTGGCCTCGCTGCCGACTGCGCGGAATTCGAAACGGTTGCCGGTAAAAGCAAAAGGAGAGGTCCGGTTACGGTCGGTGTTGTCGATGAGCAGTTCGGGGATCTCCGGGATATCCATTTTCAGTCCCTGCTTGCCAGCCATGGCCAGAATATCTTCTTTGTCGGCTTTTTCGATGTGGTCAAGCAGCTCACTGACCTGCTTGCCGAGAAAACTGGAGACAATGGCAGGAGGAGCTTCGTTGGCTCCCAGCCGATGGGCATTGGTGGCACTCATGATGGAAGCTTTCAGCAAGCCGTTGTGCCGATAGACACCCATCAGTGTCTCGACAATGAAAGTGGCAAAGCGCAGATTCTGCTCCGGAGTCTTGCCCGGTGCGTGAAGCAGCACGCCGTTGTCTGTGCTAAGCGACCAGTTGTTGTGCTTGCCGCTGCCGTTGATGCCCGCAAAAGGCTTTTCGTGAAGCAGAACCCGGAAACCGTGCTTGCGGGCCACCTTCTTCATCAGCGACATGAGCATCATGTTATGATCCACCGCAAGGTTGGTCTCTTCGAAGATGGGAGCCAGTTCGAACTGGTTGGGAGCCACTTCGTTGTGTCGGGTCTTACAGGGCACACCCAGCTCCAGGGCCTGTATCTCCAGATCGCGCATGAATGCGGCCACACGCTCGGGAATAGCACCGAAGTAGTGGTCGTCCATCTGCTGGTTCTTTGCACTGTCGTGCCCCATCAGGGTACGGCCCGTAAGCAACAGGTCGGGACGGGCGGCATAAAGGCCTTCGTCCACCAGGAAGTATTCCTGCTCCCAGCCCAGGTTAGAGGTCACCTTCTTGACTGTCGGGTCGAAATAGTGACATACGGCCGTGGCGGCGACATTCACGGCATGAAGGGCACGGAGCAGCGGTGCCTTGTAGTCGAGGGCTTCCCCGCTGTATGAGATAAAGACAGTAGGTATGCAGAGTGTATCGTCGATGATGAATACCGGCGAGGTCGGATCCCAGGCCGAATAGCCACGTGCCTCAAAAGTCGATCGGATACCGCCTGAAGGGAAAGAGGAGGCATCCGGCTCCTGCTGCACCAGCAGCTTGCCCGTGAATTCTTCCACCATGCCTCCCTTGCCGTCATGCTCGATAAAAGAGTCGTGTTTTTCGGCAGTGCCTTCTGTCAGCGGCTGGAACCAGTGTGTATAGTGTGTCACGCCGTTCTCTGTGGCCCACTGCTTCATACCGGCTGCCACGGCGTCGGCCACGGTCCGATCCAGCCGTGCGCCGTTGTCAATGACGTCGGTCAGTTTCTCGTACACTTCCTTGGGAAGGTACTTGTACATTTTCTCACGGTTGAAGACCTTTCTGCCAAAATACTCGTAAGGTCTCTCTCCGGGAGCTTCTACGTCAAGCGGCTTTTTCTTGAAGGCTTCGCCGACAACCTGAAATCTTAATGCTTCCATGATCTGTTTTTTTTAAAGTCCTTGTTTCCGGGTGCATAGTTACAATGTTTTGACAGAATGACCGGGAACGTTCTTTTGTTTTGTTCGTTAAAACGCCGCATCACTTTCGTTCTGAATAGAAAATGTGGAATATAGTATCATTCTGTTATAAATTTAAGTCTAAAACTTACTGCTTTGTCATCATCTCCTATGGTTGCAGCGTAAAGCCGAACACCAGATAGGCTTTCTGCGAACGGGGATTGGCTGTCAGCTGTGCAAAGACAGGGATGGAGAACAAATCCGTGACTTTGACGGCTTTCGCCGCCTTCAGGGCAAGGTTGGTGACAGCAAAGCCATCCGCACCGTAAAAGTCTGTCGCATAAGGCACCGCACCGACTGTGGCCGTCCACTCGGCATCATGCAGACGGAATGGAAGGTTCAGTTCGACATAGCTGCTGTAGGCACGCTTTCCGTCCCTGTTCAAACCGTCATTGCCGGCAAAGTTGGTGTACCACTGTAGCCATACCCGACCGAAGTCGTAGCCGATGCCGGCCTCAAAAACATGGTTAGTGCCGTGGGCATCGTATTTGAAATATCGGCCGCCGGGGTCAAGGCCCCTGCTGAACCAGTAGTCGGTGAAACCGATGTTCAGACAGCCGACAGTATAGGAGACAGCCAGGTCGAACTCCTTTGTATCGGTAGGGTCGGTCAGGGGAACACTGCCCCAGGCCTTCAGCGACAGATCTTTATAAGCCAGTCCTAATGCCGGTTGCAGTGATACACCGCCCAAGTCCTGGCCGCGCCAGATATAACCGCTTACAAGGTCACCGCTTACCGTCGTTGCCGGTTTCTCCTGGGCAAACAAGCTCATGCCCACAAGCAGAGCCACTGCCGTTAAAAAAATCTTTTTCATATCTGATTCTTTCTTACGGAAACTTAGTTGTAACACATCTCACCATGTTCGTAGACATCAAGTCCTTCTTCTTCAATTCGCTTGTCCACACGCAAGCCGAACAGTTTCCTAATGCCGTAAAACAGGACCAGTCCGCAGACGGCAGCCCAGAGATCGATGACCAGGATGCCGAAACATTCGGCACCGAAGAACCCCCAGCCGTGCCCGTACAGGGCTCCGTTGGAAGTTGACAGCAGACCTGTCATCAATGTGCCCAGAATACCACAGACACCATGTACGCTACTGGCACCGACGGGATCGTCGATGTGCAGACGGCGGTCGATGAACTCGATGGCAAACACCAGTATTATGCCACAAACAAGACCGATGACAACAGCTCCTGTCGGCGACACCAGGTCACAGCCCGCCGTAATGCCGACCAGGCCGGCCAGCACGCCGTTCAGAGTGAGCGAGAGCGAAGGCTTGCCATATTTCATCCATGTGACAAACATGGTAGCCGTACCACCGGCAACAGCGGCAAGGTTGGTGGTCAGGAACACATGTGAAATGGCGGTGCGGTTCACCTCACCACTGGCCGCCAACTGTGAACCAGGGTTGAAGCCGAACCATCCGAGCCAGAGAATAAATACACCCAGCGAGGCCAGTGTCAGGTTGTGACCGGGGATGGCACGGCTCTTGCCGTCGGCGGCATATTTCCCGATGCGAGGACCGAGCGCCATAGCCCCGATCAGTGCCAGCACGCCACCTACGCTGTGCACGATGGCCGATCCGGCAAAATCGTGGAACACATCGCCGAAGGTGAGCATCATAAAACTGTCTGCCGCGTCGTTGCACAGCCAGCCTCCACCCCATGTCCAATGCCCTTCGACGGGATAGATAAACAGTGAGATACAGGCACTGTAGACGAGGTACATGGAGAACTTGGTACGCTCGGCCATGGCACCGCTGACAATCGTGGCACTGGTGGCACAGAAGACTGTCTCGAAAATCAGGAAGCCTTCTACGGGCAGATCCCCTTTATAAAAAGAAAGATCGCCCCAATTGGGCTTGCCGATAAATCCGGCTCCTTCGCTGCCGAACATAAAGCCGAAGCCAAGAAAGAAGAACAAGAGCGAGCCAAACATGAAATCGACAAAATTCTTCATCAGGATGTTGGCTGTGTTCTTGCTTCGCGTAAAACCGGCCTCACACAGTGCAAATCCCGGTTGCATCCAGAAAACCAGCATGGCCGCCAACAGCATCCACACTGTATCGAGTGAAATTCCTATTTCGTTCATAATCCAATCTTTTTTGTGTTGTTGTGTTTCCCTTTATTTCTTGTCTCTCAGCACCGTATCTCCGTTTTCACCCGTGCGGATCGACCAAGTGTCGATCATCTCGCTCACAAAGATTCTCCCGTCACCGATCTCACCCGTATGGGCTACCTCAAGAATGACTTTCACCGTCGGTTCCACAAACTGGTCACGGCAGACGATGGTCAGTGCCACACGCTCGATGACATCGGTCGAGTACTGCACACCACGGTAGATACGCTCCTGACGGCTCTGTCCGATACCATGGACGTTATGATACTCGAACCAGTCTATGTCCGACCGCAGCAGCGCCTCCTTGACCTCTTCAAATTTGGTCTTGCGGATAATTGCTTCAATCTTCTTCATACCTGAATCATTTCGTTAATTGATTAATACTGACTGTCACTGTGACATTGTTGAATTCGACTGCAAGATTACTGCGAATTCACAGTACAACCATCCGGCTTCCCGACTTTTGACTTACGATTTTTCGCTAGCTGACAAATTGCAACAAATAGGCAGTATTCTTCTTTCAAACTGATATCCCGGCAAAAAATACAGAAAAAAAAAGACCGACATTCTTGTAAATGTCGGCCCTGGGATTGAACATGGTCTGTCTCACGATCCACTCCTCAGATAATGATCCACCTTCGCGGCCGTATCGCGACCGCCGGCCAGGGCGCGGACAACGAGGGAAGCCCCGTTGGCGGCATCTCCACAAAGGAAAACGTTGGACGGATAACCGGGATGCTCAGGCTTGAGGAAACCCATGGCCAGCAATACCAGTTCGGCCTTGATGACTTCCGGACGGCCTTTCTCCACCATGACTGGCCGGCCTCCGGCAGGATTCGGCTGCCAGTCTATTTCCTGTACACGCACCCCCGTGAGCTGACCGTTCTCGCCGAGGAATTCAAGCGTATTGATATTCCAGCGCCGGAGACAGCCCTCTTCATGTGAAGAAGTAGTTTTAAGGGTGCGCGGCCAGGCAGGCCAGGGATTCTGAGGATCTTCGGGCCCTTCAACAGGACGGGGCATGATTTCAATCTGGGTAACCGTTTTGCAACCCTGACGATGAGCCGTACCGATACAGTCGGAACCGGTGTCACCTCCGCCGATGACAAGGACATCCTTGCCTTTGGCCGTAACGCGCTCTTCCCGGGAGAACTCTCTGCCTGCCAGCACCCTGTTCTGCTGGGAAAGCAGTTCGAGCGCAAAGTGGACTCCTTTCAGTTCCCGGCCCGGAATCTTCATGTCGCGGGCCTCGGGTGTTCCTGTGGCAATGACAACAGCATCGTATCCGGTGCTAAGAGCCGGCACGTCTGTGTCGGGAGAAATCTCGCAACCGTACTTGAACGCTATCCCTTCAGTTTCTAGCAGACGAAGACGACGGTCGATAATGGCCTTGTTGAGCTTGAAATTGGGGATACCGTAGCGCAGAAGACCGCCGGCGTCCTCATTCTTCTCAAATACTGTAACAGTATATCCTCTCAGATTAAGGTCGTTGGCAGCTGCCAGTCCCGCAGGGCCGGAGCCGACAACGGCCACCTTCTTGCCGTTTCGCACAATGTCGGTGCGAGGCTGAATATAGCCTTCACGGAAGGCGGCCTCAGTGATGGCGGCCTCGTCCTCGCGATTGGTGGTCGGTTCGTGGTTGAAGCGGTTCAGCACACAGGCTTTTTCGCAAAGAGCCGGACAGATGCGGCCGGTGAACTCCGGGAAAGGGTTGGTGCTGTTCAATAGTCGATAGGCATGTTCCCAGTCTCCTTTATACAAGGCATCGTTCCATTCAGGAGCCTTGTTGCCCAAGGGGCAGGCCCAGTGGCAGAAGGGGACGCCGCAATCCATGCAGCGCGAAGCCTGCTGGCGCCGCTGGTTTGTGTTGAGCGTCTGCTCCACTTCGCCGAAATCGTGAATTCTGTCATGAACCGGACGATAGCCTGCTTCCTGACGGTGTATCTCTAAAAATGCTTTCGGATTTCCCATTTTATCGCGTTTTAGTAGTCTCTCTGTATGTCGGCTATTTTCTCGTGCAGCCGAGCCATCTTTTCCTCTTCAAGCACACGCTTGTACTCGATGGGGACCACCTGGATAAAGTCCTCGACATAGCGGTGCCAGTCGTCAAGCATGCGCCCGGCCAAGGCAGAGCCAGTGTGGAGGTAATGCTGACGGATGAGCTCCAGCAACTCCTTGCGGCTGACACTGTCCTCGACGAGCGATAGTTCCACCATGTCCATGTTGCAGAAGTAGTCGAAGGTATGTCCAGGGTCATATACATAGGCCACGCCGCCCGACATGCCGGCAGCGAAATTCCGGCCTGTCTCGCCAAGCACCACCACACGGCCTCCGGTCATATACTCACAACAGTGGTCGCCCGCTCCTTCAATGACGGCGGTAGCCCCGGAATTACGTACGGCAAAACGCTCACCCACTTTCCCGTTGATGTAGAGTTCTCCGCTGGTGGCACCATAGAGGCCGGTATTGCCGGCGATGATATTCTCTTCGGCCCGGAAACCGGCACCAGCCCTTTGTGGAGGAAGTATGCTGATGCGTCCGCCGCTCAGTCCCTTGCCGAAGTAGTCGTTGCACTCTCCTTCAAGTTTCAGGTTGAGACCGCGGACGGAAAAAGCCCCGAACGACTGACCAGCGGAACCTTTGAACTTGATGTTGACAGTGTCGTCAGGCAGTCCCTGTTGGCCGTATTTCCTTGCAATAACACCGGAGAGCATCGTGGCTACGGCACGGTCGGTATTACGAATCGTGTAATCGAGGGTCACTTCTTCCTGGCAGTCGATAGCCTTCTGCGCAGCCCGGATGATCTCCTCATCCTTTACGCCCGTCACTTTCGTATACTCGCCTCCGTCCCAGCAAAGGGGCAGGTCTGTCGCAGGCCTGTGAAGCAGCCGGCCGAAATCGATGGTCCGCTGCTTGTCTGTGGCATTGGCCGTATTTATCTCGATAAGATCCGTATGGCCGATGATTTCCTTGAGGCTCCGGACACCGATTTCGCTGAGATATTCACGCACCCGCTCGGCGAGAAAGGAAAAATAGTTCACCACATACCGGGCATGGCCCTCAAAGTGCCGGCGCAGTTCGGGATCCTGCGTTGCCACGCCCATCGGACAAGTGTTGGTGTTGCACTGACGCATCATGACACAGCCCAGAACGATCAGCGGCAACGTGCCGAAGGAGAACTCGTCGGCACCCAGCATAGCCATGATGATGACATCTCTGGCGGTCTTCAGCTGGCCGTCGGTCTGCAGACGGACCTGCCCGCGCAGACCGTTGATGACGAGCGTCTGCTGTGCCTCGGACAAACCGATCTCAGGAGAGATGCCGGCAAAACGCATGGAAGAAGCCGGCGATGCTCCCGTACCCCCCTCGGCTCCGCTGATGACAATGAGATCGGCCTTGGCTTTGGCCACACCTGCAGCGATGGTTCCCACACCGCTTTCGGCCACAAGCTTTACACTGACGGCTGCTGTAGGATTGATATTTTTCAGGTCGAATATGAGCTGGGCCAGATCTTCGATGCTATAGATATCATGATGAGGCGGCGGGGAGATGAGCGAGATTCCCGGGATGGCGTTCCGCGTTTTGGCAATGATTTCGTTGACCTTGAAGCCGGGCAGCTGCCCGCCTTCTCCGGGTTTCGCCCCCTGTGCCACTTTGATCTGTATTTCCTCGGCATTCACCAGATATTCGGCTGTTACGCCGAAACGGCCACTGGCCACCTGCTTGGTTTTGCTTGACAACGAAACCCCGTCCACGGCGGTGTGATAGCGGGCACTGTCTTCACCGCCTTCGCCCGTATTGCTTCGAGTCCCCAGTTGGTTCATGGCCAAGGCCAGCGCCTCATGGGCCTCGATACTCAGGGCTCCGAAACTCATGGCTCCTGTTACAAAATGCTTCACAATCGCATCGACAGGCTCAACCAGATCGATGGGCAAGGGTTGGGCCGCTTTTTTCCAGGCTAAGAAATCACGAAGGAATATCGGTCTGTCCTTACCGTTCACCGAAGATTCCCATTCCTTGTATTTCTGATAGCTGCCCAGCCTGGTGGCTATCTGCAGACCGGCAATAGTCTCGGGGTTCCAAGCATGGAGGATGCCGTCTTTGCGCCAGGAAAACTGCCCGTGGTTTTTCAGCATGGACGCGTCGATTCCTGCCGAGAAGGCGTTGTCGTGCATCTTGACAGCTTCCCGGGCTATTTCTTTCAGACCTATGCCGCCAATCGTGCTCACATCTGTGCCGAAGTACCGGCTCAGCAGTTCCTCGCTCAGCCCGATACTTTCGAAAATCTTCGCACCTCGGTATGAGCGGATGGTCGAAATACCCATCTTCGACATGATTTTCTTCAACCCTTTGTCCACGGCTTTGATGTAATTTTTCTCGGCTGTGGCATACTCTTCCTGTATCCTGTGCTCTCTGACAAGACTGTCGAGAACGGCGAACGTCATATACGGACAGAGCGCACTGGCACCGTAGCCCAGCAGCAAGGCCGCATGCATCGTCTCGAAAATCTCGCCGCTTTCTACAATCAATGCGGTCTGTACGCGTTTGCCCACATCAATCAGATAGTGGTGAACCGCCGAAACAGCCAGCAACGAAGGTATGGCAGCATGCTGCCCGTCGATGTCGCGATCGGATAGGATAATATAGTTCACCCCCTCGTCTACCGAGGTCTCCGCCGCATGGCAAAGGTCGTCGAGCGCTTTGCGCAACCCATCCTCGCCTTGTCTGCCATCGAAAAGCATGGACAGTTTCTGAGTCTTGAATCCTTTGTACCGGATGTTGCAGAGGATGTCCAGCTGCGTATTCGTCAACACCGGCTGGGGCAGGCGGACCATTTTGCAGTTGCTCGCATCCGGCGTGAGTATATTGGTGCCCACGGCACCGATATACTCGGTCAGGCTCATCACCAGTTCCTCACGGATCGGGTCGATGGCGGGGTTGGTCACCTGCGCGAACTGCTGACGGAAATAATTGAACAACACCTGTGGACGGTCACTGATAACGGCCAGCGGCGTATCGTTGCCCATCGCGGCGACAGGCTCCTGGGCGGCTGTTGCCATGGGGATGATCGTCCTGTCAATATCTTCCTGCCCGAAACCGAAGGCGATGAGTTTCTGCCCAAAGCCTGTCACGCTGTTATCCACATGCCGGCCGCTTTTCAGTTTCTCCAACTGTACACGGTTCTCACTGAGCCACTCCCGGTAGGGATAGGCCTTGGCAAGTTGTTCCTTGATCTCCCCGTCAAAATAGATTTTCCCTTCCTGTGTATCGACAAGCAGTATCTTGCCCGGTTGCAGGCGTCCCTTGCTCACCACATCGCCAGGCTCGAAATCCATCACACCCACCTCTGAGGCCACAACCATCATACCTCCTTTGGTAATCGTGTAACGGCTGGGGCGCAGGCCGTTTCTGTCGAGCATTCCGCCCGCATAGCGTCCGTCGCTGAAAAGCAGTGCGGCCGGCCCGTCCCAAGGCTCCATCAGGATGGAATGATACTCGTAGAAAGCCTTCAGATCTTCGCTGATCGGATTTTTGTCATTGAAACTTTCCGGCACCAGAATCGCTATTGCCTGAGGCAAGGACAGTCCGCTCATCATCAGGAATTCAAATACATTGTCAAGGCTGGCAGAGTCGCTCATGCCTTCCTGGACAACCGGTCGTATGTCCCTGATGTCGCCCAAGGCCTCGCTGCCGAGCACGCTTTCACGGGCCTTCATCCAGCCGCGATTGCCGCGAATGGTGTTGATCTCGCCGTTATGAGCCAGCAGACGAAAAGGCTGCGCCAGTTTCCACTGGGGAAAGGTATTCGTCGAAAAACGCGAGTGTACAAGGGCCAGACCACTGGTAAAATACTCGTTGGAGAGATCAGGGAAATAACGACGTAGCTGCCCGCTGGTCAACATACCTTTGTAGATAATGTTCTTGCTTGATAAGGAACAGATGTAAAAATCCGACAGCCGGTCATTCTGCATTGAACTTTGGGAGATTCTGTTTTCTATCCTCTTCCTTATTTTGTATAGTGTGCGGTCGAGTGTTACGGCTTTTTCGTCTGTCACCCCTGTCACGAACAATTGCCTGATGGCAGGCTCCACTTCCCGGGCCGCCGCACCCAGGACCTCCGGATTAGTGGGAACAGTCCTCAGATGCATCAGTGTCAGCCCCTCACGTTCAATCTCCTCGATCATTACGCTCAGGATTTCCTGCTGTGCCTTTTCCTCTTTCGGCAGGAACACCAGTCCGGTGCCGTACTTCCCCTTTTCCGGCACCGGAATCCCTTGCAAGAGAATAAATTCATGCGGAATCTGCACCATAATACCTGCACCGTCACCCGTCTTGTCGCGCGTCTCGGCACCGCGATGCTCCATGTTTTCCAGTACCTTCAGCGCATTGTCCACCAGATGGTGACTCTTTCCGCCGTGAATGTTCACCACCATACCCACGCCGCACGCATCGTGTTCGTATGCCGGCTGGTAAAGGGAATTCCCTTGGATCCGGGAGTTTTGTCTCTTCGTCATTTCCCTGTTTATCATTATATTTTCATAGATTCGGAATGCAAAATAATATCGTTTTCGCCTCAAGACCAGCCGGCCCGGAGGCTTTTAATTCTGCTTTTTTCGAATTAGAACAATCTGTAAGCAATCCGGGCATTATTCATTTAAAATGTAAGCAGACAGAAAAGAATAACGACAATCCTTGTTTCCGAAGAAACAGAAATGACTACCTTTGCGACAAAAAAAAAGATGATTCGCCCAGAACTTGACAAACTGGATTGTCAGATAATAAAGCTCATCTCTGACGATGCACGCATTCCATTTCTCGAAGTAGCCAGAGAGTGCGGCGTGAGCGGCGCTGCCATCCATCAGCGCATCCAGAAACTGACTCACTTAGGAGTGCTGAAAGGGACCCGGTATATCATTGACCCGGAGAAAACAGGCTTCGATCTCTGTGCCTTCATCGGGCTGAAGCTGAACAGAGCCGAATCGGCCGATGAAGTCGTTGACAATATCAAATCCGTCCCCGAAGTCGTGGAATGCCATTATACAACCGGAGCCTACGACTTTCTGGTCAAAGTCTATGCAACAGACCGCCTCCACCTGCTGGCCATTATCCATGACAAACTGCAGCCTCTGGGGCTCACCTGCTCCGATTCCGTCATCTCACTCTGCACACCTATCGACCGACAGCTACCCGTCCTGGACATGCCTCCGGCTAAAGAAGAGCAAAAATAGGATTCCTATTTCAGCCAGTCCTTGAGGCGCCGCAAAGCTTCCTCGGTATGTTCCCGGCTACCGAAAGCGGTAAATCTGACATAGCCCTCCCCGCTCGGTCCGAATCCGACGCCCGGAGTACATACTACGTGCGCCCCGTAGAGCATTTGCCTGAAAAAGGTCCATGAATCGACATCCGAAGGCGTTTTCACCCAGACATAAGGAGCATGTTCACCTCCATAGCACTCCAGCCCCAAATTCCTCAGCACGCTCAGGATCTGCCGGGCATTTTGCATATAATAGTCTATTGTTGCCTTTGTCTGCCTGCGACCTTCCGGTGTATAGATAGCCTCTGCCGCCCGCTGGCTGATATAGCTGGCTCCGTTGAATTTCGTACATTGCCGGCGGTTCCATAAAGTATTCAGCTGTATGTCACGGCCGTCAAGCGTAGAGGCGGTCACCTCCTTGGGGACAACGGTATATCCGCATCTCACCCCCGTAAAACCGGCTGTTTTGGAATAGCTGTGAAATTCAATGGCACATTTTCGGGCTCCTTTTATTTCATAGATACTGTGCGGAATATCTTCGCTTTGTATATATGCCTCGTATGCAGCATCGAAAAAAATCAGGGCATCATTGTGCAGGGCATAATTGACCCATTTTCGCAGCTCCTCTCTGGAAAGGACCATGCCGGTCGGGTTATTGGGATAGCAAAGATAGATGACATCCACACGCCGGTCGGGAATCCTGGGGATGAATTTGTTCTCCGCTGTGCAAGGCAGATATATCACATTCGACCAGCGGCCGTTCTCGTCTTTGGTGCCTGCACGTCCTATCATGGCATTTGAGTCTATATACACCGGATAGATCGGATCCGTCACTCCCACGGAGTTATCCCAACGTATAAGCTCCTGGATGTTGCCCGTATCGCTTTTCGCTCCGTCATTGACAAAAATCTCGTCCTTTTCCAGGTGTATGCCTCTGGATAAAAAGTCGTGCTTGAGAATGGCCTCGCGCAAAAAGTCATAGCCCTGCTCCGGCCCATAGCCCCGGAAGCCTTGCGGGGTTGAAAGCTCGTCGGCGGCCTTGTGTATCGCTTCAACCACGGCCGGAGCGAGCGGTTGTGTGACATCTCCCACTCCCAGGCTGATGACATCGGCCTTGGGATGGGTCGCTCTGAAAACATTCACCTTCTTGGCGACATCGGCAAACAGATAATTGTTCGGAATCTTGAGGAAGTGTTCATTGACTAATGCCATTTCTTTCTGGTTTTATGGTGATTTCATCCAAGTGCCTATTCGGGAAGCCGGGCCTCGCCATCGAAGACAAAATCGGCAGGGCCGGTCATATAGACATGCCCGTCGCTCTCCCGCCATTCGATGTCAAGTGTTCCTCCGTCCATGACTATACTGCTTCGCCGCCCGGCTCTTCCCGTAATGGCCGCAGCGACGGCCGTCGCACAGGCACCGGTACCGCAAGCCATCGTCAACCCGCTACCTCGTTCCCAGACACGTGTCCGGATGCTCTCTGCACGTTCAATACGGGCAAACTCGATATTACAGCGAGCGGGAAAAGCGGGATGGCGTTCGAGTTCTCTCCCGAGGGAGGCGGCCCGACTCAGGTGGTCCGTAAAAACCACATAGTGCGGATTCCCCATCGAAACGAAAGTACCCAGACCGGGATCCTGCGGCAAGCGGAACTGCCCGGAGTCTTCAAACACGGGCACACCCATGTCAACTGTTACCTGCCTCACCTTTTCCTGTTGTACGTCCAGGCTGAGCACTCTGATGCCCGACAGCGTGGACAGGCGGATTTGCGTCTTTCTTGTCAGCCCTCTTTCATACAGGTATTTCCCCACACAGCGGGAGGCATTTCCGCACATCATCGCTTCCGAGCCGTCTGCATTGAAAATCCGCATCGAAAAATCAGCACCGGAAACAGAAGAACTGCCGATCAGGACAAGCCCGTCGCTGCCGATGCCTTTATGACGATCGCTCCAGACGACCGCCGCCTTTCCCGGATCAGACAGTTTGTTCTGGAGCGTATTGACATAGATATAATCGTTGCCCGCCCCGTGCATTTTCGTGAACTGAACCGTACCTGCCATACTGTATGTGTCTTTCCGTTTTCCGGCAAAGGTAAAGAGCCCGGACAAAAGAAAAAAAAGAGAACAGGCAATCTCTTCCCCCTATTTTCCCGAAAATAACAATTCGGCGCCATTCTTGGCTTTTTAATTCCAAATTGTCATCCATCCTGCTAAAACAGCTACGGAATAGCACCCTCAAAACGCATTCAAAACAAAAAACGACAGCCAGGACGGTTTCGTTTTTCCAATTATGTCAACTTTGTCCCCGCAAACAGGTTGTGACAACAAGCTAAGGTATGAATACGAAACACATATTTGTGACCGGCGGCGTGGTTTCCTCGCTGGGTAAGGGCATCATCTCGGCCAGCATCGGCAAGCTGCTGCAGGCGCGTGGCTACCAGGTCACTATCCAGAAGTTCGATCCCTACATCAACATCGACCCGGGGACACTGAACCCCTATGAGCACGGCGAATGCTATGTGACCGTCGATGGTATGGAAACCGATCTCGACCTGGGACACTACGAACGCTTTACGGGAATACATACTTCCGCCAACAACTCCATCACCACGGGACGTATCTACAAAACCGTCATCGACCGGGAGCGGCACGGCGACTACCTGGGCAAGACCATTCAGGTGGTACCGCATATTACTGATGAAATCAAGCGGAGGATGCTCAGAGAAAACGAAAAAGACGAACAGCTCGACTTTGTCATCACGGAGGTGGGCGGCACGATTGGCGACATCGAAAGCGCTCCGTTCATGGAAGCCATCCGGCAGTTGCGCTGGCAGCTGGGACGCGACGCTGTTTGTGTGCATCTGACCTATGTGCCCTACCTGAAAGCCGCCGACGAGCTGAAGACGAAACCCACGCAGCACTCGGTCAAGGAACTGCAGGGCATGGGTATCCAGCCTGACATTCTGGTACTTCGTACAGAGCGCCACCTTGACAATGCGCTGCGCATGAAGGTTGCATCGTTCTGTAATGTGGATCTCGAATGTGTCGTGCAAAGCGAAGATATGCCCAGCATCTACGAAGTCCCCGTCAGCATGCAGCAACAAGGACTTGATGCCGCCATCCTGCGCAAAATCGGCATCCCGGTGGGAGAAACACCAGCTATGAAAGCCTGGCACGAGTTTCTCAACAAGCAGCGGCGAGCTACACGCGAGGTGCATGTGGCGCTGGTAGGCAAATACGACCTGCAAGATGCTTACAAGAGCATCCGCGAAAGCCTGAATCTGGCAGGCATCTACAATGATGTGAAGACAAGACTTCACTTCATCAACAGTGCAGAAATCACTTCTCAGAACGTAGCTCAGAAACTCAAGGATATGGCCGGTCTGGTCATCTGCCCGGGATTCGGCAAACGTGGCACAGAGGGCAAAATCATCGCGGCGAAATACGGACGCACCCACGATGTCCCCACCTTCGGCATCTGCCTGGGCATGCAGATGATGGTCGTCGAATTTGCCCGCAACGTATTGGGCTATACCGATGCCAACAGCCTCGAAATGGACGACCAGACTCCACACAATGTCATCGACATCATGGAAGAGCAGAAGAACATCACGCAACTGGGCGGTACCATGCGACTGGGGAGCTACGAATGCGAACTTGTCAGGGGAAGCAAGGCCTGGGAAGCTTATGGCCGGGAAGAACTCATCAAAGAACGTCATCGTCACCGTTACGAATTCAACAACACCTACCAGACGGAATTCGAGTCACACGGCATGAAATGCGTGGGCATCAATCCAGTTGCCAATCTGGTGGAAATTGTGGAAATACCGCAGTTGCAATGGTATATCGGCACCCAGTTCCATCCGGAATATTCCTCGACAGTGCTGCTACCCCATCCCTTGTTTATTGATTTCATCAAGGCTTGTACCCATGGAACAGCTAAAGCATGAATGCGGCGTGGTTCTGATCCGCCTGCTCAAACCCCTGGCATATTACCAGGAAAAGTACGGCTCGTGGAAGTACGGGGTGAACAAACTCTACCTGATGATGGAGAAACAGCACAACCGCGGCCAGGAAGGAGCCGGCATGGCCTGTGTCAATCTTGACGCTCCGGCCGGAGAGGAATATATGCACCGACGAAGAGCTGAAGGGAAGGAGGCTATTGCCGATATTTTCCGGCAAATCGACGATTCCTTCGCGGGACAACTCTATTTGGGACACTTGCGCTATTCCACGACAGGGAAAAGCGGGCTGAACTACGTTCATCCCTTTTTGCGCCGCAACAACTGGCGGGCCAAAAATCTCTGCCTCTGTGGCAACTTCAACATGACCAACATCGAAGAAGTGTTCCAATTGCTCACCCGGCAAGGCCAGTCACCCCGCCTCAACGGGGATTCTTTCATCACCTTGGAACTGATGGGGCACCGTCTCGACCGCGAAGTGGAGCGACTCTTTCAAGAGGCTAAAGACAAAGGGATGGAGGGTTCTGACATCACAGAATACATAGAAGACAATCTACAGATAGCCAACGTACTGCGGACCTCCATGAGCCATTTCGACGGCGGATACGTGATGTGCGGTCTGACAGGCTCGGGGGAGATGTTCGCCATGCGCGACCCCTGGGGCATCCGTCCGGCCTTCTACTACCAAGACGAGGAAATCATCGTCCTGGCCAGCGAACGTCCCGTCATTCAGACCACCTTCGATCTTGCAGCTGAAGATATTTCCGAACTGCAACCGGGGCAGGCGCTGGTTGTCCACAAGAACGGACACAGCCTTTTGGAGCAGATCCTGCCCCGACAGAACTATGCTGCCTGTTCCTTCGAACGAATCTATTTCAGCCGCGGATCCGACCGGGATATATACCAGGAGCGCAAGCGTTTGGGAGAGCAGCTGATGCCGGCCATCATGAAGGCTATCGACGGCGACGTGGACAATACCGTCTTCTCCTATATCCCCAATACAGCCGAAGTCGCTTTCTACGGTATGACCGACGGCGTACGAAAACTCCATCATGATGTCCGCATCGAGAAAGTGGTGTGGAAAGACATCAAACTGCGGACCTTCATCACCGAAGGCAACGCACGCAACGACCTGGCAGCCCATGTCTATGATGTCTCCTACGGCAGTGTACGGGACGGTCAGGATAACCTGGTCATCATCGACGATTCCATCGTGCGGGGCACCACGCTGAAAGAAAGCATCCTGAAAATCCTCGACCGCCTTCACCCCAGGAAAATCGTAATCGTGTCCAGTTCACCGCAGATCCGCTATCCGGACTATTATGGCATCGACATGTCGCGGCTCGAGGAACTCTGCGCCTTCCGCGCCGCCGTCGCCCTCATCAGGCAACGGAACATGCAGGCCTTGATTGATGACACCTACCGCCTGTGCAAGACAGAACCGGACTCCGAAAACCATGTCCGTGCCATCTATGCCCCCTTCTCAGTCGAAGAAATCAACCTGAAAATTGTGGAGATGCTTCGGCCACAAGGAATGCTGTCGCCCGTCGAACTGGTGTTTCAGAGTATCGAAGGACTGCACGAGGCCTGCCCGAATCATCCCGGCGACTGGTATTTTACCGGCAAGTTTCCCACGCCGGGCGGCACACGCATGGTCAATCAGGCCTTTGTCAGCTATGTAGAAACCGTCTTGAAATAATCTCTGAATATGTGTGGAATAACAGCCATCCTGAATGTGAAGGAGCAAACGCCCGACCTACGTCGGAAAGCCTTGCAGATGAGTCAGAAGATCCGTCATCGGGGCCCTGATTGGAGTGGCATCTGGTGCGGCGGTTCTGCCATTCTCGCACACGAACGGCTCAGCATCGTCGATCCCGAAAGCGGTGGACAGCCCTTGTTTTCATCCGACCGCAGACAAGTGCTGGCAGTGAACGGCGAAATCTACAACCACCAGGAAATCCGACGTCGTTTTGCCGGCCGGTACGAATTTCAGACAGGATCGGACTGTGAGGTGATCCTGGCTCTGTATCGGGAAAAAGGCATTGCCTTTCTCGAAGACATCAGCGGCATTTTTGCCTTTGTCCTTTATGATGAGCAGCGGGACGGGTTTTTGATTGCCCGGGATCCCATCGGGGTAATTCCCCTGTATATCGGTTACGACCCGGACGGCACAGTCTATGTGGCCTCCGAACTGAAGTCGCTCGAAGGACAATGTGAACGCTATGAACCTTTTCTGCCCGGACATTATTTTTGGAGCAAAGAACCAGGCATGAAGAGGTATTACCGCCGCGACTGGATGCAATACGAGGCCGTCAAAGACAACCCGGCCTCTGTGACAGCAGTCCGCCAGGCCCTTGAGGCAGCCGTAAAGCGCCAGCTGATGAGCGACGTGCCCTACGGTGTACTGCTCAGCGGAGGACTCGATTCTTCGGTGATTTCCGCCATTGCAGAAAAATACTCGGAGATGCGTATCGAAGACAACTCCCGGACCAAAGCCTACTGGCCCCGTCTGCACTCCTTTGCCGTGGGACTGAAAGGGGCTCCGGATCTGGCCAAGGCCCGGCTCGTAGCCGATCATATCGGAACCGTCCACCACGAAATCAACTATACTCTCCAGGAAGGTCTCGATGCCCTCCGTGATGTCATTTATTTCATCGAGACCTACGATGTCACCACCGTCCGGGCCTCCACACCAATGTATCTGCTGGCCCGGGTCATCAAATCGACGGGCATCAAGATGGTGCTCAGCGGAGAAGGAGCCGACGAAGTGTTCGGCGGATATTTGTATTTTCATAAAGCCCCAGATGCCAAGGCCTTCCACGAAGAGACCCTTCGCAAACTGAGCAAACTCTACCTCTACGACTGCCTCCGCGCCAACAAAAGTCTTTCGGCCTGGGGAGTCGAAGGACGTGTCCCCTTCCTCGACAAGGAGTTTCTCGATGTTGCCATGCGCCTCAACCCGGAGGCGAAGATGTGCGGGCCGAAGACACCCGGATCGGCCGATTTTACAATCGAAAAGAAGATCGTCCGCGAAGCCTTTGCCGACATGTTGCCTGCCGAAATCGCCTGGCGACAGAAAGAGCAGTTCAGCGACGGGGTGGGCTACAGTTGGATCGATACCCTCAAACAGATGACAGCCCAGGCTGTCAGCGACGAGCAGATGGCCCATGCCGCCGAGCGCTTTCCCGTCAACCCGCCGCTCAACAAGGAAGAATACTACTATCGCTCTGTTTTTGCCGAGCATTTCCCCAGCGACTCTGCCGCACGCAGTGTCAACCAGGAAGCCAGCGTTGCCTGCTCCACGGCCGTCGCCCTACAGTGGGATGCGGCCTTCAAGAACATGAACGATCCGAGCGGTCGCGCCATAAAAGGGATTCACGAACAAGCATATTGAGAAATGGATGCAGTATTGATACTTGACGACGGCAGCCGCTATGTCGGCCAGTCGTTCGGATTTCAAAAGAACATCAGTGGGGAGGTAGTCTTCAATACTGCCATGACAGGTTATCCTGAAAGTCTGACAGACCCCAGCTATGCCGGGCAGATACTGGTCATGACCTATCCGCTTATCGGCAATTACGGGGTCCCTCCGGTCGACAACGGAGCCGACGGACTGCCGGTTTTCACGGAGAGCGACCGCATTCATCCCGCCGCCTTGATTGTCTCCGACTACAGCCGAGCCTATTCCCATTGGAACGCCCGGGAATCCCTGGCCTCATGGCTGCAAAGAGAGCAGATTCCCGCCCTGACGGGCATTGATACCCGCCGGTTGACCTTGCACTTGCGCGAGCAGGGAGTCATGACTGGAAGAATCGTCTTCCGGGAAGAGCAGACAATGCAGTTCGAAGACTATGGCAGCACCAACTGGGTGGAGCGGGTCAGTTGCCGCGAAGTTGTCCGCTATACCCCTGCCGGTAAGACTTTGTTTCGGGTAGTTCTGGTGGACTGCGGTGTAAAGGCCAATATTGTCCGTTGCCTGCTCCGACGCGGTATTGAGGTGGTGCGTGTACCCTGGGACTACGATTTCAACCTTCTCGACTTCGACGGCCTGTTCCTGACCAACGGGCCGGGAGACCCCGAAATCTGTCGGGAGACCGTCGAGCATATCAGGACATTCCTGCAACAGCCCGTCGTGAAGCCATGCATGGGCATCTGCCTGGGCAACCAGCTGCTGGCCAAGGCGGCAGGAGCCAAGACCTACAAACTGAAATACGGACACCGTAGCCACAACCAGCCTGTACAGCAGGTTGGCAGCACCCGGTGTTTTATTACCTCCCAGAATCACGGCTATGCCGTGGACAGCTCGACCCTGCCCGAAGATTGGGAGCCCTTGTTTGTCAACATGAACGACGGATCGAACGAAGGCATCCGGCACAGACATCATCCGTGGCTGTCGGCACAGTTCCATCCGGAAGCCTGCTCCGGCCCGGTCGATACGGAATTCCTGTTTGATGTTTTTTGTCAATATCTGCAAGCCTACAAAAACCACAGCCTATGACAGTCCATCCCATCCAAAAAGTATTGCTGCTGGGCAGCGGCGCCCTTAAAATCGGCCAGGCCGGCGAATTTGACTACAGCGGTTCACAGGCACTGAAAGCCTTGAAGGAAGAAGGGATCGAAACCGTACTCATCAATCCCAATATCGCCACGGTACAAACCTCCGCGGGAGTGGCCGACAAGATATATTTCCTTCCCGTGCAACCCAAATTCGTCGAGCGTGTCATCGAAAAAGAGCGTCCCGACGGAATCCTGCTGTCTTTCGGAGGGCAGACGGCCCTGAACTGCGGTGTGGAGCTTTTCCAAAGCGGAGTACTGGAAAAATACGGAGTGCAGGTGCTGGGCACGCCCGTGCAAGCCATCATGGACACTGAAGACCGGGATCTTTTTGTAAAGCGGCTGGACGAAATCCATATAAAAACCATCGAGAGTGTCGCCTGCGGCTCGACAGAAGAAGTGCATCAGGCCGCCGGGGAACTGGGTTTTCCGGTCATCCTTCGCGCCGCCTATGCGCTCGGCGGACTCGGATCCGGATTCTGTGACAATCAGGAAGAACTGGAAAGACAAGCCGAAGAGGCCTTCTCGTTCTCCGATCAGGTACTGGTGGAAAAAAGCCTGAAGGGATGGAAAGAAATAGAATATGAAGTGGTCTGCGACCGCTACGGCAACTGTATCACTGTCTGTAACATGGAGAACCTCGATCCTCTGGGAATCCATACAGGAGAGTCTATTGTAGTGGCTCCCTCGCAGACGCTCAGCAACCATGAATACCACCAACTGCGAGCCCTGGCCATCAAGATCATCCGGCATCTCGGCATCGTCGGAGAGTGCAATGTCCAGTATGCCCTTGATCCCATGTCCGATGACTACCGTGTCATCGAGGTGAATGCACGCCTGTCGCGCTCGTCGGCACTGGCCTCGAAAGCCACCGGCTATCCCCTGGCCTTTGTGGCCGCCAAACTCGGACTGGGCTATGGACTTTTTGAACTGAAAAATGCCGTGACAAAAACCACTTCAGCCTTTTTTGAACCGGCTCTTGACTATGTCGTCTGCAAGATTCCCCGCTGGGATCTGACAAAATTTCCCGGCGTGGAACGTATGCTGGGCTCCTCCATGAAGAGCGTCGGCGAAGTGATGGCCATCGGTCGCAATTTTGAAGAAGTGCTGCAGAAAGCGCTGCGAATGACCTGTCAGGGGATGCACGGGTTTGTAGAGAACCACGACCTGGGAATAAAGGATATCCCCTCTGCGCTGCATGATCCCACAGACATCCGCGTTTTCGTTATCTCAAAAGCCTTGCAGCTTGGCTATACGGTCGAACAAATACATCAGCTCACAAGAATAGACTGTTGGTTTCTGCAAAAGTTGAAACACATTGTGGACATAGACTTCCGTCTGCAGGAGTTCCGACAGATTGCCCGGCTGGCAAGTGATCCGGGCGAAGAAGGAGCTCTCGAATATATTGAGGATCCCCTTTTTATCGAGATTCTGCACGAGGCCAAAGTCTATGGTTTCTCCGATTTCCAGATAGCCCGGGCGTTGGGCATGGAAGAATATATGAAGATGGAGCAGGCGGTGCTCCTTGTCCGCCAGTGGCGGAAAGAACTGGGCATTCTTCCCATTGTCAATCAGATTGATACGCTGGCGGCAGAGTACCCGGCCCAGACCAATTACCTGTATTTGTCTTACCCGTAATTAGGCTGATTGACTTATTTTCTTTAACTTTGCGGCCAGAATAAGAACACGGAGCAAGGCTCTCCCTGTCGGGGAAAGAGCCAAAAGCCTTCCCCATAACCTCTGCCGCATGACTTTTGAAGAACTCGATTTGGAAGACGACATTCTCGACGGACTCTGGGACATGAACTTCCGCCAATGCACGCCCATCCAGGAACAAGCCATACCCCTGTTGCTCGAAGGACACGATCTGATCGGCTGCGCCCAGACGGGCACAGGCAAAACCGCCGCCTACCTGCTGCCTATCCTCAACCATCTGCTCCTGGACCAGCCTGCCGATCCGGCCATCCATGCCGTCATCATGGTGCCCACCCGGGAGCTGGCCCAGCAGATCGACCAGCAGGTCGAGGGCTTTGCCTACTATCTGCCTGTGTCTTCCGTAGCTATCTACGGGGGTAACGACGGCCTGGTCTGGGCCCAGCAGAAAAAAGGCCTGGATGCCGGTGCCGACATCATCATTGCCACGCCCGGCCGGCTGCTCTCCTATATCAAGCTCGGACTCATAGATCTGACCCATGTGAACCATTTCGTGCTGGACGAGGCCGACCGTATGCTCGACATGGGCTTTATCGACGACATCCTGCAAGTCATCGCCGAGCTGCCCAAACGCCGGCAGAACATGCTCTTTTCGGCCACCATGCCGCCCAAGATCCGCGAGCTGGCCAAAAAGATCCTGGTCAATCCCGTCGAAGTGAGGCTGGCCGTGTCCAAACCCAACGAGAACATCAGCCAGACAGCCTATATCTGCTACGAGAAACAGAAACCCACCCTGGTCCAGCACCTGCTCGCCGATCTGAAACCGACCGAGAAAGTGCTGATTTTCGCCTCGTCCAAAATCAAGGTCAAGGAAGTCTATCGCATCCTGCGTCAGAAAGGTCTTCAGGTGATCGACATGCACTCCGACCTGGACCAGGCTCAGCGCGACCAGGTGATGTACCAGTTCAAGAGCGGACAGACCAACGTCCTGGTGGCCACCGACATTGTCTCGCGCGGCATCGACATCGACGACATCACCATGGTCATCAACTACGATGTGCCTCACGACCCGGAAGACTATGTGCATCGCATCGGCCGCACCGCCCGTGCCGGTGAAAAAGGCAGCGGCGTGACCTTCGTCTCCGAGGACGACCAGTATCGCTTTGCCCAGATCGAGCAGTTCCTGGAAAAAGAAATCGACAAAGGGGCCGTCCCCGCAGAGTTAGGGGAAACACCCGAACATCATCCCGAAAAATACCGGCGAAGAGGGAAAGGTTCCCCAAAAGGAGACGGGCGTTCGCAGCGCAAAGACAAAAAACGTCCCCAACAGCATTCGGGCAGTTCCCCGAAACCGCAGCGCCGGGAAACCCCACAAAAGCAACCGCGACCGGCTCAGGAGGCCACGGGCTCTACGGCCAGGACCGAGACGGCAGCTCCACAAACAGGGAAGAGACACCGCCACCGTCACCACAGGCACGGATCCAAGCCGGATTCCGGACAAAACGCCGACTGACCCCGGCCTTGACAGCCCTTTCCCTTTTTTAATCGGAATTCTCTGCGGTTTCGGCGGCGGCCAAAACCGCCTTTGCTTTTTCCAGGTCCTTTTCCAGAATATTCAGCCGGACACTGATGACACTGGAAGTCCCTACAGGCCATAGACTGTTGGCTCCCCTGTCGGAGATGAAACTGTCTATCCCGTTGGCCTCCAGCAGACCTTTGATCACAGCCGCTTCGCCCAAAGAGCCATATTCGGCCAGCACACAAGTCCTTTCTTTCTCGTTCATTCTCTTTTTATTTTCTGTTATAGCGGCAGATACAAGATTGTCAAAGGTATGATTTCCTTTTCATATTTCCAAATCGGGCTAGGCTTTCACTGTCATTAACCCGTCAACCGGGTTCAGTCGTAAGACTGTAATCTGACAACCAAATTCGGCCGTACCTTCTTTGTGCCTTCTTTGAAGGTTCTTTGTGGTAAGATAGTAGTAAGGTAGAAGAATGACCCCAAAACGTTCAGGTTTTATTCAGCCAAGGCTGGAGAATCTTTGCCGACAGGTTAAGTACTGCCAGGTGAGACGGTCTCCACCATCACTGAGCCGCCGGGAAGGTAGTGCCTATAGCTTCCGGCGGCAAAAAGGCTACCAGCAAAGCACAGCAAAAGAAACGCTGTCAGCAGGACATGAATATACCGAGACGGATATTTTGCAAACATACCTTTCGTTTTGGGCAAAAATATCCTGCGCAGATATGGAATCAAACAGCCTTTACAATAAATAACGATGACATTAATGTGATTTAACACTCGTGAGCATTCCAAACATATTGGACAGGGAGACCCAGTGGTACACCACGGTGGCTGTGCTGCGTAGGGTGCTGCCCTTTCACCGCAGGCCACGGCTCTACGAGTCGGCAGGTGGCGGCAGGTTGGAGGGACAGGGAGCGGCGAAGGGTTTTTTGTGAGACTTCGGTGGCTCACTAAAAAAGAGGATGACTTAGGGTCACCCTCTTTACAAATATCACTCAATCTGTCGATTATTCGGCAACAGGCTGGGATTCACCGTTGTTTTCACCACGGGGACGACGGTCACCACGCTCGCCGTGGGGACGACGTTCGCCTCGGTCGGGGCGGTCACCGCGCTCAGGACGCGGACGACGTTCGCGTTCGGCGGGCTCGACATAACCTTCGGGCTTCTCGAGCAGCACCTTGCGGGAGAGTTTGAACTTGCCCGTCTTGGCATCGATGTCGAGCAGCTTGACCTCGATTTCGTCGCCTTCCTTCAGGCCGGACTCCTCGACGGTCTCCAGACGCTTCCACTCTATTTCGGAAATGTGGAGCAAGCCGTCCTTGCCAGGCAGGAACTCCACGAAGGCGCCATAAGGCATGATGGAGCGCACCTTGCCCTGATAGACCTTGCCCACTTCGGGAATGGCCACGATGGCATTGATCTTGGCCAGGGCGGCATCAATCGAAGCCTTGTTGACGGCGGCAATCTCGACACGACCCTGTCCGTCGATTTCCTCGATGGTAATCGTAGCACCTGTCTCCTCCTGCATACCCTGGATAATCTTGCCGCCAGGGCCGATGACTGCACCGATGAATTCCTTCGGGATGAAGATGACTTCCAGACGCGGAGCATTGGGCTTGAGGTCGGGACGCGGAGCGGGCAGGGTTTCAGTAATCTTGTCCAGAATGTGCAGACGACCTTCGCGGGCCTGATTCAGAGCCTTCTCCAGAATCTCGTACGAAAGACCGTCCACCTTGATATCCATCTGGGTGGCGGTGATACCGTCGCGGGTACCGGTCACCTTGAAGTCCATGTCGCCCAGGTGGTCTTCATCACCCAGGATATCGGACAGGACGCGATAGTTGGTCCCTTTGTTTTCACTGATCAGACCCATGGCGATACCGGCCACCGGCTTCCTGAGAGGCACACCGGCATCCATCAGGGCCAGACAGCCGGCACAGACGGTGGCCATCGAAGAGGAGCCGTTCGATTCCAGAATATCGGAAACCACGCGCAATACGTAGGGATAATCCTTGGGCAGCATGGCCTTCAGCGCACGCCAGGCCAGATGGCCGTGACCGATCTCACGACGGCCGACACCACGCGGAGCACGGGCCTCACCCGTCGAGAAAGGCGGGAAATTATAATGGAGCAGGAAACGCTCGGGGGTCTGGTTCAGGACATCATCGACAATCTTCTCGTCGAGTTTGGTGCCCAGCGTGACAGAACTCAGCGACTGGGTTTCGCCGCGGGTGAAGATGGCCGAACCGTGGCAACCGGGCAGCGGATCGACTTCGCACCAGATGGGACGGATCTCGTTGGTCTTGCGGCCGTCCAGACGCTTGCCTTCGTCCAGCACGCAACGGCGCATGGCATCGCGCTCTACATCGTGGTAATAGCGACCCACCATTTCGGCTTTTTCTTCCTGTTCCTCTTCGGTCATGGTGGAGAGGTACTCGTCCATGATGGCTTTGAAGTTGGCTTCGCGGGAATGCTTGTCGGTATTGCAGGAAGCGGCACAGGCATAGGCCTTGGCATAGGTTTTCTCGCGAACGTCGCGGCGCAGGTCCTCGTCGTTCACTTCGTGGCAGTACTCACGCTTGACGGTCTTACCGGCCATTTCGGCCAGCTCGATCTGAGCCTGGCACTGCACCTTGATGGCCTGATGAGCCACCTTGAGGGCTTCGAGCAGATCGGCTTCCTGAACCTCCTGCATCTCGCCTTCGACCATCATGATGTTGTCGATGGTAGCACCGACCATGATGTCCATGTCGGCGGTACGAAGTTCGGCCGAAGTCGGGTTAATCTTGAACTGGCCGTCGATACGGGCCACACGGACTTCGGAGATAGGACCGTTAAAGGGAATATCCGAGCAGGCCAGAGCTGCCGAGGCTGCCAGACCGGCCAGAGCATCGGGCATGTCGCCGTCGCAGTTGTCGTCGGCCGAATACAGGGTCACCTGTACGATGGTGTCGGCATGATAGTTGTCGGGGAACAGCGGCCGAAGGGCACGGTCCACCAGACGCGAGGTCAGGATTTCATAATCCGAGGCACGGCCTTCTCTACGGGTAAAGCCGCCGGGAAAACGGCCGGCAGCGGCGAATTTTTCTTTGTACTCAACGGTCAGCGGCATGAAATCCGTTCCGGGAGTGACCTCTTGGGCCGAACATACGGTTGCGAGCAGAACAATGTTGTTCATTCGCAACATCACGGAACCGTCGGCCTGCTTGGCCAGCTTTCCGTTTTCCAGGGTAATGGTTCTGCCATCACCCAAGTCAATGGTCTTGACAAATGGAGCTTGCATAAAACTTTCTTTTCTGCGGGGCACTTTACCCCAAATAATTTATAACTTTCAAAAATCGCGCAAAAGTACGGAAAAATAATTACTTTTGCCGCTCATGACCAAAATAAAATGATATGAAACATCTGACTGCCTTCCTGCTGTGCCTCTGCGCACTCAGTCTTTCCGCACAGGAAAAGAACTATCTCGACCGTCCCTACATCGAAGTGCAGGGCGAAGCCAAAATGCTGGTCGTCCCCGATGAGATCTATATCCGCATCCTGCTGCAGGAAACCGACAAGCAAAAGGTGAAGGTAGAGGTACTTGAAAGGAACATGGTCAGAGAGCTGAAAGCCCTCGGCATCGATATCGAAAAACAGCTTTCGGTGAGCGACATGGCCAGCAATTTCCGCCACTACTGGATCAAGAGCAGTGCCATTCGCACCAGCAAGGAATACCAGCTCAAAGTAGGGACCGCCAACTTGGCCGGCAAGGTGTTCCAGCGCCTGGAGGCCGTCGGTATCTCCAATCTGTCGATTGTGAAGACCGACCACTCACAGATTGAAAGCCTCAAGATGGAAGTCAAGAAAAAAGCTATTGTCAATGCCAAGACCAAGGCCCAGGAAATGGCCGCCGCCATCGGGCAGAGCGTCGGGGCAGCCCTCAACATCGTAGAATACAACAATTCCCCTGTCCGCTACAACCTGGCCATGAAGAGCCGTGCCATGGTGACCATGGATGAGGCTGTCCTGGAAGAAGATGCTCCGGAACTTGAATTTGAGAAGATCGAGCTAAACTACTCGGTCATGGCCCGTTTTGATTTGCTGGAAAAAGGGAAAGAATAAGTCTGCACTATGGAATCGCTTGCTTTTATCCAATGGTGCCTGGACCACCTGAACTATTGGACGGTGACACTGCTGATGGCCCTTGAGAGCTCTTTCATCCCCTTCCCTTCGGAAATCGTCGTCGCACCGGCCGCCTACAACGCGGCTGCCGGTGAGCTGAACATATTTCTGGTGATTGTTTTCGCTACGGTAGGAGCCTGCCTGGGCGCGCTTGTCAACTATTACCTCTCGCTTTGGATCGGCCGGCCGCTGATTTACAAGTTCGCCGACAGCCGGCTGGGACACATGCTGCTGCTCAGCGGTGAAAAAATAGAAAGGGCCGAGGAGTTCTTCCGTAAACACGGTATCGTATCTACCCTGATTGGACGGCTCATTCCTGTGGTCCGGCAACTGATTTCCATTCCGGCCGGACTGGCCCGCATGAAGCTGTCGGTCTTCCTGCTATATACAGCCATAGGAGCCGGCATCTGGAATGCCGTGCTGGCCGGTCTGGGCTACTATTTCTATCGGATACTGCCCAAAGACCAGCTCATGGACACGGTCAACCGCTACAGCCATGAAATCGGCTACGGATTTCTGGGAATCGGCATACTGATAGTCGCCTATTTTGTCTGGCAGGGTCTGCGGCACAAAAAAAAGGATACCGCCCTGGAAGAGGACAGGGCTTAGGCCTTCAGCTTGAAGACCTGCGCGTAAGAGCGTATCTGCCTGACCATCGACAGCAGACCGTTGGAACGGGTCGGCGAAAGGTGTTCTTTGAGTCCGATTTGCTCAATGAAGAAAAGGTCGGCACCCAGAATTTCGTCCGGCGTACGGCCGGATAATACTTTAAGCAGCAGAAAGACCAGTCCCTTGACTATCACCGTATCGCTCTCCGCTTCGTAGAAGACCCGGCCGCTCTCTCTGTCAAAGCGGGCATAAAGCCAGACCCGGCTCTGGCAGCCTTCAATCAAGTATTGTGGTTTTTTGTATTGTTCGTCAAGCGGCTTCAGATCGTTGCCCATGTCGATGAGCAGCTGATACTTGTCCATCCAGTCTTCCAGTTCGGCAAAGGAGGCGATGATATCCTCCTGCACTTCATTGACAGTCATCATAGCGATACTTTAAAACATTTTGCGGATGCGCTCCAGCGCAGCACATAGTGCATCTATTTCTTCACGGGTATTATAGAACGACAGCGAAGCCCGGACACAGCTGTCGATGCCCAGGCGCTCCATCAGGGGCTGGGCACAGTGGTGTCCGGTACGGACGGCCACCCCCAGTTTGTCGAGCAGCAGGCCGGTGTCGTAGGGGTGAATCCCGCCCAGACGGAAAGAAACGACAGACTCCTTGTCGGCCGCCTGTCCGTAAATCTTCATGCCGGGCAAGGCGGCAAGGCGTTCCTGAGTGTATTGCAGGAGCTGGTTTTCGTAGTCCGATATCTCCCCCATCCCGAGAGTCTCCACATAATCCAGGGCGGCAGCCAGCGCCGTCGTGCCGATAAAGTCAGGTGTGCCGGCTTCAAACTTGAAAGGCAGGACATTGTAGGTGGTCTTGTCAAAACGGACCTGTTCTATCATTTCACCACCACCCTGGTAAGGCAGCATTTCGTCCATCCACTTCTTTTTCCCGTACAGGACTCCCAGACCGGTAGGACCATAGACCTTATGGGCTGAGAATGCGTAGAAATCGGCATCCAGCGCCTGAACATCGACCTTCCTGTGCGGCACGGCCTGGGCTCCGTCCACAAAGACGGGTATCTGGTGACGATGGGCGATGGCGATGATCTCCCCGACGGGATTGACCGTCCCCAGCACATTGGATACATGAGTCACCGCTACGAGCCGGGTACGCGGGCCGAGCAGTTTTTCGTATTCGTCAAGCTGCAACTCTCCCCGATCATTCATCGGAATCACCTTCAGACGCATCTTCCGGCGCTCGCAGAGCATCTGCCAGGGCACGATATTGGAATGGTGCTCCATGACGGAGACCACGATTTCGTCACCCTCACGGCAATAGGTTTCACCAAAGGAAAAAGCCACCAGATTGACCGACTCGGTGGTGCCGCGGGTAAAGACAATCTCCTCTGCCGAGGCCGCATTCAGAAAACGGCCGACCCTGGAGCGGGCCGACTCATGAGCTTCCGTAGCGGTCTGGCTCAGGAAATGGACTCCGCGATGGACATTGGCATTGTGTCTGCGATAGCCTTCTTCCAGACAACGGATCACCGGCCAAGGCTTCTGGGTCGTGGCGGCATTGTCGAGATAGACCAGCGGACGGTCATAGACTTTCTCCGACAATATGGGGAATTCCCCGCGTATCTTGCTAATCTCCAACATACTTTACTTCTAAGGACAAATTTTGCAGTCGATGCACTTGGCCAGTTCGCCCCGGAAACGCTTGCCCACCAGCATACGCATACGGTCCTTCAAGGGCTCCAACTCGATGCGGTCGATTACCTGCGAGGCGAAGGCATATTTCAGAAACATACGGGCCTCTTCTTCGCTCAGTCCGCGCTGTCTCATATAAAAAAGAGCATTCTCGTCGATCTGGCCCGTGGCCGATCCATGGCCGCATTTCACATCGTCGGCATAGATCTCCAACTGAGGCTGGGCCAGCATGCTGACCTTATCGGTATTGCACAGTCCGGCACTCAACTGACTGGCCTGCGTCCGCTGTGCATCGGGCCGCACCAGCACACGCCCGCCGAAAACGGCCCGGGCCTCGTCGTCCAGCACATATTTATACAACTGGTCGCTCTGGCAGTCGGGAGCGGCATGATCGACCAGGACATGATTGTCGGTCTTCTGACGACGGCTGACAAGGGTCAGTCCAGACAAGGAGGCCGAGGCATGACGGCCGACGAAGGTCAGAGAAAGGTTGTTCCGGGTAAGGCCATTCTCCAGGCCCGACTGCTGAGTGACGAAACGCGCGCCCTCGTCCTGACGGATAAAGGTATTGGCCACCCGGCAAGTCCTATCGTGGGTCATCTCCATTTCGTAATAGGAAAGACCGGCGTTTTTGCCTACATATATTTCTGCCACCTGATTGGAAAAATACCGGCTCTGCGAGATAGCATGGTCACAGACGATCAGGGTGGCCGAGGCTCCCTCTTCGAGCACTACCAGCAGACGGCGGGTAGCCATGATGTCGATTTCCCCCTGAAACATCTGTATGAGCTGAATGGGTTTGTCGACAACTACGCCACGGGGGACGAACAGCAAGAAACCGTCCTGGCAGAAGGCCGTGTTCATAGCCGCCATGGCATCAGTGCCCTGACACCGCAACTGGTCATAGTAGGGACGCAGACGCCCGGCATGCTCGCGCATCAAGGTGGTCAGGCTGCCGCAAAGGACACCTTCGGGCAGCTGCACGGGTTGCTTGCCGGGATAGTACAGGTCGTTGACGATGAAAAACAGCTGTGTTGACAGCGTAGGGACATCGCAGCGGAAAACATCGCCGGGATGAGCCGGGACACCCAACCGATATAGATTCATTCCGTAATCTATGGAAAGGGCCTCCTTCAGATCGCAATGCCGATAGGACTCCGACTTTGTGGAAGGGAAACCGGCCTGCAGCCAACAGGCTGCAGCCTGGTCGCGACAGGCATCCATCAGCGGGGCGGAACCGGCCCGCAGGACTTCGCGATAGTTTTCATACAAGCGACGATATGTTTCCAGTGTCTCCATCTTATTCTCCCAGTTCCTGTTTGATCCAGTCGTAACCCTCCTTCTCGAGCCGGACAGCCAGTGAGAAATCGTCCGTTTTGACAATGCGACCCTGATAGAGCACATGGACAATGTCCGGCCGGATGTAGTCCAGCAGACGCTGATAGTGGGTGATGACCACGCAGGCCTTTTGAGGGGTATGTATTCGGTTCACACCTTCGGCAACGATTCTCAGGGCATCGATATCCAAGCCGCTGTCAGTTTCGTCCAGGATGGAAAGCACCGGGTCAAGCATGGCCATCTGAAAAATCTCGTTACGTTTTTTTTCACCGCCGGAAAATCCCTCGTTGACACTGCGGTTGGCCAGTTTGTTGTCCATCTCCACCAAGGCCCGCTTTTCCCGCATCAGCTTGAGGAATTCCGAGGCGTTCAGGGCCTTTTCTCCGCGGTAACTGCGATGTTCGTTGACCGCCGCCCGCATGAAATTGACCATGCTGACTCCCGGGATCTCCACCGGATACTGGAAACTCAGGAAGAGTCCCTCGCGGGAGCGTATCTCGGGGGGCATTTCCAACAGGTTTTTCCCTTTGAAATAAACTTCGCCCCGGGTCACCGTATAGGCAGGGTTGCCTGTCAGCACTGCCGACAGCGTGCTTTTGCCCGATCCGTTCGGCCCCATGATGGCATGGATTTCCCCTTCGTTGATTTTCAGGTCAATGCCCTTAAGGATTTCTTTGTCTCCGATATTGGCGTGAAGATTCTTGATTTCTAATAACATAATCTCGTCTCTTTAATTATCCGACACTGCCCTCCAAAGACACTTGCAGGAGCTTTTGGGCCTCGACGGCAAATTCCATCGGCAATTTGTTCAACACCTCTTTGGCATAGCCGTTCACAATCAGACCGACGGCCTGCTCGGTCGAAATGCCTCGCTGATTGCAATAGAAGAGTTGCTCTTCGTTTATTTTGGAGGTGGTCGCCTCGTGCTCCACCATTGCTGTTTCGTTATTAATGTCCAAATAGGGAAAAGTGTGTGCTCCACAGCGGTCGCCCAGCAGCAGGCTGTCACACTGGGAATGGTTGCGTACCTGGACAGCGTCCGCCGCGACCCGGACCAGGCCGCGGTAGCTGTTCTGGCTACGGCCTGCGGAAATTCCTTTCGAAACGATCGTGCTGCGACTGTGACTGCCCAGATGTATCATCTTCGTGCCGGTGTCGGCCTGCTGACGGTTATTGGTGACGGCCACCGAGTAGAACTCGCCTACACTGTGGTCTCCGGCCAGCACGCAGGAGGGATATTTCCAGGTGATGGCCGAGCCCGTTTCTACCTGTGTCCAGGAGATTTTCGAGGCAACTCCTTTGCACAGGCAACGTTTGGTGACAAAATTATAGATGCCTCCCCGGCCCTCCCTGTCGCCCGGATACCAGTTCTGGACGGTCGAATACTTGACTTCGGCCCGGTCGTGCACGACAATCTCGACAATGGCGGCATGCAGCTGGCTGTTATCCCGGATGGGAGCTGTACAGCCTTCCAGATAGCTCACGTAGCTATCGTCGTCGGCCACGATGAGTGTGCGCTCGAACTGTCCGGTATTGAGCGCATTGATGCGAAAATAGGTGGAAAGCTCCATCGGGCAGCGTACTCCCTTGGGGATATAGACAAACGATCCGTCGCTGAAAACAGCGCAGTTCAGGGCGGCGAAAAAGTTGTCGCGGTAAGGGACAACGGTGCCCAGATATTTCCTGACCAGATCGGGGTGTTCGCGCACCGCCTCGCTGAAGGAGCAGAAAATAATGCCCAGTTTGGACAGCGCTTCCTGCTGCGTGGTCTTGACCGAGACACTGTCCATGACGGCATCGACGGCAGTACCGCCGCCGGCAAGCATCTCCCGCTCCTCAAGCGGAATGCCCAGCTTGTCGAAGGTCCTGACCAGTTCGGGATCGAGTTCGCCTTCCTGCCGGGGATGTTCCTTGCGGGGGGCGGCATAATAGACAATATCCTGGTAATCTATCTCGGGAATATCCAGATGGGCCCAGTGGGGCATCTGCAGCGTTTGCCAGTAGCGGAAGGCTTTCAGACGAAAATCAAGCAGCCAGCCGGGTTCTTCCTTTTTGGCCGAAATCAGGCGTATCACCTCTTCGTTCAACCCTTTGGGAATCACCTCCGTGGCAATATCGGAAGTAAAGCCGTACTTGTATTCGCCGGCTGTGACTTCTTCGATAATATGTTTATCCGAGGATTTCTCCATTTCCATTTGCTTTTACAGTTCCATAGTCCCGCTCTGATCTTCCTGCTGTCTTGCCTGGGGCAGTTCCGGCCAGGAGAAAGAGTCGAACCCGAGCATCGGCCACAAAGAGGGAGCCAGATGCAGTACGGTATCGTAGGAAAGGGAACCTTCTATGGTTTGCTCGTCAATCAGCACATGTCGCTTGTCTATGACTTCATAGACATTGAGCAAAATGCTGAGCACAAAGAAACTGATCAAAAAAGACAGGACACCGCCCAGCAGCCGGTTGAGCCATCCCAGGAAAACCGCCTTGACAAGTTTGTCCAGCAGACCGACCACCAAGGATAGCAGCACATAGACCAGGAGCATTATCACTACGAAAGACAACACCTGAACGACCCGGGGATCGGCCTGGTCCAGCAAGCCGCTCAGCCAAGGACAGACCTGCGCGTAGCTCCTTTTGGCTATCAGGATGCTGCCGATGAGGGCCACCAGACTGCCGACGGCTCTGACCAGCCCTCTGCGGCATCCGCCGATCAGGGCGATGACCGCAATAATAATCGCCACGATGTCTATGACATTCATCTTTTTAGAGCGACTGCTTTACCTCATGTTCCTCGAACGACTCAATGTAGTCGCCCACCTTGATGTCGTTGTAGCCGACTATGCTCATACCGCACTCAAAGCCGACGGTCACTTCCTTGGCATCGTCCTTGAAGCGTTTGAGGGAATCCAGATCTCCGGTGTAGATGACAATACCGTCACGGATGAGGCGCACCTTGCAGCCGCGCTTGATTTTGCCGTCCTTGACCATACAGCCGGCCACCGTGCCGACTTTGGAGATTTTGAAGATCTCGCGCACTTCTGCCGAACCCAGGATCTCTTCCTTGATTTCAGGAGAAAGCAGACCTTCCATAGCCGCTTTGACTTCTTCGATGGCGGCATAGATGACAGAATACAAGCGGATGTCCACCCCTTCGTGTTCGGCCATGCGGCGGGCGGGCAGCGAAGGACGCACCTGGAAGCCGACAATGATGGCGTCCGAGGCAGAGGCCAGCGTCACATCCGATTCGGAGATCTGACCGACGGCCTTGTGAATGATATTGACCTGTATCTGCTCGGTACTCAGTTCTATGAGGGAATCCGACAGCGCCTCGACCGAACCGTCCACATCGCCCTTGACGATGATGTTCAGTTCCCGGAAATTACCCACGGCAATACGGCGGCCGATTTCGGCCAAGGTGAGAATCTTGCCCGTCCGCAGGCCCTGTTCGCGCTGCAGTTGCTCGCGTTTGGAGGCCACTTCGCGGGCTTCCTGCTCTGTTTCCAACACATTGAAGTTATCACCGGCCTGCGGAGCTCCGTTCAGACCCAGGATCAGGGCAGGCTGGCCGGGATGAGCCGTTTCGATTTTCTGGCCGCGCTCGTTGAACATGGCTTTGACACGACCGTGATAGATACCGGCCACCATGATGTCACCGATTTTCAAGGTTCCGTTCTGCACCAGCACGGTGGCAATGTAGCCCCGTCCTTTGTCCAAAGAGGATTCGATGATGCTGCCCACTGCCCGCCGGTTGGGATTGGCTTTTAAGTCAAGCAGTTCGGCCTCAAGCAGGACCTTGTCAAGCAACTCTTTGACATTCAATCCCTTTTTGGCGGAGATATCCTGCGACTGGTATTTACCTCCCCAGTCTTCGACCAGATAGTTCATTTCGGCCAGTTCCTGCTTGATACGCTCGGGGTCGGCCGTCGGCTTGTCTATCTTGTTGATGGCGAAAACTATCGGCACACCGGCGTTGGAAGCATGGTTGATGGCTTCCACGGTCTGCGGCATGACGTTGTCGTCAGCAGCCACGATAATGATGGCGATATCCGTCAGTTTGGCACCGCGGGCACGCATGGCCGTAAAGGCTTCGTGGCCTGGAGTGTCGAGGAAGGTGATTTCCCGGCCGTCGTCCAGTGTCACACTGTAAGCACCGATGTGCTGCGTAATACCGCCTGCTTCGCCGGCTATCACGTTGGCATTGCGGATATAGTCAAGCAGAGAGGTCTTGCCGTGGTCGACATGCCCCATGACCGTGATAATAGGCGGACGCGGTACCAGATCTTCCTCCTTGTCCTCGTCTTCATGGATTGCCTGCATGACTTCGGCACTGACATACTCGGTGGTGAATCCGAATTCGTCGGCCACGATATTGATAGTCTCGGCATCCAGCCGCTGGTTGATGGACACCATCTGACCCATTTCCATACATTTGGATATAACCTGTACAACCGGTACATTCATCATGCTGGCCAGGTCGTTGACCGTCACAAACTCGGTTATCTTGATAATGTTCGACTCAAGCGCCTCGCGCTCTTCCATCTCCTGCTGACGCAAGGAGACAGCCTCACGTTTTTCCTTACGGTACTTGACTCCCTTCTTGGGCTTGGAACTCAGGCGGGCAAGAGTTTCCTTGATCTGGCGCGATACATCCTCGTCGCTTACCTCGCTCTTCAACACCGGCTTTTTGCCGTGCCTGCCCGACTTGCCGGCATCCCGCAACCGTTCACTGCCATAGCTGCCCGAGGAGAATTCGCTGTTACTCTCGATACGGATCTTGCCGTCGCGTATGCGGCTTCTCTTTTTCTTGGGCTGGTTCTTTTCTGCGTCTCCGGAGGCTCCTGCTGCTTCGGAGCCGGAGTCCGGACGTCCCGACTTGGCCGCCTCGGCGCGCTGTTTCTTTTCAGCCAGTTCGCGCTGACGACGTTCCTCCTGTTCTTTCTGCTTCTCCTGCTTACTCTTCTTTTTGGGACGGGTAAACTGGTTGATGGCATCCAGGTCTATGGTTGAAACCACCTTGATGTTGGTTGTCAGTTTGTGGCTCAGGGAGAATATCTCCGGTTCTTGGGGCTCCGTCTTTTCAGCTTCCTGCGAGACTGTTTCAGGAGCCTTGTCTTCAGATTTGTCAGACGCTTCTTCCGGCTCAGGCTCTGTAGCGACTTCGGTGACTTCTGCCTGAGGTACAGGCTGCGGCGTCGGCTCCGGCTTGACAGGATCCTCGATGGGAACCTCCTGGAAAGGTGCAGCAACCTGGTCTCCCTGGGCTTCGGGCTGCGGTATGTCTGCTTCCTGCTGAAGTGGGGCCGACTTGGTCGGCTGCTCCTCCTCTTCGGCAGGAGCGGCTTTTTCCTTCTTGTTCTTTTTCGAGGGCGAAAGGCTGGCTTCGTCTATTTTGCCGAGTACTTTAAAATGAGGGCGCTCCGGCTCCTCGACAGGAGTAAGCTCCTCCTCTTTGGCAGGCTCCGGCTCAAGGGGTTTCACCTCCTCTTCCTTCGGTTTCTCGACGACAGGAGCAGTCTTTTCTTCACGTTTCGGCATTTCGCCATGACCGAACTCTTTCCACAAGAGCTCGTAGGCCTCATCAGTCACCTTGGTGTTGGGGTCATCCTCCACCATGATGTTCTTTTTACGCAGGAATTCCGCCAGACGGGAAACTCCGACATTAACTTCTTTTGCTACTTTCTGTAATCTGACCGGCATATGATTAATTTTCTGATTCGTCAAACTCGGCTTTCAAGATGGCCAGGACCTCGTCCACAGTGGATTCTTCCAGATCGGCCTTTTCGATCAGTGTCTCGCGCGGAAGGGCCAGCACGTTGCGAGCCGTGTCGCAGCCGATTGCCTTCAGGGCATTGATGACCCATTCGTCGATTTCATCCTTGAATTCGTCCAGATAGATGTCATCTTCCTCCACATCATCGGTTTCACGGAAGACATCGATAGTGTAGCCTGTCAGCATACTGGCCAGACGAATATTCATACCGTTCTTGCCGATAGCCAGGGATACCTCCTCGGGGCGAAGCCAGACAGAAGCCTGGCGGGCATCGTCGTCCAGTCGGATAGAAGAAATCTTGGCAGGACTGAGGGCCCGCTGGATAAACAGACTGGTGTTCGGAGTATAGTTGATGACATCGATGTTCTCGTTTCTCAGCTCGCGGACGATTCCGTGAATACGGGCTCCCTTGACACCCACACAGGCTCCCACCGGATCAATCCGGTCGTCATACGACTCGACGGCAATCTTGGCCCGTTCGCCCGGGATGCGGGCCACGCGCTTGATGGTAATCAGGCCGTCATGGATCTCAGGAACTTCCAGTTCAAAAAGACGCTCCAGGAAAGCGGGAGAGGTTCTCGACAGAATGATCTTGGGATTGTTGTTCTTATTGTCCACCCGCTCGATGACGGCCCGGACAGTTTCTCCTTTGCGATAGTAGTCCGACGGAATCTGCTCGCTCTTGGGCAGCAACATCTCATTGTTTTCGTCGTCGAGCAGCAGTATTTCCTTTTTCCAGATCTGGTAAACCTCCGCGCTGACCAGCTGGCCGATACATTCGGAAAAACGGTTGTAGAGGTTTTCCTTCTGCAGTTCCATGATCTTGGAAGCCAGGGTCTGGCGCAGATTCAGAATGGCACGCCGGCCGAACTCGCTGAAATGCACCTTGTTGGTCACTTCTTCGCCGACTTCGTAATCTTCGTCGATTTTCCGGGCCTCGGTCAGGGAAATCTGATTGTCGGGATCGGTCAGTTCTTCGTCCTGTACAATCACCTTGTTGTGCCAGATCTCAAAGTCTCCGTTGTCAGGATTGATAATGACATCGTAGTGCTCGTCTGTTCCGTACATCTTGGCGATGACACTGCGGAACGAATCCACAATTACGTTGATCATCGTCGAGCGATCGATGTTTTTGGACTCCTTGAAATCTGAAAAGATCTCCACCAGATTGATGCGTTCTTCTGTTACTGCTTTTTTTGCCATTGTTGTTTTTGTTATGATTATTTCTTTGATATTCTTGATATTGCGAAATCAGAAAACAAGACGGTACCTGACCCAGGCCGTCTGGTCATAGCGATAGATCTCGTCGATTTCCTTCATCACCGGACGTTTGGCTCCCTCGGGCCTGACTTTGCGGGGCACCGTAACGGAGAAATCTTCCTCGCCGGCCCGGCTGAGTATTCCGGTCAGTTTGCGACCGTCCTTGAGGCAGACATCCACATCCTTGCCCACATGTTTCAAAAACTGCCGGTGCACCTTGAAAGGCTGACCGATACCTGCCGAGGAGACTTCCAGGGAATAATCTTCTTTATCCCTGTCCAGATGCTCTTCGATATAGCGACTCAGGTCGGCGCAATCGTCAATCTGGACAGAGCCTCTGTCCGCCTCTATTTCGACGCAAATAAGGTTATCCTGCCCCACGGTGACATCGACGGGGAAAAAGCCTCTGGCCTCGGTCCAGCTTTCAACAAGCTGAAAAACAGTCTCTCTGCTAATCATTTAAGCCCTCTTTCGGATAAAAAAAGGAGGAACATCCGTCCCCCCGACACATCGTTACGGCCGCAAAGATATATATTATTATTGTAAACACAATTCCCTCAGCGTATTTTTTCTCCTTTTCGAAGAAAATCGGCCGACTTGTATTACTTTTGCAGTCCAATGGCAAGACTGTATGAACAGGCTTTTATCCGCTTTGATTGTCCTGCTGCTGCTGCTTGGCGGCTGCACCGTCCCCAAGGAAATCACCAATGAAATCTTTGACAGGGACATTGACGATCTTTTCAAAAACACGGTAGTCGAATACATTATTGACGCCAAGGTGGGTGGAGAAGCCGGTGCCGCCGTCAAGAAAGAGATGTCGCTGCTGCGGGACAAAATCCTGCAGACGCTGGACGATGAGCAGATAATGGTCCGGCAGCCCGATGAAGGGGTGCTCATTGTTTTTCCTTCCGACATGGTTTTCAAGAGCGGCAAAAGCGATGTCCGCGAACAGTTCCTGCCCGTTGTCACAGATCTCAGAGAGTGCCTGCGCGATTTCCCGGAGACACAACTCTATCTCTATGTCCATACGGACAACAACGGTTCGGACTACATATCGCTGTCCCTGTCGGAGAAAAGGGCCAAGAAAATACGGAAGACCTTTCGCAAGGCCGGCATCAGGCATATCTTCACACAGGGCAAGGGAGCCATGGTCCCGGTCATCACCAATGAAACGGCGGAAGGACGGCAGCTGAACCGGCGCATGGAAATCGCCATTGTGGCCAACAAGAAAATGACAGCCAAAGCCAAGAAACAAATCAAATCATTATAAATAAAGCTATTATGAAGAAAAAAGCAATGCTGATGATCCTCGACGGATGGGGTATCGGCAAACATGGAAAAGCAGATGTCATCTATAACACTCCGACTCCCTATTGGGACAGTCTGCTCAAAACCTACCCGCATTCCCAGCTTCAGGCCTCGGGCGAAAATGTCGGCCTGCCCGACGGACAGATGGGCAACTCGGAAGTGGGGCACCTGAATATCGGAGCCGGTCGCGTGGTCTACCAGGACCTGGTGAAAATCAATATCGCCTGCCGCGACAACAGCATACTGGAGAATCCGGAAATCAAAGCCGTCTATCAATATGCCAAGGACAACGGCAAACAGATTCATTTTCTCGGCCTGGTCTCCGACGGCGGCGTACACAGTTCTCTGGACCATCTGTTCAAATTGACGGAAATTTCCAAAATCTACGGCATAGAAAAATCCTATGTCCACTGCTTCATGGACGGTCGCGATACCGATCCTCACAGCGGCATCGGCTTTATCCGTGCCCTGGAGGAGAAACTCTCCGAAAACGGCGGAGCCATTGCCTCGATCATTGGCCGCTACTATGCCATGGACCGGGACAAACGCTGGGAACGCATCAAGGCAGCCTACGACCTGCTGGTGGACGGCAAGGGCAAGGCCTCTACCGACATGGTCCAGGCCATGCAGGAATCCTATGATGAAGGCGTTACCGATGAGTTCGTCAAACCTGTCTGCCATGTCGATGCCCAGGGTCGTCCGATAGCCACCATCCAGGCCGGAGACGCCGTCATTTTCTTCAACTTCCGCAACGACCGTGCCAAGGAGCTGACCATCGTGCTGACCCAGCAAGACATGCCGGAAGCCGGGATGCACACGCTGCCGCTGCACTACTGCTGCATGACCCCCTACGATGCCACCTTCCAGGGTCTTCACATCCTGTTCAACAAAGAAAATGTCGAGAACACCCTGGGTGAAATCGTCGCCGCCAACGGTCTGCGCCAGCTACGCATCGCAGAAACCGAGAAGTATGCCCATGTGACCTTCTTCTTTTCGGGAGGAAGAGAGAAAGAGTTCGACAACGAAGACCGCATTCTCATTCCTTCTCCCAAGGTGGCCACCTACGACCTGAAGCCGGAAATGAGCGTCAATGAGGTAGGAGATGCTCTCAAGCAAGCCATCGAGACAGAAAAGTACGACTTCATTGCCGTCAACTATGCCAACGGCGACATGGTCGGACATACCGGAGTCTATCATGCCATCGAAAAAGCTGTCATCGCCGTCGATGCCAATGTCAACAAGGTGGTGGAAGCTGCCAAGGCTCATCATTATGAAGTGATCATCATCGCCGACCATGGCAATGCAGACAATGCGATTAACGAAGACGGAAGTCCCAATACAGCCCATTCGCTCAATCCGGTGCCCTTCGTGTATGTCACCACGAACAAGACGGCCAAGGTGTCGGACGGCATTCTGGCCGATGTGGCACCCTCGCTCTGCCACATCATGGGTATCAGCCAGCCGGCCGAAATGACGGGCAAGAACCTGATTCAGGACTAAGGTGATAGAGATAGACGACACGCTCATCAGCCTGGATGTCTTTGACAAGAGGTTCTGCTGCGACCTGAGCCGCTGCAAGGGCTACTGCTGCGTGGAGGGCGAAGCCGGTGCCCCGCTGCTCGAAGAGGAAATCCCGCAGATCCAACAGGCCCTGCCGGCGGTTTGGGAAGACCTGTCGCTACAGGCCCGGGCGCTGATCAACCGGCAAGGTGTTTCCTACCGGGACCGGGACGGCGAAAGTGTCACCTCGATCATCAACGGCAAAGACTGTGTCTTCACCTGCTATGATGAGAAAGGCATTTGCTATTGCGCCCTGGAAAAAGCCTGGCGGGCCGGCAAAACCAGCTTCATGAAGCCTGTTTCCTGCCATCTTTACCCTATCCGGCTGCAAAAGCTGGCCTCGGGCAAGACAGCCGTCAACTACCAGTACTGGGATGTCTGCCGGGGAGCTGTTGAATGCGGGCGGCAACTGGACCTGCCTGTCTACCGTTTCCTCAAGGAACCGCTCATCCGACGCTTCGGACAGGAGTGGTACGACCAGGTGTGCCTAGCGGCCGAATGGCTCAAAGAACATCCTCAGAAATAGGCATTCGTAAAAGTAAGAATATCTGGGTCTAAGCTACAAAAGCGGCCTCCCCATGCAGGAAACTGCCAGGGGAGGCCGCTTGTTTACACGGCTATTGCCTCAGCCTATTCGGCAACCGGTTCCGTTTCGACGACAGGAGCAGCTTCTGCAGCACTTTCCTCCGCCTGAGGTACTGCTTCCACCTGTTCTGCAACAGCCTTTTGCTTATGGAAAGGCAAACCTATGCGTGTCAGGGAGTCGGTGAAGTAGAGCACGCCGAAAGCGACGATCAGCGTCAGCAAGATTCCGATAATCCATCTTCTTCTGATGGTCGATTTCTTGGTCTCGAAAGGATCGTTGCCGGGGATTTTCGGATATTTGGCCAGAGAAGTCAACGTTGCACCGAAGCGCGTCCTGACCAGAATCTTGGAGTTGATGGCCCAGCCGTTGGCATTGAGCACCGGTGCCAGGTTACGCCGGCGCAGCTTGAGCCAGGCGCTGAACATCGACGGTCCGGATATGATCAGGATAATGGCAGCGATGATGATGAAGATACTCCACCAGGGCAGGGAGGCAACCCCTTTGGCCAAACCGAGCAGCGCACTGGCAATATAGCCGACAGCCATGCCGATGGCAGCAAAGATACCGGCAAACTTGGCGATGTCGAAAGCTTGTTTCTTGCTGTCTGCAGTGGCCGGTTTACCGTCTGCCGGAATAGAGGTGGAATCCGCCTTGGCGATGAGGTCGGCCGAAGCCTTGCTCTCCTTGTCGGCTGCCATCTTGTTGATTTTCTCCGAGAACCAGCGACCAAGCTTCTTATAAGGCGACCAGAAAGCCTGACGGACACTGATCGGGTTGTCGATGATCTTGGTGATGGTGGCATCCCAGTCCAGTCCGTCGCGATCGTAAAATACGGCATTCTTGCCGACCCTCAGGTCGTCCACATCTCCGTCTGTCAGAACGGCGGCAATGGTCATGGTCTGGCCCTTCACCTTGGAGGTGCAGGTGCAGTAAAGGATATACATACCGCTCAGACCGGCCATGTCTCCGTGCTTGCCCATGTCGCTCACCTTGATGCACAGATCGCAGCTACGCTGGTCGATGTACAGGCGTCCAGCCTGGAAGACAGCCTTGGTCTCGCCCTTGTAGCTGTCATAGAAATCGTTCATGGCGACATAGTTTCTGAGCAGGCCGTAGAAATCGCGGCTGAAGTGCAACAGTTTGTCAACCGACTCGATGGCTCCAGCTTCCTCGGCCAGGGCCAGATCCTGTTCGATGAGCGACAGCAATGCGGCTTTCTGGTCCTTGGCCAGGATGTCTTTCACGACCTCCAGTCCCAAAGATTCGACCGCCTCGCCGGCCTTGGCCCCTTTCCAGGCGACATAGGCATCGAAACCTGAAAGGATGCCCTGCCATTCGGATTCAGAGATGGATTTGCGCTTGGGGAAGGTCACGTCCAGCACCAGCGTCTTCAACTGCTCAAAGGCTCCCTGCCAAGCAGGATTGATCCCGGTAAAGGGCAGTTCGGATCCGTGACCGATACGGGCCAGAGGATAAGAGGCTATTTCGTCCTGACTGTTGGAAAGGTCGTTGCCGCTAATGCTTTCTACCTTGCCCACAGAAAGATCCAGGGCCGAGCTGAAGTCCTGATTGAAGGATACCAGCTTACAACGCATGAAATAGTCGGCAATCTTGTCCTTCAGCGCCATGCAGGCAGCATAGGCAGCTTCGGTATTCTCGCCGTAGGGGAGGATGGTCGCCTTGTCACTCTCTTCTGCGCCCTTCCAGGCAGCATAGGCAGCACAGGCCTCATAGAACCGGGCTATCTGGTCGGCATTGATACCGGCTGCGCCGCTACGGTCGGTTTCAGAGCCGATGGTGGCGATAATCTGGCCTATCAGCGTTTTCAGGGCCTCGTCGTCGGTGGAATCAGGGGTGATGATACCGTCACCGTTGAACCGGGTCTTGGCAAAAATAGCCAGACTGTCGGCCGTATCGGCAACAGAGATGCTGTCTTTTTCCAGGCCAAGGTTGGCAAGAATCTGTTTGGCAGACTGATAGAGTTTCAGCCCTTCCGAATCCTCTTGGTTGAAGGCCGTCAAAGGTAAGCTGTCCTGCTGCTTTAAGAGTATATCCTTGTCACTGAGCACTGTCGTCAGCCATTTGGCTACGGCCATGACTTCGTTGACACGGATGCTGCCGTCATGATCGGTATCAATCATGGCCAGCGTCTTCTCATCGAATTCCAGCCCCTTGACCGGACAGCTCAAGACCGTCCACAGTTTCTGGTCGAGTTCGCCCAGGTGTGCGATATCCTCACCCGAAGTGATGTTCACACGCGTTGCACCACCCAAAGTGGTAAAATTCCATTTGTAATTCTCTTTTACTGCCATACCATATCAAATTTGAATGTTTTCCTTTTTCGGCCAGTCAAAGCAATAGTCATGCACTGCACAACATCATTCCCTCTTAACGACCGGGAACAAAAATAATACAAAGCGATTCCATTCGCAAACACTTTTGACACAGAAAAGTTTTTAAGCCATAAAACTATCCCATGCGAGGTATGGAAAAATCAAGAAAAAACCTGCAGAAGGGAATGGAGGAACGTATCTTCACTTGTGATAATGGCGTGCCTTTATTTTGGTAATAATGGCAAAAGTTTTTTTGTATTTCCTTTTCCGCTTGCTATCTTTGGCAAACCGAAAACGGGAATTTGGTTAATATGCATAATCGATACCTTTGTTGCTGTCTGATGCTCGTATCCGTGCTGGAGCTGCACGGAAGGAACATTCTGACCGGCTGGTGGCACCGCCTCAAGGAAGGGGAGGAGCCGCTCATGGAGAGCTATGTGCCGCCCGGCTGGAACGACACACTCGACATGGAGACGCGCATGGCCTTGTTCTTCAACGACATCAACCGCTTCAACGAACTCTATCCGCAGGAGAAGGTCTTCCTGCATTTCGACAACACCTCGTACTTTCTGGAAGAGACCATCTGGTTCAAGGCCTATGTGGTGCGCTCCTCGGACAACCGGCCGAGCTTGTTGAGCCGGGTGCTCTACGTGGAGCTGCTCTCTCCCGAAGGAGCCGTGCTCGAGACCCGCAAGCTGCCCGTTGAAAACGGACAGTGCCACGGCGATTTCCACCTGGACTCACTCTACCTGCCGGGCTACTTCGAGGTGAGGGCCTACACGCGCTACATGCTCAATTTCGGTGAGGACGCCGTCTTCTCCCGCGTCTTTCCCGTCTATCGTGCCGTCAGGGACGGAGACTACGGCGAGCGGACCATCATGGACCGTGACCTGTCTCGCCGCAACCGTTCGCATACCTACCGCCATGCCGGACAGTACTCGCTGCTGTCCTATCTGATACCGCCCTCGAAGAAGGCGCGCGAACAGTATTACTATGAACCCCTGCCGCGCTGGGATCCCAAGAAACGCCGCAGCCTGGTGCCGGCCGATGAGGCCTTCGATGAGGAACGGCGCGCGAAGGAGCCCGACCCGATCACCGTGGAGTTCTTTCCCGAGGGAGGGGTGCTGGTCAAGGGGGCCCGTCAGCGCGTGGCCTTCACGGTCTCCAACCGGGAGGGCCGCGGGCTGAACCTGAGCGGAGCCGTCTATGACGCCCGCGGAGGCCAGGTGGCGCATCTGACACCCGTCATCGACGGGACGGGCGACTTTAGCCTGCTCAGCACGGGTGAGAAATACACGGCCCGTGTGCGCTACGGCGGCAAGGAGTACCGTTTTCCCCTGCCCGAAAGCTACGAGTCGGGCTGCGCCCTGGCCGTGGAGGAGCCCTACCGGGGCGACAGCCTGGACGTCATCTGCCATTATGTGCCGGGAGAGATGTTCACCGACTCGCTGGTGGCCGTGGCGCTCTCCTGCCGGGGGCAGATCTACCGTTTCTTCGTGGTCAGGGCCCGAGGCCTGACGCGTCTGCCCGTGGCCCGCGAGTGGATGCCCGAGGGGGTGAACACGGTGTCGGTCTTCGACCGCGAGGGCCGGGCCCTGGCCCAGCGCTGCCTTTTCGTCCGGCAGGAGAAGGACGCCTCGAGGAAGACCGATACGAGAATTTACATTGTCCGAAGTGACACTGCGCGGTCAGGAAGGGAGATCCCCATGGAGCCCTATGCCCTGCAACGTCTCCGGCTGCAGTGCTCCGACGCAGAGGGACGGCCTTTGGAAGCCTCCCTGTCGCTCTCGGTCAGGGACCGCGAGACAGACGACATGACCTACTATACAGAAGACTGCTACACGTGGATGCTGCTCTCCTCCGAGCTGCACGGCTACATCAAGCAGGCGGCCTACTACTTCGAGAAAGACGACCGCCTGCACCGGCTGCACCTGGACCTGCTCATGCTCACGCGCGGCTGGTGCCGATACCAGTGGGAGAACATGAACCTGCGCTACAAGGAGGAAGGCTGGACGCAACCCATCGAAAAGGGACTGATGGTGGACGGCAGCATCTACAACGTAGAACGACTCCGGAAGCCCAGACTCAGGAACGCAGATGTAAGTTATGTCTTTTACAATACAGACACTACACGCTACATCGGTCGTCTGCAAAGTAACGGACTAGGCAACTATGCACTGCAATTGACTCCCTTTTACGGAGAGGCCTATGTATCGCTGTCTCTGTCGGACTATTCCTTTTACGGTTCCCACATGCTGACACTCAACCGCTGGTTTTCCCCAACACCGCGCCCTATATCCTACTATGAACTGAACCTGCCCGATGATAATATGGAGATGCGCGTCAGTGCTCAGATGTATCAGATACGGGATTCCCTGATGCAGTTTTCTCTGCCGGAGGTCTCCATCACCCGCAAGAACCGTCGCCGGCACATACAGCACCAGTATTCCTTGCGACACTATGACATTTCCGAGGAACTGGAATATATGTACGACATGTACAGGATACGTCCCGGAGTGATTGTCCGTCATCCCGACACGCTGGTCATGAGCATCATGGACCGCTACAACTTCCCGCCCAACATATTCAATACAGTGTTTGCCACCCGTTATACCTCCGATACAGAAATACCTGAGGGAAAACTATACTGGCAGACCTATCGCTATCGTGACAAAATCAGTGACATGAAGGAGATTGTGATCCGCTCAGATCCGGAAATGTTGCAGACATTCTGGCTTCCGCAAGGGAAGGCCCAGGTCTCACAGGTTGACCGCGACTTGCTATATAGACCCCAACATGAAGGTTGGGGCATCAAGATCAACCGCAAACCTTCGCGTTTCAAGGTAAGAAACTTTGCCAAATACGATGAAAAGGCCAGGGAGGAGGAAGAAAAAAAGGCTGACGAACTGGAAGGAATACCTGACGTCAAAGACCGTGGCGGAATTGTCCAGAACGACCGTCGTCCGGACTGTGTCGCCGTGTTCATTCCGCGTGGGAAAGACGAGCCGGCCATAGTCATACCTTCCGTCGTCGGTCAGCGTCGAACGCTGGTCAAAGGCTTTTCCTACAGTCGGGATTTCGTGTCGCCCGACTATCGGGGCAAACGGCTGGAGCAGCTGCCCCCCGACCATCGACGCACGCTTTACTGGAATCCCGACCTGAAAACCGACGAGAAGGGACAGGTCTGCGTTGAGTTCTTCAACAGCAGCAGCGGCCGTTTCCTCTCCCTCGATGCCGAAGGCCTCACCCCAGACGGCCGGCCTGTGGTGCTCAAACAGTAAATTATTTTCGTATCTTTGAACAGAAATATATCCGCTTATTACACTAGACACTTCTGTCAGATGAAGTCTCGAATCATTCTCTGGGTGACAGTACTGCTGGCCGTTATGCCAGTGCAGGCTTTTGCCGCTGGGTCGGCCTCCGAGCGTCTGTCGCAGTTCGTGCAGAACATCGGCACCTTCAACCGCATCCTGCCCCAGGAGAAGGTCTATCTCCATTTCGACAACACGGCCTACTACATCGGCGACACCCTGTGGTTCGCCGCCTACGTGGTCACGGCGCCCGACCACCGGGCCACGCCCCTGAGCCGCGTGCTGCACGTCCAGCTCATCACCCGAGAGGGCACCGTCGTGGACACCAGGGTGCTCAAGATCTCTGAGGACGGACGCTGCCACGGACAGTTCGTCCTCAAGAGCGAATATGCCTCGGGCTACTACGAGGTACGCGCCTACACGCTCTACATGCTCAACTTCGGCAACATACAG
>JAFUDT010000016.1 GCA_017464285.1 Bacteroidales bacterium | reverse complement strand
CGGATGTTTCAGCGTTTATAGCGCCGTGAGCGCATACAACAAGCAGGTGCAGTATCCCAAGCTGGTGGTCGAGCTGGTGATTGACGGGAAGAGCCGGTTCTATCCTGTGTGCATTACCTATCCGCAGCCCAACACCGTGTACCAGGTGGACAAGATTACCATCAAGGGCGACGGCTCCGAGTACTCCAACTTCATTGAGCAGAAGTATTACGCCACCTTCACCATTTCCGTCAGGGAATGGGACCAGCTGGAAGTGAGCAACCTTGACCTTGGCGTGGACCCCGTTACCGGACAGCCCGTTGGAAACCAACAGAATTAGAATCGACTGAATATGAGAAAGTTTCTATATATAGCCGCAGTGCTGTCAGCGGGACTGCTGACGGCCTGCAACAAAGAATGGGGACCGGATATGCCGGGCAAGGATGGCCAGTACGGCGTCTCGCTCCGCCTGGAGATGGAGCCTATGCAGTCCCTGAAGACCAAGGCCGATGCCATCGGTTCTGCCGATGACGATTTCATCGACCGGCTGGACATCTTCGTCTATAACAGCAAAGACACTGTCTCCATCGGCCATCATGTCTATTCCAATCCCGCCGGAGTGGACCTTTCGGCGGTGGATGTCAAGTATTATGACGTTGGTGGAACCAACATCTATTTCTTCATTCTGGCCAATCTGGATCCGGCGACGGCGGAGTATTTCGCTTCGCTCAGCCGCACGCGCGTGCAGACCTACTATGGCGGCCTTATTACGCTGGAAAAGGGCAACTATAGGCCCCACAGGCACATTATGGGCGGCGTGGGAACGGCCTATCTGGGACCTGCCTCCTACTACAGTTCCAGCCCGGGTGACAAGGTCATCGAAATCAAGCTTTACCGATATATCTGCCGCTTTGACATTGAGAAGATTACGGCAAACTTTGACGATGCAACCCTGATGAACTCCGATGTTATCGTGAAGCGGATTGCCTGGATCAATGTGCCGAATGCGCTTCGGCCGCTTTTCAGTTTCCCCAGTTACAACCAGGTGGAAAGTCCGTCTCCGCTTTGGGGGAGCCGGTCCACTTACTTCCCTGAACAGGAGTTCGGAAATCTTGAGTATGAGAGCGGGTACCGCTATTACCAGGCGAATGAGAACCATCACGGCTGGGTGAGCCTGCAGGAGACATACAACCTCTCCGGATATGGTGCTACGGGTGTGCTGGCGGCCGATTTCCCTTACATCTACAACAACAATTTTGAGCTCGAAAAAGGCGTGCTCAATATCGACGCCCCTGCCGACATACAGACAGCCACTGTCCATACCTTCACCGGCGAGACAGGCCGTATTTGTTCTTCCACGAATCCGAGCCAGTCCCATGTGCTGAATGTAGGCCGTTCCTTCTATGTGTATCCCAATTACCGGAACAGCTACGCCACCTATATGTGTACGAGTTTCAACGGGCAGGACGATACCACCAAGCTCGTCATCGAGGTGGAGATTGACGGCAAGACCTACTTCTATCCCTATCGAGCGATGAATCTCCAGCCGAATTCCATCTATAAGGTGCGGAACATCTCGCTCAGGGGCATCGGCAGCGACTATTCCAACTTCTATGTCAAGAAATACAGCGGCGAGATTTCTCCCGTAACGATTACCGGTTGGGATGAGTTGGAAGTAAGCAACATCGATATGGGGTACAAGGATTATCCCGGAACTGAAATCTATTAGGCCTATGAGACTGAGAATAAAGAGATTCTTCGCTCCGCTCAGAATGACAGTATGGGCGGGAGTGCTGCTGGCAGCACTGGCAGGATGCGACCCGGAGCCGATTCCGACCGCCTTCGCAGCCGAAAGCTCCGGCCAGGAAGTGACTGTTTTTGATTTCAGTGTCATGGGCTATGACGAGCCGTCCACCAAGGCGTATTCGGCCGACGTGGAAGACGGCCTTGTGGACCGTATCGACATCTTTGCCTACGACCAAGATGGCTGGATTTACGACCATTATGTCATCGGAGAATATGGCGGCGGTCCGCTGGACCTCACGCAAGTGAGTTTCAAGCAGAAAGGTGAAAACGGCGAGCAGCGGCATTACCTCATTATGGCCAACCTGGACCCGGACAGTGCCCGTTACATCAGTTTTCTGGACAACGTGGATTTGGCAAGGTATCCGGAAGGGTTTATCCCCTGGAGTGCCGGCAATGCCCGTGTGAATTATCCGCTGATGGGAGCGACCGCATTTGTGCTGTTCGGCTCTGCAACCAAGGTGAGCGTCAACCTGATGCGCTACATGTCCAAGTTTCAGATTGGAACCATCAGCGCCGAGTTCTGGGGCGACCCTGACCTGTACCGGAACGTGTATGTCCAGCATATCGCCTTTGTGAATGCCTGGAATATCGTCCGGATTTGCCAGACACCGCCAAGGAACTTCTATGGCGAGACCAAGGATATCTTCGGCCCAAAAAGCTCGGGCGCAAATGCCTTCGGAAGCCCGTCGTATCACTATTACATGGCCAATTGCTTTTTGGAGCAGGACCAGTGGAGCACCTACGACATGACCTATGCCGACATGGGTTCGGGAACCTTCAATCAGGGCGTTTATGGCGGACGCGGCAAGCTGAACCAGAGTTACAGGTACATCTATAACTACAACCACATGCAGCCCAAGAACACCATTAATCTGGAGTGCCCGGCCGAGTTGAAGGAACTGTCCCAACAGACGTGGGATACGAATGCCTATCTGCCGCAATTGGCCGGTAAGCTTTGCAGCGACATTGACGGCTACCTGGGTCCGCTGAATGTAAACCGGGCCTTCTACACCCTCCCGACCAAGTTCAACGTCTGGTTCCAAGAGCCCGCTTACAACGCGGACCAACAGAACAATGAGCTCCGGCTGGTGTTGGCCGTGAAAATCAACGGGACGCTCTACTTCTACTCCAAGATGATTAAAGGCTTGAACCCGAACATGTGCTACAAGATCAACAACATCACACTCAAAGGCGAACCCGGAGAGTATGCCAACACATGGATTCGCGGCGGTCAAGTTACGAAGGCGGCAGCAACCGAAGATGTAGAACAGTGGCGCGTTCATGGCAACACGGCCGAAATTGACAATCTGGTGCTATGAGACGGTGGATACTGATTGGATTGCTGGGGCTGGGAGCCCTGGCATCCTGCTCGGTCAAGGAAGACCGAAGCGACTGCCCCTGCTGGCTTACGGTTGAAGCCGAGAGTACCGCCACGCTCACGGGCTGGTATGGTAGTCAAAGAATCTTTGACGGCCATAAGGGCGGCTTCGTGGACCGGATGGTACCGAGAGGCGACGTTGCCATTATCTCATCCAGGGGTGAATTCACCGTAAAGGAAGGCAGCCAAATGGACGAACTCTTCGCCGAACTTCTGCACGTGGATACCGACGGCGAAAAGGCCTTTGCAAAGGTCCAGCTGAAAAAGCAGTTTACCACGGTAACGCTGGATTTCAAAGATGCGGAAAATGGCCGGACGGACTATGACATCATCGTCAAAGGCAACATCCAGGGCACCGATTACAAGACGCTGGAACCGAGGGATGGCCCGTTCAGATGCATTCCTGAGGCTGCTCCGGAGCGCGGATATCAGTTCCGCGTTCCGCGACAGAAAGACAATTCCCTGACGGCGGAACTATGGAGCGAAGACGCGCTTGTGGATACAATTCCCGTCGGTGAGCTGATTGCAAAGGCTCATTTCGACTGGAGAAGGGAAAGCCTCGGAGACATTCATATTATGGCCGACCTCCCTGCCAAGACCTTCACCATCACGGTGATGGAATGGGAAGGCCCCGTGACTTTCGAAGTAACGATATAGACAGACAACCTAAACCGCTAAAGATTTTTTCATAATGCTTTAAAAGTTAAACATTAAACCCAGAGCGGACGCCTGTGAAGGTCTCCGCTTCTTTTTTGCGTTATAAAAAAGTCCGGGCCCGGACAATTACTCAAGTGTTATCAGATATCCGCCTCTTCCAGTTCCTCCGGCAGCGGCATTCCGCCTTCTCTCAACATAGCTGCAACGCTGTCCCAGTTCCCGTCGTCCCCGGTGCATACACACGCGACGTCGACCGCTATTTGGATGAGACTTTTCTCGCAGCGCTGCAAGCAATGCAGGTAGTCTGCGCTGAGTGGTTCCAGATTTTTTATCTGGGTGAGAACCTCATTGAGGCTGTGGATAATAACCTTTCCTTTGCTCGGGATTTGGCTATCCATGGTTTTGAAAGTTGGTGTTTTCATAAAAACATAGGATTAGTTTGTTGCCACCGATGACTGGAAAGTTATGCGCATAACCTAGGTAAAAGTGCACTGTGAACAGATCAGGACACTCATCCTGGCCGCTCTATTTCATGGAATCTCCTTGGCATATCAGTGTGTTATCAAAATGTCGAAAGCCGGCGTACATCCCTGCAGGCCAGCTTTCATAAAGAAAATACTTGCCGGAGGCAACGTACTAATCCAAAACTTTCGAAGGCGAAGATAGCACACAAAAGTGCCAACTTCTGACACACGCAAAAAAAAATTCGATGCCGTAAAGGCGAAAAATGCAGCCTTGATGGCTAATTCACAAAAAATCACTAATTTTGCAATGCATTAGCAAACAAATACACATAGTGTAAAGACATACACAAGCGTTTGACGCTTTAGAACCGGTAGAACAAATCCTTCCACAGTTTTATAAGCCCTGGTTCTGGAGTGGTGAAACGCCTGCCTTATGTGCAGGCGCTATCACCATCCGAAGGGCTGTACTGTGGAAGGTACAATCTACCAAGGATGGGAGCCTGCACTTTTTTGTGCCTGCCCCTCGTGATAACGGACAAAACACAGATTGCTTTTCCTTGCTCGGGATTTGGGCAATCTGTACGGCAGGCCGCTGCAGAGGCCTGCCTTTTTTCTCTCAGGCAAAGGTCTTGTGTTTTTTCGAGCTGTGCAAATCTTTGCAACATCGCACGCCGGAATTAACGGCTAACGATATGTCTTTCAATTACTTTACTGTCGGCAAGAACTTCGAAACAATCTGTGCCGTCATCGAGGATATGCCGATGAAAACGGTACGCGGGGTTACTCCGGATTGCCTTTTTCGCAGCTGAGAGAGCCGCCTCTCCGGTAGGATATCTGAATACCAGGGCATCGTCCTTCGGTGCAAGGCGCCTAATCGGCTTTGTTCCGGAATTCTGCTGCGTCCGATAATGCTGCGGAGGTGCAACAGTGGGAGGTGGCGGGGTCTCCGGCATCGGAGTGCCACTCAGTTCTGCCTTCTTTCGCTCGTAGGCCAGCATCCTGGCATCCTCGGCCTTGGCCTTCTCCTCGTCATATTGCCTATCCCATTCACGGTAGTATTCCATCTTGGGATCTTCAAACAGGGACATCTGGACGGCCGATTCGTGCGTCAGTTTGGAAACGCCAAGCCCTACCTGGCGGATGGGAGTTATTCCATCCCAGGCTTCCGCCAGAAGCTTCCGAGCCTCATTCAGGATGACGGCCGTCACATCCGTTGGCTGGGCGAGTCCGCATTGTTTCTGGGAAACAGTAAAGTTGTTGTATTTGACGAACATGGACACCGTGGATGCCCGAAAATCATCCCTCCGGATGCGGTGCGCCACAATGCAGGCCACATTGAACAGTGCCCGGTCAATGTCCTTAGGATCTGTATAATCCTTTGAGAACGTTCTTTCTGCGCTGTAACTCTTGGCCTCGGCCATCTCCGTCTCCACCGGAGAGTTGTCCCGGCCGTTGGCGTTCTCGTGGAGCTGCTGAGCAAACTTCTGACCGACCCGCCGGGTCAGAGAGCCGATGCCTAGATTGGCCAATTGGCCGATGGTGTGGATGCCGTAGGCTGTCAGCCGTTCTTCTGTCTTCTTTCCAACCCAAAGCAAGTCCCTTACCCCCAGCGGCCACATCTTTTCCTGAACCTCACTCTCCCAAAGGGTATGCACCTTGTCCGGCTTCTCGAAGTCAGAGGCCATCTTGGCCAGTAGT
>JAFUDT010000020.1 GCA_017464285.1 Bacteroidales bacterium | reverse complement strand
CCAGCAGCTCGCGGACTTTGCCGGCCCCGAGGGGATGCAGGAAGGAGAGGGTCAGGTAGTGGAAAAGGGTGTTGTTCATGGTATGGTAATTGATGGTGTCTGTGGATGCTCAGTCTTCCAGTTGTATGTCCGGGATGGCAGCCCTCAGTTTGCTTTCCAGCTCCGGAAAGAACTTGGGTCGTCCGTTGACCAGAGCTACGGTAGTTACTTTGGCTTTGACGCAGAGAGTCATACTCTCTGCCTGATAGATATCCTGGTAAAAAAACCAGCGTACGCCCACTCTGCGCACATAGAGGCGGGTGAGGTATTCGTCCCGGCTGCGAAGCGGGTGCTTATAGTCTATCTCTACACGCGAGACAATGAAATCGACTCCCTGATCGTGGTAGCTGGCAAAACTTATGTCGGCACCGAGCAGAAATTCATGGCGGGCATGTTCCAGATAGTGCTGATAATTCGCATTGTTGACAATACCTTGCAAATCACATTCATAGTCGCGGACTTTCTGTCGAAGTTCGTAGATATAGGGAGCGGGAAGCATATTTTTTTGTTTTGCCTGCAAGTTACACATTTTTCCTGTCCTGACACAATTTATTTGCGATTGCCCACCGGGCTTATTATTTTTGCGTTTCCAAGCCTACGGCCGGCCCTATGGACGGCAGGACTTGCGGTCATGTAAGAAAATTATGGTCAGGAAGTTTGATTATCTTGTCATCGGCTCTGGTATCGCCGGTATGAGTTTCGCTTTGAAAGTGGCGCACAAAGGGACAGTGGCTCTCATCTGCAAGGCTGGTATGGAAGAGGCCAATACCTATTTTGCCCAAGGTGGTATTGCTTCTGTCACTGATTTTACGGTCGATAATTTTGAGAAGCATATCGAAGACACGATGATTGCCGGCGACTGGATCAGCGACCGGGCTGCAGTCGAGAAGGTGGTCCGCAATGCGCCGGCCCAGATCAAGGCTCTGATTGACTGGGGAGTCAATTTTGACAAAAAGGAAAACGGAGATTTCGACCTGCATCGTGAAGGTGGACACAGCGAGTTTCGCATCCTTCATCATGCCGACAATACGGGTGCCGAGATACAGACTTCTCTGATAAAGGCCGTTCAGCAGCATCCCAATATCACGATATTTGAGAATTTCTACGCTGTCGAAATCATCACTCAGCACCATCTGGGCATTATTGTGACCCGTTATACACCTGGCATCAAGTGCTATGGCGCCTATGTGCTCGACGAACAGACTGGCTGTGTGGACACCTTCCTGTCGAAGATTACAGTCATGGCCACCGGCGGTTGCGAAGCCGTCTATCGCACGACGACCAATCCGCTGGTGGCTACGGGGGATGGTATTGCCATGGTTTACCGCGCCAAGGGCCAGGTCAGGGATATGGAGTTTATTCAGTTTCACCCGACGGCCCTTTACCATCCAGGTGATCGGCCGGCCTATCTGATTACCGAAGCCATGCGCGGCTACGGCGGAGTGTTGCGCACCCGCGACGGGAAGGAGTTTATGCAAAAATATGATGCCCGTCTGTCATTGGCCCCTCGGGATATCGTGGCCCGTGCCATCGACAACGAACTTAAGATGCGCGGCGAAGACCATGTTTACCTGGATGTGACACACAAGGATCCGGAGGAGACCCGTCGTCACTTCCCGAATATCTACAAGAAATGTCTGTCGATAGGTATAGACATCACTAAGGACTTTATTCCGGTTGCTCCGGCAGCTCATTACCTCTGCGGCGGTATTAAAGTTGATTTGGACGGGCAGAGCAGCATCCGTCGGCTTTACGCCATTGGCGAATGCTCTTGCACGGGCTTGCATGGCGGCAACCGATTGGCCAGCAATTCCCTGATCGAGGCAGTGGTCTATGCCGATGCCGCCGCCAAGCATTCGCTCGAAGTGCTCGACCGTTACGAATTCAACGAGGATATCCCCGAATGGAATGATGAAGGAACCATCAGCAACGAGGAACGCGTACTCATCACCCAGAGTATGAAGGAGGTGAACCAGATTATGGAAGCCTATGTAGGTATTGTGCGCAGCAATACCCGTCTTGCCCGTGCCTGGAACCGGCTGGATATCCTCTACGAGGAAACCGAGGCCTTGTTCAAACGCAGTAAGGCGACCCGCGAACTTTGTGAATTGCGTAACATGATCAATGTGGGTTATCTGATTACCCGTCAGGCCATGGAACGTAAGGAGAGTCGGGGCCTGCATTATACAATCGACTATCCGAATAAAAAGACCGAATAGTTCCGTTTTTAAGCTTATGTCAACTGTTCTGTATCAGGATATCATATTCGGGCCGGTCCACAGCCGTCGGCTTGGCCTTTCCTTGGGAATTAACCTGTTGCCCCTGCAGCGTAAATACTGCACCTTCGACTGTGTCTACTGCGAGTGCGGACTGGGCGACATGAAAGGGGTCAAAAAGCTGCCGACAGCCGATCAACTGGAAGCTGCCCTGCGCGACCGACTGGAAAAAATGCGGGCTCAGGGGCAGTGCCCCGATGTACTGACTTTTGCCGGTAACGGCGAGCCTACGCTGCATCCTGATTTCCCTGAAATAGTGGAGCGCGTCAGACAGGTCCGTGACGTTTTTTTTCCGACGGCTAAAATATCAGTACTCTCCAATGCCACGCAAATCAGTCGGCCGGAGATACACCAGGCCCTACTCAGGGTGGACAACAACATCCTGAAGCTGGACAGTGCTTTCCAGGAGACTATGCATCAGATGAACCGTCCATGGCGCAAGGAGTTTTCAGTAACTGGGCTGGTAGAGAATCTGAAGTCTTTCAAGGGCAGACTGATTATCCAGACGATGTTTCTGAAAGGAGAGTACCAGGGTCACTCGTTCGACAATACTACCGACCGGGAAGTGGAGGCATGGATAAAACTGGTCACGGAAATTGCCCCGGCTTCGGTAATGATCTATTCTCTTGACCGTGAAGCACCCGTCAGCACTCTGGAAAAAATTCCTGCTGCCACACTGCGGCAGATAGCCGGACGTCTGCAATCCGCCCTGAAAGCCTCCGGACTTGACGTGACAGTCTCTGTGGCCGGCTAAGTCTCAGATCAAAAATCGAGAGAAGAAGAAGAAAAAGCCGGTCGAGAAAAGCAACAGGAGCAAAAGCCGGCTGGCCCAGTTGTCATTGGCGTCGAAAAAATGCCCTGTCATGATACACCAGGGCATGACGCTCAGTGTCAGACACTCATGTTTGAGAGGGGAGAACAACAGGCTCATTACGATCAGCACAAACCAGGTGAACACTAAAAAGGATAAATAGCCTCTGACGCTGTTTTTCTCACTGTAGAACTTGTTGAGCCGGTACAGGACGGCCACTATGAACACCAGCAGACAGACACTCAGAAACAGTATTTCCTGCCAGGAAGTCCTTGTCTGAAAGTCGAAGTAGTCGGGCAGTCGTCTGAGACAGTCGAGCAGCAAGGGCCATTGGCCGGTCAGGAAGCAGAGACCGCCAATCAGCCACGCTACTGTCAGAATGCCTGTCAGGGAGGCAATGAAGCGGTTGAAGGTAAGGGTATTGATCCAGTTGAAACTGAGCCACAGCAGAGGCAATATCAACAGCAGTGCCGGCATAAGAAGAGCGGCCAGGCTGGTGAAGAAAAAAACGTTGAACACCTGAATCCGGCAGTTATTTGTCTGGTAGCAGTCGAACAGGTTGATGCAGGCGACTTCCGTCAGTACGCTGGCCACGAGCGCAGAATTGGCACTATAGGCCGGTGAGTAGCAGGCCGAGAAGAGAATATAGAAGAAAATAGGGAAGATGCTGAGCGAGTCGATCAACTCATATCGGCGCACCATGGTGTATATGAGGAACAGGTTAAGTCCGACCAGGCAAAAGCGGATCAGTGCCGAAAGCCAGGGAATTCTGCCCAAGCTGTCGATCTGCCATGCCAAGGGGGAGACCGGCCCGGATTCTCCAGTCAGGCCTGCCAGAAAAACCTCATGATCTTTAACACCAGACCAGGCCAGCATCAGTGCGAAGAACAGCAGCGTTGTCTGCCATACCCGGTCGCTGCGAGTGAGCGATTTCAGGTTCATCATCTTAGAGATCGGAACCTATGTCCGAACGGAAATAAACACCTTCAAAGTCAATCTTACGGGCGTTGGCGAAGCTCTGGGCCAGAGCGGCGTTCTTGTCACTTCCGTAGGAACTGACAGCCAGCACCCGTCCGCCGTTGGTCAGTATCTTGTCGGCCTGGGCTTTAGTTCCGGCATGAAAGACGATGCTGTCTTTAACCTGATTCAGACCGCTGATGATCTTGCCTTTTTCGTAGGCTTCGGGATAACCGCCTGAGACAAGCATGACTGTCACAGCAGCCCGAGGGTCGAATGTGACAGGGCGTTTATCCAGGTCGCCGGCGGCTATGCCTTCAAACAGATCGACAATATCCGATTTCAGGCGTAGCATGACGACTTCTGTCTCCGGATCGCCCATGCGGGCGTTGTATTCGATGACATAGGGCTCCATGCCCACTTCTATGAGACCGAAAAAAATGAAGCCCTTGTAATCGATGCCCTCCTCGGCCAAGCCTTCTACGGTAGGACGGATAATGCGTTCTTCCACCTTCTTCATGAAGACCTTGTCGGCAAACGGCACGGGCGAGACGGCGCCCATGCCGCCGGTGTTCAGGCCGGTATTGCCTTCGCCGATGCGTTTATAGTCCTTGGCTTCGGGCAGGATCTGATAGTGCCGACCGTCAGTGACGACAAAGACCGAGCATTCGATGCCTGATAGGAATTCTTCGAGCAGCACCGTGCGACTGGCTTCACCGAACTTGCCGTCCAGCATGTTGCGTAATTCTTTTTCCGCCTCCTGCATATCCTCGATGATGAGAACACCTTTGCCGGCTGCCAGACCGTCCGCTTTGAGGACATAGGGTGCTTTGAGTTGACCGAGGAAGGCAATCCCCTGTTCCAGATTCTTTTCCGTGACACTGAAATAGCGGGCTGTAGGAATCTGATGCCGCATCATGAATGCCTTCGAAAAATCCTTGCTGCCTTCCAGCCGGGCACCGCTTTTGGAGGGGCCGATGACGGGAATACGACACAGGTCGGCATCGTCTTGGAAGTAATCGACCACACCTTTGACCAGCGGATCCTCCGGACCGACAACGACCATGTCTATGTGATTGTCAAGCACGGCCAGTTTCAGGGCGGGAAAATCGTCTGCTTTGACAGGCAGATTGATGCCGACCTGTGAGGTGCCGGCATTGCCGGGAGCAATAAAGAGCCGGTCAACTTTGGAACTTTGGGCGATTTTCCAGGCCAGCGCGTGTTCGCGACCGCCTGAACCGAGCAGGAGAATATTCATAGTCCGTGTTTTGATGAGGTTCAAATTCGGCTGTAAAAGTACAGAAAAAGCCTTACATTTTCAACTTGACAACAGCTCCTAATTGCGTCTGGCGGCACCCCTCGATACTTTCCAGGCTGTTGCCTATACTTTCGCGGTCGCTATAACGGGTATGTCTCAGACGCAAATCCAGTTGCCAGCGGGATCTGAGCCGCAGGCTTACCAGTAGGGTGTTGCGACAGCCTTGTCCAGACAGGGAGGCAAAGGGCATACTTCCGGCCAGGTCGGCCTGATAAGAGGAAATGACCAGCCCTCCCGTATCGAAGAGACAGTGCTGCAGGCACAGCGAGAAAGGTCTTTTGTCTGTGCTGAACCTGATTTCCTGACAGACGACCGTCCCCTGGCTGACCGATGAAAGCGACTGCAGGTCCTTTTGCCAGTGCAGGTCAAGGGTGGTACGGTAACGCCAGCAGTCGGAAGACAGACTGATTTGCAGTCTGCCCTGACAACGTCTGCGCGACAATATCGGAGCCACTCCCGGGCCGCATTGGCTGGCGGGAAGCTGATACGGACCGCTTCTCTCCTTGTAGCGTAGCAGGATCTCCGTCTTTCTGCCGGCTCCATAACGCCCTTCTGCCATCAGTTCGTACCCCTTTGAGGGGGCATTGACCTGGTACTTGAGCCAGGGAAAGCGGTAGCAATCCAGATAGGCTGTCAGATCCCAGGCTTTGACGAGACGACAGTCCACCCAAGCAAAAAGGCCCTCTTCGTTGGCAGCACTGCCGTTTACACCGAACGATGAGGCAAAGGGTGCCTGATATCCGATATCGTAGTGACGGTAGCAAACCAGGCTTTTGAGCAAGGGATGCGCCTGTATGGTCAGTGTCGCCAGTCCGGACAGGCGACCTTGGGCATCACAGGCCAGTTCGCCTCCCCAAAACAGTTGATGATATCTCAGGCGGGCATCTATAGAGAGATTGGCACCCTCTCTCCCCTGGAATTGGAACTGCCGGTAAGCCTGGCCGTCTGTCTGCCAGGGAATATCGAAGCGATAGTAGAGAGCATTCAGCGACCATTGGCCCGATACAAGACTGTGGCACAACTGTCCTCCGTATTGGATCAGCTCTGTATTGCCCCGATTCTCCCTTTCCCGGACGGTTCTGTGCAGCCCGCCTGTCACGAGCGAGCTGAAAACGCTGTCCTGTCTTCGGGTGTCAATCCTACGCTGCGAGCAAAAACCTGTCAGTCGCCAATGTCGCCCCAGTTCTGTCTGCAGGCCGATACCGCGAAGGTATCCATACTCGCTTGTCGAGCGGTGTGGGCGTAGGATAGCTCCGGCGGCGGCCAGCGTTGCCGCCGCTGCCGATTTGCCTCCGAAACTGCCCGGATTGCAGATCAGGCCCTGTCCCATGGTTACATGATAGTCGCCCAGAACGAGGTCGCTCAGACATCCTGCCTTTTTGAGGTGGATATGCCACGAAAAAAAGTCGGCACCTGTCTCTCCGGCATCTTTCTCCAGGGCTATCCCTGCCTGAAAATGCTGCCCTTTTCGATAATTCCATACCAGGGACAGGGACTGTGGCGACCCTAGATAGGACTTGGACAGTTCCCGCAGACTGTCCTCCGCCTGGTAGCCCCTTTTCTTTTGCAGCACCCGGTCGGTTCTCAACCGTAGGCTCTGGTGGTGTCGGCCGA
>JAFUDT010000019.1 GCA_017464285.1 Bacteroidales bacterium | reverse complement strand
ATGCCTTGATGGATTTCGAGGATGCCCGTCGTTTTTCGCCTGCGGTCATTTTCCCCGATACGGCTACCAACAAACTGGTATAGGCTTCTTCTGCCATGAGTCGGAGGATGCTTGTGCGGACATTGTCGGCCCTGATGCTGTTTCAGACAGCCGTCAGGGCCGATAAGGCTTTCTCTTCCCCTCGTCGCCCCGCCTGGCGGGTGACCGACTCGATACGGCCGTCCGATTTTCAGCCTCCTCTGGACATCCCCCTTCTGCTGAGTGCCAATTTCGGAGAACTGAGGAAAAACCATTTTCATACCGGGCTGGACATCAAGACCCAGGGCGTGACAGGCAAGACTGTCCGCGCCGTGGCCGACGGCTGGGTCTCCCGTCTGGCGGTAAGCCGCTATGGCTACGGCAAGGCTGTCTACATCGACCATCCCAACGGCTACACTTCGGTCTATGGGCATCTGGAATCCTTTGCACCGCGGCTGGATTCGGTCGTGCGGGAGGCTCAATACAACGGCCGTTCCTATGTCCAGAACCTGTTTTTTGAACCCGGGGAGCTTCCCGTCAGCCGCGGCCAGGCCCTGGCGCTGAGCGGCAACACCGGCAGCTCGGGCGGACCTCATCTGCATTTCGAGATACGGGAGACGGAGAGCGAAGAGCCGATGGATCCGCTGCTGTGGTTTTCCGACAGAATCGTTGACGATGTGAAGCCAAGGGTGCAGGCCCTGGCCGTGTATGCCCCGGCGGGCGAAGGAGTGCTTTCCAATGGTCAGGACAAGCAGATTGTCGCAGTGAATACGGGCCAGACTCCTCTGCTCCCGGCTGTCTGGGGGCGGATAGGACTGGGGCTGAAAGCCTACGACTATATGAGCGGCACCATCAATGTCTATGGTGTTTGCCGCTTGCAGCTTTTTGTCGATGAAAAGGAGGTATTCTCTCAGGAGCTCAATCGTTTTTCCTTCGATGAATCGCGTTATGTGAACGCGCTGACCGACTACGCCGAGTGGGCGCTGCACAATTCCTGGATCATGAAATCCTTCAGGCTTCCTTTTAACGAGTTGGATGTCTATCCCTCCGTTCTGGATGACGGCTACGTGACTGTCGAAGAGGAACGCCCCTATCCTTGTCGCTATGTCCTGAGCGACCGGCACGGCAACACGACGGTCGTCGATTTTGTCCTGGAGGGCAGGAAGATGGAAATTCCTCCGGTGGATACGACGCTTTTGTGTTTCTCCCCCCAGTATGACAACCGGTTTGTCACCCCTTGTCTGCGCCTGTCCCTGCCCCGCGCCTCACTCTATGAACCTCTGTATTTCCGCTACCGCCAGCAGCCCTCTTCTGAGGCCTCCGATATTTTTGAACTGCATGATTTGCCGGCCCCCGTCCACACCAGCCTCTCTCTTGAACTGGCAGTCATGCGCGACCATCTGGCCGACAAGGGACAGTACTTTCTGGCCCATCTCAACCAGAGAGGCCGCTGGGAGTTCGTACCGGCTGTCTATGACGACGGCTGGATGCGGGCCGAAGTCCGCGAGCTGGGCTCCTATACGGTGCTGACCGACACGGTGGCGCCAAAAATAATCTTGCCCTCTATTGACAATGTTCTGAAAAATGTTTTAATTCGCATCGGTATCCGCGACGATGAAACCGACATTGCCGGGTATGAATGCCTGATAGACGGGAACTGGGCCCTGTTTGAGGACGATTACAAGAACGCATCCATCTTCTACCGTCCCGACGGCAGAGCCCTTCGCCGCAGCGAAAAGCCGCACCGCCTGAGCGTGAAGGTCTGGGATGTCTGCGGCAATGTCGCCAGCAAGGAGTGGCAATTCAATTATTAAAACTACGTATATGGAAAACAAGGAATTGATTCAACAAGTCACCGCCAAGGCGAAAGTCTGGCTGGGCAGTGCCTATGACCCGCAGACCCGGTCCGATGTGCAGCGCATGCTCGACAGTGAAGACAAGACAGAGCTGATAGAAAGTTTCTACAAAGACCTGGAATTCGGTACGGGCGGACTGCGCGGCATCATGGGCTCCGGCACCAACCGCATGAACCGCTACACGGTGGGAGCTGCCACCCAGGGCCTGGCCAATTACTTGAAAAAAAGTTTTGCCTCGAAAAAGGAAATCCGTGTCGCCATCGGCCATGACTGCCGCAACAACAGCCGTCTGTTCGCCGAAATCTCCGCCGATATCTTTTCTGCCAACGGCATCCACGTCTATTTGTTCGAGAGCCTGCGTCCGACCCCGGAAATGTCCTTTGCCATCCGTCATCTGGGCTGCCAGAGCGGAATCATCCTGACGGCCTCGCACAACCCTAAGGAATACAACGGCTACAAGGCCTATTGGGACGACGGCGGTCAGGTGGTGGCCCCGCATGACAGGAACATCATTGCCGAGGTCAACGCCATCAGCCGTGTGGAAGACATCAGGTTCGAGGGCGACAAAAGCCTGATAACCATCATTGGCGAGGAAGTGGACAAGGTGTATATCGACAAAATCAGACAGCTCTCGCTTTCTCCTCAGGCGATAGCCCGCCACAAGGACCTTAAGATTGTCTATACCCCCATCCACGGCACGGGTGTCAAAGTCATTCCGCGCTGCCTGCAGACCCTGGGTTTCAACAATGTCATTTCCGTCCCTGAGCAGAATGTCATCAGCGGCGATTTCCCGACGGTAGTCTCTCCCAATCCCGAAGAACCGGCCGCCATGTCGATGGCCATTGCCAAAGCCAGGGAAGTGGATGCCGACATTGTGATGGCCTCCGATCCCGATGCGGACCGTCTGGGTATTGCCGTTAAAAACGACAAGAATGAGTGGATCCTGGTCAGCGGCAATCAGAACGCCCTGCTTATCACCAGCTACCTGCTGCGCCGCTGGAAAGAACTCGGCAAGCTCAATGGCAAACAGTACATGGTCAAGACCATCGTTACCACCGAGCTGCTCAAGGATATCGCAGATCACTACGGAGTCGAGCTCTTTGACGTATATACCGGTTTCAAGTGGATAGCCTCGGTCATGCTGCAGATGGAAGGGAAAAAGGAATTCATCTGCGGCGGTGAGGAAAGCTACGGCTTCCTGGTCGAGGATTTTGTCCGCGACAAAGACGCCGTGTCCGCGGCTGCCATGATCGCCGAGGTGCTGGCCGACGCCAGGGACAAGGGCAAGACTCTCTATGAGCAGCTGCTGGATCTCTACCTCGAATTCGGTTACTCCAGGGAAAAGGGTATCTCCATCGTCCGCAAGGGTAAGAGCGGCGCTGAGGAGATCCAGGCCATGATGGACAATTTCCGGGCTCATCCGGTCAAGGAGCTGGCCGGATCGCCTGTAGTGCTTATCAAAGACTTCAAGACCTTGAAAGCCTGCAAGCCTCAGACGGGCGAAGTCTGGGATCTGGATATGCCGGAACCCTCCAATGTGCTGCAGTATTTCACCGAAGACAAGACCAAGGTTTCGGTCCGTCCTTCGGGAACAGAGCCGAAAATCAAGTTCTACATGGAAGTCCGTACCGGGATGAAAAGCCGGGCTGATTATGAAAAGGCCTGCGCTGCGGCCGATGCCAAGATCGAGACTATCAAGAAGTCGCTGGGCATCTGAGCCTGGTCCGGAATTAGCGACAAAGCCCCGGGAGTGCAGACCTCCGGGGCTTTTCTTGTATAGGAATCAGAGACTTATCTGTTGTCTTCCTTGTTCAGATAGGCAATGATGGCTTTTCGGTACTTGATGAGCAGGATGAAGCCCAGTCCGAGCAGGATACCCAGCAGTCCGTACTTGATCATCTCCATTTTCAGAGAGCGCATCTGGCCTTCATAGACGATGGGGGTCGTGGAGCTGATCGGGCCGTAGGACAGGTTTTTCATACGTATTTCATGGGCGGTGATGTGGCTCATCAGTGTGGATTTTTCCCTGGTGAGCGACTGTATCCGGCTTTCGCTGGCATAGGTCTGCTCGTTGTTAGGCTCGTTCTTCTTGACGATGGTGGGGACAAGCCGGTTTTCCTGGAACATGACATTCTGCAGAGAGTCGATCCTGTGCAGCTCGTCGTTGAGGACACTGATCCAGCGTTTTTCGTTGTCCATGTTGATTTTCCAGGGATCGTAGAGGACAAAGGAACTGTTCATCTTGTCAAGCAAGGCCTGGCGGACGACAGGCACTGCACTTTCCGTGCGGGAAATGACCTCGACATAGAACTGGGTGATGGACCAGGTGTAGACCAGCGAGTCAGTGCGGAACCGCTCTTTGTAGTCGATGATGTCGATGGTGGAGTTGCGGTCTATGTCAACCACGTAGTAGGGAGTGATGCTGACGATCTGACTGGCTGTCTGGGCATCGATATTGAGAAACTTGTCCAGATCCCTGCCGCAGTGTCTGCCGACTTCCCTGACCTGTTCGATGGCATAATAGGGTTGTTTGCAGAAAGAATTCAGACCGAAGCCCGACCGGAAGGGATTATGCTGGCGGACCGACCAGTAGCCCCAGGCCAGACCGGCCAGCAAAAACAGCAGCATGATCCACTTTTTCTGGTAGCAGGTCCTCAGGCACCAGCCCAGGATGTTTATGCCGCCCATGAAAACTTTTTTACAAGCTTGCCAGCCCAGTGAAAGCACGTCCACCAGGTTGAGTTCTTTTTTCTTTTCTTCCATAGTTTGCAGTTTGGGGAGCAAATATAATGCAAGTCAGCCCTAAACACAAAAAAATGTATGTCTTTGTTTTTGAAATTGAATAAATAATCGTACTTTCGTCATCATATAATCAATAGGTAATCAAAAGGCGAGGTATGAGTTATCTGAAATTTGACAAAGCACTGATGGTAAACCTGCAGCAGTCTCTGACCAAGGAGATGTTGCAGGCCAACAAGTCGGGTGCCTACAGCTATTCCACGATAGTGGACTGTAACACCCGTAAATACAATGGCCTGCTGGTCGTTCCCCTGTCGCAGTTCGGCGGCCGTAACCATGTCCTGATCTCTTCCCTGGATGCCACGGTTATCCAGCACGGTGCCGAATTCAACCTGGGGCTGCACAAATATCCGGGCGACCACTACAGTCCCAAGGGTCACAAGTATATCCGTCAGTTCGAATGCGACGACATCCCTACCACCATCTACCGTGTGGGCGGTGTCATCCTGGCGCGCGAAAAACTTTTCATGTCTTTCGAGAACAGGATACTGATCCGTTATACCCTGCTGGAGGCCCATTCTCCTACGCGGTTGCGGTTCAAGCCCTTCCTGGCTTTCCGGGACACCAATGTCCTCTGTCACGAAAACTCCCAGATCGACAAATCCTACCAGGAGGTGCCCAACGGCATCAAGATGTGTCTGTATCCCGGCTATCCGGAGCTCTATATGCAGTTTTCGTCCAAGAATGAGTTCAGCTACACGCCGGACTGGTACCGCAATATCGAATACATGAAGGAGCAGGAACGCGGCTATGAGTATCAGGAGGACCTTTTTGTCCCGGGTACGTTCGAGATGCCTATCAGAAAGGGGCAGAGCATTGTCTTTGCCGCCGGCCTGTCGCCCATGTCTCCTGCCGGCATGAGAAAGGTTTTCAACGATGAAAAGGCCATGCGCAAGCCGCGCACCAGTTTCACCAACTGCCTGAAGTCGGCTGCGTATCAGTTTTACAATAAGCAGAAAGACGGACAGCGTTATCTGCTGGCCGGCTATCCCTGGTTTGAATGCCGGGCCCGTGACATGTTTGTCTCCCTGCCCGGCTGTACGCTGTCGGCCGAGGATCCCGGCCTGTTCGACGCCATTATGGAAACGGCCGGAAAGGGTCTCCGGAATTACATGGAGGGCAGGCCGCTCGACTGCGACATTACCGAAATAGATGCTCCCGACGTGCCGCTGTGGATGATTTGGGCCATTCAGCAGTACGGCAAGGATCAGGGCCGTGAAGCAGCCGTGGAGAAATACGGGCAGCTGGTGCTTGACACGGTGGACTACCTCGTCAACCAGCGTCATGCCAACCTCTTTGTCCACGACAACGGCCTGGTCTATACCTATGGCAAGGACAAGCCTGTGAGCTGGATGAACTCCACCATGTACGGCCGTCCGCTTTTGCCGCGCAGCGGCTATCTGGTCGAATTCAACGCCTTGTGGTACAATGCCCTGCGTTTTGCCGCCGACATCGCCCGCGACAAGAAGCTGGATTTCGTCGCCGACAATCTTGAAAGCCTGGCGGCCAAGGCCGGCATGTCGTTTGTCAGTGTCTTCAGAAACGGCTACGGCTATCTCTACGACTATGTGGACGGCGACTATGTCGACTGGAGCGTCCGTCCGAACCAGATATTTGCCGCCTCGCTCGACTATTCTCCGCTGGACAAGATGCAGAAAAAACAGGTGCTGGATATCGTGACCAAAGAACTGCTCACCCCTAAGGGCCTGCGGACGCTCAGTCCGAAAAGTGCCGGTTACAACCCGATCTTCGAAGGCCCGGAAAACCGTCGTACCTGGGCCTATCATCAGGGGACAGCCTGGCCCTGGCTGATGGGGCCCTATCTGGAAGCTTATCTGAAGATCTACCGCATCAGTGGCCTGAACTTCGCCGAGCGTTGTCTGTACGAGTTCGAGGACGATTTGACCGACCGCGGAGTGACGTCCATATCGGAACTTTTCGATGGCAACCCCCCCTATCGCGGGCGCGGCGGTATCGCCTTTGCCATGAGTGTGGCCGAGATTCTGCGGATCAAACAGTTGATTGGCAAACTATCTGAAAGCAACATACAGTAATATAATTGAGATTATGAGATACAGTGCAAGCCGAATGCAGAAGAGCTTGCTCTTATGCCGAGGCGCCGCCTGTATCCTGAAATAATGAGTAAAAAAGAGATTATGAGATACAGTGCAAGCCGAATGCAGAAGAGCTTGCTCTTATGCTGAGGCGCCGCCTGTATCCTATAATCGAACGAAGTGAGATTATGAAAGCACTGATGTTTGGGTGGGAGTTTCCCCCGCATATCCTGGGCGGTCTGGGCACTGCCAGTTTCGGCCTGACCAGAGGCATGGCCCTGCAGCCCGACATGGAGATTACTTTTGTCATTCCCAAGCCCTTTGGTGACGAGGACCAGAGTTTCCTGAAAATCATAGGAGCCTGCAACACCCCGGTGGTGTGGCATGATGTGAACTGGGACACACTTGAAAATCGTTTCGGATCGTACATGTCGCCTCAGCAGTATTACGACCTCAGGTCGCACATCTATGCCGACTTCAGGTACCTGCATACCAACGACCTGGGCTGCATTGAGTTTTCGGGTCGCTATCCCGACAATCTGCTCGAGGAGATCAACAACTATTCGATCTGCGCCGGCGTCATTGCCCGCACCGAAGAATTTGACATCATACACTCGCACGACTGGCTCACCTATCCGGCCGGCATACACGCCAAGAATGTCTCCGGCAAACCTCTGGTCATCCACGTCCATGCCACTGATTTCGACCGCAGTCGCGGCAATGTCAACCCAGATGTCTATCGTATCGAGAAGGACGGCATGGACAACGCCGACCACATCATCTGTGTGAGCAACCTTACCCGCAATACGGTCATCAACAATTATCATCAGGATCCGGCCAAGGTAAGCACCGTGCACAATGCGGTCGAACCCGTCAGCCGGGAAATCGAGGAGATCGAGCCCATACGCCATACCCAGCAGAAGATAGTGACCTTCCTGGGCCGCATCACCATGCAGAAAGGACCGGAATACTTCGTCGAGGCGGCGTATCGGGTACTGCAAAAGACCGACAAGGTGCGTTTTGTCATGGCCGGCAGCGGCGATATGATGGACGCCATGATCCGTCTGGTCGCCAAACGCGGTATTGCCGACAAGTTTCATTTTCCCGGTTTTCAGAAAGGCAAGCAGGTCTATACCATGCTCAAGTCGAGCGATGTGTACATCATGCCGTCTGTCTCAGAGCCTTTCGGTATATCCCCTCTGGAAGCCATGCAGGTCGGTGTCCCTTCGATCATCTCCAAACAGTCGGGTTGCGCCGAGATTCTGAACAATGTCATCAAGACCGACTACTGGGACATAGACGCCATTGCCGACGCCATCTATTCCATAGTCACCTATCCTGCCATGTACAAGTTCCTGCGTGAGCAGGGCAAGGCTGAGGTCGATGAAATCAAGTGGGAATATGCCGGCCGCAAAGTCAGGAAAATATACGATCAGGTATTAGGACGATAATTATCAAACTGCATACATTATGAAGACGATTTGTTTTTACTTCCAGATCCATCAGCCTTTCCGTCTGAAAAGATACCGCTTTTTCGATATCGGAGAGGATCATTATTACTATGATGATTTCACCAATGAGCAGATCATGCAGCGTGTGGCGGCCAATTCATTCCTGCCTGCCAACCAACTGCTTCTGGAGTTGATCAACGCACATAAGGGGAAGTTCCGGGTGGCCTTCTCGTTTTCAGGGGTGGCACTCGACCAGCTCGAACTGTATGCCCCCGAAGTGATTGAAAGTTTCCAGCAACTGGCCAAGACGGGCTGTGTCGAATTTTTGGCAGAGACCTACGCCCAGTCCCTGTCATCGGTCATGGACGAGGATGAATT
>JAFUDT010000018.1 GCA_017464285.1 Bacteroidales bacterium | reverse complement strand
AGTGCAAAGGGCAAAGGTACTGTCTATGGCCCGGTATACCGAGGCGGAATCATAAGAACGGAAGATATTGTCCAGGTCGAAATCCACCCGTTCTGACAGGTTGTTCTGGCAGCGTAAGGCCGCCAGCTCCGGCACGAAGGAAGGGTCTCCGCTTTGCCCTGCATAGAGGACGGCAAAGCGCTGGGCCATCTCCTGCTCATCGTTGAGCGCTTCCTTGACACAGGCCTTGAAACAATCATTGTTGTAGCGGGCCAGCTGCATCATGGCAGCCACCCGGACTATGCCATTGCCGGAACTGCAGTAACGGTCGTAGATCTGATGGGAATAGTCGCGTCCGCTATCAGCCAGGCGGGTCATGGCCAGCATCTGAATGGCCGGATACTCATTGTCAAGCTGTTTCAGCCAAAAACGGTCGGAAGCATGCAGGATGGCATCGTTCACATCAAAACCGCAGTCGGCCGAAGGAGTGAAGCCATAAGTAGGATCGCCGAAAAGATGATATTCGATAAAAGCATCGTATTTCATCAAATAGCCAGCCCGGGCACCCAGTCCCAGCAGACCGGAGTTGCGGTTGGCCCACTTGTCCTGTATGGCATTGACCGAATTGGCCAGCACCAGCAGGGTACCGTTACCCTCTCCGAAGAGATAAGCCTCCTGAATATTGTCATCCACATGGAAAGCCCCGTTATAACAGGCATCCAGATTGACCACGGTCGTCTGCGGATGAAAATCCGGGAATTCAGAGGTTTTCAGTACGGCATAACGCTCGGAGGTGCCGCTCAGATACTGGATGGTAATATCACCATGATGCTGTAGCAGGGCATAGTCCAGGTCAGGACGCTGCAGTTCGTCCGTGAGTCGCCGCTTGACAAACTTGTCACGCGCATAGTCAAGATACTGGACCGACTGTTGCCGGTCGCGCATCCAGGGGAACTGCTCATAGAACTCATAGATGGCATCGGTACGCGCCCTGAAAGAGCCGGACACATTGCCGTGACCGCCGAACAGCAGGACACGGTCCATCCGGTTCTGCCGCTCATCGGCCTGGTTGACACGCTGCATATAGCGACGCAGCTTTTCATACTTTCCTCCCCGCTCGTTGTCGCGCGGAGTGATTCTGGCTGAATAGATGGTCGGATGCAGTTGCTGAGGGCAGTCTGCCCGCAGGCTGTAATAGAACCAGCGCACAGAATCCTGTCCCTGGTAGTCAAATTCCAGATCGAAACTGTCGTAGTAACGGTCGGAAGGGATACTGCTTTCGATGCGCGGAAAAGCATTCTGGTCCATCTTGAAAGCACTGGCCATATGCTGTGCATCACGTATCATCGGCACGGGGATGTCACCGATGAAGACACAGCCCTCGATCGGATGCTTCTGGTCGTGATGAAGCGCCATCAGGCAGGCACGGATACTGTCGGGTACCCCCCAGCGGTCGATCACCAAAAACGGATACAGTCCCCTGCTCTCCACCACCTGCTGATAGCGGTCGATCTCGGTCCGGGCCTGGGAATAGCTCTCCGGATCTATCACAATGGCAAAACCGGGTCGGTCGTGCCTGTTGCAGGCCAGCAAGAGAACGGCCGCCGTCAGCGTGAACAAAAAGTTTTTCATTATCTCTATTTTACACGATTATACGTCTTCAATGCCTCCCGGCGGACCACGGCGTCAAAACGCTCGTCGGCTGCCACCTGCTGAGCCAGCTTGGCTATCATCGGTGCCTGGAAGGATGTTTCATACCAGCCCAGAGCCTCCCACATGACTGTCTGTATCTTGACATTGTCGGGCTGGGAAAGATACTCCAGCTGACGGGGTACCAGCATGTGATAATTGTAGTTCCGGGTGGTACGGATTCTCATCACCCGGGCATATTCCGATGCCTTGGGGTCGAAAATGACATTTTCCACATTCTTGAGCGGACGGGTGCATACCGTGTGCAGTTCTTCACGCAGGGCCTGGCCTACGCTGTCGGCCTTGCTGTAACAAGTGAGCGTGGGAAAATACTCGTCAAAGGCCTGCATGACCAGGCTGGAATCCATCAGCTGGACAGCGCTGGAGATGGAATAGGCCACCCGTTCGGGCAGGATGTTGCGGCATGCCAGCCGCACCAGCGGAGCCACCAGTCGGCTGTCTCCGCAGTCACCGGCCTGAATCACGGCAAAACGCTGAGTGAGCTCATGGGCATCGTTCATACCCAGCGCCAGAGCCTCCACGTAATTGTCGTCACGGTAGCTCTTCAGCTCTTCGAGGGCTGCCAGACGGACAATGCCGGAAGGAGAATGCTTGAACTTGTCCAGTATCAGGTCTGAGTAATTGCCCCGGCTGCTTGATGCCAGCCGGTTCATGGCCAATATCTGCACAGCAGGATATTCATTGTCCAACTGTTTTTTCCAGAAAGCGTCGGAAGCACCGGTCATGGCCCGGTTGATATCGAAGCCGCAGTCGCCTCCAGGAGTGAAAGCGAAAGTGGGATCACCGAAAACATGGGCCTCCAGATAAGCCCCCAGCTGGGCCATCCGGCCTGTACGCATGCCCAGACCGACCAAGCCGATAAAATGGCAGACCCACTTATTCTGCAAGACATTGACCGTATTTCCCATCACTACCAGTGTTCCGTTGCCCTCTCCGAAGAGATAGCCTTCCTGGATATTCTCATCCTGGTGGAAGGAACCGTTGTAACAACCGTCCAAGGTCACCATGCGAGCCTGCGGATGGAACGAGGCAAAATCGGCATAATAAAGATTACGTTCCTTTTCAAAATCGACGGTTTTACCTTCCATGAGCCATTCTTCGGGAATCGTCATTTCGTAGTACTCATTCAGCGACTTCCTGATTTCGGCCATGCTGCGGCCCCGGGCCTGGGCACGGACCACCTGTCCGCGCAGATAGGCCTTGAACCAGTCGATGGCTGCCATATAGCCGTCGCCCATCGGATAGTCGCTCAAATGTTCGATGTCCGGACTGCCGTGATGATGCAGCACGGCCCAGTCCAGACCGGTGGTCTGCAGTTCGGTCATCAGACGGTTCTTGATAAAGTCGTCCCGTTTGTAATCGATATAGGTAATGGCCGACTGTTGCTGTTTCATCCATGGAAAATCATCATAGAACTCAGCCTTTTCGTCGATACGGGCATCAACCGACTCGGAGACATAGCCATAGCCGCTGAAGTACATCATTCTGTCAAGTGGCTCGTTCCGGCAATCTGCCTGATTGACCCGCTGCATGTAACGGCGAAGCTTGTCATACTTGTTGCCAAGGTCGTTGCTGCGGGGCATGATGCGGGCCGAATAGATCGTCGGATGCAAGGCCTGGGCACAATCCGAGCGCAGCCGGTAATAGAAATACTCCGGACGGAGGGAATCCCGGTCGAGATAGTCCCAATCGAGGTCGAAGGAATCGTAGAAACGGTCGGAGGCCACCGTATATTCCTGGCGGTCGAACTGCCCGTCCTGATCCATCTTGAAGGCGGTGGTCATGTGCTGGGCTTCACGCGTACGGGCAATCGGGATGTCACCGATAAAGACACAGCCCTCGATGGGATGCGACTTGGCCTGATACAGACCGATGAGTTTGGCCCGGATACTGTCGGGGACGCCCCACTCGTCTATCACCAGAATGGGATACAGGCCACGGCTGGACACAAGCTCCTGATACTGGTCTATCTCCGTCTTTGCTTCAGTATAACTCTGAGGATCAATCACAATCGCAAAACCCGGTGTCTGTTCTTTTGAACAGGAAACCGCCAGTAAGGCGGTCACCATCACCGGAAGAAAAAATTTCTTCATCAGCAAATAGTTATATGTTATAATAATTCTCTGCGGCTAAAATATCAAGTTTAGTTTAGCTCCGTAGCACTGGCGATCGTCAAAACGGGCATAGTCACCCAAATATTTGACATACTTGCCGTAAATTCCCAGTTTGATCCAATAGGTGGACCCGCCGGAAGTATGGATAGCGTATGCGGCATCCGCCGACAGGCCGGCATTGGCATATTCGGATGCGTAATACTGGTATTTCGGTATGAAATAATTGGTCTTAAAGCGCTCTGCCGCCCTTCCGGAAACCGTGAGACTCATATCCAGGTCGCTCAAAGGCATATGATAGGAACCGTCGGCCGAGACCGAGTAACAGAAACGGTCGCCGTACCATCGCTTGGTCAGCTGCAGGCCGGCATTGGCCAAGGTATAATAGACATAGTACCCATCGGGATATTCGTCCAGTGTAACCATATCCAGCCCGCCGCTGAGCCGGGCGGTGAAATGGGACACATCATTCTGCAGCAAATCCATACGGTAAGCGAGATCAGCCTTGATATCCGTCTCTATTTGGGTAACATCCGAAGAAATAACATTCCAAATAGTGTTACCCAGTGCATCGGCTGTCGAATTCTGCTTGTACCAGGTTGAAGAGCCCGTCAGCAGACCGGCGTTCAAAAGAATATTATGCAGGATCCCGTCTCCTTTTATCTGGAAACGGTCTCTCAAAGACAGACGGATTTCCTCATAGTCACCACCGCGCTTCATAAAGCTGGTTCCACCATCCATAGCCTCCTCAAGATTGAAACTGCCGCTCAGTTCTGCAAGGTTCTGCACTGTTTCCCCCTGGAACATTGCCTGCAAGGCGCCGCCATAGACATGACCTGAAAAGCGGCGGTAGTAGTCATAGTCGGTTTTCACCTCATAATGACCAAGTTCCATAAACGTGAAGACTATCGTATGTTCGGGGAAAATGTTGTCTTCGACAGTAGAGCTCACATCTTCATGATATATTTCGGCCGTCGCGGAAACACCGAGACGGAAACGGTCGCTCAACAGAAATTCAGCTCCGGGATTCAGTGTGATTCTCGCGCCATGAGCCTCAATGCGCGGATCTGACTGGTCAGCTTTGCTGGCCACTTTATAATTGGCTCGTAAGGCCAAAATCGTTTTCTCCGACGTCTGCCAGGCAAAACCTCCTCTCAGATTGAAGATTTCCCGGTTCGGATTGTTCGGAATGGAGTCATAGACCAGGGAGTCCGCCATAATAAAAGGATTCCTTTCTGTCTGCAGTACAGAACCGTTCCACCGGGACTTCTGCAAGTCATGGACAGAATAGTCGATACTCCCTTCGAAAGAGATATTTTCCAATTTTTTGGTGCCATACAGGCTGAAATCCAGCAGGTTGGAAAAGCCGGATCCGTCTATCGGCTTAAAATCACCTTCCTCATGAGCATAGGAGGCCTTTGCACTCTGCAACTGAGTATAAGGATTCGAGGCTATCTCAGTCGGATTGGAAAAACCGAAGGATAGATTGCGAAGAAACAGTTCCTCCTCATACCAGTTTTTTTGAGGATTGGACGCAGTATTGTCAGTATTCTGCCCCCAAACAGGGACGGCCAACGCAGCAGCAGCAATCAAAGCCTGAAGTAACTGTTTCATAATGATTAATATGGGTTATCTTGAAATACAAATAAATGAGTCTGACAAATAAGCCGGGGGAGCAGCAAGGCCGCCGCTCCCCGGCTTGGAATGTCTCAATGATTATTCAGCATCGGGTTCTGTGAAAGTTCTTCTGGGAACAGCCACCTGACCACCCATGATGAAGTCGTTGGTCGAGTTGTTGGTATCCTTGAAATAAGCACGGTCGGTAGTTACCATAGTGCATTTTCTTCTCAAGCTCTTGCCGCAGTAGAGCGGAGAGGCAGACCAGTCTTCGAAGCTCTCCATCGGTTCGTCGTTGCCGTTGGCCATGGTGTAGCCGGCATCCTGGGCAGGATGGAAGACCTTCACGATAGAGTTCTCGCCCCAACGCTGGATGTCAACTGCATCAATCACACAGTCAACGGGAATCCCCAGTACGGCCTTTGTACTGCCGGCATAGGAATGATAATTGGAAGAATCGTTGACATAGGCTTCTGCGGTCGTACCTTCCGGCAGCTTGGCCAGCAACAGCGGCTGACCGAATACGGCCGGCATGAACATAATACCGCCACCCTGGTTGCTAATCACGTTAAGGGTCGGGATGCTGGGATTATAGTAGTTAGTTTCCTGTGTCGGAATCCACAACTGCCAATCGGCCTTGCTCAGGTCACCAGCAGGCGACTCTGCATCGTTTTCACCCAGCTGACGGCCAGTTTGGGTTTCCTCGTCATAGGTGTTGTGATTATAAGCCTGAGCGGCAATCAGTATCGATTCACCCGGCTGGACGGGATGCTCAGTCCCGTTGCCCGGGAACTGCATGACATAGTTGGCCAGGGGGTAGAAATCGGCCGGGATATTTCCCTCTTCATCCATCCAGTCGGTACGGTCACTGCCAAAGCCGCGATCGACACAGGCCAGGATGATACCGTCCAGATACTGCACCTCGTCAGAGTTGTTGACCAGTTCGTAGAAGGCATCCTTGAAATACCAGCTGGCGACACCGTAGGAATAGATTTCCTTGAAGATGATACCGCTGGCCTGCTTGGCAGAAGGAGTCAGGACGACCGAGGTCTCCGTATCTTCCGAAACGATGACCCGCTGGGTGCCATTGAAGTTGAACTCATCGCTGGAGGCGAAACCCGTAAAGGTGTAAGTGCCGGCCACCAGGTTGTAGGTGAAGATAAACTTGGCAGAATCCGCCTCCTCGGGATTCAATTTGACACCCGATTCATTCTGGGCCGTCAGAGAGAAATCCGACAAGTCACTGATGGATTCACCGTCAGCAGAGACAGTGACAGTCACAACGTACTTTTTGGCAACTTTCTTCTCGCAGGAAGAAAAGGCAAAGAGCACGCACAAAAGACCTAAGAAAAATACTTGCTTTTTCATTGTGCTAATTTTAAAATGGTTGATAGATAATGATTATTGTTTTAAATCTTAATTTTGAATTCTGCACCGAAATACTGATTGATGGTCATGCGCACATAGCCGCTGGTGTATACGTTCTTGTGGATGACCCGGGTGTTGAACAGGTTATTGGCCATGAAAGAGAACTCCATGCGGTCGCCGAACTCTTTGGTCAGCCGGAAGTTGAAAATAGCATAGGTGGGATACTTTTCCTTTTCAAAATTATATAGGGAAGCGTACCTGTTGATCATGTGGTACTGCTGCGTCTCTCGGGTGGCATATTCTTTTTTACGGAATTCCGTATTCCACTCATAATAGTTGCCGGCACGGTCCATATAGCCCAGCGGATCGATGGCCAGCACAGGCTGGCCGCTCATGTTCTCGCTCACGTACCAGCGTTCCTTACCGTTTTCATCCACGAAAGAAGTCTGTGAGGTCTCAGCCCAGACCACCTGGGCCGTCGTCGTGAAGATCATTTTCAACTGCGGAATGTGGGTGATGAAGCGGAAATTGGTGTTGACACGGGACTCTATACCGCCAGAACCGCCGGGGCGAAGCACCATATAGGGATAGTAGTCGTCATATTGGGCACTGACCGTTGCCCAATAGCTCTGTCCGTTGTAATGATGGGTCCACAGCCAGGCGCCGTCCACGACCAGTGAGGTCCTGATATATGGCAACTGTCCGAAATTCAGAGTATATTCGACACCTATCTTCTCAGACTTACGTCCGTTGTTGGGTCTTGAATATGTATGGAACATCGTGTCGGCCTTCACTGTCGTCGGATCGGCGGAATAGGCCACGTCATCTACTGTGTAGTGCATCTGGCCACCGCTGTAGCTCAGGTTCTGGGCATTTGAGGGCAAGGCAAACTGGTATTTCCTGTAAGGTACTGCCAGGGCCGAAGCCAGATAATTGAACTCATCGGTATATTTCTCATAGAAGAAGGTCACCATTCCGTTCATTTTTCCCTTGGTGGCCGAGAGTCCTATTTCCATTTTTCTGCCCCGCGAGGGCTTGATATTCACATTGACAGTGCTTTCAAGGATACGGGTGGTGGTAATGGCAAAGTACGGTCCCATACTTTCAAAGGACTTTTCGTCGTAGTATGCCTTGTCGGGATACAGATAGGCCAGAGAGGGCATCTTGGAGGTCATGCCCCAGCCGCCGGTCAGGCTCAGATCGTCCAGCAGGCGGTTGTTCTTAGGAGTCAGCAGATGCCATTCAGCGTTGAAACGCGGATCGACTGTAAATATATCACTGCGATTCAGATAGCTGCGGTCTATAAACAGATTACTGGCACGTACACCGGCTTGCAGAGTCATACTGGTGGAGCCTATCGGAAAAATGGTCTTGTCCTCGAAAAAGCCCGAAAGAGTGTTCATGGCCGGGATATCAGTATAAGGACGCGGACGAACCGTAGAAAGATCGTTGATAACCGGCGGAGAATAAGGATCAAAGACCAGTCCCTCCCCCTTGTTGACGTCATAGGCCCATTCAGCACCGATTTTGACAGCCGTAGTCAGATCGTCCCGGAACATGACATTCTTGGCTGCCTTCAACTGGGCAAACAGACTCAAGGGCTTGCCGTCTATATAATAATCTGAATAATAGTTACCCAGCAGGAAGGGGGCCTCATGCTCTCCCTCTTCCATTGAGATACCGATAGGCTGCAAGCCTGTTTTCAGTATCATCCATTCTGTTTTCGTGTCCCGCTGATGACTGTAATTGACAGACAGGTTGTAAGACAGGTTGGATACCAGCAGCTGCTTGATGTTCCAGTCTCCGTTCAGAGAGAAACGGATACCCTTGTTGTCGCTTACGCTTTTTTCAGAATCCATCTGCTGTGGATCCACACGACGTGTGTTCAGATTCTGGAAATAGGCCAGATTGGCGTTGAAACTGAGCGGATGTTCCTGGAAAAAAGTCTTTCTCAGGCCGGCATTACCCGTAATCCGCTCGTAGCCTCTGGCCTTGAAACGTATATCACTGTAAGACGACGTATAGTCAAGCGCCAGGTTGAGCGTTGTCCCGGAACCCAGGGAAAAGCCCTTGCCGGCGTAAAGCATTTTGGATCTTGGATCGGTCTTCCCCTTAACCTCCAAGGGAGTCGCCCCTTTTTTGGTTTTGATGACAACGGCTCCGGATGTCAGGTTGCCGTACTCCACCGAAGGAATACCGCGAATCACCTCCATCGACTCCACATTGTCCGGCGAAATTGTCCGAAGATCCACGCCGGCTCCGGTGGTAGATTGGTCGGAAACACCTGAAAGGCTGCTTTTTGCCGTATTGAAAGTCATCAGGGTAGCATCGTTGGAAATCGGAGCGCCATCGACCAGAACAGCTGTACCGAGGGCGTTGTTATTATCCCCATAGACCTCACGGATACTGGCCTGAGCCACGCTGTTCACCGAAGGATTGGAGGTGACGCTGCCCGGCATCAGTTGCAGCATTTCAGCCACACTTTTGGGCTGCAGATGCTGCAGGGCCATACGGTCGATGACCGAAGAAGAGCCCATGGCCTGTTCCCTGGCCGTAACGGAGACCTCGTCCAAGGCCAGCGAACTTGGTCTCAGTCGGATATTCAATTCATACTGCCTGAGACTACCGTCTATTTTCAGTGTCCCCTTGGCTTCTTCATAGCCAAGATAGGCGGCAGACCAAGTATAAGTTCCTCTTCTCAGAGACAATGAAAAACGGCCATGTTCGTTGGTAACCGCCCAAAATTCTCTGTCGTTGAAAGTAATATTGACCAACTCGAGTGCCTCTCCGGTTTCTGCATCCACCACACGCCCCGTCACCTGATACGACGGTATACGGGCAGACTGGGCAGCACCACGGCTGTTCTGTGCCATTGCCCCTAAGGACACAACCCAGGCAAGCAACAGCACCAACACATTCATACTTACTCTCTTCATAACCATTATATTTTCAGTCGCAAATGACAGGCCGCTTCAGTATTCTCAGGGCACAAAAGTACATAG
>JAFUDT010000017.1 GCA_017464285.1 Bacteroidales bacterium | reverse complement strand
CCTTCGACCCCGCAGCCTTTCCCAATGCCACCATTATTGATATTGATAAGCGGTAAGGATGAAAAAAAGTTTATTACTCGCCATCGTCTCCTGCTCGGCCATCCTGATTGGCTGTAGCAAAATTGACCCCGATACCCCCAAGGAGTACTTTACCCAGTGGAACTCCTGCGAGTCGCTGACTGCCCTGCAGGAATATGTCCAGGATGTTACCAATCCCTCCTCCGTCAATTATATCAAGCCGGAGGACAGAATCGCCACCTTCGATATGGACGGCACCTTCGTCGGAGAGCTTTATCCCACCTATTTCGAATACAACCTTCTGGAATACCGCGTGCTGGACGACCCCGCCTACAAGGACAAGGCTCCGGAGGATGTCAGGGAAACAGCTCAGGAAATCAGGGACTTCGTGCGCAATGGCACCAAACTCCCTGACCATTTTGACATGAAACACGCCCAGGCAGCGGCAACCGCTTATGCAGGGATGACCCTTGCCGAATTTGACGCCTATGTCAAGGCCTACGCCGCCAAGCCGGCAAACGGCTTCATCGACATGACCTATGGACAGAGTTTCTACAAACCGATGCTGGAGGTCTTTAAATACCTGGAGGCCAACGGCTTTACATACTACGTGGTTTCCGGGTCGGACCGTTTCATCTGCCGTGCGCTGGTAGAGGCCATCGGCATAGAGCCCAACCGGGTTATCGGAATGGACGTGCGGCTGGAATCTTCCGGACAGGGCGATGAGGCCGGCGTCAACCACACCTTCGGCAAAGAAGAAGACCTGGTCCGCACCGACGAACTCATCATCAAGAATCTCAAGACCAATAAAGTCCTTCAGATATCTCAGGAAATCGGCAAGATTCCGGTGCTGTCCTTCGGCAACAGCGGCGGCGACAGCGCCATGCACAACTACTGCATGAGCAACACCCTGAAATCAGCCGCCTTCATGCTCATTGCCGACGACCCGGAACGCGATCACGCCAACCGTGAGAAGGCCTTAAAACTGGGCGAGCAGTGGCGCGAAGCCGGCTATTACGTCATCTCTATGCGTGACGACTTCAAAACCATCTACGGCGAAAACGTCAAAACAACCGCGTTCACTTTCTAAATAAATAAAGAAATAATGAAACGTATTCTTACCATTATCGTGCTGGCAGCAACCTGCACATCTGCCTTCGCACAGAAAGCCCCCCAGAGCTCATCTTACAGCGAGCTGAAAAACTTCTACAATGCTTCCGATTATGTGAAGAGCGACGTTGATCCCTATTCCGTCTTCTGGATTGGCCTTGAATCCTTCGGCGCCCCCGGTACCGGCCAACTCATCATGAAAGAAACCGGCCGTGGCTGGGCATTCCTGGGCACCGGCGTTGTACTGGGAGCTGTCCAAAGCGTTCTGACCCAGAATGTGGTTGACTTGATTGAAAAAGACGCTGACGGCAAATGGAACATCCCCGAGGCCAATAAAGACAAAGCTCGCGGCTATCTCGCAGCAGTCGGCGGACTTATGATTGCCCAGCTCGGCCTCAGCATCTGGTCCTGCATCGACGCCGTCAAGATTGCCAAAGTCAAGAACCAGTACTACCAGGACACCAAGGGAAAACACGCCTTCTCCGCCTCCGTTTACCCCTCCATCGACTTGGCTCAAACCGGCACCTCAGTCGTCCCCACAGCCGGTATGACTTTCGCCGTCAGATTCTAAACTGTCGAATCAGCCATATAGCCATGAATCAAACTAAAAAAGCTCCGTATCTCTCACCTGATATAATGGTTTTCGAGGTGAAAACCGAAGGCGTCATCTGTAATAGCGGCAGCGTTAAAGACTACAACTGGAACCAGTACGAAGAAGAGTAACGCCCAATTTAAAACGAAGGAAGCAATGAATAACATAATGCGATTTTTCTGCATGGCCGCCCTCGTTGCAACGGGCGCCATTCTTGCCTGCTGCTCCAAGAGTGAAATGGAGGAATCGGAAATCCGGAACAATCCGGATATTACGGATAACATCGTAACTGTCACCACGACCATCAATCTGGATGAGAATGATGCCACCAAGGCGCTGGCCATTGACTACGATGCAAGGACGCTCACGAAGACCTTTGCCGTGGGCGATAAGATTGCCATCATCTATCATAACAAAAGCGGCAATTTGGATAAGGCGGAGAGCGTGGCCCTTACCGAAAGCGACCTCTTTAGCGGAGGCAAGTCGGCAAAGATTACCGTCACCCTGACCAACCCGGAGGCCTATAAAAGCGTGAAATTCATCTACCCAGCGTCCATGGCCGGCACGGACGATGTTGACTATTCCAAGCTCAAGAATCAGACGGGCACACTTGCAGGCATCGCCGCATCGCTCGACCTCGCCACCTTTGAAGGCAGTCTGGATGGATGGTATAGACTTCCAGCCTCAGTAAAGCTGGAGAACGAGTTTGCCATCATCGCTTATACACTGAAGGATGAGACCGGCGCAAACGACATCACCGGCACCGTCACGGGAATGACCATCCACGACGGCACCAACGGATACACCATCTCGGGCCGGGATTCCGACGGGCGCATTTACGCAGCCATCCGTCCCACAAGCCATGCCGGCATTGGGTACTTCGCCACCAACGGCACGAAGAACTACAACAAGTCCGTGACTGACAAAACCTACGAGGCCGGACAGTTCTATCAGCTGGGACTGAGGATGGCGGAGGCCCCAGTCACCGACCTCTCCACTATCAGTGCCAATCACACGGTTTCAAACGGTGAAACGATCACCGGAACACTGGCTGGCAGCTACGAGATT
>JAFUDT010000003.1 GCA_017464285.1 Bacteroidales bacterium | reverse complement strand
ATTCTCTTCCTTCCGCAGTTTAGCCTTCAGATACTTCCAGTAGTTGCGGTTCCTTTCGTGGTCATCTTGCTGATTGATAGCCCCCACAATATCCAGAACCGAGAACCACCACTGGTTGTTGGCTTCGTCCCATACGGCAAGAACCTTATGGTCGTTGTAGAATCGTATTGATATCTTGCTCTTATCTCGTATTCTTTTATTTCTATAACGTATTTATTCTTCTTTGTCACCATTTCTCACCCTTTTCTACTACATCATCTGCCAGAAGAACGCCAGAGTGGCCTTTCGCCCACTCGTACGCAGACATCTCCTTCTGCAGCCCAATAGCCGTCTGCCAGATATAAGCTTTCTCTATCTTATCTGGTTTCCCTTGACGGACATACTCGTCTAAATATTCTATGGTAAACTTACTTCGTTGCTCAACACGCTACTAAGCATGGCCACTCCATTGCGAGTGAAGGCATAAGGCGGCCTTCTTAAGCCCATTTTCGCAAAACTTGATGTCGCATTTTGTGACATCAAAATATCTGAGCCATGATTATTGTCAAGATTGGAGGTCACAATTTGTGACTTCCAATTTGTATTTTGCTGTCTTTCTGTCGGGTTGGAGGTCACAATTTGTGACCGCAATATTTCAAGTTCGTTTTTTGTCAACTTGAACATAAAGTCCTCAGGGAAACGATTTATATTACGCTTAACAGCCTGATTGAGTGCTTTTGTTTCAACACCATATAGAAAAGCCAAATCGAAGTCAAGCATCACCTGCTGTCCACGTACGACTCGTATCATCGACTTAATACTGATGTCTTCAGAGCAACTTTGTGCAACGGATGTTATCACCTCGTCATGGTTTGGGGACATAGCATCGAGGGTGTCGTATTTTGCGACAACCTTAGATTCACCCTTTTCTGCAGTTTTCTTCTTTGCCATAACACTCTCTATGGATAATGTCTTTCCTTGTCTACAAAATTACATTTTTCTTTTGAATACCATTCGGTTATGCAAACTATTTGCCGCATTATGGCTCTTTTTATGTGCAAATAATAATTGAAAAGCATACCACTTTGATCGGCAGGATGTCTCTTTGCAGTAAAGGAACAAGAGCCTAAAGAATGATCAAAATGATAGAAAAAACCATCATCTTCCTGTACAGGAGAGGAGGACGGTATACGTATATCTTCCGTCATCAGGGCGCCTTGGCCCTTATGGAGGCACACCGGAACTTCTTCAAGGAAAACAAAGGCATGCCGGAAGCTCAGTTACTACATACAGTCTATGAGGTTCATTTTTTATGAAAGATCAGACCAGCTTCTCTTCCATCGCCTTACGGACCAGGCTCACGGAATTCTTCACGTTGAACTTGGACAGCAGACGTTTGCGGTACCAATTGATGGTCTCAGTACTGAGATGGATGTTTGCGGCGATTTCCGGATTGGTCAGACCGTCACAAATCTGTTTCAGGACATTTTTCTCGACATCTGTAAGTACAAATTTCCTGTCATTGCCGCTGTCAAGGATGTCAGCCACTGCCGGAGAAATATACTTCTGCCCCTTCCACACAGCAACAATGGCTCCAAGAAGCTCTTCGCCGGATGAATTTTTCAGCAGGTAGCCATGAGCCCCTGCCTCCAACATCCGATGGATGAGGGAGTATTCGTCGTGGACGGTGACGGCCAGGATGCGCACCTTGGGATAATCAGCTGCCACCTCACGGCAGAAATCAATACCGTCACCGTCGGGCAGAGAGACATCGAGCAGCAGCACATCGGGCTGACGCTCCATGAGCGCCTGGCGACAGGCGGCAAGCGTAGTGAAAGTGTTGCTCACATGAGCCTCACTGCTCTGGTTGATGACGCTGGTCAGGCCTTCGTTGAGCATGCTGTGGTCATCGACAATGCAAACATCTATCCGATACTTTATGGTTGTCATAATGGCATTATGATGTTGATATCTGTTCCCATCTCGTTGACAGAGACGATGTCGAGCTGCCCATGGTAAGGGGCGATACGCTCACGGATGTTTTGCAGACCCATTCCTTCCTTGGGACGATGATCCTCAGGAGACAAGGTCATGCCCTTGCCGTCGTCGCTGACAGAGAGCGTCACCTGCCCTTTGTCCTGCATCAGCTGGATGACGATGCGACCGGCCTGGGCATGCTTGATGGCGTTGTTCACCAGTTCATAGGCACAACGGTAGAGCACCAGCTCGCGGTTTTTGTCGAGCGCGATGTCGCCCACACCCTGAAACTCCGCCCCCGGCACACTCAGCGCAAAATCGTGCAAGGCTGGGCACAACCCGTTGCGGAGCAGTTCGTCGGGCATGAGGTGGTGGGCCGTGCGACGCAGTTCTGTATGGATGCTGTCGATGAGCGGCAAGGTCTCCTCTCCCCGCTCTGTTTTCAGTCTCAGCAGCGACAACATGCCGCCCAAGCCGTCGTGCAGGTCGCGGGCCAGCAGATGTCGTTCTTTCGCCTCTGTTGCCATGGCCACCTGAGCCGTGAGCAGTTTTCTCTTCCTACGGTGTGTTACTACGAGCAACACCACGATGACCACGAGCGCCAGGGCGGCAACCGCCGTCACCCCAAGTAACCACTGCAGTAGGCTGTGCTGCTTGCCGAGAGCCACAATCCGCTCCTCTTTCTTTTGCGTTTCATAGATCACTTCCATCTGCGAAAGCCCGCTCTGATAGTGCTCGGTAGCGAAGCGCAACATCGTATTGTACATTTTATCAATGTATTCCCGGCTTTTATCTTTCTGTCCTAACTGGGCATAAATCTCCGCCAACATTCTGTAGCAGCCGGCATCGGCGTCGGTGGCAGAAGAATCGGGACGGATGGTCTGAAGGCCATAGTCCAGCGCCTCCTGCCAACAGCCCTGGGCCATCGAGAGCCGACAGCAGGCTGCATATACGGCACTACGGTTTTCAAACAGCAGGCTGTCGGCCAGGGAGAGGGCTTCCCGCGCATAGGCTCCGGCAAGGGCCAGATTCTCGTGTCCGTGCATCATATTGAGCTGCACGAGCAAGGCCAGCACCACAGGATAGTCGGCAGCTTCTTCGACGCGGTGGGCATGGTAATAGGCCAAACAGCGAGTTGCCACATCTCTGGCTTTGACGTAATCGCCCTGCTGCACATAAATACCCAGCAATCCTTTCCATCCATAGGCCATCATTAGGGAATCTCCCGCACTCTCTCCCAGTGTTGCAGTCGAGAGGAAGTGTTCCTCAGAAGATTCGATATTGCCCATCGAGTAATAAAGCTCACCAAGGTTGTAATGGAGAACAGCCCGGCTTTCCTGCCAACGGTATTTCTCGAAAATGGGCAAGGCCAACTGGTAATAATGTATGGCCAGATGGGCCTTGCCCTGCAGGTTGTACACATTGGCTATGCTACCGTAGAGGGCCGAACGGGCATCGTCGATGTTTTTTTCCGTATAGCGGCGGCTTCGGGCCATGCTATCGGTGACAGCCAGGGCCCAGGTGAAATACTCAAGAGCCTCGTCATAGTCTTCCCGACCATAGCTGAGCAGCCCGAAATGGCGAAGCACATAGGCCCTGGTACTCAGATCGTTCAGCTTGTAGCTCAAGGCTATCGCCCGATGACCGTAATCGGCCGCCTTACGCGCATCGTAAGGCAGGTAGCCGCGCATCAGCTCGTCATATAGGCCGAGCAGTCGTTCGCCCTCGGGCGGGTTACCACCGGAAAGGACAGCTTCGAGGGAATCGCAGGCCACGTTGCGATGGTCGTTGTAGGCCGACAAAGACAGGCAAGATGCTGTCAGGACAATACAGAGCATTCGTCTTATGATGACCATAACGTTCAGATATCATCCACAAAGATAGTCATTCCTCTCCCCACGTACCACCCAAACGGGTAGAATCATATGGCTATCGCAACATTTCCCCCTGTTTGGGTGGAACAGCATCGTACAGAACCGAGTATTTTTGTCACAGACCTCACAAGTTTACACCTGAAGAATGACTACGAAAAACAAAGTATTGACGGCCGTCCTGTCCCTGCTTTTACCACTGCCCGGCACCACAGGCGGCGTTTGCGCACAGAATCCGACGGCAAGGGTTTCATCGGAGTTCAAACGTGGTGACACCATCATGTTTCAAGACAATCTCATGGCCGAGTCCATAGGAAAAGCCCCTTCGAAATGGAAACTGCTTGACGGGAGGGCGGCTGTCAGGACTTTTGAGGGTGTCAAGGCGATGGAAATCACCGACAACGGCCTCATCACCCCGATCATCAAACAACAGGGGGTCTATCTGCCCGGAGAATTCACCATAGAGTACGACTTCTATTATTGGACATATAAGGAAGAAGTTGGAGTGAACGACCTCAAACTGTTGTTGGCCAACAACAACATCGGGCGCGACGAAAACCCGTTGTCTCCAAGCGACCACGCCTTTGAGCTGGTGCATGCCGTATGCTCGGACGAAAATGACGAGGATGGCAGAAACTATGTCGAACACAACGACGGAAAGAAAGAGGATGCCGAAGTCACCAATATCAAACTGCCTTTCAAGCAAGGTTGGCACCATATGGCGGTCTCGTTCAACCAAGGGGCCGTGAAAGTCTTTGCCGACGGCAAGCGCATCATCAGCCTGCCCAAGGTCCAACGCCCCCTCTGGTTCTGTTTCCATGTGCCCTTCGACTATGAAGGCCTGACCTACCTACGCAACGTGGTCCTCGCCAGTGGCGGCATCGACCTGTACGAGCGCAATCTGACGGCTATCGACAAATCCGTCCAGGAAACAGGCAAATTCATCTCCAACGACATCCTGTTCGATACCGGCCAGGCCACGCTCAAACAGGAATCCATGGAAAAAATCAGGAACGTGGCCGCATTCATGGAGATGCATCCCGACCTGATCTTCGAGGTGCAGGGCCATACCGACAACCAGGGCTCCGACGAAATCAACGATTCCCTGTCACAGCAGCGTGCCGAGACCATTGTCAAGGCGCTCACGGACCTGGGGATCGACGGCGCCCGCCTGGAGGCTGTGGGCAAGGGCTCGCGCGTCCCTGTTGCCGACAACGGGACAGAAGCCGGACGTGCCCAAAACCGACGTGTGGAATTTGTAAAAAAATAAATCCTATGAAAAGACTATTCTTCGTTTTGGCAGCTTTCTCGCTGCTTCTCCCGGCCCGGGCGCAGATGACCCCCGAAGCCGTCATGGGCATGACGCCCGATTTGCCTTCCACGGCAGCTTTGCTCAACCATTGGGTGGAACACAACGACCCCACCCGCACCGAATTGCCCGACTCGGACATTCTCAATGAGTTCATGGAAAAATGGAACGAGGCCAACGACCAGATTCAGGAAATGCAGCAAAAGACGCTGGCTCCTTCGCTCCAGCAGAAGGCGATGTCGTCGAAAGTCGGCGGCACCAACCTGACCGCTGCACAAGTGGCCGGCATGAGTGATGCCGAGGCCCAGAAACTGGCCATGAGTGTCATGAAAAGCCGGGTTGGCGGTCTAGGACTGAGCCAGGCCGATATCGCAAAAATGCAAGGCGGACAGATGAGCGAGGCCGACCAGAAAGCCTTGGCCGACAAGAGGATGGCAGCCCGGACGGGCGGCATGACCACCCGCGACATCGAGGCCATGTCGCACATGACCGAGCAGCAGCGCATGGAATTCATGCAGCAGTCTGGCTTGGGAGAGTCCGTAACAAACAAAATGGAAGCCGACAAAGGCAAACGTGCCGCCAACAAAACACAAGCAGCCCTGGTGCAGGAGATGAACGCACTGGCTCAGAAGGCCTACCGTCTCCAAAACGAAGCAAGCGGGAAAATCACTTCAGCCATGAGTGAAGGAATGGATCTATACAAAAAGAAGTATCAGAAGACCATCGAAGATATAAATGCTGAGATAGCAAAGGCTGTAATAGAGGAAGAAGAGGCCATATCCGCCGAACAAGTGAGAGCCGCACAAGCCCGCGAAAAAGCCGCTAATACCCGATGGATCAATACCATGAAAGCCTTCTACGGAGAGTACATTCCCATCCATCGCAATGCCGTAATCGCTGCGATGGACTGCTGCCGGGCCGAAATGCTGCCTGTCCTCAAGCAGGAAAAAGAGGTTCAGGAAAAATTGTATGCCATGACACAGAGTGCGGAGTATTCACTGTATGAGTCCACACCTTACACTGCAGCCTATCTCTACTTCGAACTATCGAAAAAAATCGAGGATTTCGACCTGAAAGTCGGCGGCGATACCAGGAATGAATAAGTGAATGTAACATAACAACCCTCTAACCATACATCATTATGAAAAAAACATTAGTACTCCTGGCTTGTGCAGCGCTGCTGCTATCTTGCGGCGGAAACAACCAAAATGAAGGCGGCAGCCAAGGCGATAACGGCAATCAAGGCGACGGTGGCGGCAAAAGCAACATCTCCATCGGCAACAAATTCGCCTTCGCAGGCCTGGAAAGCGACAAGCTGGTGCCCGACTTCGCCATCGAACTAAGTGAACTGGCGACCGACCCCCGTAGCGAGAGCAAGCCGATGAAAGACGAGGTGTTCTTCTACACCGGAAACGACATCACGGCCATTCCCGCAGCCAAGGTGCAGGCCTATCTGCAAAAGGTCTATGCAGCTGTAAAGAAAGCTGCCGACGGAGAGAAAGTGTATAAGGCCAAAGGCATCTCGGGCGACGAGCTTGGAGAGGAAATCACTGAGGCTCCCACCACCGACAAGCCCTCGGCCACCATCATGTATCTCTACCAGCACAACGGCGTGTGGTTCAACATCTCGGTGGGGCACAAAGCCTATTTCCGCCAATTCAAAAAGGATTACGGAGAGAAATTCATCGGCGTGGGCGTGACTGTCAAGGAAATGCTCGGTAGCGTGCAATAGTCCGCCCGGCATGTACATTAAAAAGGCTGGCACCCGCGTGTCAGCCTTTTGTTTTGTCAGTACTCCTACCGGGGGGATAGGGAATCGGTCACTCGCCGATGTCGAAGAAATCGTCGGAGAGGAAGCTGTCCAGGTCGCGGCGCTCTTTCTTGGTAGGACGGCCGGTGCCCCGGGCGCGGTCCACAAAACCGCCGATTTTGGAAAGTTCCAAGAGTTCGTACTGTTCGGGCGGCGTGACATCTTCGAGCATCTCGGGCACCAGCTTGGCGGACACCCGGTTCTCGATAGCCTGCAATATTCTGAAAGAAAGAATAATCGGGGGCTTGCGCACACTGATTACCTCCCCGACCTTGACCATGCGCGAAGGCTTCAGGTTGACACCACCCAGGCTTACCTGCCCTTTGCGACAGGCCTCGGCAGCGATGGTACGGGTCTTATAGAGGCGGACTGCCCACAGCCATTTGTCGATGCGCACTTCGGTTGCCATGGGCTCAGATACCTTTCTTATTATAATGGTTCATGGCAAAATCCAGTCCCGACAGGCAGAAGGCTTTGATGATTTCGACGGCCACGGAGAAGCGTTGCGGCAGGAGGGCCGCCTGCTCTTCGGGCCAATGGCCAAGCACATAGTCGATCTGGCCGCCTTGGGCAAAGTCGTGGCCCACCCCGAAACGCAGGCGGGCATATTTTTCGGTATCGAGCTCGAACTCAATGTTGCCCAGTCCGTTATGTCCCGCACTGCTGCCTTCGCCCCTGAGACGGAACTGTCCGAAAGGCAAGGCGATATCGTCGACGACGACCAAGAGATTCTCAATGGGGATTTTCTCCTTTTGAAGCCAATAACGGACCGCCTGGCCGCTCAGGTTCATATAGGTGGAAGGTTTGAGCAAGACCAGTTGCCGCCCCTTCAAACTGCACTGGGAAACGGCCCCGTAACGGGCTTTGGCAAAAACAACATTGGACGCTTTGGCAAAAGCGTCCAATATGTCGAATCCTATGTTGTGACGGGTATGGCTGTATTCGTCGCCGATATTCCCCAACCCGACAATCAGGTATTTCATGTCCTAGTTAGGCTTCTTCCTGACCGGCGGCACCACGAGCGGCACGGGTCAGCTTGACGGCGCAGACGACAGCGTTCTTGGCGTTCATCACTTCCAGGTTGTCGAAATGCAAGGCACCGACCTGGATGGTCTTACCCAGTTCCAGTGAAGTAACATCGATGTTGAGACATTCGGGGACGTCCTTGTAGAGACCTTTGACTCTGAGCTTACGCATATCCAGGCTGAGCTTACCGCCCGAGCGGACACCGGCAGCCAGACCGTTCAGTTTGACAGGCAGCTCGACCACGATGGGCTTGTCATCGAACACTTCCAGGAAATCCAGGTGCAGGGGGGTATCCTTGACCGGATGGAACTGAGTCTCTTTCAGGATAGCCTTGTAGGTCTTACCGTCGAGCGTGAGATTGACCAGATAGACATCGGGGGTATAGAGCAGACCGCGCAGGTCGTCTTCCTTGATCTGAAAATGGATGGCACCGTCTTCGCCATACTTGCCTCCGTACATGACACAGGGGACAGCACCGCTTTTGCGGATGCCCTTGGAGGCTTTCTTGCCGAAATCTGCTCTCGGAGCAGCATTCAATTCAATAGTTTTCATTGTCTGATAGTTTTGTGTTACTCAAAAATTTAAATACTCTGCTTAAATTCTCCCATCACACAGGGCTGAAAAGCGGCGCAAAAGTAGTATAAATCTTTCAATCGGTCAAGACATCAGCCGAATTTTCGGCATCTTTCTCCTGACAGGCTGCAATATAGCCCATGACATCCTGCAGGGCGGCCGTGAAATGAGCGAAATCCTCCTGATAGAGGAAGATCTTGTGTTTCTCGAAACTGATGTCCCGGGAATCTGCACCTTCCCCCGTCACACGCTTGCTTTCGGTCATGGCCAGGAACATCTCACCGTTGCGGCTGCGCTTCACATCGAAATAATAGATTCTCTTTCCTGCCTTGACGGCATGGGTATAGATAATTTCCTTCTTATCTCCCGGTCTTTCAGCATTAAAATCCATTGATTCAGGTTTTATGTTTTAAACACCACAAGGACTCTTCAATAATAAAAGCAAAAGTACAGCTTTTTTATGATTCCACCATCATCCTCAGAAAAAAAATGGCTATCTTTGCACGTTTTTATTTGACCATAGAGATGATCAACCGCGTTCTTATCCGTTCCAAGGTGCTGCAGATGGCCTACGCCTACTATCAGAACAGTGACAGAGACCTCCGTGCCGTTGAAAAAGAGTTCAACCTCAGCCTGGAGAAAAGCTACGAACTGTATCATTACCTGCTGATGCTCATCCCGGCCATCAGAGACTATGCCGCGGAGCGTATCGAGCTGGGCCGTAACAAATACCTCCCCACTCCGGAAGAACAGCATCCCAACACCCGCTTCATCGACAACCGTCTGGCCCGACAGCTGTCCGCCAATATCGAACTCGACCACTTCGCCTACAACCACAGCCTGTCCTGGGCTCAGCAGGAAGGACTCATCAAACAGCTCTACGATCAGATATCCGGCTCGCCGGCCTACACGGAATACATGGCCGCCGAGTCCTGTTCCTACGAAGACGACAAAGAGCTCTGGCGCAAGATCTTCAAACAAACCCTGAGCGACAACGACCTGCTGGCCGAGGCACTGGAAGAGCACTGCCTCTACTGGAACGACGATCTGGACATTGTCATCTCCTTTGTCATCAAGACCATCAAGCGCTTCGAGGAGAGCCAGGCGGCCAACCAGCCACTGCTGCCCATGTTCAAGGACGAAAGCGACAGGGAGTTTGCCCGGCAGCTCTTTCATAACACCATCATCAACGGTTCCCGTTACCGCGACATCATCATGTCCGTGGTCAAGAACTGGGAACTCGAACGTCTGGCCCTGATGGATCTGCTCATCCTGCAGATTGCACTGGCCGAGATCATGGACATTCCCGACATCCCGCTCAACGTGAGTTTCAACGAGTATATCGACCTGGCCAAGCTTTTCAGTACCGAGAAGAGCGGCCTGTTCATCAACGGTACGCTCGACACCATCGTACAGCAGCTCAAACAGGAGAACAAATTATTCAAAAACTGATAACCCTTTAAAAACAGATCTATGATTTTGAACATCTTATTACAGAGTACCGCCGGTCAGGGCAATATGATGACCAGCCTGCTGCCTATCGTGTTGATTTTTCTGGTTATCTGGCTGTTCATGATCCGTCCGCAGACCAAAAAGCAGAAAGAAGTCGAAAAAGCCCGGGCCGCCCTCAAACCCGGCGACAAGGTCATCACCAACGGCGGTATCTTCGGCAAGATCCGTGAAGTCAAGGAAGATTCCTTTATCGTCGAAATCTCGGAAAATGTCCGGGTACGCATCGAAAAATCGGCTGTCTTCGCCGCCACCCAGCCGGCTCCTCAAAAAGAAGAGAAAAAGACTGCCAAATAAACTCCCGACTCAACAGCCATGAAGGAAAACAGTATCGGGAAAAGGACCTGGCGCTATTTCAAGAAAACAGTCAGGTTCCTGTTGAGCGCCAAAAGAAGCGAGATTCTCACTTTCCTGCTGTTTTTTTTCATCGCCACGCTGTTTTGGTTCCTGGAAAACGCCCAGACTGTCAATGAGACGGTCATCAGCTACCCGGTGAAATACCGGCAGCTGCCCGGGAGTGTAACCATATCCGGCGAGCTGACACCCTACGTGCGAGTCACGGTGCGCGACAAAGGTATGCATCTCTACGGCTATCATTTTCATCGCAAATCGCACCCCCTGGAGGTCGACCTGATGAGCTGGAAGAATCCAGAAGGCGTCAGTCGTATTCCCCTGTCTGCCTACGAGGCCGCCCTGTCCCAGGCCCTCAGGCCGGAAGCACAGATTATGCGCATCCAGCCCGACAGCCTGCGTATCTATTACATCGAGAAAGAAAGCCGGGAAGTCGCCCTGCACCTGAACGCCAGCATCGGAACGGCTCCGCAGTACATGCTGTCGGGACAGCCTGTGCTCTCCCCTTCCACGGTGACTGTCTTTGCACCTCCAGCCATACTTGACACGCTGAGCTGTGTGGAGACCGAGCCTGTTACCTTCAAGGATCTCAACGACACGACCACGGCCGTACTGAAGATCCAGAGCATCGACGGAGCCCGTTTCAGTCCCGGGCAGGTGGAAGTGTCCATTCCTGTCGAAGCCTATACCGAAGCCTCCTTTGAACTCCCCGTCGTGGGCAAGAACCTGCCCCAAGGTATCATCCTGCACACCTTCCCGGCCCGCATACGGGTGTCGTTCCTGGTGGGTGTCTCCCAGTATGCCTTCCTAAGTGCAGAAGACTTCGAACTGAGTATCGACTATCAGTATCTGACAGAACATCCGGGCGAGTTGCAACCCATCCTGCTGAGTAAAGCCCCCGCCCACGTCAGCCGCATCCGCCTCAGTCCGGACAAAGCCGACTGTCTGATTGAAATAAACCCTCAGAACCGCCCCTTATGAAAACCGTCGCTGTCACAGGAGGTATCGGAAGTGGAAAATCGGTCGTGACCAGGATCTTCCAGACCCTGGGCTATCCCGTTTATGACTGCGACGGGCAACTCAAGAGACTGTACCACGAGGATGACTCTCTGAAAAAGGCGCTTTGCCAGGTCTACGGCGACGATATCTATCAAGGAGGCCGGCTCCGCACCGCCGCCCTGGCAGCAGCAGTTTTCGGCAGGCCCGACCGGCTCGCGCAGCTCAACGCCCTGACCCACCCCTTCGTGGCAAAAGACTTTGTCAAGTGGCGGGATGCTCAGACGGCAGAGATGGTCGTCCTGGAAAGTGCCATCCTGTTTCAGAGCTGTCTGGGCTTGAGTTTCGACGCTGTCATTGCCGTCAGTGCTCCCGAGCCCCTGCGAATTGAGCGGGTCCTCACACGCCCGGGCATGACTCCCCAGTTGGTCCGGGAGCGCATGGACAGCCAGTTGTCCGACCGGGAAATCTGCAGCCGGGCCGACTACGTGGTCTGCAACGACCAGGTCAGCCCACTGCTGCCCCAAATCCAGCATATCATATCACAAATTATCGTATAACCGTAAAAAAAACATCTCATGTTACAGAAAATCTTGTCCATATCCGGCAAACCCGGACTTTATAAACTGCTCTCCCAGGGTAAGAACATGCTCATCGTCGAATCCCTGCAAGACGGCAAGCGCATGCCTTCCTACAATCAGGACCGCGTTGTCTCGCTGGGAGAAATTGCCATTTACACCGATGAAGGGGAAAAGCCACTGCGCGAAGTGTTTGCCCTGATGAAAGAGAAATATGCCGGCGCCCCTCTGGAGATGGAGGTCAAGAAAGCCGGTGAGGAGGAGATGAAAGCCCTCATGGAGGAAATCCTGCCCACCTACGACAAGGAACGTGTGCGCGTATCGGACATGAAAAAACTGGTTAGCTGGTACAACCTGCTCGTCAGGACCGGCAACGACGATTTCAGCGAAGCCCAGGCAGCAGACCAGGAGCCAAGTGGCGAGCAAGCCTGATAAACGACTGTCAGGACGGATAAACGACCGTCAGGACGGCGCTGATGCCGCCACAAAAAAAGCGGGAGCCTCATCTCTGTGGAGGTTCCCGCTTTTGTATGACAGGGAGAGGGATCAGTCCTTCTTTTTGAGAGTTTCGTAGATCTTGCCCTCGATTTCCTCGGCCAGTTCGGGATTGTCGCGCAGACAGTCCTTGGCAGCCTCGCGGCCCTGAGCCAGACGGGTCTCGTTGTAGGAATACCACGAACCGCTCTTCTTAAGGATACCCATGTCTGAGGCGATATCGACCAGTTCGCCCACGCGGGAGACACCCTCGCCATACATGATGTCGAACTCGGCCTTGCGGAAAGGAGGTGCCACCTTGTTCTTGACCACCTTGACACGGGTCTGGCTGCCGATGACCTCATCGCCGTCCTTGATCTGGCCGATGCGACGGATGTCCAGACGGACAGAGGCATAGAATTTCAGGGCGTTGCCGCCGGTAGTCGTCTCGGGATTGCCGAACATGACACCGATTTTCTCACGCAGCTGGTTGATGAAGATGCAGGTGGTGTTGGTCTTGCTGATGGTGGCCGTCAGTTTGCGCAGCGCCTGCGACATGAGCCTGGCCTGCAGTCCGACCTTGTTGTCTCCCATATCGCCTTCCAGTTCAGCTTTGGGAGTCAGGGCTGCCACCGAGTCGATGACAACGATGTCCACGGCCGAAGAGCGGATCAGCTGATCGGCGATTTCCAGGGCCTGCTCTCCGCTGTCAGGCTGTGAGATCCAGAGGTTTTCAACATCTACCCCAAGCTTTTCGGCATAGAAACGGTCGAAGGCATGTTCGGCATCGATAAAGGCTGCGATACCGCCATTTTTCTGTGCTTCGGCAATAGCATGGATAGCCAGGGTGGTCTTACCCGAAGATTCCGGACCATAGATTTCGATAATGCGTCCTCTTGGATAGCCGCCTACCCCCAGGGCAATGTTCAGGCTTACCGAACCGGTGGAAATGACGGGCACATCTTCAATCTTGTCGTCGCCCATCTTCATGATGGAGCCTTTGCCGTAGTTCTTCTCAATTTTCTCCATGGCCATCTGCAGCGCTTTCAGCTTGTCTGCCGACGGCCCTTTCTGTACGTTCTGTTCTTCGTTTGCCATAGTAGTATGATTTTTAACTGTTACTGTTATTCACTTCCCAGCCGCGACTCCCGGGTTTTCAGAGCGGTGTCGTGGCGGATTGTCCGGACAGCACAAAGATACGGTCTCCGGCGGAAAAGGAGCAAGATTGCAGACGTTAATAATTAATAATTAGTTTATCCTATGTAAATTCATTATTAATAATAAGCACGCTTGGCAAACACAGTCAGACCATTATACAAAAAAATAATGTCAGCTTCTTCCCAGCCGGCCGACCCTCGCCGACCAGACGGCAAGTTACGAAAAGTCTCGCAGTTTTCGCATGCCGACGGGCACTTTTCCGGAAAAAAAACCGGGGAAAAATACCTGAGGCTATCTTGGTGATACAAATAAAATTACTACCTTTGCAGCCGCTAATGCAAAACAACTAAATCAAACACAATGGCAACAAAACTTAGATTGCAGAGACATGGACGTAAAGGCTATGCTTTTTACTACATTGTCGCAGCCGACAGCAGGGCACCACGTGATGGTAAATTTATTGAAAGATTGGGTTCGTTCAATCCGAACACTAATCCTGCTACAGTAGATTTGAATTTCGAGCGTGCTTTGTATTGGCTGGGTGTAGGCGCACAGCCCACCGACACAGTTCGTAACATCTTTTCCAGGGAAGGCGTCATGCTCAGGAAACACCTTATGGGCGGTGTCGCCAAGGGTGCTTTTGACGAAGCAGAAGCCGAGAAGCGCTTCGAAGCCTGGAAAAAGAACAAACAGGCTGCCCTGAACGCTACCGCTTCCAAACTGAGGGAAGCCGAGCAGATCAAGGCCAAACAGCGTAAGGAAGCAGAAGAAGCTGTCCATAAAGCAAAAGCCGAAGCTCTGGCCAAGAAGATAGCCGAGAAGAAGGCAGCTGAAGAGGCCGCCGCTGCCGAGGCTGCCGCCGCTGAAGCAGCTGCAGAGGCTCCCGCAGCCGAAGCTCCCGCTGCCGAGTAACACAGATTGACTGGCTGGAGAGCCAGTCATTTCAGGAGGGATGGCAGAGTGGTCGATTGCGGCGGTCTTGAAAACCGTTGAACTGAGAGGTTCCGGGGGTTCGAATCCCTCTTCCTCCGCCCTATGAATTCACACCCGAAACGGCATTGAGCCCTTCGGGTGTTTTCTTCGGAATCAAAGACATTAGAGATATGGAAATCAAAGGAAAAATCATCAAGAAACTGCCGCTGCAGAGCGGTGAAGGCCGCAACGGAAACTGGCAGAGACAGGAATACGTCCTCGAATACGGCGACCGCTATCCCAAACAGATGTGTTTCAGCCTCAGAGGCGACAAGATCGAACAATATCCCCTGGAGATCGACCAGGAAGTCATCGTATCCTTCGATGTGGAAAGCCGCGAATACAACGGCCGCTACTACACCAACGTCAATGCCTGGCGAATCGACAAGGCCGATGCACAGGGAGCCACCGCTCCTGCCGCAGCTCCTGCCGGCCAGCCGCAGACGGCCTTCGGACAGATGGCGGCCCCGGCCGATTTCAATACCGCCGACGACAAAGACGATCTTCCCTTCTGATGGCCACCGAAACCGAGCGCAAATTCCTCGTACGCAGCCAAAAGTTCCTGGAGCTGGCCACCGGGCGGCACGACATAGAGCAGGCCTGGATCTTCGACAGCGAGGGCAAGACTCTCAGGGTACGTATCAGCGACGACAAGGCTTTTCTGACCTTTAAGGGACCCTCCGAAAAAGGAGGGCTGGAACGCTTCGAGTGGGAAAAGCCCATCCTGATAGAGGAAGCCCGTGAACTGATGCAGTTTACGCTCCAGGGACAGATTCTTAAGACCCGCTATCTTGTCCCAGTCGGTGGAATGGTCTTCGAAGTGGATGTCTTTCACGGAGAGAACGAGGGACTGACTGTCGCCGAGTTGGAACTTCCCCGGCCCGATGCTCCCTACCCCCGGCCCGACTGGCTGGGTGAAGAAGTGACCGGAGACCAGCGCTACTACAATGTCATGCTGCGCAAGCATCCCTACGGCAGCTGGTAAAATACGAGCCAGACCGTCAAAAAAGAGCGCCGCCCTGTTCGGGCAGCGCTCTTTTCATTTCTGGGTCAGACAGGAGCTACTTGATTTCTATCTCTTCCTTCATGTCTATCTCCTGCCCATCCTTGTCGAAAAAGGCATATTCGAGATAGGTCATGGCCTGGGAAGGCACAATTCTGAGTCCGAGATCATATTTCCTGCGCCACGTCCACTTAAGGGAAGCCAGGCCTCCCTTTTCAATGTATGCTGCCACGTAGGGATGGACCCGCAAAGTGCATTTCTTCTTATTGAGTTTCCGGACCAGATAGTCGATCTTATTTTCGAGCATGTCGGTGAAAAGTATCGACGGACGGATTTCGCCTTTGCCAAAGCAGGTCGGACAGACCTCGGCGGTCTGGATGAAAGTCTGGGGGCGCACCCGCTGGCGGGTGATCTGCATCAGACAGAACTTGCTCAAAGGCAAAATGTTGTGCTTGGCACGATCGGTGGCCATATCCTCCTTAAGTCGGTCATAGAGTTTCTGACGGTTCGTGCTGTCGTTCATGTCGATAAAATCCACCACGATGATTCCGCCCATGTCGCGCAGGCGAAGCTGGCGTGCAATTTCATCGGCGGCAGACATGTTCACCTCAAAGGCATTGGCTTCCTGTCCGTCCTGAGAGCGTGTCCTATTGCCGCTGTTCACATCGATGACGTGCATGGCCTCGGTATGCTCAATGATCAGATAGGCGCCCGCCTTGATGGAGACAACTCTGCCCAGTCCCGATTTGACCTGTTTGGTCACACCGTAATGGTCAAAAATAGGAATTTCCTTGTCGTAGAGCTTGACAATGTCCGTCTTTTCGGGCATGATCAGGCTGACATAATTCCTGATTTCCGCGAATACCTCCTCATTGTTCACATAGATATGCTCGAAGGAAGCATTCAGCAGGTCTCGCAATAAGACGACCGTGCGGCCGGTCTCCTCATAAATCAGTGACGGCGGTTTGGGAGCCGTCTGGATTTTCTGCAGCATGTCGTCCCAGCGCTTGAGCAAGACTTTCAACTCGTTGTCCAGCTCGGCCACCCGCTTGTTCTCGGCCACGGTGCGCACAATGACGCCGAAGCCCTTGGGGGTGATGCTCATGAGCAGTTGCTTGAGCCGTACACGTTCTTCCTGCGACTTGATCTTGGTCGAAATGGAGATCTTATCCGAGAAAGGAATCAGGATAAGAAAACGTCCGGCAATGGAGATTTCCGAAGTGAGCCTGGGGCCCTTGGTGGAAATCGGCTCCTTGGCGATCTGCACGACAATGTCCTGACCGGGGCTGAGCATCTCGGCGATATGCCCTTCCTTGGGGATATCGGGCAACATGCGCATCTTACTCAGCGAAGGCGTCTTCTTCTTGTTGGCCTGCAACTGGGAGAGGAAAGCCTGCTGGGATTTGTACTGCGGTCCCAAATCCAGATAATGAAGAAATGCGTCTTTTTCATAGCCCACATCTACGAATACAGCATTCAGGCCGGGCATCACCTTGTGAACCCGCCCCAAAAAGATGTCACCCACCGAGAACGAGACATTCCGGCTCTCCTTCTGGAATTCCACCAGCCGGCTGTTTTCCAACACGGCAATCGAGATTTCCTTAGGCTGGACATCCACTACCAGTTCTGTAATCATAGCAGGTTTTGAATTTGAAAAACAAAGAACAAACTTACCCGACTCTACAGTCACGCAAGTTTGTTCTTATTAGGCAGATACTGGATAGAACAGCGACATTATTTCTTCTTGTGTCTGTTCTTTCTCAGTCTTTTTTTACGTTTGTGCGTGGACATCTTGTGTCCTTTTTTCTTTTTTCCGCTTGGCATATGAATGATATTAAAATTACTTCTTAACCTCGGTCATGAAAGTCTTGGCGGGCTTGAAAGCAGGAATGTTATGCTCAGGAATGATGATGGTCGTATTCTTGGAAATGTTACGGGCGGTCTTCTGAGCTCTTTTCTTGATGATGAAGCTGCCGAAGCCTCTCAGATACACATTTTCCTCCTTAACGAGGGAACCCTTGACAGTTTCCATGAAGGACTCAACTACTGAAAGAACTGCTGCCTTTTCAACGCCAGTACTTTTGGCAATCTCATTAACGATATCCGCTTTGGTCATTTTTGTAGGAATTTTGAAATTATACAATTAGGTTATACATCCACTTTCCTTGAGAACCAGTCACAATCGACCTGTGCAAGGCTCTTCTTTTTTTCGGATGCAAATATATATCTTATTTTCAGGAAGAAAAAATTCACTCATGATTTTTTTCTCAAAAAAATCCAACAGGCAATATACTATCAATCAACATATTGCCTTTTTAGGCTCTCGAATAAGGGATTAAACGAAAGATTTTTCGTTACTTTGCATTCATGGAAAACGAGGAGAACAGTTTTGAAATCAGCCGTATTCTCTGCCGCTGGTACGAAGAGAACAAACGCAGCCTGCCCTGGCGGCAGACCCGTGATCCCTACCGTATCTGGCTGTCCGAAGTCATCCTGCAACAGACGCGCATTGCACAGGGACTGCCCTACTACCTGGACTTCCTCCGCACTTTTCCCGATGTACAGGCGCTGGCTGCCGCCGATGAGACCAGCATCCTGCGTCACTGGCAGGGATTGGGCTACTACAGCCGCGCCCGCAACCTTCACCAGGCCGCCCGCAGCATAGTCAGTGACTACGGAGGCCAGTTCCCCAGGCGCTACGAAGACATCCTCAGACTGAAAGGCATCGGACGATATACCGCCTCGGCCATCGCCTCCTTTGCCTTCGACGAACCCTGTCCCGTTGTGGACGGCAATGTCTACCGGGTACTGGCCCGCCTGTATGACATCGATGCAAACATCCTGGACACCGGCAGTGAAAAACTCTTCCTGGAGTTGGCACGGCAGACGATGGAAGCAGATCGGGCCGCCATGCACAACCAGGCCATAATGGAGTTTGGGGCCCTGTGCTGCACTCCTGCCCGACCCGACTGCGAGCATTGTCCGCTGGCAGAACGCTGTCTGGCCCTGACTGCCGGAACTGTCGACCGGCGGCCGGTAAGACTTGCCCGGGTCAAAAAACGGACCCGCTTCTTCCACTACCTCTGTCTCTACGACGGACAGCAGGTCTGGATGCAGCAGCGGGTAAACAAGGATATCTGGCAGCATCTCTGGGAGTTTCCGCTGATTGAGGATCCTGCCGGCGACTGGGCCAGTCTGATTGCCGGACATCCTCAGATAGCCGGCTGGATGGGCCAGGGAGCAGAAGTCTCCCAGGCCGGCAGCTACACCCATCAGCTGACGCACCAGAAGATCGTGGCCAGATTCTACTTTATCCGGACAGGACCCGGCGCTCAGAGCCCATCCCAATCCGCTGTCGGAGTGCCTGTTCACAAGATAGACGACTACCCCGTCTGCGTTTTGACAGAGCGATGGCTTCGAAGGTCGTCCGATCTACTCTGTTAATAATTAGTAAATATATAATTATAGAAATCTTTACGTTTTGAGATTAGGGTTGAACTCCTTATTTTTGCCCTTGTTCAACCTATAAATAATAACACTATGATCAACAAAGCTATTTTGGTCGGAAATGTCGGCAACGAGCCCGACGTCCGCTTTATCGACAAAGACGTACCCGTCGCCAGTTTCAGACTGGCCACCACAGAACGGGCATTCAGCACGGCCAGCGGTGTTCAGGTGCCGGAGCGCACTGAGTGGCACAACATTGTAGCCTGGAGAGGACTGGCCAGACTGGCCGAGAACCACATCCACAAAGGCACCCAGCTCTACATCGAGGGAAAGATCACCTACCGTTCCTATACGGACAAGAACAACATCACACGCTACACGACCGAGATCGTGGCCGACACCATCCAGCTGCTCGGACGCAGGAGAGGCGAAGAGGAGACTCCCGGCAGAGAAGAGACACCTGCCCCGGCTCCGGCTGTCAACGACCTGCCCCCGACGGGAACAGCCAACGACGACCTTCCCTTCTGACACCCTATGAGCCTGTTGCTCAAAAAAGAAGAAAGCACCTACAGCTACGCGCTGTGGCGTATGGAGGAAAGTGCCTCGGCACTGGCCGCCATGCTGCCCTCTGCCATGGACTGTCCGTCGGTGGCGGAAAGCCGCCGACGGGAGTTCTACGCAATCAGGGTATTGATCCGGCAGTTTGGCATCGATCCCGGACTGTTGGCCCACTATCCTTCCGGCCGTCCCTTTCTGCAGGACTCGGATTGGCACCTGAGCCTCTCCCACTGCCGCGACTATGCCGTTGTCCTGCTCAGCCGGAAATATCGTCACATCGGCGTGGACATCGAGGCTGTCAGTGAAAGGATGCTCACAGTCAGCCCCAGATTCCTGCAAGAGCGTGAACAGGCCCAGATAGAGGCTCTGGCCAGTGACCGTGCCGGCCACCTCAGACTGCTCGGATGCTACTGGAGCGGCAAAGAAGCCATGTTCAAGGCCCTATGCGACGAGCCGGAGACCTACCTGCAGGATCTCTACATCGAAACATCCCCGGAGGCTTACCACCAGATACTTTGTCCGCAAGGCTCCGCCCAGGCGGAACAGGCGGACTGGCAGCAGGACCTTGGAGCCGATCTGGAGCTCAATGGCCGCTACCGGGAACAGACCTTCCACCTGAACTACCGCCTCAGGGCGGGACACGTACTCTGCTTTTGCAGGGGAAGGGACTAAAAAAAAGGGTATCTGATCGATACCCTTTTTTTATTTTTGATGTTTCGGACTATTTATTCAGCATCGTCAAAATCCGGAGCCACCAGATTGGGATCCATAGTCACGGCCTCCTGAATCTGCTCCTTCATGGCGGACTCTCTTTCCTGAGTGGTCTTCGGGATAAAAGCAGCCGAGATAATGCTGCCGAAAAGGACAATACCGGCCAGGGTCCAGGTAGCTTTTTCCAGAAAATCGGTCGTTTTACGGACGCCCATCACCTGATTGGAAGAGGCAAATCCGGAAGCCAGGCCGCCGCCCTTGGAGTTCTGCACCAGAACGACAAGAATGAGAACTACCGCAATAATAAATATCAAAATACTGATAGCCAAAAACATAGCGCTTACTTATTTAGATGATTAATTACTTTTTCCAAAAATCTTATTCGGTCGGCAAAGTAAATACTTTTTTCCGGATTTTTCAACATCAGAGACTTGAATATTTCCAAAGCCCGCTCATATTTTTTCTGCTTGAGGTAAATCCTGGCCAAGGTCTCGGTAAAAGCATATTCGGGCAGCACTTCCCAGGAGAGCGAATCAAAGTCTTCCGGCAGGGCCTGCCCTTTCTCAGCAGCATCGATATGTTCCTGAGGATGTGCCAGAAACTCGACCAGATCGGGGTTGGCAACAGCGACATCCCGGCCGTCGCCGTGCTCACGCTCCAGGGAATAGCCGGCATAGATGCCGGCCGGGGGGAGCTGAGAGGAGATCTCCTCTGGACGACTCTGCAGAAAATCGTCGATCAGCCCGAAGGCCTGGCTATCGGCCGGGGCTGCCCCGGTATCGGCAGCAGCCGTGGACGCCGTCAGCGGGAAAGGCAGGTCGTTGATAAAATAATAAAGAACCCGACGGTCGGGCACCGAAAGAGAGGTCTTGAACAGCTCACTGTGATAATTCAAGTCTCCAATCTGGTATAAAGCCTTGAGATACAACATCCTGACCGCCGAAAAACAAGGATAGGCCCGCAGCACCTGAGAAAGCTCAAGCATTGCTTCCTTGTCCAGCATCTCCGGATTCCGGAGCCAGTGTATCAACGTATCGGGAGTCATTACCAGTTGGCTACGGTTTTGTTGAAAATACTTTCGGTAATCTCCTTGATAATCTCCTCGAGCAGAGCGTCCTGCACATCCTCAAGCATGGAGGTCGAGGGGAAGGTCTGGAAGGCACTGAAGCGCTGTTCGAAATTCTCCTTTTCCTTCTTGGTGTTCACGTAGCGGACATTGACCGTCATGGTGAGTTTGGTCTCGGCTGCATAACCGTCCGACTGAGCAGCTAAAGGAGCCAGGTCATAGCCGACAATCTCTCCTTCGAGCTGCAGATCTCCTTCTTCCTTAAGCACCTTGAGCTTGGTCTGCCGGGTGTAAATCTCACGCAGGGACTCGGAGAAGGTCTGGGCCAAAGGGGGATAGACCAACAGTGCCTGATTGCTGAAATCCTTGATCGATATGCTCTTGGTGGTTGTGTAGTCAATGGAGGCCCCATTGAAACTGTACCCTATCCGGCAAGCCGTCAGCAACAGCGTCAGACACAAAGGCAGCAGTCTGCATAAGCTTTTCATGTCAGTCCAGATGGTAGATTTTGATCTTGCGATAGAGCGTGCGCTCGGAGATGTTCAGATCGGCTGCCGCATTCTTGCGACGGCCGTTGTTGCGTTCCAGAGCCTTGCGGATGGTCTCCTTCTCCATAGCGTCCAACGAAAGGGATTCCTCGACATATTCGGAAGCTTCCTGGATGTGGGGATTGTCCTTACGCGAGGAAACCGCGGGGGCCGGAGTGCGGACTGCGGCAGGGGCCGGGACTTCCTGTACGGGTGCAAAACTTTCCTCACGGGGATAGGATGGCATACGGCCGTCGAAACTTGCCGCATCGTCGTCCAGATAAAGATTGGCCGGCACCTGTACGTCGGTTATATGACTCTTCTGCATCAGATCATGGACCAGTGCCTTGAGGTCGCGCACGTCCTTCTTCATATCGAAAAGAATCTGATACAGAATTTCCCGTTCGTTGGCAAAACTCTGTCCTTCGTTCTGTCGTGAGGCTGCACCGTAGAGCACCGGCATGGTATTGACCGGGTCGATGTACTGCTTCAGGTCCTCGGCCGTAATCTCCTGACTGGCTGCCAGCACGGCCACCCTTTCGGCCAGATTCTTCAGTTCACGCACATTGCCCGGCCAGCGGTAGGTCTGCAGCAGGTTCCTGGCATCGTCGGTGAGTTGCACCGAAGGCATGCGGTACTGCTCGGTCACGTCGGCGGTGAACTTGCGGAACAGGCGCAGAATGTCATCAGGACGCTCACGCAGCGGGGGCACGGAAATGGAAATGGCGTTGAGTCGGTAATACAGGTCGGCCCGGAACTGCCCAGACTTGATGGCTTCGGCCATATCTTTGTTGGTAGCCGCCACCACTCTGACATTGGTCTTCAACACCTTGGACGAACCGACCCGGATAAATTCTCCCGATTCCAGCACACGCAGCAACCTGGCCTGGGTCGGCAAAGGCAGCTCGGCCACCTCGTCCAGGAAGATGGTTCCACCGTCGGCCACTTCAAAATAGCCCTTACGGTCGGCAATTGCCCCCGTAAAAGCTCCCTTCTCATGCCCGAAAAGTTCGGAATCGATGGTACCCTCCGGTATGGCCGCACAGTTGACAGGGTGATAAGGGCCGAACTTGCGGTTGCTGTAATGATGGATAATATTGGGGAAAAACTCCTTGCCCGAGCCGCTCTCGCCGACAATAAGCACCGACAGGTCGGTGGGGGCCACCTGTACGGCCACATCGATGGCACGGTTCAAGGCCGGCGTATTCCCGATGATTTTGAATCGTTGCTTGATCTGTATCAGTTCTTCTGTTGTCATAGTTCATCCTCCCGAACAGGCGGTAGGTCGGCCAGATCCCCACCCTGTTCAATATGCTGTTTGCGCAAAGGATTGCGATGCATCTGCTCATAGCGCTGACGGTTGAAAAAGATGTCACAGGCCATGTAGAGAGCTTCCCGAAAGGAACTTTCGTCCGCTCGGTTCTGACCGGCCAGTTCATAAGCCGTACCATGTGCCGGAGAGGTGCGGACAATCGGCAGACCTGCCGTAAAGTTCACCCCGTGGCCCTGGCTCATCGCCTTGAAAGGAATCAGCCCCTGGTCGTGGTACATGGCCAGGATGCCGTCGTAGAGCGAATAGTTGTCCGAGCCGAAGAAACCGTCGGCGGCAATGGGGCCGAAGCAGCAGATGTTCTGTTTTTGGGCTTCTTCGACAGCCGGAGCAATGACTTCCTGCTCCTGACGGCCGATCAGGCCCTGGTCTCCGGCATGGGGATTGAGCGAGAGGACGGCAATACGCGGTTTGTCCAAAGCGAAATCGTAGCGCAGGCTCTTGTCCAGTATCTTGATTTTCTCCAGAATCAGCGACTGGTTCAGGGCAGAGGGGACCTCCTCCAGAGGGATATGTCCTGTTACCACCGCCACACGCATCGTCTCACAGGCCATCAGCATCAGCGCATGATGCCCCGAGCCGAATTCCTGTTCCAGATACTCCGTATGGCCCGGGAAATGAAACTCAGACGACTGGATATTGTGCTTGTTGATCGGAGCGGTCACCAGCACGTCAATCAGTCCTTCCTTCATTTCACGGACGGCACGTTCCAGAGCCTGCCACGAAGACTTGCCCGCTGCAGGAGTGGACTCTCCGAGATCGACCTTGACCTCTTCGTCGGTGCAGTTGACGATGCTGACGGCACCGTACTGGGCATCCATGGCCGAACTGACGACTGCCGTGTTGAGTGTCAGATCAAGGTTCTTCTTATGGTAGGATGCCACTTTGGAAGAGCCGTAGATGACCACCGCATGGGGCTCATAGACCCTCGGTTCGGCCAGCGTTTTGAGTATGACTTCGTAGGAGATGCCGTTGATATCACCTTGTGTGATACCTATTTTCAGTTTTCCGTTTTCCATTGAAGGTTATTTGATGATTATTCCTCGGAGAACTCTCCGGGCAGTTTGAGTGAATACAGCGCTGCCTCGTTATGTTTGAGCAGGTTACGTTTATTTTCCTCAGGAGCATAGATGAAGACCTCGACGGTCACCACCCGCTGGGAGACTTCGTCCAGGCGGGTAAGGCTGACATAGGGGCCGCCCATCATATCCTTCCTCATTTCCCACAGACCACGAATCTCCACGGCGTATTTCCCGTTGACATTGAGTTCGCGGAAAGTCATCTGCTCTTTCTCCTGCCGGGCCATGTAGGAGCCTTCGGGACCACCCGGGATATTGGCCTTCATTATTGAATCACGCTTGGCGTTCAGATATGCCGGTGTGAAAGTGGCAGGATCGGTATAGGGATATGAGTAGATCACCATGTCCTGATGTTTGCGGTTCTGATCATTGGACAGCCAGATAAAGTTCTCGCCCAGTTTGTATTTTTTCATGAACTTGGGCACCCAGATCCGGTAGCCGAATTTTTTCATCACCAAGGCCGAAAGGTCGCGGTTGTGCGCCCGACGATGGTACTGCAAGGCCCTCTCCCGCTCGCCTCGGTCGAAATAGTCGTATATGGCCTCACTGTTCGCTGTGACAAAGGCGGCAAAACTGTCATTGTCGGGAGCGACGATCTTGATGACGTACTGGTTGGTCGCCCAGAGGTCTTTGTAGAAATGCAGTTTGGGAGCCGAATAAATCCGGGAAATCTCTGTCTCGATGATGTTGCGTACGGGCTTGAGTATTCCCATGAAATCGGCCCGGTCGCAGCGGGATATCTTAAAGCGCGGTTCCGACTGGGGCAAAGCCGGCAAATCTTCGTCCAGCACATCGAACAGGGCCCGTCCGGCCCAGGTGTTTTCCCACTGGGACTTGTCCATGACCACCAACACTTCCCAGGGAGATCCGACCGAGCCGGCCGTCAAAGGATTGCTGATGTTGCCTTGGCGGCACGAGACGGCCGTCAGCAAAAGACCGGCCACGGCCACAAGGGCCACTGACCGCACGATGGCTGTTCTTTTTATAATGTCCTTTTTCATTGCACGCCTGAGTCAATGCATAATTGGCAGCACAAATATAATATAATGAATCTTCGCAGGCAAGAAAAACACACTATTTGGACTTTTCCGTCGACAGCAGGCCGCAGGCAGCCTGGATATCCTCTCCGCAGGATGCCCGTATGGTCGTGAGCAGTCCCTTGGAGTTCAAAAAATCAGCAAATGCCTGAATCGTCGCCTCATCGGAGCGGACAAAGGGTGTATCCGGGATGCTGTGGAAACGGATCAGGTTCATCCGGCAGCTGAGCCCGTTGAGCAGCGAGAGCAGCATGCGCGCATGGGCCAGATCGTCGTTCAGGCCACGGAACATGACATACTCGAACGAGAGTCGGCGCTGGTGGGAAAAATCATAGTTCCGTAACAATTCGAGAGTCTCTGCCAGAGGCCAGATACGCTGAGCCGGCACCCACTCGCTTCGTTGCTGCATGTCCGGTGTGTGCAGGCTGACAGCCACCTGGACATGGGTCTCGTCCAAGATGCGCCGCAGACCGGGAAGGGCGCCGATAGACGAGAGCGTGATGCGTTTGGGGCTCCAGGCCAGTCCATGCTCATCGGTGAGCAGATGAATGCAGCGCAACACCTCATCGACGTTGTCACAGGGCTCGCCCATGCCCATGAAGACCAGGTTGGTGAGCGAGGCAGATCCTGGTACGGAGAGCACCTGGTTCAAGATTTCGTGCGCCGCAAGCTGGGCTTTGAACCCCATGCGCCCGGTCATGCAAAAGGCACAATGCATCTTGCAGCCCACCTGGGAGGAGACACACAGTGTGGCGCGGTCGCGGTCGGGAATATAGACACACTCTACCCCCACCCCGGCCGAGGAAGCAAAAAGATACTTTCGGGTGCCGTCCTTGGAGACCGCCGACGACAAAGGCTCGGACAGCCCCAGAGAGGCTCTCTCCTCCAACAGGGCACGGTGTTTGAGCGACAGATTGGTCATCTCGGCAAACGAACGGGCCCGCCTGCGGTAGATCCACTCCATCAGCTGTACGGCGGCGAAAGACGGCATACCCTGCGATTGCACCCACTCCTTGAGTTCGGGGAGCGATTTGCCCAGAAGAATATATTTTTCGGTCATTTCCATAGGTGACTGCAGTGAGAAAGAAAAAGGCTGACCGTTGTGCGGCCAGCCTTTTCGGGGGCTTGTCCGGCCATTAATAGAAACGGATTCTGGAGTCCTTGATGTCGGCCTGGTCACGTACGGCAGAATAGGCCTGATACATGATCCGGTAACTCTTGTCGGCATCCAGCGCATTTTGCTCGTCCGTCGCGTTGAAGTCGTTCTCGGCATTGACCTGAGAAAGCACCTCATAGACATAGATGCCGTTCTTGCACTGCAAGGGGGCGGAAAGCTCGTTCAGGGGAGCGGCCGTCACGGCACTGAGCAGCGCGGGCTCGTCACCGATACCGACCATACGGCGGGTGGAGAAAGACACCAGACGGGCCGTGTCGGTACGCATGCCGTTCTGGGCAGCTACCTGGGCCAGCGTTTCGGCAGACTTGAAGTCCTTGAGGATGGCGGCAGCCTTTTTCTGGTTGACGATCTCGCGGACCAGCTGATCCTGCACGCTCTCGAAGGAACGGTATTCACCGTCGTTGATATCAGAGACGGCCACCACGACATACTGGTTGTTGGAGTTCTCGAAGACTGTGGATACGGCTCCGACTTTGTTGTTATAGACAAAGCGTACAGCCTGACGCATCGAAGAGACATTGCCGATGGCATTGTCCGACTGGCGGATATTGGGGGCAGACTGGACAAAATAGCCGGCTTCCTGGGCAGCCTTGACGAAATCGTCGAGGTTCTGGTTCTTGGCCACCAGTTGATTGAGCTTGTTGTATTCCACACTGAAGGTCTTAGAGGTAGGGGTCACCGACATGGCCAGCTGGGCCAGCTTGCTTTTCTTCACGGGCTTGGTGGTGTCGGTCACTTTGATGATATGAAGGCCGAAATTGGACTTGACGCTGTAGTACTGGTTTTTCTTGGCCGAGAAGCAAGCATTGACAAAATCGGCACCCATGCCACGCAGGGCGTCCATTTCACGGAACCAGCCCATGTCTCCGCCATTGGCGGCAGTCTGGTCTTCGGAATAGTCGCGGGCCAGCTGTTCGAAATCGGCACGACGGCGTACCAGCTCGTTCATCAGGCTGTCGCGCAGGTGTTCACCCTCTTCTCCGGTATTGCGGATGAAAATCTGGCTGACCTTGACCGAATCAGGCAGGGTCACCTCATCGATCTTGCGCAGCATCATCCAGACATTGTTGTCGAAAAGCGGCCCCTGGACGGCACCGACAGCGGAGGTCTCGGCGAAATCGCGGACCACGCCGGCATAGGCGGTGTTGGCGATGTAACAGTTTTCGAAGGGAATTTCCGAATGAGCGTTCACCAGGGCTTCGTAATCGGCCGTGGTGGCAAAATTCTCAGCCAGGCGGTCAATCTGAGCCTTGACGGCATCGTTGTCGTCCTGGGTCGGCAGTACATCGACCACGACATAGCGGGCAGCACGATAGGGTTCCTGACGGAACTGCTCGATCTTTTCCTCATAGAGTTTCTTAGCTTCAGCTTTGGAGACCTTGAAGGCGGAATCAGGCAAGGAAGAATAGGGCTTGAAGGCATAGGCGAAATCCACCGAGCGCTGACGGGCATCAAAGGCAGCCTGAGCCTCGATGGTGTTTGAAGCGACCGACTTGTCGAGCAGGTTGTTGATTTTTTCGTCCAGACGGGCATACTTCAGATTGTTTTCCCAGAACAGCCAGTAGTTCTTCATCTGCTGGATCTGGGCCTGAGCATCGGCCGAATACATGGAGAGATCATCAAGCTGGATGGTACGCAGGAAGTTCATCATCTGGGCGCGGTCAAACTGGCCGGTCTCCGGATTCTGGAAGAAGGGCATCTGCTGCACGATATAATGGGGGTTTTCGCCGTTGACCATGTCAAAGAGTTCCTTATCGGTGACAGTGACACCCAAGGCGGAAGCCTGTTCATCGAGCAGACGCTCGCGGACAATGGTTTCATAGACCGACTCCCTGATCTGGTTGACAATTTCTTCACTCAGGCTGCTCTGTCCTGTCTGCAATTTATAGACATCCTCCATCTCCTGGATACGGGCCTCATACTCGCGGTAGTTCAGCTTGTCGCCGTTGATGTGGACGATGTTTTCCTGAGACTGCTGGAACAGGGACGAGCCTGAGGTAAGGAAGTCTCCGATGATGAATGCAAACATAGCCAGACCCACCACGATCAAAAGCAGGATGGACTGTTTTCTGATTTTCTGTAAAGTTGCCATTGCTATAAATGTTATCTGTTAATATCCACTTCAACCTGCCGTTTCCGGCATTCTCGAAAAAACGCGCAAATGTATAAAAATAATGTCATTTGTCGGTGTTTTCCCCGTTATTTAATTGTTTATTTCTTCATTTTCTTCCGTATCGGCATCTATGGGGAATATTCCCTTGATTTTAAAGATCTGGTATTTGGTCAGTGATTCGTTGGATTCAAATCCGTAACCGGTCAGTATCTGGCTCTCCTGTTCGATGCGGATAAAGGAGTCGGAATAGACCCTCTTACGGTCCTGATCCCAGTACAGAAGGCTGGTTTCGAACTTCTCACCCGAAAGGTTCATCACCTTGACATGGTTTTTCAGTTCCCAGATCTTGCGGGCCGTAAAGTAGCGGGCCGTGTCGCCCTCCACCACCGATTCGACATGCAGACTGTCGTCGAAACGCTCGAAATAGAACTTTTCCGGGAAAAACCAATAGGGATCCTCCGCCTTGTCGAAGACTTTCCAGATTTCGGCTACCACCTTGTAGCGGATTTTGCCGGAATCGGAGATCAGTGTCGTCACCGAATCGGCGAACATGCCCGGGACCGCACTGCGGTCGGTAAAGCGGGGTATCATGTCCGTCTTCTCCTTTTTACAGGACACAGGCAGCAAAAACAACATAACAGCTGCAAGAGCTGCAACTGTTATGCGAGGTTTTCCCGGATGGTCTTTCATAAAAAAGTCCATCAGTTTTTGGAACGTACAATGGTTCTCTCGTTGATCCAACCCTTGACCGTGTAGGGCTTGCCTTCGTCGACCTCAGGGTGCATGAAAACATCTTCCGAACGCGGATACTGTTCCCTGTACTTGCGAATCAGGTCGTTAACTGTCTCAGAAACGGAAGGATCGACCGATTTGGCCTTCTCCAGCTTGTCGACAGCCACCCAATAGACAGCCCGGCGGGTGACGGCGTCATCGAACATATCCACGCTGTTGGCATACATCTTGGCAACAAGGATATAGGGATCGGCATAGTCGGCCTTGTAGCTGACAGCCTCCATGGCATGACGGCGGGCTTCCGAGTAGGACTTGCCGGCAAACAGAGCCGAAGCAGCCACATATTCATATTCAGCCTTCTTGTCGTTGTCGGTCTCCATCGAGACGGCTTCCTTGAGGTATTCGGCGGCCTTCAGATAGTCACCCTTCTTGATGCACATATAGGCGCAACCTTCGGCAGACTCGGCCGTAGGCTGGATTTCGTGTGCATACAGGGAAGCCTGGAAATAGACATCCGTTTCGGTGCACTTAGCCCGCTTGAAAAGGGTGATGACCTTTTCCAGCCAGACCGGATCGGCCTTGTTAGCTTCCAGATCGGGAGCGAAGATTTCTTCCATGCTGGCACAGTCTGCCACACCCGAGTTGACCAGCAGGTCGTCGATATCCTGCTTGTAGCCTTTGATCTTGGTCTGGCCGGCCGGATCGGTCTCGGCCTCCAGCTTCCGGGCAAGCAGGTCGGAAATGGTCAGATAGTCGCTCAGGAACTGCGTCTTGTGACCGGGCAGCTTGTCCAGCATCGAGCGGGAGGCAATGATGAAATAACGGGCATAGGCCGGATCGAACTGGCTGACAGACGACTGCTCGACACAGGTCTTGAGCCATTCATAGGCGGGCTGCTTGTCGCTGTTGTCACCGTCGGGATGCAGGACCAGATAATCGGCAGCCTTGCGTCCGAGCACCGAGGGGGCCGGCATGCGGGTATAGTCGCCGAAATACTGGATACGCTGGTCATACACTTGCATGAGCAGATTGAAATATTCCATTTTCTTGGCCGGATCTGTTTCGTTTTTCAGCTGCCATGTGCGGATACGCGTACCGTAGTTGTAGAGATTGACCGAAGAAGCCGGGCACTCGTTATAGGCGATTTCCCAGAATTCCAGCGCGGTGGCATAGTCGTTCTGGGTGATATACGTGTAGCACAAGCTAAGGTTCTGCCTGCAGCGGATACTGTCTTCTCCATGTCCATACTTGGAGCCGTCTTCGATACCTTTCTGTGCGTACAGCGAAGTACCGGCTACCAGTGCCAATGCAAGTAACAATGTCTTTTTCATCTTCTCTAGGTGTATCAGTTAAATTTACGTTTCATGAACCATGTCTCGTTGAAAGACACGCTCACCGAAAGTTTGTAATAGTTTTCCTGGATATATGATCCCGAAGGAGTAATCGTCTTCCCTGCCTCAAGGGCGAGATTGACGGCTGAACGCTGGGATTTGAGAGGCAAGCCCACGCCCAGCGAAAGACCGATATCCTTCAGGTTTCCGTCTGCAAATTTAATGTATGATTCCGAGAAATGCAATCCAAGCCGGTATTTAATCACCTGGTAATAGTACTCGCCCAGACGCGCCGGCAGGTATTCCAGCCCCAGAGCCAGACTCCTGGTCGTCGAAAGCGTATCCTTGGCACTGTAGAAGGGAACATCCGCCCAGCCTTGCTGCCGGTAATCGACGGCCAGGATAAGGCGGTTGTCATAGACATAGCTCAGTCCCAGTCCCAGACGGGAAGGTGTGCCGAATTCGTAGTCGGAGGCGACCGTCAGCGTATCACGCGACACGCGCACGGACTGCACCTCGGAATCGAATAGCTTGTCCATCGTGTAGGTGGCTCCCAGAATGAGTTGCTGCTTGCGCGAGACGGGCAGGCGCAGCTGCATGCCGAAATCAAAGGCAGACTGGCGCAGGCTCAGCTGGTCGTTGACGGCCATACCGGCATAAAGGGAAGTATTGGGATAGGTCACCGACTGGGCATAGTTGAGCGTACCGAACCTGTAGTTCCAGTTGACACCCAACGAAAGACGGCCGAAAAGTTCCACGGATGTACCGATGAACAGATTGTTCAGTCCGCCGGAGGCCGAATAGGATTCCAGGTAGGAGATAGCGTCTTCCCCCTGCATGCCGGGCAGTGTCCCGACACGGTTGTAAGAGTAGCCCAGCCGGGAATACTCGTACAGTCCCAGTGCCAGGCCCCAATGCCTGCTCAGAGGAATCTTGGCTGCTATATGGTCCAACTGATAGCCCAGACTGCTCTCCCTTACCCCGCTTTCGCGCAGGAAGGAGGCATCGCCCGAGAAAGAGACATCCATCAGGAAAGTCATGGAATCGACTGCCGAATAGGAAGCCGGATTCATGGGGTTGATGTGGCTTTTGCTCCTCAGTCCCACAGCTACGCCGCCCATGCCCGGGGACTGACCCATGAGGGGCTCATGTAGCAGGCCGTAACCGTAGCGGCTGTAGGGCGAATTGGTGTTCGTCTGCGCCGGAAGGATCGTTGCCGGGCTCAGGGCCAGCAGTGTCAGCATAGCCTTCAGCAGTGTTTTCCGAGCATTATATATGAGCATTTTCATATAGAATTCTGTTGAGTCCGATCAATACCAGATTTCGGACTGCAAAGATGCCACTTTTCAGTTTTTTATCAAAATAATTTATGTCGCCGCCCGTCAGGAAGGTGACAAGATTGTCATCCTCAGCACTGTATTGCCGCATATAGCCGCTCAGCTCATACCAGATGCCCTGCATGACACCTGCACGGATGGCAGTTTCCGTGTCGGTGCCCGTTTCCGGGAAATCCTCACGTGCCTCGACCAGTGGCAGGGCGGCCGTCTCCTCGTGCAACACCTTGAGTCTCAGCCAGATGCCAGGAGCGATGTTCCCCCCCCTATATACGCCGTCACGGCTGAGAAAATCATAGGTGATGGCCGTTCCCATATCGACTATGAGCGAGGAACGGCCGGGGGCCAGTGTCCAAGCTCCTACGGCAGCCGCCAGGCGGTCCAGTCCCAGGGTTTCAGGACTGCGGTAGGCATTGTCGATGGGAATGTGCATTTCCCTCGTGTAAGAGCGGAAAAAGGGCACCCTGGCCTGCAGGAAAGCCACCAGTCCGGGGACAGGTTTGCCCACGGAGGCATAGATACAGGCCTCCGGACGGTATTTGTCAAACCAGACCTCCCCGAGCAGCTGCCCGGAAGGCGTGCTGACAACCTCCAGAGGTTCCTGCCGCAGGTCGGGATGGTCGGGATCCAACTCGAAAAAAGCCCATTTGCAGGCCGAATTGCCCTTGTCTATGACCAGATGTACCATGATTTATTCCGCACTTACTTTTTCTCTCCGAAGTCGGTCTGTTGCTGTTCGACCTCATCTAATAGACGATTAATCTCGTCATTTGTTAACTGAGGTTTCTCGACAGCATGGTCATAGACCGGCTTGCGGGAGGGAGCGGCAAGTTCCGAAAAGACGGCCGGCAGCAGGGCGGGAATGCTTTCAAATTCGATTTCGGCCGCCTGGGGAGCCATCTGTCCTTCGTACAGGACACGGGCCCTGACCCGGATCTTCCCCGGCTTCATGGTCGAACGTACCAGGATGGGGGCGGAACCGAACTCCACGGCGCGCGGATTGGCGCCGATGGCAGCGTCACCGATGATACTGCCCTCCCCTTCGACCGTGAACCAGATATTGTCCTTGGCCAGCCGGCGGACATTGCCGTTGTCGTCCGTCACCTCGGCCACTACGACAATAAAATCACTGCCGTCGGCCACCAGAGGCTGACCGTTTTCCTCGACACGCAGGCTGAGACGGGTCGAACGGCGAGAAGGCATCTTCTTTTCCCGGCAGACCACCTGTCCGCCGATGATACCTTCGGCAATGAAGCTGACCGCCTGCCAGTTTTTCTGCAGATAACTTTTTTCACGCATCTTCCAGAAATCGTAGGCTCCCTTGAAGACTACCGGTCTGGAGGGCATGCCGTCGGGAGCATGGACCACCGCCTGCATCATGGTATCCGTCTCGCGGATGATGAGACGCACCGAATCACAATTGCTGAAGACCGTGACATCGGGGCTGGAGAAAGGCATGATTTCGTGGGCGATATAGACCATCGGACCAGATTCGACAAGCGGATGCGACCAGTCGGCCGGCACCTGACTCTTGAACATGTAATAGGCGTACTTGGGCTGACGGAAGGCATCTGCCTGGCCGCCCCAATAGGGATCGGGATGGTAACCCCGCTGGTGGTCGAAGCTGTGCCACTGGGCACCGCCGATGAACTGGCGCTGTCCGCGGAACATGGCATCATAGGATTCGGCCAGCGACATGGCCTGAACCGTGAGCGGCCCTTCTCCCCAGCTGCGCGAGGCCCGGTTGTTGTTGTTCTGGGCATACCAGTCGTCGACATTCTCCCCGAACTCGCGAGTAAAGATGCTCTGTGTCACCGTGCCGGTGTCAGTGGGCCAGCCATAGACCACGCCGTAGTTTTCGGCCACGCCGGCCGAGCCTTTGTCGGCCACGGCCTCCGGGGCTCCTTCATAGGGAAACTCATCGCGGGTCAGCTGCAGGGCTTTCATGGAAAACTCCAAGGGGAAGCGGGTCTCATTGAGAATCGGCTCCCACATGAGCACCGAGCTGTGGTTGCGGTCGCGGCGGATCATCTGCGTCACATCGTCGAGCACATACTGCTCAAACTGCGGATCCTTGTTCCAGTACTGCCAGCCAGGCGTAGGCACAATCATGAAGATACCCAATTCATCGCAGGCATCCATCCAGGCAGGATCCTGCGGATAATGGGCCGAGCGTATGATGGTGCAGCCACCCTCCCGCAGCATCCTGACATCGCGCCAGTGCCGGGAATTGGGCAGCGCATTGCCCACATAGGCAAAATCCTGGTGACGGTTCACCCCGATCAGCTGATGATAGGGCTTGCCGTTGAGCCAGAAGCCGTCGCGGCCACGGAATTCCGCCCGGCGGATACCGGCCTTGAGCATCACAGCGTCCATCTTGCGCTGCTGCTGACGCACCTGTATCTTTACCTGATACAGATAAGGGTCCTCGGGCGACCACAGATGCGGACGCTTCACGGTAAACGACTGACTCAGCGTCTGGAAACCGCCTGCAGGAAGTGTCATACCCTTGCGGGATTTGTACAGGGGCTTGCCCTGGCGGTCGCAGAGCCATGTCTCGACTGTCACGGCTGCGGATTTGGGCAGGCGGTTGCCCAGTTCGGTTTCGACATGGACCGTGGCCCGGTCTTCCGAAATGTCGCTGTAGTGCAGGAACACGCCTCCGCCTGCGGTCTGGTGACGCTCGGTCACGGCATCGGTGATATAGACCGGCGAAGTGGCAATCATCCACACATCCCGGTAGATGCCGCCATGATAGGCAAAGTCCAGGGTGTACTGGGTCTTGCCCGGAGGATAGCTCTTGTCATCGCTGTTGTCGGCACAGACGGCCACCAGACAGCTGTCGCCGGGCAGGACACCATAGTCGTTGAGCACCACGGAAAAAGGCAGGTAGCCGCCCACATGCTGCCGGACATGCTCGCCGTTGATCCAGACATCGGCGCGACCCATCACCGCCTCGAAATAAAGCTGTACACGCTGTCCTTTCAAAGCCGGGTCCACTACGAAATGCTTGCGATACCAAGCCTTGCCCTGATAGTTGCGGCTGCCGCTGCCTTCGGCCGGCATCAGCTGGACGGTATGAGGCACGGACACCACTTCCCAGGCGGAATCGTCCAGCTCCCTGCTGCCGCCGTGGGCAACGTCTCCCCGGTAGTAACGCCAGCCGGGATTGAAGTCATAGATCTGCCGGCCACCTTCTTCCACCGGGAAGAAACCGGCTACGGAAATCTGCGGCTGCCAGGCGTGGAGAGCAGCAATGGCAGACAGCAGACAGCCTGTCAATATGAGCAATTTTTTCATGTTTATCTGTTTATCCAGTTAATAATGTCTTTTCCCCGTTCTGAGGGAGTGACCTTCAAGGCGGTCATTTCCCCGTTCTTGAGCGTGGCCTCGACCAGTGTCTGCCCAGGGGCGTGCAACTTGAAGCTGACATCCCAGTCCCTGGGCCAGGAGGGAAACAGAATCAGGCTGTCGCCCCGGCACTGAAGCAGCATCTCCTGCAGGCCGATCATGGCCGATCCGCCCCAGTTGTGGTCGGGAGTCCAGTCGAAGCCGGGGCCCCAGAAAGTCGGGAAACGGTGAGGGGCATCAGCAAACTTCTGCAAAGTCAGCGATTTGGCTTCGTCTCTGAGTCCCAGGCAGGCCGCGAAAATATTGTATTGCTTCCAGCCCACATGGCTGTAGAACTTCCTGACATCGGAATCGTACCAATAGGCATTCAGAGCCAGTTCACGCTCGGGTGAGTCCACGCCGATTATCCGCCAAGGGAACACGGCATAGAGCTGCGGGGCCTCCGTATTGTTGACCCGGTCCCAGGCCTCGGCCGGAGCCAGCATCTGCCGGCCGTCCACTTCCCGGACGGGCAATGGCGGGACAGTCGTCAGGAAGGCCTCCCAGCGCTGACGCTGCACCTGGCTCAAAGGATAGGCCAGCAGGCTTTCTGTCAGCACCCTGAGGGCGGCCACCGTCGAAGCAGGATTCAAAGCCAGCTTATAGGTCTCACAGCCGGAGCCCGGATATATCCTCAGACAGCCGTTCTCGTCCAGTTCGGACTCTCCGCGAAGGCGGGCTTCGTAACGGTAGTGCCGGTCGAAAAATGTCAGACAGCTTTCGATAAGGGGTATATACCGGGCAATGTCCATGCCCTCGTAGCGACGGGCTTCGAGTATCATATAGCAGAACTCCAGGGATGTGTCCCAGAGGTATTCGAGCCATTTGTTGTATTCCACGCCGGGATCACTGTCAGCCGGACGTTTCCAGGTATATTCGCTGGGATTGGGCAGTCCGAAGTTCTCCATCTGCTCGGTGAAGCAGGCCCCCTCATGCTGCCAGTAATGGCGGCTGCGAGCCTCGGCATTGCGCTGCAGGCGGCGGTAGAACTCGAACTGCGGAATCATCATGTCCGCATCTCCGCTCTTGAGCATCGGGAAATAGACCAGCCGCTGGTTCTGGGCCGTGAAGGTGCCGCCGCCCCAGTTGCGGAAATCGGGGCTGAAAGGCCGCTGGGCATTGACAAAGACCGGATCGAAGGTGAGCAGTCCGCCGTTGAATTTGGTCGGCCAGCTACCGTAGGCGTTACAGGCCAGCTGATAACGGAAAAGCTGATAATTGCGACCCACTTTCCATGCTTCGTAGGAGGCGTCGTCCACCCGCTCAAAATCGCTGTTGATACGGATATAGCTGCGATTCCAGAACTGCTGCCACCAAGCCAGCGTGCGGGCCTGGTCCCGGTTGTAGTGCACGCGCCGCGCCTGTCTGCTCAGAGCCTTGAGCCATTGTTTCCTGATTTTGGCCGGAGCCGTACCCTTCTCTCCCTGCAGGGTGCAGAGAGTCAGCTGCACGCGATGATGGCGGCTGCGTCGGCTTTTCAGACGGAAAGCCCGGTAATCGGTATCGAGATAGCGACCGTCGGTGACACCCTCAAAACGCAGTCCCCTGCCCGACAGACGTCCACCGAAAACCAGGTTGGCGATGGGGTTGTAGAGACTGTCTTTAAGCGCTTCCATACCCTGCTGTCCGACCGTCACGTCGAACATGGTCGGCGACTGGGGGTTCTGGTGCAGGAAGGTGATGTTGCGGCGATGCGTCTCCATCTGGTCGGCCTTGACCATAAGCCCCTTGGGAGGAGCCCATTTGTAGGAAGTCATGAAGCCTTCGTTCTTGCGCAGGGGACGGTCCTCATAGCGCCAGCTTTCGTAAGAGGCCCATATACGCTGTTTGAGGGCCGAACGGATATCCACGTGCACCACGGGCTGAAAGACATCTGTCCAGACTTCGATGTCGGTCCGGACATCCTCTTCGCCCGCCTGAACCAACACGCGGCCCTTTTCCAGCAACAGTGTCTGACAGAACCAGTCCGAGTCGAGCGGATGCTCAAAGGAGATTCTCACCCGCCCCAGCTTGAGCAGGGTATTGTCCTCGTCGAAAGTGCCGCTGCGGTTCACATAAAACAGCAGGTCGCCGTTCTCCACCCAGACATTCAATCCGATGTCGCCTCCGCCGCAAGGCATCGACTCACTCGAATTACGGCTCTGGCTCGTCCAGCAGACATCGTAGCCTTTCACCGGGTTGAAATCCTGCTGCCAAGGCAGCGTAGCTGTATTTTCCGTCGCGCGGCAGGCAGTCAGGCTGAGCGTGCACAGCAACCCCAGGCACAACAGACTTTTGCGTATCATAGCTTGCTTGTTTTCTGAGTTATTCTTTGATACATTCGGGCTTTATCGGCCAGTCGTCGGTGCGGAACGAGGAGACGGGCCAGCCGTTCTGGCCGAACAGGTCGCCGTCGGCCCAGTTGGAGAAAGCGTAGCGCACCGCTACCGGACGGGCCACCTGAGGGGCCTGGACCTCTATGATGTTGGAGTTCCACTTGATCTTGGCCTGAGCCGGATAGAAAATGCTGTCTTCGCCTGCGATGGTGAACCATTGCAGCTCACCACGGGTACAGTCGAGATATTTGGGAGAATGGTCGAATGTGAGCACGGCCACACTGTCACGTACCTCCATACTGGCCAGCCGCGGACTCTCGACCGGGATCTTGAACCCGTAAGTACCGGCCAGGGCCTTCATGGCCAGACGTTCGCCGGCCAGTTGTTTTTTGCGGGGATGGATGCCTCCCTTCAAACCGCCGTCCATGAGGACGACCATGGCCGAATTGGGGATCATTTCCTCGGCCTGGAGCTGTGCTTCCCGCAAATAGGCCGAATTGATGACCGGCTCGCCCGACTTGGTGATGATGCTGTAGTCGTATGGAGCAATCTGGCAATAATAGAAGGGGAACTCGCCGATACCCCAGTTTTCGCGCCAGCACTGTACCATCTTGGTAAACAGGCGGGCATAGAGATCGGGACGTTCGTAGTTGGATTCACCCTGATACCAGATGACTCCCCTCATGGTCAGTCCCAGGAAGGGATGCACCATGCCGTTGTAAAGGGCCGAGGGGGTGTTGCCTGTAAAGCGCTGACCGGCCTGGGGCACAGGATATTCGGGAAAATCGGCCAGGTATTCGCCACTGGTCCAGGCCTGGGCCGGCGTGCCGCCCCAGCTGCTGACAATCAGGCCGACCGGGACATTGAGCGCCTGGCGCAGAAAACGTCCGAAATGATAAGCTGTGGCCGAAAAGTCCTGCACCACGGCAGGTTCGGCCTCGGCCCAGGCCCCCTTGACATCGTCCTGAAGTTCGGCGCGGGCAGCCCGGCTCACGGTAAACAGGCGCAGGGAGGCGTCTGTACTCAGGAAAATATCCCGCTCAGCGTTTTCAATCGACTGGGAAGTATAGCCCTTCATGGGCTGTTCCATGTTGGACTGGCCGGAACAAAACCAGAGCTCGCCGATCAGGACGTTGTCCACGACTTTCTCCTGTCCGTCATTGAAAACAATGTAATAGGGGCCGCCGGCGACCGGGGTTTCGACATAGCACTTCCAGGAACCCTGTTCGTCGGCCATTACCTTGGTCTCCCGGTTGTTCCACGAAGTCTTGACACGCACCATCCTGTTCGGAGTCGCCGTACCCCAGAGGGCCGCCCGGCTCTGCTGCTGCAGGAGCATGTTGTCCGTAAAGAAAGACGGCAGGGTCACCTCTGCCCTTGCGGCGGCCTGGCTGAGCAGCGCGGCCGCCAAAACTATCCATAGTCTGTTCATCGTGTCTGTTGCTGTGATTGGATCATTGTATTGAGTTGTTTGGGGCTTTCGAGCAGCAGGTCCACATGCCCCCAAAGGCCCGAAGGCTGCAGGCTGACCTCCGAGACAGAGCCCCGGGTCCGGTAATCCCAGGTACGTCCGTTAGTCCAGTAATTGTCGTCATTGACTACCCCGTAGTTATAGGCCTGGGTATAGTTGTACCAGGTGTTGGCCACTTCTATCTCCAGGGTATTGCGGCCGTTTTTCAGTACCCGGGTGACTTCTACCCGGTAAGGCTCGCACCAGATGGTGCCGCAGTCCTCGCCGTTGACCTTTACGCCTGCAGCTACGTCGACATGTTCAAACTGCAGGAAATAACGGGCATTCTCAGGCTGCTCCTTGGGCAGTTTCACTTCGAAGGTGCTACGGTAGCCGGCCATGCCGGAATAATAGCGGATCTTGGGCTGGGCGGCCTGGCTCCAGTCGAAAAGTTCCTTGACCTGCAGGGTCGTGTCGGCCCGGTGCAAGGTGATCTGCCAGGGTGAGAACTTCATGGGCAGCAGCTGGCGGTCGGTGGCAGCAGGACGTACTGTACGGGCCACGGTGCGGTATTCGGCATTGCCGTCACGGTCGATGCCGGGCGTACCGCGCATGACGATAAAGACCGAGCCGTTCTTTTCCAGGCTCAGGTGAATGACCCGGCCGTGTTCCCAGCCGCCGGCACGCAGGTTGGTCACCTCGCCCGTGAGCGGCTGCCAAAGTTCCACCAGGTTGTTGTCGCTCTCACGCAGCTGCACCAGTACCCGACGGGCGCTGCCGCTCTGGTTGGAGACAAACCAGATGTCGTTCACTCCGTCGCTGCGGTGATTCCAGGCGATGTCGTCCAGCAGTCGGCCCTGGGTGTCGAAGAAACGGATATCCGGGGTCAGTCCCAGCGAATCCAGACCGGCCTCCATATAAGGCAATACGGTACCTGTTTCCCGGGCCCGGGCCCAGACTGCCTGAGCCAGCTGCCGGTAGTCGTCCGCAGAGATACGACCCGATGCCGTGCCGGTATGGGAAGGAGAGGCTACGGGCAGGGTCGGCGGCAGCATGACCACCACTCCTCCATCCTGCAGTGTCTTGATCTTCTGCAGTATTTCATAGCTCAGGTATTCGGCATCGGGAGCCATGGGATGAGCCAGGGGCAGGACGAGCACCTTGTAGGATGCCCCGCCGGGCAGTACCATCCGCCCGTCACGGACGCTGGCCAGACGCAGCAGAGCGTCAGGGTTGATGCAGTCGTATTTGTAGCCGCGCAGAGGGTCGGTCCACAGGTCGGCCGTCACCATGTTCTTCGCTGCCGTCACCGCCACCGAGGTGGAATGTACCGGCTGTCCCTCGTTTTTGACGCGTTCAGCCTCCGAGGCCACCCTCTCGGGCCCGAACAGTCCGGGCAGCGAAGCGACCAGCTTGTCGGGCAATACGGAACGCGAAGGCAGGTTCTCTCCCGTGAAGACAGCGATGTCGACCACCGGATGTCCATACTGCAACATGGTCTGGCAACGTTTGATATACTCGACCCAGGCACCGGCAAAGGGCCACCAGGTCTGGCTGCCGTGCATATACAGGCCGATACCGTCGAGCGTCATACCCGGATACTTACCCGGGAAAGGATGCTGGCAGAAGACATGGAAAAAGAGTTTGTTCATGCCCAGGGCAAGGTTGTAGTCGCCCAAGGTCTTGAGCATGCCGGGATATTCCTTCCACAGAGCTCTGAGCTGTGTGAAACCTTCTGCCTGTACCAGGTTCTTGCCATAGATATGAGCCGCCGAGATGGCGTCGAACATGTCGTTGGGCTTGTCGTGAGTCGGACTGTCCAGCCAATATTCACCCATCGGCAGGTCGACCATGTCATAGTGTAGCAGGCCGTCGCTGAGCATGGTGGGCGCCACACATTCCGAACTGAACTGGCAGCCGTAGTCGTGCGCCAGGCCGGACAGCGTACGGAAGAAAATGTCGTGGACCATCTCGGCAATGGTCAGACGGATGTCGTACAGGACCGCTTCAGAAGTCTCGGCACTGACCAGCGGAATACCGGCGTACAAAGCCAGATAAGGCTTCAGGTCGTACTGCCGGCGGGCTTTGAATTCTTCCAGGAAGCGGCCGGTCCAGTTCTGGCTCCCGCATTCCCAACTGTCGGAATGCATGCGTACCAGCACCCGCCGGAGCAGGGAGGGGTCGATATGTTTGTAGGCTGCGCCGAACCAGTTGTCGAATTGAAGACGGATGGCCTCGGGACTGAATTTGTCACATTCCAGGCCTTTGGCACCGCCTCCCGTATCATTGCGGTGGCCGGTCGATGTATGACCCAGCCGGAGTATCAGCCACTGGCGGTCGCGAGGCAGGCGGACATCGCTCAGTACCCCCCTGGCGTCCATCCGGTCGCTCAAGTCAATGATATCCTCCAGGGCTACACAGGAGGCCGGGGCGATATCACCGGACGTCTGACGCGGACTCAGTCGCCATACCAGGCCGGTCTTGCCCTCGAAGTTCTCGATGAGCGGCAGCGAGCTCAGACGGATGCGGCGGACACTCAGGTCGGCTTTCCATTTGGCGGCATCCAAGTCTTCTGCCCCGGGTTCAGTCCCTTCAGGCGTCCAATAAAAACGGAAATAGCGTGCCGTGGTCTCGGGCAGCGAATAAGTGTTGGGCGCATCCGTGTCCTGCCATCCCCGGCGGGCAGGCTGACAGGTCTTGATGTCACGGAAAGTCTCACCGTCATCGCTGACGGCCACCCGCCAGCGCAGCGCCTGGAAATTGGTGCCGCTCGGATAGACCGTCATCGAAGCCGCCGTAAAAGGCTCGTCGAAGGCGTATTGCACCCAGAGCGGTGTCTTGGAAACCAGCTTGCCGTGGCCGTCGGGCAGGAAGGAGACATCTTCGCCCGTACTGCAGCTGACCCGGGGACTGATCTGATCAGTACTGACATTCAAGCCCACAGGCAGTGCCAGACAGGCAATATCGCGATAATAGCCTTCCTGGGAGGCAGGCTGCTCCAAGACAAGAGTCCTGTACTGACCGCCGGAGAGGCTCTGCATGGAATAGACCACTTTCTGCATGGACATTTCCGGTGTAATCCACGGGCCGCCGGCCAGGGCAAAGCCGTCGCAGATATGCAGACCCATCTTCAGTCCCAGGCGGTCGGCTTCTTGCATTGACCAACCGACCATGTCCCACCAACGCTCCGTTCCCTGCAGGACGGAATTAGGCATGAACTGCACTCTGGAAGAGTCCCGGATAGGCATCAGATACGTTCCTTCCAGGCCTATCTCCTTCATGGCTTCCAGATCGGCCGTAATCCCCTCTTTGGTGACGGCACCGTTCATCCAGTACCAGAAAATCCAGGGAGCCGATTCCTCTGTAGGATTGACGAAATGTTCACGAAGAGCTGTCATGGTTCTCGGGGCTTCGGCCCACAGACCGCTGCTCAGCATCAGAAGGGCTGCCGGCAAAATGTGCTTGGTGAGTTTCATAGACTTAGTGCGTTTGAGGGGTGACTATTCGGGAATTATACAATAATGGACTTCGCGTTTCTCTACAAGATACTTCTTGAGGACTCCCGGTCCGCAACTGCTGTTGCCCAGTCCGAGCTGCCCGACATCGATATGGCAGATGATCTCCTGACGGGGCTGCAGTTCAGTCTGATGACGGGCGGCAGCCAGATCAGAGGCCGTATAGGGCAAGGCCGAAAAGACCAGGGGCTCTCCCACGGCCAGAATGCGCAGCCCATGCCCTTGTCCGTCACGCAGGCTCAGAGACTGGACATCCTCGTGGTTGCCGCTCTCCTGAGGTTTTGGATAGGGGAAAAGCTGCTCGCTGACCAGCGACTGCCACTGCCCTATCTGCTGGCCGCTCTTGCGGTCGGCATAACTCTCCCGCGGGCCGCGGCCGAACCATTCAAGATGCTGATAGGCAGGAGCCAGCACCCAGGCGCTGCCAAGACGGGCCAGCACGGGAAGATCGCCCTCTGTGGAAAAACGCTGCTGCACCTCCAGCATACCGTCGCCGTGGACCGTATAGAGTGTCTGACGGCTGATGGAGCCACGCAGGAAATCGCAGCGGTCACGGACACTGACCGAGACCTTGCCTTCCGGGGTCATTTCGGCACTCACCTGCCCGCTCGTCCTTTCCGGGGCAGAGAGTCGGTGGTTAGACCAGTCCTTGGCTATCCAGTTGCCGAAGCCGGCGTCATTGTCGGTCGGAGCCCGGAAAGCTTCGGCATAGGGCTGGGCCGGCAGCCCGGCAGCCTGGGCCAGGTAGCTGCGCGAGCCTTTTCTGAGGGTCAGCAGCGCTCCGGTACTCTTGTCCCACTGATAAAGGATATTACCGGCTTTGACGGTAATGAGTCCTGCAGTCTGTTCCAGACTCAGCTTGCCGGCTTTGGCAACGGGCAGGGCCAGATCGGCTTTCTTCAGGAAGAACTGTTCCCAGGCAGTCTCGTATCCTGCCTCTGCCCAGAGCTGTTTTTCCCTCTGGACAAGGGAGACCTTCAGCAGCACATTGCCCGTCAGGCGCTGCCATTTGGAAGAACGCAGCGTCAGGGAGGTACTTTCGCCCGGACCGATTTCCGGCATGTCCAGCTCTCCCCGGTCGATGACACGGCCCTCATGGGCGATGGTCCACAATACACGGAAGCCCGCTGAGGAAATATGGTGGTTGCGGTTGGTGATACGCAGCATCACGGGCAGGGCGGCCGCCTTGTCGGGAGCCACCTTGATCATGGCCTTTTCGATGAGGAAAGGCTGATAGACTTTCCTGACCTCATCGTACTTGGGGGTCAGAGAGCGGTCGCTCAATATGACACCGTTCATGCAGAAGGCCTTGGAATTGGGCCTGTCGCCGAAGTCGCCGCCATAGTTGACCTTGACCCGGCCGTCGGGCAGATCAGTTTCGATGCCCTGATCGACCCAGTCCCAGATAAAACCGCCCAACATACGCGGATGGGAATAGATTTCGTCCCAGTATTCCTTGAAATTACCCATGGCATTGCCCATGGCGTGGGCATATTCGCTGGTCATGATCGGGCGGTCGCCGTTGGAAGTGTCCCTGGCCATGGTCAGAAGACGGTCCCAGCGGGCATTCTCGTAGCGTTCCTCGTCCTCGCCCTCGGGTACGTTGGGATTGACATATTCATCCTGAGTGCGAGGATAGAAACGGGCGATGACATCGACTGAAGGCGGATCCAGCGGCTCTCCCTGGGCCCCTTCGTAATGGATGAAGCGGGTCGGGTCAAAATCCTTGAGCCAGGCCGCCGTCGCGGCAAAGTTAAAGCCGAAACCGGCCTCGTTGCCCAGCGACCAGGCGATGACAGAGGGATGATTGCGGTCGCGCATGGCCATGCGCACCGTACGGTCCATGAAAGCGGCCGCCCAGTCGGGATGCGAGGCCAACAGACCTCTTACACCGTGCGACTCGATATTGGCTTCGTCCAGCACATACAGGCCGTACTCGTCGCAAAGCTCGTACCAGCGGACGGCGTTGGGGTAATGTGAAGTGCGGACGGCATTGACGTTAGCCTGCTTCATGAGGATGATGTCCTGTATCATGCGATCCTCGCTGATGACCTTGGCTGTGCGGGGGTCATGCTCATGACGGTTCACCCCCCGGAAACGGATGGGCCGGCCGTTGACAAAGAGCTGGCCGCCACGGATTTTCACATCGCGGAAACCGATGCGGCTACTCACCTGCTCCAGTATCCGGTCCGTGAGCGTATCCCTCAGACAGAGCTGCAAAGTATAGAGCCGGGGGGTCTCGGCCGTCCACAGCTGGGGGGCCTCTATGTCGGCCCGCAGCCAGCCGAAGTCGCGCGGACCGCGCTGCGGGGTGCGGGCGTTGAGGATACCCGAGCGGAACTCCTTGTTCAGGACAGGAACGGCTTCCTGCCTCAGGGCCTCAGGCAGGACTTCCCCTCCGTCAGGAGCGAAAAGCCGGGCCTCGATCATGAGATGAGTCACATCGGCCCCGTCGTAGACAGCCAGCGAGGGCTCGACAAGCAGCTGTCCGCCGCTGTAGTCGTCCGTCAGGGCGGTACGGATGCCGAAGTCGTAGAGACGGACCTTTTCGGTGGCATACAGGGTCACATCTCGCTGGATGCCCCCGAAACGCCACATATCCTGGTCTTCCAGATAGCTTCCGTCACAGTACTTGAACACCTGGACGGCCACCAGGTTACTGCCCTGTCGTACATAGGGTGTGACATCAAATTCCGACATCTCCATACTACCCTGGCTGTAACCTACAAAGCGACCGTTGATCCATACGTAAAAGGCACTCTGCACCCCGTCGAAGCGCAGGAAGACCTCCTTGTCGGTCCAGTCGGCCGGCAGGTCGAAACGCCGCCGGTAGGAGCCCACCGGATCGCGTTCCAGGTAGGTGGTATTGCCGCGGGCAGGCTCCGAGGTGACATAGGGCGGATCTATCTTGAAGGGGAAACCGGCACTGATATAGATGGGGGTGCCGTAACCGTTCACCTCCCAGTTGGCCGGGACGGGGAAATCTGTCCAGGCGGCATCGTCGAAATCTTCGCGGTAGAAGTCCAAGGGAGGCTCCGAGGGGCGCGGCACCCAGTGAAAACGCCAGCTGCCGTTGAGGCTGAGCGAGCGGTCGCCGGGCTCGGCAAAGAAGGGCATGAAGCCGCCTCGGGCCGGAAGGCGGTTGACCTCCAGCACGTGATGGTTGTTCCAGGCATAGGACAGCCAGTCCTCGGCCAGTCCTGCGGCCGGTTCTTCGGGCAGGGAAGGCCGGGATTCGGCATCCACCGTGGTATTGTCGACAGGGATGATCTGCCGGGAGCGCTGCGAGATCGGGACTTGAGCCGTCAACACGCCTGCGAAGGCCAGACACAGGGCCGTTGTCAGTATGGATTTGCTAGTGTTCATCTTTTCTTTTTGGGTTCAGGCTGGGGGAAACTCACATCGGAATGTCCGAAATCCCGTGAGGTAGCCACGGCGATTCCCCGCTGATTGTCCTTGTTGACTGCACAGTAAAAATGATAGACGACTCCCTGATGCTTGACAAGGAAAGACTTGTGGGCAAACCAGTTGTCGTAGTCCTCAGTGGGGAAGATCAGGTCCTGCCCCTCCCACTCGGTCCAGTGCAGCAGGTCCCAGGAGCAGGCGAAGGTGTTGAATGCATCGTAGGGACGGTTCTTCCAGAAGGCCCCGAAGAAAAACATGACATACAGGTCGCCCATTTTCTGGATGTGGGCATCGCCCGTGATCATGCCGTTCTCATGACCGAAGACAGGATTGCCGGGGTAACGCTCCCAGTGCAGCATGTCCTTGGAAAAGGCCATGCCGATGCGCTCGGCTTTGACATCGGTCTGGGGATGACATCCGGCAGCGTTGTAGAACATCATGAAGCGACTGTTTTCTTTGTCTTCATAGACCAGGCTCTTGTACTGGGTGATGGTCTCGAACCACTGGACCTGAGCGTCATTGACCGAGAGGGCCGGACTGTCGAAGCCCTGCCATTCATGGGCCGTGGCGACATCGCCCTGGGTGCAGGCCACGCCGATATTGAGCGGGGTCACCTCATAGCCGGTCTGGTCGCCGCCGATATAGGTCATCCAGTACTTGCCGTCATACTGCCCCAGTTCGTAGGTGCCGCCCCAGCGGATGTCCTCCAGGGCCATGAACCCCCCTCGCTGGTTGGCGTCCCAGCCTTCGTCGCGGAATGAGAGCAGGCGGCCCAGGGTTTTCCAGTGCAGCAGATCACCGCTTTCGGCCAGCCAGGTCTCGTAACCCCGGCCGTCGCGGTTGGTGCGGCCGTCATAGACAATGTAGCTCATGTACCATTTCCTGCCGCTGCGATAGACCGTGGGACAGTCGAATTTATGCTGATTGTCCGTCGGAGCCAGCACCATGCCATATTTATAGGGAGTACTGACTTCCTCGAAGACCTGCTGCATCACATCGGCAGACACACTGTCTCGCCCACCCGAAGGAGCCTGCAGCTCGAGCGGAGCCGCTTTCGGAGCGCAAGAGGCAAGCAACAGGACGGAACACAGGGATAGTAATCTGAATAATTTCATAGTCGGCAGTTTTTCACATTATCTGTTCAGGGGCATCCAGACGGTCATTTCACTGTGGCCGCGGTTGCCGAAGGCATAGTAGGGAATCAGGCGGACACGGATCTTGCGCTCACCCTGGCGCACCTCGCGGTAAAGCGTGTCCTGCCACTCGTCATCGGCCAGGTAGAGGGCCTCGCCCGTCAGAGCGGCCATCGGGGCACCGTCGATTTCAATCATCTCCGGCTGGAAGGAAGCCGAGGCGGGAATGACCACTTTGTCGATATCCAGACCGTTCAGATCACTTGACTCCAGGCAATAGACCACCGGACCGCGCATGACGGCCACCTGGTTGCGGGTCTCTTCGAGCAGAGGGTTGGATTCGATGAGCTTGGCCTTCATTTCCAGACTGAGCTGCAGCACGTCGTTCTTTTTCCAGACACGGCGTACACAGGCATAGCCCTTATCGGCAACGGCCTTGACGGGCTGTCCGTTCACCCGGACCGTAAAGTGGTCGCACCAGGCAGGAATATGCAGGAATATCGACATTTCCTTTTTGCGCGGGGCTTTGCCCACAGTGATGCTGACTTCACCGTCCCAGGGATAGGCCGACTGCTGGCTCAGGAGGACGGCAGAACCGTCTTTCAGTCGGGTGTCCAGCTTGCTGCCGCCGTAGAGGTTGCACCAGACACCCTCCTCAGACAGGGCGTAGGCATAGTTCTGGGCCTCGCAGATGGTACGCACTGTGTTGGGCGGGCAGCAGAAACAGCTGATATAGGGAGTTCTCTCCTTGGGCCAGCGCAGCACATAGGGGAATTTGTCGGAAAGACGCAGCGGATTGGTATAGAAATACTTGGTTCCGTCCAGGCTGATACCCGACAGGAGGCTGTTGTAGAGAACCCTTTCCACGATGTCGTTATACTTGCCGTCTCCGCTGATCTGGAACATGCGCCAGTTGAACAGCAGGTTGCCGATATTGGCACAGGTCTCGTTGTGGGCTGTCGAATTGGGCAGCTGGAAGGCCCGGCCGTAAGACTGGTGCACCTTCTGGATGGAATCGGGCGTATAGCAGGTGCCGTCGGGCGAAGTGCCGTCATAGAGCGCACCGCAGCCGCCGGTGATGTACATCTTGTGGTTGACAATGTCAGACCAGATGGATTCCAGGTTGCGCATCAGGCTCTCGTCACCTGTCTCGGCATAGACGTCGGCCACCCCGGCATAGAGGTAGTTGGCGCGGACGGCATGGCCCATGGCATTCATCTGCTCACGGAAAGGCACGCGGTCCTGGTTGTCGTCTGTACCGTTCTGCACCATACCGCGTATGTCTATCAGGTTCCTGGCCAGTTCCAGATAACGCGGATCGCCCGTCACGCGGTACATCTCGACCACCCCCATGTAATGCGAGGGGCAGATGGCGTTGCGGGCCAGTTCGGCCGAAGCCGTCTTGTAGAAGTTGTACAAAAAGTCGGTGGCCTTGATGGCGACATCGAGCAGCGTACGCTTGCCGGTGGCACGGTAGTGGACACAGGCGGCCATCATCAGGTGACCGTGATTGTAGGTCTCGAAATTGAGCCGGTTGTTGAAGGCTCCGCCCTCGGCCGTTCCGGTGGCCGTTCCCACCAGACCGCGGTTGTCGGTAGCCGACTTGCGGCGGTTGCGTTCGGGTATGATCACCTGGGTGTGCATATAGCCGTCCTCGCGCTGGGCTTTGGCAATGGTGGCGATGATCTTGTCCATGAGCTTGTCCAGAGCCGGATCACGGGTGACGGCATAGACCGCCGCCATGCTCTCGAACCACTTGAAGAAGTCTCCGTCGTGGAAAGCCGGGCCGTGATGGTCTCCCTGGGCTTCGCCGGCGGCGATTTCCAGATTGCGGTAGGCATGACAGAGTTCGGGGTCGTTCATGATATGCCACATATTCAGGACCATGGTGTCACGGCAGACCTCAAAGCGGTCTCCCCAGAATCCGTCGGTCCAGGCCACGGAAGTGACATCGGCGTTCCAGATTCTGGCGTGCCGGCTGTTGTAGGTATTGACCATGCCCCTGTTCTGGGCCGTCAGCAGCAGCGAGCCGGCCAGCAGGCAGCTCAGCAATACAACTTTTCTTCTCATAATGCTATATTGAATTGATAATTACCTGATCCGATTTCCCAGACGCAGTCCTCGGCCTGCTGTCCACGATACCTTGCCCCTTGGACAGTGGTCTGTTTCCTGGCAAAAGGCAGGCAGACCTTGGCCGAAGCGTTGGCCGGCACACTGATCTGCCAGACAATCTGTCCGTCCTTCTTCTCCCAACGGCTGTTCACCGGACCGTAAGGCGTTTCGTAGGAAGCCTTGACCCAGGTCAGGCCCTCGATGCTGAAGTCCGGTTTCATAACAACAGTTTTGAATGCCTGAGTGTCGGCAGCATTCTTGATGCCCGCCAAGTCTTCGAAGCACCAGATAAGCAGATCGCCCAGCTGCATGACATGGTTGCGGGAGTTCATGCTGGGAGCGGCCGTATCGCCGTTCCAGAGTTCCCAGATGGAGGTAGCCCCCTGTGACACCATGTAGCCGAAACTCGGGTACTTGGTCGTGGTGGCCAGCAACCAGGCCACCTCGCCGAGTCCTTGCCCGCGCAGCTGCCGGAAGAGCCACTGGTTGCCGATGATACCCGTGGCCATCGTTCCGCCGTAGGTGTCCATGATCTTGCTGCGGATCTGCTCCACGACACCGGCCTTGCATTCTTCCGGAACCAGCCCGAAGGCCAGGGCCAGCAGATTGGCCGTCACCGTGTTGTTGCTGTAGCCGCCGCTCTCCTTATCGTAGAAGTTGCGATGGAAGGCCGTTTTAAGGCTGTCGGCATAAAGACTGTAGCCAGCCACATCCTCTTCGCGGTCCAGCAGGGAGGCGTAATGAACCATCTGACGATACAGGCCGTAGAAATAGGCAGTGGCGATGAGATGGCCGTCGGTGATGCGGTCGGGAGCCGAAGAATGGATGATTTCGGGCTTCTCGGTGGGCATGCACCAGTCGCCATACTTGTCGGCCGTCATCAGGCCGGTCGAAGACTGATGGTAATAGGTACGCATATAATCCATAAACCGCTTCATCGAGCTGAAATGGCGGGCCATGGGGGCCAGGTCGCCGAACTGCCGGTAGAGCATGTCACAGGTGAAGAAATAGGCGGCCGGCCAGGTGATGTCATCGGAATAATAGTTCCAGTAGGCAGGAGCCACATCGGGAATGGCACCGTCCCAGCGCTGTGCGTCCTCGATATCCTGCATCCACTTGCCGTAGAAGCAGGCATTGTTGAACAGGAAGCTCTCGCCGTAGGAGCCCATCGTACGGTCGCCCAGCCAAGGCTGGCGTTCGTTGCGCTGCGGACAATCCACAGGCATCCCCTTATAGTTGCCTCGGATACTCCACCAAGCATTATTCACCGTGGCATTGAGCACCTCGGACGAGCATTCGAAGCGGCCGGTGGCCTCCATGTCATCGCAGACGAACTCACCGACAAAGTCCTCCAGCCTGGGCTGGCCGGGCCAATCGGTAATCTCGACGAACTGAAAACCGTGGGTCACGAAGCGGGGGGCCCACTCCTCGCCCTGAGGATCGCCCTTGAGCGTGTATTTGTCGGTCACCTTGGCATCGCGCAGGTTGGCCATGCTCAGGCTGCCGTCCTCAAGCAAGGCCTCGGCGAAGCGCAGAGTCACTGTACGACCCTTCTCACCCTTGACTTTCAGGCGGATCCAACCGGTCATATTCTGTCCCATATCCATGATATAGGTACGGGCGTTGAGCTGCTTGATAGACTGGGGCTGCAAAGTCTGTACCACCCTCATCGGCTCGGCAGGCTGGGCCACCAGCACAGCAGCCGGCACACTCACCCGTTCGGCCGGACGCCACTGGCGGGCACCGGCAAAGCCCGGCTCGCTCCAGCCCTGGAACTCTTTGCGGGCATCATATTCCTCCCCGTCGAACTCGTTGTTGGAGATGATGGGGCCGTCGGCATTCAGACGCCAGGTCGTATTGCTCACCACCGACTGCGTCCGGCCGTCACGGTAGCGGATGTCCATCACGAAACGCAGCTTGGGGTAACCGTACTGGGTCCATTTGTATGGTTTGTAGTGCTGACGCATGGCGTAGTAGCGGCCGTTGCCCAGAATCACCCCTACGGCATTGCCGCCATTCCGGATCTGGGAAGTCACATCAAAACTGTTGTACATGATGTGCTTGCGATATTCGGAAGGCATGGGAGCCATCACCTGGTCGCCGATACGCTGTCCGTTGATCCAGAGCTCGTAAAGACCCAGACCGGCGATATGCACCGTGGCCTGCTCCACTTCACCCCTGGTGAAGAAATCTGTCCTCAGATAACGGGCCGACAGACGGGCATGAGAAGTCTCATCGTCCCAGGGCATGGCGGCATCCAGGCCGATCCACTGGCTCGAACGCCAGTCCTTCTCGGTTTTGAGAGCCGTCATCCACAGAGCCGGTTCACTTTCACTGCAGGCATTGGTCACATTGGTCCAGACCTGTACCTTCCAATGATAATAGGTATTGGCCAGCAAATCCGGTCCGGCATAGGGCACCAGCAGCGACTGGTCGCCGGAGATTCTGCCCGAGTCCCAGATGTCGGCCTCTCCGGCGGCAAGCTTTTCCTTGGAGGAAGCCACCAGCAGACGATAAGCCGTCTGGCAGACTCCTTGCTTGTCACTCCGGAGCTGCCAGCTCAGGCGGGGTGTTTCCGTGCCCACACCAATGGGGTTGACACGCTGTTCACAAGTGAGGCGGGTCACCTGGACAGCCTCAGGACCGTATTTTTCGTTACCGCAGGACCACAGCAGCATGGCTGCAAGACCCAACAGGATAGCATATTTCTTCATCATCGTCAAATCAAGAGGATTCTTACTTCAAAGCATCGGTATAATGGGTAGCGGCATCGGCCACCACCAGCACACGGTCGTCATGTTCGGCGGCCGGCTCATAGCTGAAAGTCTGCACCCCGTTGCCAAACTCGCCGATAAAGCTCAGGCTGCCATCGACGGGCGAATACCACCAGGCCGATTTCTTCTCGCCGCTGATCTTGGTCAGATCCAGGCTGATGGGCACGGCAGCATAGTCATAGACCAGGATGTAGTCCTTGCCGCGGGTGGCCTGCAAATGCTTATAGTGCGTGCCGTTCTCGCCGACCAGCACCGACTGGTCGGGCACTCTTTCAAAGAAGGGGAAGGCCAGGATGAGTTTCTTGATATACTGCATCTGCGAAAAGCCCGGATTCTTGAGGGCGTCCTTCCAATGCTCGGTGGCGCCGTAGGCACCCACACCGCGTCCGGAGTGCATCTGCATGATGGAATTGTTACCGTAGGTGTGGCCGAAGGAGCCGGCAAAAACCGACCAGTAGGCATAGCGGCGGACATCATAGTCCTTCCAGCGCGGCAGGGAATAGTCGTGCAGACCGTAAGGAATACCTTCATAGGAGGGCTCGCCGTCCACCACCGGCTTCATGGGCTGGTAAGAGCGGGCCAGCTCGACATAGCGCCAGTTGTCCTCTTCGGTCGAATCGGGAAGGATTTCGCGCCGTCCGTTGCGGTTGCCCATGCCCATGCTCTGGCCATAGTTGCGGTGACCGCTTTGGAACATATTGAAATCCAGCCAGTCGGCATCGTGGAACCAAATCGACGACAGGGTGCGTCCAAAGGGATGGAAGGTCATCAGATGGTTTTTATCGATCGACTTGATGGTACGTGCCAGGGTCTCCCAAACCTCGGTCTGTACGTCGCCGTAGATGTCGCCGCCGATAATCCAGACAATGTTGGGATGCTTCTTGTAGCGCTCGGCCAGGAAGGTGCCGTAGGCCTTGGCCTGCTCCACGTCCATGCGGCCGCTCTTGACCAGACCGCCCCAGATGCAGACCATACCGATGTAGATACCCTTGGAGGCCGCCGTCTCGATGATATAGTCCATGTGGTCCCAGTAACCGTAGCTGCTGTCGCGGTTGACCTGGCTGAAGTCGTAGCCGGCCGGATGGGACAGCTGGCGGTAGACGTTGCGTGCCGGCACCCCGTTGATGGTCTGCACCTGAACGACGTTGAACCCGGCCACACGGCAGGCCTCCAGATAATACTCGGCATCCTCGCGGTTGAGGCGCTCGGGCAGCAGCCAGCCGGTTTCTCCCTGCCAGAAGAAGGGTTTGCCGTTTTCAAACTGCAGATAGCAGCCGCTGGGATCGACCTTGAGGCGTCCGTTGTCCCAGGGCAGTTCATTCTTGTTGGCGCAGGCCGTCATCATCAGCACGGCCAAGATGCCTGTCATCCATTTACGCATAATAGTAAAGCTTTATAAATTATTAATCATCAACTATTTATCAATATCCTTCCGCCAATGGTGAAGACCGCTGCCCACGTCGACAGCTTCTCCGCTTCCGGGCAGGACAACCCGGGCAGTCGTGTTGGCCGGCAGACTGAGTGTCATGTCAAAGACCCCGTCGCCGGTCAGTTTCCATTTGACGGAGACCGGGCCGTACAGAGTGGCTGTCGAGCAATCGACCCATTTCATGTCGCCCAGCACCTGCGGACAGACAATCAGATGACGGCCGCCCGGCTGCTCGGGATCCAGACGGATGCCTCCCAGGGAACTGAAGAACCATTCGTCGATGGCTCCCAGCATGAAATGATTCCAGGAAGCCCCCTGACGCGGATCCCACTGCTCGGTGAGCGTAGTGGCACCGAATTTGCGCTGGAAGCCGTAGCCCGGAACTTCCTCGTGGTTGTGCATCTTGTACATCAGCTCGTTCTGCCCCATGCCGGCCAGCACGCTGAACAGGTAGCGGTTGCCCACCTCGCCCGTGGTCAGGCGGTTGCCGTGTGCGACAATGTCGTCGATGAGGTGCTGCATGACCTTTTCACGATGCCCTTCGGGCACCATGTCCATAAAGAGCGGAATAGCATAGGAAGCCTGGCTGCCGGTGGCATAGATACTGCTGTCCGGGCGAAAATACTTCTCATGGAAGGCCTTGCAGACTTCCTGCCCCAGAGCCGTGTAGCTCTCGGCATCCTCCTGATAGCCCAGCAGGCGGGCCGTCCTGACCAGCAGCTGGATATCATAATAGAGGTGCGCCGTGCCGACAAAAGGCACCGGCGTGTTCTGGGCGAAACCGGGGCGGTTGGGACCGAAATCGTACCAGTCGCCCAGGCCCTGCATGACGATGTGATGGTCGGAGCTGTTCTCCAGATAATCGACATAGGCACGCATCATGGGATAGAAACGCCTGAGCGGTTCCAGATCACCGTAGAACTGATAATACATCCACGGCACGATGACCGATGAACTGCCCCACTCGGGCGAATCGTTCCAGGTGCGGCCGAATTCGGTGTACATCGGCGCAGTGGTCGGTACCAGACCGTTGTCGTACTGGGCATCGGCCATGTCCTGCATGACCTTGGGCCACAGCCGGCTCAGGTCGTAGTTGTAGAGCAGCTGCTCGCCGTTCAGGTGCACCTGCTCGAGCCAGCCCAGTTTTTCGCGCTGGGGACAGTCGGTGAAGACAGCCTGCATGTTACTGCGCACAGCCATCTGTATGAGACGGTGCACATCGTTGAAAATATCGTTGGAGGAGGCGAAATGCCCCTTGACAGCTGCCGAATTGTAGATGAAGCAGGACTGGATCTTCTCGATGACGGGCAACTGGTCGGGATTGGGTTCCCCCTTGAGGACGGCCCCCTCGATACGGATGTAGCGAAAACCGTAGTAGGAGAAACGCGGGTGCCAGCTCTCCGATGGTCCGCCCTTGAGCGTGTATTCATAATAATGAGGGCTGCCGCTCTGGCTCTGGTTGACCACACTGTCACGGCCCAGCGATTCGCCCACGACCAGACGGAAACGCTGTCCGCGCTGTCCCTTGACGGTAAACTCCGGGAAACCGGCCAGGTTCTGCCCCATGTCCAGCACGCAGACCTGCCGTGAGGGCTCGGCGGGCTGACCGCGCCGGCGTTCACCCTGCAGGGTCTTGTACCAATAAGACTGTATGTCGTAACGCTCGGCAATGCGCACCCCGGGAGCCGTCTGGGGGCGGAGCTGCCCCAGGGGGGCTTCCTGCAGCACCACGGGCCGCCAGCCTGCCGCCTCGTAGCCGTAAGAGTCCCAGCCGGGCTGTTCGCGGGTAGCGTCGTAGTCCTCGCCGCCGTAGATGCAGTTGAAGGTGACGGGGCTGAAATCGTAGCGCCATTGGGCATCGGAGCAGATGTCCTCCTCGGTGCCGTCCTCGTAGAGCAGATGCAGACGCAGGAGCAAGGTGGGCGGGCCGAAGCTGACCAGCAGCTTGCGGTAACGGCCGCCCTGGACATTGAAAAAGCCGTTGCCCAGCATCACCCCGACGGCATTCTTATGTTTCAGGCGGTCAGTGACATCGTAGGCATTATAATAGACGGTCTTGTCGTAGTCGCTCCAGAGCGGGGCAAACTCTTCGCCGCCGATTTTCTTTCCGTTGAGCGTCAGCTCGTAGTGGCCGAGACCGGAGACATAAAGCATCGCCTCGCGCAGCCCCTTTTTCACTTCGAAATCGCGGCGCAGCAGGAGGCTCTTGCGCGAAAGCGTGTCGGTCTGGGCCCAGGCCGTCTTCATGGCCTGGTTGCGGTTGACCGTGTTGCCCTCATAGCCGCGGCCCTGGGGCAGACGGCAGTCGCTGCGGGTGATGGCACCTATCCAGGAAGCCTGTTCCAGCCAGGCATTATCAGGAGCCAGGCGGAACCGGGCCGGACGGCTCCAGGCCGAAACGTTGCCCTTATTGTCCCAGACGCGTACCCGCCAGCTGTAGGCAGCTGCCGGCAGCAGCTTCTCGCCGGCATAGGCTATCAACTGGCTGCGGTCGCTCTCTACCCTGCCGCTTTGCCAGCACACCGTTCCTTGGCTGTCGCAGACCTCGATCTCATAGGCCGACTGCCGCCAGTCCTGTGCTGAGGTTCTCACCTGCCAGCCCAGCCGAGGCTGGGCTGTAGAAAGCAATAGCGGGTTTTCATCGTATTCGGCCGTCAGATGAAAGGGACGGCAACTCTCGCCGCAGCTGCATAGCAACCAGGCTGCCAGCGCAGTCACGATTGATAATGTAAAAAGTCTTCTCATGCTCATATCTATTGATCACGGATATTTTAAAAGGCGGCCGCCACTTTCATGACGGCCGCCTTTATATTGTTTCATTCAGAGACTGGTGCCCGACGGCTTAATAGATGTCTTCGGATTCCAGCTGCGAGGTAGGCATGAACTCCAGGAAGTCATAGCCAAAGTAACGGTACATGGCCGTATTGCCGTAACCCTCACCGTTGCGGTTCTCACCCACCAGCTTGACACGGATGGTATGCTGGATACCTTCGGTGAAATAGTAACGGCCCAGAATACGGCGGGCTCCCTTCTGGTCTTCACGGGCCGACTTGGTGCTGCCGACCTGGTTGAAGCAGTCGGGCAACTTCATCCAGCCGCGGTTGCGCATGTCCTTGTCATTGTCGTTGGGAAGACCGTTGCGGCGAAGCTCCGGCCTCACTTCCTGACCGTCCTCGATAACCTTGGTATCCACCACGAAGCCCATGGCCGACTCCAGGTACTGGCTCTCCTTGCCCCAGCCCAGATCGAGAGGAATGCCCACCGGCATGCCGTCGACATAGATCTGATAGATGCCGTAGCCGCGGAACTTCGTACCGATGCGTATCTCCCAGTTGCCCGTGGGCACCGGGGGCAGATAGTGCGTGAAGTCGCATTCGCCGCGCACGTAGAACATTCCGCCCTGATACTGCACCGAACCGTTGGCGATGGCCGGATTGTGGAACTTGGTATCGTCGTCGTTATAGCTGAAATTCTTGAAATAGCCCGTCGGATAGTACATCTCCACATCGCCCATCTCCTTGCTGCGGCCACGGGCACGGTAGCGCTTGGTCATCATTTCAGGGCAGCTCGAATAGGCATCGATGCGCAGACGGGTGTTCAGCACCTTGTCAATGACATCCTGGTCATAGACCAGTATTCCGTCAATGGGATGGCAGAAGCCGTTCAGGCATTCCCGGCTGCCGGGCAGCATGGAAATATATCTCTCGGGATTTCCGTCGGCATCCAGCACCGTGTTGAAGGCCGGGGTCGAATACTGATCGGGATCGCGTCTGACTTCCAGCAGATTGTAGGGAGCCATGGTCGTGAAGTAGTCCACCATCGGGTGATTCTCCTGCTGGGACACATCGTAGACGAACTCGTCCCGGGCCAGGGCGCAATCCAGCAGATGATAGGCCACGAAACGGTTCAGGCTGTTGTTGGGATCCGTCGGGTCGTCGATGCCGGCATACTGCGGATAGATGGGGTCGTAGATGCTCTTGGCATAGGCCGTCAGGGCCTCCAGCGTGGTGTCGATGCCATTCTTGAGATAGATCGAGTCGGGCTCGACCAGAGCCGTGAAACCGTAGAGGCGTTCGTCCGGAGTCTTGGTCGTCGACTTGCCGTCAGCCCCCAGGAAACCCTTGGGCTGCTTGTAGGACTCGTCCTTGTAGTACAACAGGCGGTCGCTGACGCCCGTGGCATACAGAGCTTTGGTGAAGAGCTTCATGTGGGGATTCTCGCCCACACACTCAGGCAGCAGGAAGTTCGAGGGAACCAGCACCCGGTCGATGACATGAATCACACCGTTGTGCAGTTCCTGGTCGCGGAGCAGGATGCGGGCATCGGAATTGACCATGATGTAGCCTGTCTTCAACATGTCGGCAAACGAAATCTCGATATAACGGGCCATCATGTTCTTTTCGCCCATACGTCCTTCCGGGAAATCGTTGCTGGTATAGATCTTGGTGTCGATGAGCTGGTAGAAGCACATCTCACGCAATATTTTGTAACGGGAGCTGTTGGCAGCCAGGAATTCTTTCATGCTTGTCGCACCGGAGTCGGCGTAGTAGGCACGCATGGCTTCGTTGTTGGGAGCGAAGCAGGTGTAGGTGCCGTAGGTGGACAGCAGGTCCAGCACGCCGGTCGTGTCAAGGGCCTGGCTGAACTCGGAGAAAGAGGCATTGGACTGCAGGAAGGAGGCGATGGTTTCACCCGTGAAGGTGTAGTAGGCACTTCCCACATTGTCATTATCCATAATGATACCGTCAAACATACTGCAAGACGGCCAAAAGAGCATTCCTCCCAAAACCGCCAGCGACAGCACTAAATCGTTACAGATTTTTCTGCGCAAAAAACTCTTCATATAATACTAATTATCAATATCTTACAAAACAAAGTGCTCTACCCTGCCCGGAAAAGCCGGCAAATGACACATTCGACTGCAATTTTAAGGCTTTTTCCCGGAAGTCGGTCGTTAAAAAACAATAAACTCATAAGCGCCTAAATCGGGGGCTCCGTCCTGCAGACGGGAATGTCCGTCCAGATCCAGAGGATAGGCGGCCGACACGGCGGCATCGGCCCGTCCGATAGCCGGAGAGCCTTCCCTGAGGCGGAAGTCGTAGTGCCAATCCGTACCGGTATTGACAAAACAGGGATCCTCGTTATAGCGTATCGAATCGGAGACCTCCCCGGGCAACGGATCGGGGCAGCGCAGCAGGCAATGGCTGAAGGCCAGGCCGTGGGCATAGTCCTCCAGCAGGCCGAAACCAATCTCCGTGTCATGGCTGCCGTACACAATCGTATTCTCAAAACCGGCCATGACCAACGGACAGGGTTCCACCTGCTCCTGCTCATCTACCGTAAAATTGACGATGACCAGCGAGGGCTCGTCCTCACGCGTGGTCAGGCGCTGGTAGTTGGCCAGCGTACAGTGCACGAAACGGCTGTCGCCGCCTATCAAGGCCACCGTATAGGAACCGCTGTTGGCAAAGACACAATTGTCGGCCCGTATCTTCGATTTGATCGAATACAGGTTGGAATATAGCATGTTGAATATTTCCGAATGGGATATTTCAAGCTTTAAAGTATCCGCATTCGCATCCGACTCACACACCACGCCGTAGCAGGCACCACGGACACTCACATGCTTCATGACATTGCCGAAACTCTGCGGGCCCAGACAGATGCCGTACCACTGTCCGGGATAGTATTCGTAGGGGAAATCCTCGAAGGCCATGTCCAGCCGGTCGCCCCGGAAAACCACCGGATCATCGGCCGTGCCTTCGGCCCGAATCTGTCCGTCCACCAGCAGGGCAGCCTCGTCGTGGAAAAAGAGCCGGGTACCGGGGGCCAGACGCAGACAGGCTCCCTCCCCTACCACCAGACTGTCGTAGACCACGATGGGCAACGTGGGCGACAGGAGCGTGTCGGAATCGAAACGACGGCCCTTCCAGCGCAGGGCATCCCAGGCCCAGGCTTCCAGATTGATCTGTTCTTTATTTCCGGCCTGGAAGAAATCAATCTCGTCGGAAATCTTCACAGGCACACCTGACCCCTGTTCCGGAGCCGTCAGGGCCACGAACAGGAACAGGCTGTCGCGCGGGGGGATCTCCACCTGGCGGAATACGCTCCCCGACATGGCGTCCAGACTGATGCGGAAGCCGCTCTGCCCGCCCGAACGCAGACAGACAGAATCCAACAGCAGCGGACGCGACGAAGCATTATAGACCCTGAGCCAGGCCGTCGTCGAGGGCAGCCCCGAGAAGAGCGTGTCAAAGCGCAGGGTGTCGGCCGAAAGGCGCAACGCACCCTCCCCTGCCGGAAAAGCCGGCGACTGTCTTTCGCAGGAAAGGACAGCCGTCAGCAACAGGAGTATCAGCACGGGAAAGGCAATGCGTCTTTCTTTCATAGATATTGCGGGGAGAAACTACATCTTGGCCAGGACAGCCAGCAGGAAGCGCCAGACGCTCTCGACCGAAGGGACGAAGAGCTTTTCGTCGGGCGAATGCACTCCGCGCATGGTCGGGCCGATGGAGACCATGTCCCAGTCGGGATATTTCTGCAGGAACAAGCCGCATTCCAGACCGGCATGGATGGCATAGACGACCGGATCCTCGCCGAAGAGATCCTTGTGGACTTCGACCATGAGCTTGAGCAGCGGCGAGTCGGGATTGGGAGCCCAGCCCGGATAGCCCTCGGTATGCTCGGTCTTCATGCCGGCCAGCTCGAAAATGGCCTGGACACGGCCCACCACATCCAGCTTGCTCGACTCGATGGAGCTGCGCTGCGAGGTGACGATGGTCCACTGGTTCTTCTTGCCGGCAGCGGGCTTGACCGAAGCCAGGTTGGTCGATGTATCGACCTGGCCGGGCATGTCCTTGTTCATGCGGATGACGGCATTGGGGCAGGCATACATTGAGGCGACGAAGCGGTCGGTGTCGGCTTTTTTCAGCACCTCAGCGGGAGCTTCGGCCGTTTCCAGCGTCAGCTTGAGACCGGCTTCGATCTGTCCGAACTCGGCCTTGAGGGCAGCCTCGTAGAGATTGACGCGTACGCGCAGGTCTTCTTTCGAGGCCATCGGCACACCGGCGATGAAACAGGCCTCGCGGGGAATGGCGTTGCTCAGGCCGCCGCCCACGAAAGAGGCCAGGCACAGGGGCAGTTCTTTGGCCGTCTCGAAGAAGAAACGCACCAGCAACTGGTTGGCATTGCCGCGGCCCAGATTGATGTCCGAACCGGAATGGCCGCCGTTCAGGCCGTTGATGGTCAGTTTGAAGAAATAAGTGTCTTTGGGAGCCTTTTCGGTTTCGAAAGTGAAATGAGCCAGTGTGTTGATGCCGCCGGCGCAGCCGATGCAGATCCAGTGGTCGTCCTCGCTGTCGAGGTTGATGAGGGTCTTTCCCTTGAGCAGTCCCGGCTCGATGTTGGAGGCCCCCACCAGGCCCACTTCCTCATCGACCGTGAAAAGGCATTCCAGAGGGCCGTGCTTGATGTCGTCGGCGGCCAGCAGGGCCAGCGACATGGCCACGGCGATGCCGTTGTCGGCGCCCAGCGTGGTACCGCGGGCTTTCATCCAGTCACCGTCGATGTAGCAGTCGATGGGATCTTTTTCAAAGTCGTGCTGCACATCGCCGTTTTTCTCGCAGACCATGTCCATGTGTCCCTGCAGGATGACCGGTTTGGCCTTTTCCATGCCCGGGGTGGCCGGCTTGCGGATAATGACGTTGCCGGCTTTGTCGTGGACGCTTTCCAGATGATGGGCGGCGGCGAAGTCCAGCAGCCATTGCTGTACGGCCTGAGTCTTGAAAGAAGGACGGGGAACTTTGCACAGTTCCAGAAAATAGTGCCACACCGAAGCGGGCTGCAATGTTTTGTTCAGTTCCATAATGGTATCGTGTTGAGTTGATAATCGTAGCCACAAATGTATAAAGTCCTTTTCAGACCGCCAAAAATAATTGCCACACGGCTCTTGGCGGGATTGTAGCGCAGCGGCCCATGACGGGATTTGAGCCGGCAGCGGCGGGGCTGCTCCGGGGTCCTTGGACCGCAAGAACAGCAAACTCGGCCTTTTAGTCCCCTATGGGGCCTAACGTGCCTCAGACAGTGCTGTTCTTTTTGGCTGTCCAAGGCCCCTCCGGCTGACCGCCCCGCCGCTGATGCCCGGTATCCTCGCCAAGGGCGCGCTGTTTCTTCGGCAAGGCCTCGGGGCTGGAAGCCACGTTCAGGTTAAAGGCGGGCAAATGAGCATAAATACTCCAGAAATAGCCATAGGCCCGGCGATATATTGGGGATTTTTTTGTACCATTGCAGACAAAAGCCTGCGGGCGGACATATTCTTATTATTAATGACATGAAACAGCTTTTTTTGATAGTGACGGCCATGCTGTTGACGGGTTGCTCTGCAGGGAGCGGAGTCAGAGCGGAGACGACAAACGAAGGGACTATGACACAGACAATGTATATCACCATCGACGGGGCGACGCTACCCGTCACGCTGGTCGACAACGCCGCCACGCAGGCGCTGGTGGCGGCACTCTCCCAAGGGGCCATCAGCTATGAGGCCGACGACTACGGCGACTTCGAGAAGGTGGGCGGCCTGGGTCGGTCACTGCCCGGAAGCGATCAGCAGATCAAAGCCGAAGCTGGCGACGTCATCCTCTACAACGGCGACCAGATAGTACTCTTCTACGGTTCGAATTCGTGGAGCTACACGCGGCTGGGGCGCATCCGATATGAATCGTCCGAAGAGCTGAGGGACTTCCTCAAGGCGGGACAGGGCCGTATCAGCGTGACCTTGTCGCTCTCCCACCCCACCGGGATCGAGCGAGTGCCGGCCCAGGCGAAAGAGCCGCCAGTCTATACACTCCAGGGCCGGGTCGCCCGGGCAGGAGCCGGAGGCTTTTTAATTCAGAACGGTGAAAAGATAATCCGAAGGCAATAGCTATACAGACAGACGGGCCTTTATTTAAACGGGCCTTCGTCGCGGTTCAAACAAAAACAAAAACAAACACAAAGACAAAACCAGAAAGAACGCTATGACCGAATACGAAAAGATGATCAACAACCTGCCGTACGACTATACGGACCAGGAGATACAGCAGCGCATCCTGCACACCTACCAGGCCATGCGGGCCTTGAACCAGTGCGGGGCCTGGGATCGCGACGAGCTGGTGCGCTGCACGCACGAGCTCTTGCCCAACGCGCACCCCACGGCGCTGGTCATTCCGCCTTTCCACTGCGACCACGGAGAACGGATAAGCCTCGGCCAGGGTGTGGTGATCAACTTCAACGGCGTCTTTCTCGACGGCGGCGGCATCACCATCGGCGACCACACGCTCATCGGGCCCAACTGCCAGCTGCTGACACCCGACCACCCCCACGACTACCTCGAGCGTCGCCAGACCATCGAGACGGGCCTGCCCATCCGCATCGGCGACGACTGCTGGCTGGGCGGCGGCGTGATTGTCTGCCCCGGCGTGACCATCGGCAACCGCGTCATCGTCGGTGCCGGCAGCGTGGTGACCCACGACATCCCCGACGACGTGGTGGTCGCCGGCAATCCCGCCCGTATCATCAGGAAATCCAGCAAAAGACCGTAATTCGGACAACCGGAATCTGCAAATTACATCATTGAAGATTTGCTTTCCTCTCAGATTGTTCTTATATCTGCCCCGTTGCTGACGATTTTTTATATATTTGCGTAGTGGTCACTCTCCTTCGTGGTGCCCTTCTTGAACCGATTTACCGGATAAAGTTCATGCTTTGCCTCTCTTCACGCTCAGGATAGCCGGGATTGCCGTCGGCATGGATTTTCTTCAGCAGCCACGCCATGTTGTCGGCCAGTGTCCGCATGGTCTGCATGCCTTCGGTGTCCTGAATCACTTCACCAGGTGTCCTTCCGTAGGCGATGTTCCAGTATTGCGAAGTCACCACAGGCATGTTCATCATCTCGAACATCATGTTCATCGTCTGGTAGGTAGCCGAAGCGCCGCCACGACGGCACACAGCCACCGCCGCCGCAGGCTTGTTCTGCACCTTGGCACCCGAGAAGAAAGCACGCTGAAGAACAGCCATCACGGCACCGTTGGGCTGACCGTAATAGACGGGCGAGCCGACGATGAGCGCATCGGCCTCTTTAAGCTTATCGACAATTCGGTTGCAGACATCATCATCGAAGGCACAACGCCCCAGTTGCTTCGCCTGGCATTGCCCGCAGGCGATGCAGCCACGGACGGGCTTGTTGCCCAACTGCATGATTTCAGCCTCCACACCATTCTTTTCCAGCCGGCGGGCTATCTCCGAGAGCGCCCGAAACGTGTTGCCATCCTTGTTGGCACTTCCGTTTAAGAGTAATACTTTGAGGGTCATATTGATTAATGTATGATACCTGTCGGATGAATTGCCATCCGCACAACTTCGTTACAAAGTTCGGAAAAAAACTTGAGGCGACAAGCAGCATGTCAAGAATCTGCGTGAAGCCGTGATTGGTCTTTCAATCAAAATTTAGCCTCTTTGAGTCAGTTTTTTGAAGGATGCTGCATGTATAATGTTTTTTTATAGTAGATTTGTCGTCAAACAGGAGAAAAACTATCATGGCAAAATTAAACCGTATAAGAGTCGTTCTTGCCGAACGCGATTTGAACAACAAGTGGTTATCCGACAAATTAGGCAAGGATCCGGCCACTATTTCCAAATGGGTTACCAATACCACACAGCCAAGCCTTGAAGCACTTATTGCAATAGCCAATGCGCTTGAAGTGCCTGTGCAGGAGTTGGTGAGACAGGAAGAATTCAATCAAGAGAAATAAGTCGAATGATAACAAAAGACGAAATACAAGAACTGCTGCATAGCACGGAAACCTATCGTGTGGAGCGAACCACGTCAACAGGTGACATGGATAAGTTCCAGGAGGCTATCTGTGCCTTTGCTAATGACCTGCCCAATTCGCGCAAGAAGGGCTACCTGATATTGGGTGCTTACGACAACGGAGAGTTGTCGGGTCTGAAGGTAACCGATGACCTGCTGAAGAAGATTGCAGCCATACGCAGCAACGGAAACATCCTGCCTATACCTGTTATGAGTGTTGACCGTTTCCAGTTCCCCGAAGGTGACTTACTGGTTGCAGAGGTTAGTCCATCTGACCTGCCTCCTGTACGCTATCGTGGACGAACTTTTATTCGTATCGGTCCTCGTCGCGACATAGCTACGGAGGCAGAAGAACGCATCCTTGCAGAACGAAGAATGTCATTCATGGCCACCTTCGACACCATGCCTTGTTTGGCTGCCAAACTGAATGATGTCAACACGGACTTGCTGCGCACAAAGTATCTGATACCGCTATTAGGTTATGAGTTAGTGGAATCTGATACTCGTCCTATCGAAGAACAGATGGCAGCTGTGGGCATGTATGACACTGAGCACCAATGCCCAACATACGCAGCAGTTGTTCTGTTTGGCTACAAGCCGCGCCGTTTCATGCCAGGTCTTTATGTGCAGTATGTATGCTTCAAGGGCGAGGACGTGACCAGTGAGGTGGAGAACGAAATGCAGTTGGAAGGCAATTATTGCGAACTGCTGCCACGTCTAGAATCGCTTTTGGAGTTGTCTGTCATCAAGAAGAAACCCGTTTTCGTTTCTATCCTACGCGAGGAGATGGTCAGCAACTACCCCTATCAGGCTATCCGTGAGCTGCTTCTCAATGCCTGTATGCACCGCGATCTGCAAAGCAATACCCCATTGCGTTTCTATGAATTTGCGGGGCATCTGGAAATACTGAATGCGGGCGGCTTGTATGGCAATGCTCGTCCAGAGAATTTCCCAAGTGTGAATGACTACCGCAATCCTCTTGTAGCCAGTGCCATGAAAACGTTGGGTTATGTCAATATGTTCAATCGAGGTGTAGGGCAAGTCCAGACTGACTTGAAGGAAAATGGCAACCAACCCGCAGAGTTCAACGTTAATCTTATCACGGCATTCAAGGTTGATGTGAAAGTCTCACAGAGCTATACCAACGAAAATGGCGTTAAAACTGGCGGTAAATTTGGCGGTGATGTCCCCAGCTTGTCCCCTGCTTTGTCACAAGTCTTGTCCCCAGACGAAGAAAAGGATGCAAGTACTGATGCAAAAGATGCAATCTCCAGTTCAAAGGTTGCAACCTTGGATGAAAAGGTTGCAAGTTCGGAACCAAAGGTTGCAACCTCCGAAGAAAAAGTTGCAAGCCCGAAGAAGAAAATCTCGTCCGAAGAAATGGCCATCTACATTTTGGAATACTGTTCCACGTGGCGATCGATGGACGAAATAGCGCAATTCGCAAACAGAGACAAGAACTACATAAGGAATAAAGTCTTGCCGCGACTGGCTGAGAAACTGGAAAAGGAGTATCCCGATGTACCCAACCATCCCCGGCAGAGATACCGAACCATAGGAAGATCGTAGCAACATAGAAGGAAGAAGAATATAAGAAGTAAGCAAGAAAAAACAGTATATAATGGAGAAGAAGGAACCAAACATAACTCCACGTTTCAAGAAAGGCGATGCCTTTGTTGGAATGGCTCCACATCCTCTTGTGTTCATGGAGATAAACGAAGTGAAAGGGGATGCTGGGAATAAAGATTTCTGTATTGTAACGTGGTATTCGTTTGACGAAAAAGGTCTCAATGCTCAGCGTCGATTCCCTATGGTTGCTGTTGATGGAGGGTTCGGCAACTTCGAACCAATCTCTCGGAAACTTCTCAAAGAGGTCAAAAGCCTGATGCGCCAATTTGATGTGGAAGCAAAACAACTAACGGATAAGAAAAAAGCGAAAGCACTATGCAAGGAATATAATCGCAAGTTGACAGAGATGCTCCCTGATGCCGAAGAAAGACTAGCACTTGCACAGCAAATTGAAAAGGAGATTATCACAAACAAATGGCTCGACTGTGAAGAAGACAATTACTGGGTAGAAGATTCTGAACAAGGTAGCAAGTACATTACTCTTGTCAGTGTAGCCTCAGAGTCATACGATGACAAGAATGATAAAACCATTACCGAGCAATCCATCTACTTGCGTGATAACTGTCCATATGGATGGGGTACACTTGTTAAAAGTGGCGCTAGTATATGGTGGTAGAGAAACCAGAGGCCGTAATATAAATGCAATATGAGCAACGATAATAGTCTAGGTTATGTTTATATACTTACCAATCCAAGCTTTCGCGAAGATTGGGTCAAGATAGGAAAGAGTTCGCGTCCAGTAGATGTGCGCTCTAAGGAGTTAGACAATACGGCAGTTCCTCTGCCATTTGAGATTTATGCAACTTTAAAGACATCAAAGTTCGATAAGGTTGAAAAGCAAATTCACAAGCAGATTGACCGCTTGACGGATTTGCGCATTCGCCAGAATCGAGAATTCTTCAATATCGCCCCTTCCGTAGCTCTCGATATTATGCGTGATATAGCAGATTTACTCGAAGATGCAGAGTTGGCTGTTTATGTTGATGGAAAACCTGTCATCAGCAAGAGCAAGGAAGAGGACAAGAAGATAGAAGCAGACAGCAAAGAGAATGAACGCAGAGCGCAGAAACCACCGTTTAAGTTCCACATGATTGGATTAAAAGTTGGTGATACAGTTGTCTTCGATGAATTGAACCTGTCTGTCACCGTGGCATCAGATGATAAAGTGGAATACCAAGGCCGCCTTTGGTCCCTCTCGGCCTTTACACGTGAATTTTTGCCAGAAAACAAGCAAAACTCTTCAGGGGCTTATCAAGGTCCTAAGTACTTTAGTTACAATGGTAAAACGTTAAATGAATTGAGAAAAGACTCTGATAGATAGTTTAAAATACATCGTAATAAAATCTTATGATAAACGAAATAAAAAACAAAATACGAACCCTCGTCCAGAAATACGAGCAAGGCAAGGAGGTTTATCGCACATCGCGTTTCAATGAAACTCAGGTGAGAAACGAGTTCCTTGACCCATTGTAAAAGCATATCATACGATAAATTTTTAGACGAAATGGATTCGTGACATACTTATAAAAATGAGTGGTAATTTCCAATTGGAAAAAGCCACTCATATTATATATACTTACGCATGCACGCAGGAACTATCTGCTCTGCGTTCGCTTATGCCGACTGCCAGGATAACACTTGGCATGAGTATAGAGCATAGTATGGCGAGCAAAATGTAGAAAGTCTTCGTCCTTATCGCGCCACGGCATATCGTTTGATGTGCCGCCACCGCCTGACACTTGGGCTATGCCAGTCGCGCCATCTATTCCGGCAATGAATACTCTCAGACCTTTGCTTAGCACATCCTTCCAACGGAAATTGTTACGGTCATCAATGAATGTGCCCTCTGCCATCGCTTCTGCTTCGGGGATTTCTCGGCTAAAACAGGAGCGAATCTTTCTTTTTAGCATAGAATCACATCGCGTGAATTCCAATTAGAAGTGCAACCCGTTAAAAGTCAAAATGTCATCTTTGGCTTGCGAAAAATGACGAATCTGCTTTGTCAAAGTCTGCGGATGGGGACTAGAATTCTTTGTAATGATCGGACAAATCTCTGTAGATGAGAGACTTTTTGCAGGGTTGCGGGGCACTTTTTTACAATCACCGGAAAAATTTTCCCACAATCTCCGGAAAAAAAATTCCACAATCTCCGGAAAAATTTTTCCACAATCGTCGGTTTTTATATCTTTGCGGGCAAATATCAAGCATATGGAGAACTACAAACCCAGAATCGCTGATCTAATTCTGTCCCGGAAACTAGCTGGAAAAGGTGCCGTACTGATTGAAGGTCCCAAGTGGTGCGGGAAGACCACCACGGCCGAACAGCACGCTAAAAGTGTCATCTATATGGATGATCCCAAACAAATAAATGAGAATTTGATCAGAGCCAGTCTGGCACCACAGGAATTGCTCGAAGGAGAAACACCGCGCCTGCTTGATGAGTGGCAGATTTTTCCTCAGTTATGGGATACCATTCGCTTTGAAGTCGATCATCGTTTCGGGAAAGGTCACTTCATCCTGACTGGCTCATCGGTCCCGGTCGAGGAAAATGATGAAGGAATAGAAGGGGAGGAAGAAAAGCGGGGAGAAGATAAGAAGATGCGACATACCGGTACGGGGCGGTTCGGCTGGGTAAGGATGCGCCCGATGGCTCTCTATGAGTCAGGAGATTCCAACGGAGCCATTGCTATGAAGGATCTTTTCAACTCTCCCGATGTTATATATGCCAAGAGTCAGCTGTCCAAGGAAGAACTCGCTTTTGTCCTTTGCCGTGGCGGCTGGCCCGGGGCGCTGGGCTTGGAGAGGGACATTGCCTTAGACCAGGCGTTCGACTACGTGGACTCTGTCGCCCAAAAAGATATGAGCCGCGTTGTGGACAAAGTGCGCCGCAATCCCGAGCGTGTCCGCCAGCTGATGCGTTCATATGCGCGACACATCGCATCACAAGCCACCTATGAGACCATCGCGGCCGATATGCGTGCCAACGAACCAAAAGGAATGGATGCCGAAACGGTGTCGGCCTATATAGAAGCCTTGCGCAAGCTCTTCGTCATAGAAGAGTCCAAGGCGTGGAACCCGAACCTCCGCTCCAAGACCGCCATCCGTACAACCAACACGCGCTACTACTGCGATCCATCCGTTGGAACTGCCAGTCTGGGTATTGGCCCGGGCGATTTGCTATCTGACTTCAATACTTTCGGCCTCCATTTTGAAGGACTGGCCATCCGCGATCTGCGTACCTATGCTTCCGCCCTGATGGGGGAAGTGTTTCACTACCGTGATTCAGAAGGTCTGGAATGCGATGCTATTGTGCATCTGCGTGATGGCCGCTATGGACTCATTGAAATCAAGATTGGAGGGGATAGCCTTGTCGATGACGGTGCAAGGACCTTAATCAATTTGCGTGACAAGATAGACCTCACCAAAATGAAGAAACCATCCTTCTTAATGGTTTTGGTCGGGGTCGGGGAACTGGCCTACCGGCGGCGCGACGGGATCTATGTGGTGCCCATCGGGTGTTTGAAGGACTAAGGAATTACCAGGTCACGCCCGACAATGCCCCCGACATTTGCCAGTCATTGCTGTCGTTGAGACTCAACCCCTGCCTGATGTATTACGCCGGCCTCAGCGACGAGTCGCAACTGCCCGGCACCGACTTCGCGAAAGCCTTCTCCGACTTCCTGCTCTCGCACGGCATGGACAGCGACCAGCTCTCCGCCCTGCTCCAAGCCCTCACCGGAGGGCCAGCTGCTCACTCTTCCCAATTATATGCAGTTTCTCCTGGACTTGGAGCCGGAAGAAATCGTTCTTGAGCCGATTGATGCGGACGAAGTAAACGCCATGGCCAGGGAAATCCTCCGATAATAATCATTCCACAATTTCGTGGCCCGAGGCCAGGCGCCACTTGGGGCGGTTGGGGATGGGCGGGAGCATTGGCGTCAGGGCGTTAAGCGGAGGGCTCCGGGAGGCTCCGCCCGGAACGGCGTTGTCTGAGGCACGTTAGGCCCCGAAGGGGACTAAAAGGCCGAGTTCGCCGTGACAGGAGCCGAAGGAGCCCGCAGTAGCCCGAGAGCCTGCTCCCGTCCACCCCAATCCGCTCGAAGCAGCCCGGCCAAGGGCAGCCGCCCGGCCATCCTTATTTGATAATAAGTGGAAAATGATTACTTTTGCAGCCTAAATTGGAAAAAAGCGACAATCCACGATGCTGCAGATACTGATCCTGACACTGGTGCTTGTGCTGGTAGCCGTCTTGCTGCTGGGAATCAGGGTGTTTTTCGTCAAGGGCGGAAAATTCCCCAACACCCATATCGAAGGCAACCGGGCCCTCCACGAAAAAGGCATACACTGCGCACAAAGCATGGACCGCGAAGAAAGATTGAAACAATAAAGATCAAAACAAAAACAAACGAGATATGAAAAAAATCCATCTGACTATCGAAATCATTCTGCTGGCAGCCGTCGCTGTCCTCTACTTCATCGTCCTGAGCAACAAGAAATGCCAGACAGCCTCCGCTCCAGCCGCAGGCGACAGCACCGCTGTCTGCACGAAGCTGCCGGTAGCCTACATCAACGTCGACACACTGCTGCTGCAGTACGAGTATTCCCAGGAGCTCAACGAGCAGCTCATGCGCAAGCGCGAGAACTCCCAGGCCAACTACAACCAGAAAGCCCGCCAGCTGCAGCAGGAAGCCACGGAATTCCAGCGCAAGCTCGAAAACAACGCCTTCCTGTCCGAACAGCGCGCCCGCAGCGAACAGGAACGCCTGCTCAAGAAGGAAAAAGAGCTGCAGGAACTCGACCAGCGCCTCTCGGCCGAACTGGCCACCGAGATGCAGCGCATGAACGAACGCCTGCACGACTCCATCTACAGCTACCTGAAAGCCTACAACAGACAGGCAGGCTACCAGCTCATCTTCAGCAACTCCAACAACGACAACATCATGGTCGGCGCAACTGCCTATGACATCACCCAGGATATCGTCGAAGGTCTCAACCGCCGCTACAACGCCAAAACCAGGAAATAAAGACACGACCCACCTATGATAAGCATACTCAGCAAGGCCTCCTTCTCGGAAGAAGACAGCGAGGAAAGCGGGCTCATCCCCATGATTTCCGAAGACGACGAACAGTGTCTCAGCCAGACCGATCTGCCCGATACACTGCCCATCCTGCCGCTTAGGAACATGGTGCTGTTCCCCGGGGTAGCCATGCCCGTGAGCATCGGCCGCAACAAATCCCTGCGGCTGGTCAGGGACGCTTATCAGCAGAATACCATCATTGCCGTCTTCACTCAGAAAGACGCCCAGACGGAAGAGCCCGTCAAGGAAGATCTGGCAAGGGTCGGCGTGGTTTCGCGCATCCTGCGCATCCTGGAGATGCCCGACAACTCCACGACCATCATCCTGCAGGCCATCAACCGCTGCGAGCTGGACGAGCTCACCGGCACGGAGCCCTATCTGAAGGGGCGCATCCGGCTCAGGGAGGAGATCATGCCCCAGCGTCAGGACCGTAAATTCGAAGCCCTTATCCAGGCCATCAAGGACCTGTCGGTAAAGATTATCCGCAATTCTTCGGGCAATCTGCCCCAGGAGGCCATTTTCGCCATCCGCAACATCGAAAAGCCCTATGCCCTGGTCAATTTCATCTGCGCCAACTTCGCCATCAAGATTCAGGACAAGATAGACCTGCTTGAGACGGACGAGTTCCGGCAGCGCTGCTACCGGCTGCTGGACATCATGACCAAGGAGTCGCAGCTGCTCGAGCTTAAAATGTCCATCCAGTCCAAGACCAAGGAAGGCATCGACCAGCAGCAGCGGGAATATTTCCTCCAGCAGCAGATCAAGACCATCCAAAGCGAGCTGGGCGGCACGGCCCAGGAACAGGACGCCCGCGAGATGCGGGAAAAGGCCAAGACCAAAAAATGGTCGGAGGAGACAGCCGAGATCTTCGAGAAAGAGATGAAGAAGCTGGAGGCCATGAGCCCCTACTCGCCCGACTACTCCACCCAGATGAACTATCTGCAGACCCTGCTGGACCTGCCCTGGGGCGAGTATTCCAAGGACAATTTCAACCTGCGCCGCGCCAAAAAGACACTGGACAAGGATCATTTCGGGCTGGACAAGGTCAAGGAGCGCATCTTGGAGCACCTGGCCGTGCTCAAGCTCAAAGGCAACCTCAAATCGCCCATCATCTGCCTGTACGGCCCTCCGGGGGTGGGCAAGACTTCCTTGGGCCGTTCGATAGCCGAATCGCTGGGACGCAAATACCTGCGCATCAGTCTAGGCGGCCTGCACGACGAGGCCGAGATCCGTGGCCACCGCCGCACCTATATCGGCGCCATGCCCGGCCGCATCATCAAGGGACTGATCAAGGCCGGCACTTCCAATCCGGTGTTCATCCTGGACGAAATAGACAAGGTGAGCCGCGACGTGCACGGCGATCCCTCCTATGCCCTGCTCGAAGTGCTCGATCCCGAGCAGAACAATACCTTTCACGACAATTTCGTAGACATCGACTACGATCTGTCCAAGGTGCTGTTCATTGCTACGGCCAATTCCCTGAGCACCGTTCCCCAGCCCCTGCTCGACCGCATGGAGCTGATCGACGTGTCGGGCTACATAGCCGAGGAGAAGGTGGAGATTGCCCTCAGGCACCTGTTGCCGCGCGAGATGGACAACCACGGCATCGCCCCGGGACTGCTCAGCATGGACAAGGCGGCAATACGCCAGCTCATCGACAGCTACACCCGCGAATCGGGCGTGCGCGAGCTCGACAAGAAAATAGCCCAGATCTGCCGTCGGGCCGCCTTCAAGATAGCCTCCTCCAAAACGCCCCAGAGCATCGAAGTGGGAGCCGGCGACCTGCAGGACTACCTGGGAGTGCCCCGCTACAGCCACGAACGCTACGAAGGCAACGACTACCTGGGAGTAGTAACCGGACTGGCCTGGACTGCAGCTGGCGGCGAAATCCTCTACATCGAATCCAGTCTGAACCGAAGCCAGGGCGGCAAGCTCACCCTGACGGGCAATCTGGGCGAGGTGATGAAAGAATCGGCCATCCTGGCCTTGGAATACCTCAAAGCACACTGCGCGCAACTGGGGCTCAAGGAAGAGATCTTCGAAGAGCACAGCGTGCATGTCCACGTGCCCGAAGGTGCCGTTCCCAAAGACGGGCCTTCGGCCGGTATCACCATACTGACTTCGCTGGCTTCGGCCTTCACCCGCCGCAAGGTACGCAAGAACCTGGCCATGACCGGAGAGATGACCCTGCGCGGACAGGTACTGCCCGTGGGTGGCATCAAGGAGAAGATTCTGGCCGCCAAGCGGGCAGGCATCAAGGAAATCATCCTCTCGCAGGAAAACCGCAAGGACATCGAGGAAATCCAGAGCGTCTATCTCAAGGGCCTGAAATTCCACTATGTCAGCCGGGCGGAGGAAGTGCTCCAGCTGGCCTTGCTCAAATAAGTCTTAGGGCTAAGCGACAACTATCTATCCTGCTACTCGGTCTTGAGGGGCAGGATTTTTTCTTTCAGCCCCGAAGCCGTCACCTTGAGCACGACCTTGCCGGGCTGCTTTTGCGAGCGCAGCACCACCACGGCCGTGCCCTGGAACAGACGGACATGGGGCTCGGTATAGATTTCCTCGGAGCTGATGTTGCCGCTGCAGGTGGCCAGCACCTGAGCCGGACCGTTCAGGGAGAACTGCAGTTCGTTGCCGGCTGTCCAGACCTTGCGCCCCTGCCGGTCGACGGCGGTGAGGCGGACAATCTGCAGATCGCGGCCGTCGGCTTTCCAGACCGGGGTGCTGGTTTCCAGCTTCAGGGTCACGGCCGGACCGCTGGTCTCCAGGCTGTGACGGGCCACGATGCGCCCGTCTTTGCGGGCCACGGCTTCCAGGCGGCCGGCGGCATAGGGCACCTTGTCCCAGCGGATCTTGTTGCGCTGGGCGGGCCGTAAAGTATTCTGCCTGACGCCTAGGCTGCGGCCGTTGAGCAGCAGCTCGACCTGATCGGCATTGGTATAGGTATAGAGGCTGACCGTGTCGCCCGCCGGACGGTTCCAGTTTTCACTGATCAGTTCGGTGCCGATCTGCACGCCGTTCCAGACATTGTCGCTGCCCGGATGTTCGAGCACGGCCAGACGGACCGTCGGCTCGTCGGAGAACATGCTCTTGACCAGCCAGGCGATGGGTTTGGGCTGCCAGGACAGGTCGAAGGCTCCCTGGGCCCAGCCTTTGGCCGGCCAGCCGCCGCTCTCGCCGATATAGTCGAGCGCGCCCCAGTAGGCCAGGCCCACCACCCTGTCGCGGTCCATCTCGAAGAAATTGGCCGGAATGCCCACCGTGTTGGCTTCGCTCTGATAGAAGATCATGTGGGGGAAACGACGCCCGTCGCCCGGAAAATACATATAGCGGTAGTTGTAGGAGGCAATGTCGGTGGCCAGGGCCAGGTCGCAGGGCAGGCTGTCGGTTTCCAGGCTGCGGTAGCGGGGATGCATGGCCACCGTCACGGGACGGCTGTCGTCGTAGCGGTGAAGTAGCTCACGCTGCAGGCGGTAGGCGGTGACTCCCCAGTCGTTGAAGGGCAAGTTGGCATACTGCTGCAGCTCGTTGCCCAGGCTCCACATCACCACGCTGGGATGGTTGCGGTCGCGGCGCACGAATTCGGGTACGTCGTTCTGCCACTGGGCAGTCCACTCTGCCCTGCCGCCGGCATACTGCTTGAGCCATTTGTCGTAGAGTTCATCCACGACCAGGATGCCCAGGCGGTCGCAGGCCTTGAGGAAAGCCTCCGAATAGGGATTGTGCGAGGTCCGCACATGATTGTAGCCGAAACTTTTCAGCAGTTTGAGCTGATATTCGATGGCCCGGGGATAGTCGGCGGCTCCCAGCGGGCCCATGGTGTGGTGGTTGGCACAGCCCTGGAGCAGCAGCTTGCGTCCGTTCAGGCTGAAGCCTGTCTGGGGCGAATAGGAGATGCTGCGGATACCGAAGCTCTCGACCGTGCGGTCGCAGAGCTCACCCTGCTCGTCGAAGAAGGAGACCTCGGCCGTATACAGGTGGGGCTGTTCACAGCTCCAGAGCCGGGGCTGCTCCACCCAGACCGTATCGAGCCGGTAGGCACGTACCCTCTGGGAGCGGTAGCGGGCCGGCCGGCTGCGCTGTTCGGCCACCAGGCGGCCGTCCGGGCCGTAGATGCGTGTCAGGAAATCGGCCGTCCGGGCCGTGCGCGAGCCGTAGGACAGTTCGGCATCGATGAGCACCGCGGCCCGCCGGGGCTCGATTAGGGTGCGGATATAGAGCGGATGACGCACGAAATAGCCGTCGGAAGGGGTGATGACAAGGTTGACATCGCGGTAGAGTCCGCCGCCGGTGTACCAGCGCGAGTTGTCGGGCTGCTGGGTGTCGGCCCTGACGAGCAGGACATTGTCGCCGTCATAGAGGAGCTGGCGGGTGATGTCGATTTCAAAGCCCAGATAGCCGTAGTCGGTGCCGCCGATGCGCTCGCCGTTCAGATAGACGTCGCCCGTGAGCATGATGCCCTGGAAATCGAGCAGGATACGCCGCCCTTTCCACGCGGGATCGGGGCGCAGCACCTTGCGGTACCAGCCCACGTTCATTTCCTTGAAACCGCGGGCCGACAGCCGGCTGCGGGAGTTGGCCGCCTGGTCGCGGTTGCCCTGCTCACCGGCCTGGGGAGCCACCCAAGGCTGGGAGATCTGGAAATCATGGGGCAGATTGACCTGACTGACCTGACGGGGGGAATGGTCGTACCAAAAATCCCAGCCTTCGTTCAGGCTGAGCGTGTCCCTGACTTCCCCTCCCCGACCGGCGACTGCCGACTGGGCAGACATCAGAATACTCAGGCAAACGAAAACGGAAAGCGAAAGCAGACGTTTCATAACTTGAATTATTTAGGTGCCAGACGATAGAGCAATACGGCTATCAGGGCGAACAGCAGGTTGGGTGTCCACACGGCCAGGAAAGGCGTAGTGCGTCCAGACAGAGCCAGCGCACCCGACAAGGTGTCGAAAAGGATATAGGAGAAGGCTATGAGCAGGCCCAGCCCCAGGTGCAGACCGGTGCCTCCCCTGACCTTTCTCGAGGACAGGGAGACCCCTATGACAGTCAGGATGATGATGGAGAAGGGAAAGGAGAAACGGCGGTGGTACTCAATCTCATATTCCTTGATGTTGGCTACGCCCCGGCGTTTCTGGCGGTCGAGATACTGCCGCAGTTCGGTGGTGGTCAGCTGCTCGCTGTAACCCTTGACGATGAAAAACTCGTCGGGATCCATCACCAGTGTCGTGTCCAGGGAGGGGCCGCCGTACATGCGCTCGGACATGCCGTCAAAGTCACGGGTCAGGTAGTCGTTCAGAGTCCACAGGTTTTCCTCCTTCTGGGTGATGCGCTGGGCCGTCGTGCGGGAAACCAGCCGGCGTTCGTCGTATTTTTCGATGAAAAAGCGGTAGCCGATTTTCTTTTTGTCGTCGAAACGCTCAATATAGACAATCACCCCGGGTTCTATCTCCAGCTGGACATTGCGCACATAGTCGCGGGTGACCTTGCTGACATACTTGTCCTCAAACTCGAGCTTGACCTTGTTGGCCGGAGGAATGAGCCAGGATGACAGACAGAAGACCAGCAGGGACATGACCACGGCCGAAAACAGGTAGGGCCGCATCAGCCGCCTGAAACTCATGCCTCCCGACAGCATGGCGATGATCTCCGTATTACCGGCCAGCTTGGAGGTGAAGAAGACCACCGCGATGAAGATGAAGAAGGGACTGAACTTGACGCTGAAATAGGGAATGAAGTTCAGGAAATAGTCGAAGATGATGGCTTTGACCGGTGCCTCGTGCTGCTGGAACTTGTCGAATTTCTCGTTGTAGTCGAACACCACGACGATGGCCATGACCAGCAGCAGGCAGAAAAAGAAGGTACCGAAGTACTTGGCCATCAGATAGGTGTCCAGACGCTTGAAGACGACCGGCATGCGGCGTCGTTTGACGGGGGCTGTCTTTTTTTGTTCCTGCACGGCTATACCTCCTCTGAGAGTTGTTTAAGCATGGTCTTCTTCCACTGGCCATAGTCGCCGGCCAGGATATGCCGCCGGGCTTCGCCGGCCAGCCACAGATAGAAGGCCAGGTTGTGGATCGAGGCTATCTCCAGGGCCAGCAGTTCGTCGGCCGCAAAGAGATGGCGCAGATAGGCCTTGGAATAGTAACGGTCGACCGAGGCGGCCCCGTCCTCCTCGAGCAGGGAGAAATCATCGGCCCAGCGGCGGTTGCGCATGTTCAGGCGGCCGTGTTTGGTATAGAGCCGGGCGTTGCGGCCGTCACGGGTAGGCATGACGCAGTCGAACATATCCACCCCGCGCTCGATGGCCTCCAAAAGGTTCTGCGGCGTGCCGACTCCCATCAGGTAACGGGGGCGGTCCTGGGGAAGAATCTCGTTGACGACCTCGATCATCTCGTACATCTTCTCGGTGGGCTCGCCCACGGCCAGCCCGCCGATGGCATAGCCTTCGCAGTCACGGGCCACGGCAAACTCGGCCGAACGGCGCCTCAGGTCGGGATAGGTGCAGCCCTGCACGATGGGGAAATAGCTCTGATGATGACCGTAGAGGCCTTCCGTCTCGCGATAGCGCCTCACGCCCCGCTCAAGCCAGCGCATGGTCAGTTCCATCGACTTTTGAGCATAATCGTAGGGAGAATCGCCCGGCGGACACTCGTCGAGCTGCATCATGATGTCGGAGCCGATGACGCGCTGGGTATCGACCACACTCTCCGGAGTAAAGACATGCTTCGAGCCGTCGATATGCGACTGGAAGAGCACTCCCTCTTCCTTGAGTTTCCGGTTCTGCGCCAGCGAAAAGACCTGGAAGCCGCCGCTGTCGGTCAGGATGGGACGGTCCCAGTGCATGAAACGGTGCAGTCCGCCGGCCCGCTGCAGGATGTCGCAGCCCGGACGAAGGTAGAGGTGGTAGGTATTGCCCAGGATGATCTGGGCTTTGACCTCCTCGGCCAGCTGGGTCTGACTGACGGCCTTGACCGAACCCACCGTGCCTACAGGCATGAAGATAGGCGTTGTGATGTCTCCGTGGTCGGTGTGCAACACACCGGCACGGGCTTGAGAGGCAGGATCGCGGGCAATTACATCGAAGGTCATGTCTGGAAATTTTGGGCGAAGATACAAATTTCCAGACAAAAACCCGTGCCGGACTTGGCTTTTTGAGCGTATCTTCCTACTTTTGCCTCCTCACCTGCCGGATGCAGGTCCTTCCCCTTGCGGGAAACCGGCCCGGAAAAAACAAAGCACTATGAACAAATACTTTTTCCTGTCAGTCATGACCATCGGACTTTTTGCCTGCACGGGCAACAAGATCAACTATCCTGTCGCCGAGAAGCAGGATGTCAAAGACAATTATTTCGGCACCGAAGTCCCCGACCCCTACCGCTGGATGGAGGACGACACCACTCGCCAGGTGGCTGCCTGGGTTCAGGCAGAAAACAGCATCACTCAGGAGTATCTCCGGCGGATCCCGTTTCGCGATGCCCTTAAAGAACGTATGACCAGGCTTTCTGACTACGAGAAGATCGGCCTACCCACCAAAAAGAACGGCCACTATTACTTCTTCAAGAACGACGGCCTGCAGAATCAGAGCGTGCTCTACACCACGGATCGGCTGGACGGCCAGCCCAAGGTGCTGCTCGACCCCAACAGCCTGTCCGAGAACGGCACGGTGGCCCTGACGGGCGTCTCGTTTTCAAACAACGGCAAGTACATGGCCTACACCATCGCCCGTAACGGCAGCGACTGGCAGGAAATCTACGTCATCGACCTGGCCAGCGGACAGCATACCCCCGACCTTATCCTGTGGTCGAAGTTCAGCGAGGCCGCCTGGTGCGGCGACGGCTTCTACTACAGTGCCTACGACGCCCCCGAAGCCGGCAAGGAGTATTCCAACGTCAACGAAAACCAGAAGATCTACTACCACCGGCTGGGCACCAGCCAGCAGGAAGATGTGTTGGCCTACCAGAATCCCCTGTATCCCAAGCGTTTCTATACGCCCTACGTCAATGAGGACGAGACAATGCTCTTCGTATTCGAGGCCGGGGCCGGACTGGGCAACCGACTGTTTGTCAAGGATCTGAGAAAGGCCGACAGTGAGTTTGTCGAAATGGCCTCGGACGATGCCTACGAGTATTCGCCCATTGAAATCATCGGCAACACCATCTACCTGCAGACCAACTATGGAGCCCCCAACTACCGGATCATGAAAGCCGACATCAGCCGGCCCCAATTCAAGAACTGGACAGAGTTCGTCGGTGAGCAGCCTCAGCCCCTGAGCGGAGCCGCCTTCATGGGGGGAAAACTGTTGCTTACCTACAGCCGCGATGCTGCTGACCACGCCTATGTCTATGACCTGGAAGGCCGGCTTCAGTTTGAAGTGGCCCTGCCTACTTTCGGTTCGGTCGGCTTCAGCGGCGACAAGGACGACAAGGAGATTTTCTATGCCTTCTCTTCCTTCCTGTACCCCTCGACCATCTTCCGCTACGACATCGACAGAAACGAGTCGGAAGTCTATCTGGCCCCCAAGATCGATTTCAAGGCTGACAACTATGTCAGCGAACAGGTCTTCTTTGCCAGCAAGGACGGGACGCTCATTCCCATGTTCCTCACCTATCGCAAGGATCTGCAGCGGGACGGCAGCAATCCGGTCTATCTCTACGGCTACGGCGGCTTCAACATCAGCCTCAACCCGGGCTTCTCGACCTGGCGCCTGCCCTTCATCGAGAACGGCGGCATCTTTGCCATGGTCAACCTGCGTGGCGGCGGCGAGTATGGCGACAAATGGCATCAGGCCGGCATCAAGATGAACAAGCAGAACGTGTTCGACGACTGCATCGCCGCCGCCGAATACCTTATCGCCGAAAAATATACGCAGCCTTCGAAGATGAGCATTGCCGGCGGTTCGAACGGCGGACTGCTGGTCGGAGCCGTCGTCAACCAGCGGCCCGACCTGTTTGCCGCCGCCCTGCCCATGGTCGGCGTGATGGACATGCTGCGCTACCACAAGTTTACCATCGGCTGGAACTGGGCCAGCGACTACGGCACCAGCGAGGACAGTCCCGAGATGTTCAAGTATCTGTACAGCTATTCGCCTCTGCACAACATCAAGAACGACGGTACGCCCTACCCGGCCATCCTCATTTCCACAGCCGACCATGACGACCGTGTCGTGCCGGCCCACTCCTTCAAGTACGCAGCCACCCTGCAGGCTGCCTCGACGGGCGACGCTCCCAAGCTCATCATGATCGGGACCGATGCCGGTCACGGCTCGGGCAAACCCATGTCCAAAGTGCTACAAGAACAGGCTGACAACTGGGCCTTCGTCATGTACCACATGGGCATGAAACCTCGGTTCTGAGCCCCGGCCGCCCGCTGACACAAAAAGAGTCAGCCCCCGATATATCGAGGGCTGACTCTTTTTTATGCTGTCCGTGTGCAGCTTTTCCGGAATTGACTACTTGTTGTTTTTTCCCAGTTGCTGCTGCCAGTGCCAGGCCGACAGGAGCGTCTCCTCGACACTGGATTCTGCCTTCCAGCCCAGCACGCGGTTGGCCCGGGTGGGATCGGCCCAGACCTGCTCAATATCGCCTTCGCGGCGGCCGACAATTTTGTAATTGAGCCGGACTCCTGTCACTTTCTGGAAGGTGTCGATGACTTCCAGGACGGAAAGGCCGCGACCTGTACCCAGGTTGAACACCTCGACGGGAGCCTGGGACTTGCCGCTCAGCATACGTCCTACAGCCGCCACATGAGCCTTGGCCAGATCGACCACATGGATATAGTCGCGGATACAGGAGCCGTCGGGCGTGTTGTAGTCGTCGCCGAAGACACTCAGACACTCGCGGATGCCGGCAGCCGTCTGCGTGACGAAGGGAATCAGATTCTGAGGCACACCCAGGGGCAGTTCTCCGATCTTGGCCGAAGGATGGGCACCGATGGGATTGAAGTAGCGCAGCAGCACTGCCTTGTAGGGGGCCTGTGCATGGACGGCATCGGTAATGATCTCCTCGCAGATCTGCTTGGTATTGCCATAGGGCGAAGTGGCCGGCTTGATAGGAGTATCTTCGTTGACGGGCAAGTGGTCGGGCTGTCCATAGACTGTGCAGGACGACGAGAAGACGAATCCTTCCACCCCGAACTCAGGCATAAGTTCGAGCAGGTTCAGGAGCGTGACCAGGTTGTTGCGATAATAGAGCAAGGGCTTCTGGACCGACTCGCCCACCGCCTTGCTGGCAGCGAAGTTGATGATGGCCCTGATGCCGGGATACTTCTCAAAGACAGCTCTGAGAGCCTGTTTGTCGGTACAGTCCACCTGCTCGAAAAAGGGACGTATGCCCGTAATGCTCTCGATGCCGTCCAGCACCCCGATATTGGAGTTTGAGAGGTTGTCGATGCTGACGACCTCATAGTCGGCCTGTTGCAGTTCGACGGTCGTGTGCGAGCCGATATAGCCCGTGCCGCCGGTCACCAGAATGCGTGTTGCCATAGTAGGTTGTGATTAAATGCGCTGGCCTTAGATTTTAACGATGCCCGAGAAGCCCATGAAGGCCAGGGCCAGCAGACCGGCCGACAGCAAGGCTACGGGCATGCCCTGCATGCCTTTGGGGACTTTGAGCAGGGAGAGCTGTTCGCGGATACCGGCAAACAGGATCAGCGCCAGGCCGAAGCCGATAGCAGTCGAAAAGGCGAACACCACCGATTCCAACAGGTTGTAGTGCTTCTGGATGACCAGGATAGCCACACCCAGGATACAGCAGTTGGTACTGATCAGGGGCAGGAAAACTCCCAGCGACTGGTAGAGGGCCGGCGAGATCTTTTTCAGGACAATTTCCACCAGCTGCACAAGCGAGGCGATGACCAGGATGAAAGCCACGGTCTGCAGGTATTCCAGATGGTAGGGCTGCAGCAAATAGGTATAGACGATCCAGGTGATGACCGTCGAGAGGGTCAGCACGAAGGCTACGGCGCCGGACATGCCCGTGGCCGTATTGATCTTCTTGGACACACCCAGGAAAGGACAGATACCGAGGAACTGCGACAGCACGATGTTGTTGACAAACACCGCTGCGATGAACATGAAAATATAGATCATGATACTTTTCTTATTTTGTTAATGATAGCCAGCAGATAAGCCAGGGTGATGAAGGCACCCGGGGCCAGGACGAAGATCAGTATGCCGTAGCTGTCGGGGAAGACCGTCAGGCCGAAGAAGGTGCCGGCTCCCAGCAGCTCGCGCACCATACCCAGCAGCGTCAGGGCGAAGGTGAAGCCCAGACCGATGCCCAGGCCGTCGAGCATCGAGTCGAAAGGACTGTGCTTCGAGGCGAAGGACTCGGCCCGGCCCAGAACGATGCAGTTGACCACAATCAAGGGGATGAAAAGGCCGAGACTCTCGTAGAGGGCCGGCACATAGGCCTTCATGACCATTTCCAGCAAAGTGACGAAAGTGGCGATGACCACGATATACGAAGGTATGCGGACATTGTCGGGAATCAGCTTCTTGAGAAGCGAGATGACCAGATTTGAGCAGATGAGCACGAACATCGTCGCCAGACCCATACCCAGGCCGTTCACAGCCGAGGTGGTGGTGGCCAGCGTAGGGCACATGCCCAGCATCAGTACAAAAGTCGGGTTCTCATTGACCAGACCGTTGAGGATAATACCTAGTTTCTTCATATCGGACCTCCTTTCTATTCGTTGGTGACAAGGGCTGTCGTATCGGCCGGCACAGTTTCGGCAGCCGTAACGTCGCCCAGCTGGGCACTGACTTGCTGAAATACCCCGTAGGCACGGTTGACGGCGTCCAGGAAAGCCCTGGAGCTGATCGTGGCCGAGGTGATGGCATCCACATCACCGCCGTCCTTGCTCACGGTCATGTTGTCACGGGCGGGAGTCATACCCACGATGCTTTGACGGTTCTTGTCGGTCTTGAACCAATCGACCATGCGGGTGCCCAGTCCGGGAGTTTCACCCTGTTTGAGCACGGAATAGTTGTAGATTTTGCCTTCCGGGGTGAAGCCGACCATCAGTTCGATGTCGCCGTTAAAGCCCTTATGGGAGACGGTTTTGACGGCCACCCCGACCAGACGTCCGTTGTCACGGGCGGGATAGCAGGCGGCTGACTCACCGTCGGCCGAGCGGGTCAGTATTTCTTCTGCCACCGGGCTGTTGGTGAAGGCCGGTGAGACTTCCTTGATAGCATTCTCCTGCTTGGCCAGCTCGGCCTGGCGGATGGGATCTTCCGTCAGACGGTTCATCCAGGCCAGCAGTGCGGCTGCCGCAATGGCAATGATGCCCAGCGACAGGACCATATTCGTTAATGACGACTGTAGCTTCTTCATTTTCTTGGCTCTCCGAATCGTTTGGGTTTACAGTAAAGGTTGATGATCGGTGTCACGGCATTCATGATGAGAATGGCGAACGACACGCCCTCGGGATAGGAGCCGAAGCTGCGAATGAGCACGGTCAGCAGACCGATGCCGACACCGTAGATGAGCTGGCCGGAATGGGCCATCGGCGAGGTGACATAGTCGGTGGCCATAAAGCAGGCTCCCAGCATCAGACCACCCGTGAGCAGATGGGTCAGCGGATCGGCGAAACGCTCGGGATTGCCCAGATGCAGGCAGGCGGCGAAAATGAACACCGTCAGAAGGATGGATACCGGAATATGCCAGCTGATGGTCTTGGTGGCCAGCAGGTAGACGACACCGATGAGCAGGGCCAATGCCGCCACTTCACCCAGGCTGCCGCCCGTACGGCCCAGCAGCATGTCCAGTGCGGAAGGCAGCTGGTCCAACTGTCCGGCCTTGATCAGGCCCAGCGGCGTAGCTCCCGTCAGGGCATCCGTTCCCGAGGCCGCAATCTGCATACGCGTCAGCGGCCAGGTAGTCATCTGCTGGGGGAAGGAGATGAGCAGGAAGACACGGCCTACCAGCGCCGGATTGAAGATATTGTTGCCAAGACCGCCGAAGCTCATCTTGGCCATGCCGATGGCCACCAGGGCACCGATGACGATGATCCACCAGGGCAGGTTGGACGGCAGGTTGAAAGCCAGCAGCAGACCTGTCAGGACAGCCGAGCCGTCGGCCAGGGTGCCTGGACGCCTCAGCAGGAAGCGGGTGATGAGGTATTCGAACACCACGCAGGAGGCTATCGAAATGGCCGTCACCAGCAGTGCAGGCCAGCCGAAAGCATATACGGAGACCACTAGGGCCGGAATGAGTGCCAGGATGACCCGGTACATATTCTTGGCCACGCTGTCACCGCCGTGGATATGCGGCGACATGGATACATAGAGTTTCTTGTCCATAGTCGTTATTTTTTACGCGAACGGATGAGGGCACCGACCCGGGCCTTGCCCACCCGCATATAATCCAACAAAGGCCGGTTGGCCGGGCAGGTGAACGTACAACAACCGCATTCGATGCAGTCCATGATATGTTCTTTCTCCAGTCGGTCCCAGATCTGCCGTTCGGCCAGAGCCGAAAGCAGGTAGGGTTCCAGGCCCATGGGGCAGGCCGAGATGCACTTGCCGCAGCGGATGCAGTCATAGACCGGCTGACGCACCGATTCGGATTCGTCCATGACCAGGACTCCCGAAGTACCCTTGGCCACGGGCACCTCCGTGCTTACCAGGGCCTTGCCCATCATGGGGCCGCCGGAAATGATTTTGCCGGCGTTTTCGGGCAGACCGCCCGCAGCAGCTATCAGGTCGGCGATAGGTGTGCCGATCCGGACACGGAAGTTGCCGGGATTCTTCAGGGACTTGCCCGTGACGGTGACAATACGCTCGATGAGCGGCTTGTTCTTCTGCACGGCCTCATAGACGGCATAGACCGTCCCGACATTCTGGACGACCTTGCCCACGTCGATGGGCAGCGCGCCGGAGGGCACCTGACGGCCGGAGACGGCTTCGATAAGCTGTTTTTCACCGCCTTGGGGATAATGCATCTCCAGGGGCAGCACCTCGATATTGGGATAAGAGACCGTCAGATGACGCATCAGCTCGATGGCGTCGGGTTTGTTCTCTTCGATGCCGATGACGGCCCGGTCCACGCCGAGGGCTTTCATCAGGATACGGATGCCGACGATGATTTCCGGCCCTTTTTCCAGCATCAGCCGGTGGTCGGCCGTCAGATAAGGCTCGCATTCGACGGCGTTGATGATGAGCAGATCGCATTTCTTGCCAGGAGGAGGCGTCAGTTTGACCGAAGCGGGGAAACAGGCGCCGCCCATGCCGACGATACCAGCCTGGGCGATCTTGGCGACAATCTCCTCGGGACTCAGACGGCATTCGCGTTCCAGCTTATCGGTACGGACTATGTCATCGGCCCAGTCGTCTTCGGCTACATCGATAAAGACGGCCGGTCTGGGATAACCGCTGGCATCGACCGCCTCAGCGATTTTGGCGACCTTGCCGCTGACGGGCGAATGGATGTTGGCCGACACGAAACCGCCGGCCTTGGCCAGCAGCTGTCCGGTCTTGACCACGGCTCCCCGCTCGACGACCAGCTGGGCCGGTGCTCCGATATGCTGTCCCAGCAGGACGACGGCCTGCCGGGGCAGGGGCAGATCGACGATGGACTTGCCTGCCGTGAGCTTAGTCTCAGGCGGATGGATACCGCCTATCGTAAATGTTTTCATATCAATGGTTTTAATCTTGTTCTTTTATTCAGCGGCTTTCGGTTCGGCGGCAGCGGGTGCCTCGACGGGAGCGGCAGTCTTCGGTGCAGCCGGGGCAGCCTCTTCCTTGGGCTTACGCGGCGGGAAATTGAGCTCGACGATACTGCCCTGCGGACATTCTTCAACGCACTTACGACACATGCGGCATTTTTCGAAATCGATGTAGGCCAGATTGTTCTCGATGGTGATGGCCTCGAACTGGCAGGCCTTCTGGCACTTCGAACAACCGATACAGGCCGTTTCACAGGCTTTCTTAGCCACCGGTCCTTTATCCTTGTTGCGGCAGGAGACATAAATCCGGCGGGACTTGGGCCCCTTGAAGCGTAGTTCGAAAAGACCCTTGGGACAAGCCTTGACACAGGCCCCGCAAGAAGTACACTTATCCTCATCCACCACCGGCAACCCTGTCCGGGTATCGATGCTCAGGGCTCCGAACTGGCAGACCTTGACGCAGTCGCCCAGGCCCAGACAGCCGTAGGAACAGCCCGTTTCGCCGCCGTAGAGCGCAGAGGCTATCATGCAGGAAGGGGCCGAGTCGTAGCGGTTGGTCCGGGGGCGACGCTCACAGCTGCCCTGGCAACGGAGCACGGCTACCTTGGGTTTGGACTCGGCAGGTACCATATCCAGGATGACACCGACCTGTTTCATGACATCATCCCCGCCGACCGGGCAGCGAAGGCTGTCGAGCGAGTCGCTTTTGACACAGGCCTCGGCAAATCCCCGGCAACCCGGATAGCCGCAGCCGCCGCAGTTGGCACCGGGCAGGACTGCCTGCACCTGATCGATACGAGGGTCTTCCTCCACCTTGAAAGCCTTGGCGGCGGAAAACAGCACTATGGCCAGCAACAGACCGATGCTGCCCAAAACAATCAACGCAATGAGAATCGCATTCATAATTGACTTTTATTCTTCGATATGATTATCCAAATGTTGCACACGGAAGACGAAACGCCCCTTCATTCTGTCCCGCATGAGGTACAGTCCCAGATAATAGACAACGGTCACGCCCAGGGCCAGCAGGGCGCCCAGTCCTTCATTGTCGGGAAAAAGCCAGAGATTGGAGACAAAGACGGCAAGCATCAGCAGCAAAAGCGGCAGGACATAGGCCCACCATACGGCTTTCATGCCTTGTGAGGCCCGGCCGGTGACCATGACGGTCTCCCCCACCTGAAATGTGTCGTCGGCGTCGGAAAGGGCTTCGATCAGCTTCTCACGGCTGTCGGCCGACAGGCATACGCGGCGCGCATGACAGGCCGAGCAGGCTGATGTCTGCTCGATTCTCACACTCACACTGCTCTGATTAACTGCCTCTACCTGACCGACGTGACTTATCGTATCCATCCCGATTCTGCCTCACATGCTATATTAGGGCAAAAGTACGACAAGGGAGCGGATTTACAAAATGTATTTTTATTTATTTTTCCACCCCGGAGGTCTACCAGAAATAGGCGATGCCGAAACTCAGGTATTCCTTGAACTGCAAGAGGTTCTTGCTATCTTCGCTGCGCTGGCGGTCGTTGAGCTTGAAGTGCAGGTAGAGCTGGGTGGAGAGGTACTGGTTCACCTGGAAATTGAGCGTGTTCTTCCACTCCGAATCGATGTAGGTAAAATCGGAATAGTAGTACAGATAGGAGGTCAGGGAGATGGCCTCGCTGATCTTGTAGTTGAAGTTGGAGGTCAGCTTGAAACCGAACTCATGGCCGAATTTCGTGCCAGGGTCGATGCCGTAGGAAGAGGCTTTGTAATTGACCGTATCGAGCAGGAAGTTCATGCGGTAGGTCAGCGGGGTGATCAACAAAGAAAGGTTGCGCTTCTTGTCGCGGCTGGTCACCTTATAGTCCATACCGATGCTGAAGAAGAACTTGGCCGGGGATAGCAGGGAGGACTGCAGCTTGACGGTATTGGGCTTGTACTTGTTGAGCAGCTGGGTCATCAATTCGGCCGATGCTGAATAATACCAGTTTTTCACCGCCTTGTAGCCGAGTTTGGAAGAAAGCTGGAGCTGGTCGGTACTGACGGCCACCTTGCGTAAGGTGTCCGCATCGGTGGTGTTGAAACCGATCTTCAGGTCAATCAGGTTGTCGAACTGCAGCTTCTTCTTGTCGTCGTAGTTGGCCGTCCAGTACAGGGACATCAGGGTGGACATGTTGCGCATACCTCCGCTCGTCCAGTTGCGCGAGACGTAGGTCTGGGTCATCTGGGCCGAGAAACGTCCTTTGACTGTCCAGTAGTTGTACTCGTAGTCCATGTGAGCCATCTGACGCACCGTGGGACGCATCTCATAGCGTGGCTGTTCAATGCGAATGGGTTTATCAGATGATATAATCACATCTATTCGCTCGTATTCCGGAAGATCGGCACTACTGTATTCTATTCTATCCAGATAATCCACTTCTAGCTGGTTGAGCAGTTCCGTATTCATCTCGGTGACATACTTTTCCGAGGCCGTAGGCTCGAAGACATAGAGTGGCTTGGTCTGGGCCTGGGACAGATCTTTGTGCAGGGTCAGCCGACGGCGCTCGGTTTTGAAAACCAAGGGCATGAAAAGCGGATTCATGCCAGGATAATAGGTCGAGTCTTCCCGGTAGGGAGCCGCCTTGGCCGGCCTTACACGACCGGCCATCAGGTCGTAGCGACGGATATAGCGCAACAAATCGGAGGGCTCCCTGGGAGCGGTATGCTCGGGCAGCCACTCACGGTCGCTCTGATCCATCTCCCTGCTGCAGGTATCGATCCAGGCCATCAGGGAGTCGGTCTGACGGATTTCTTCATCAGAAAGATAAAAGCGGTTTTCCGGACGCAACAGGCTGTCGATGGCAAGGTACTCTTCCACCGAGTCTGACGGAATGACAGGAATGCTGAAGGCGAAGATCCCTTGGGCGGCGGCCGGAAAAGTCCAACATATAATCCCCAGCAAGAGCGGCAAGGTATTGAATATCCTGTTTAGCATATCTTTCAGAATTCAGGAACAAAAGTAGTGCTTTTCTTCCAAAACTTTTTTCTACCTTTGCGCTTTTAGCGATTTTTCGCCAGACAGGCCTGAAATCAGCCTATATACTGCTATTCATTTAGTTGAACACAAGAAAGATAACATATATTATGGACAAACAGACGATTATTGGTTTCATCCTCATTCTCCTCATTCTGGTGGGATTTAACTTCCTGAACAGGCCGACCAAGGCACAGATAGCCGAGGCACAGCGGCAGGATTCTATCGCCCGCGTCGAGAGGGCTCAGGCCCAGGCTCAGGCTGCCATGCAGGAAGTCTTGCAAGAGCAGCAGGACCAGCTTGACCTGGCAGCCAGGGAAGCTGCCACCGCCGAGCAGAAACTACGGCAGTACGGAGCCTTTGCCCCGCTCACCCAAGGAGAAGACCAACACTATACGCTGGAAAACAATCTGATGGCCCTCGACATGACGGCCAAGGGCGGACGCATTGCTTCGGTACTGCTCAAGGAGTACGTCACCGGGGACTCCCTGCCGCTCGTCCTCTTTGACCAGGCCACGTCCGACTTCAACGTCACCCTGATCACCAGCGAAAGCCGCGTGGTCAATACGCGCGACCTGTATTTCCGCCGGGTCGGGAGCGAGGACCCGCTCAGCCTTGTCTTCCGCCTGGATCTGAGCCAGGGCTGCAGCCTGGACTTTGTCTATACCCTCCAGCCCGACAACTACATGATGTCTCTCGACATTCGGGGCGAGGGGCTGGAAAGTCTCATCTCGATGGGTACCAACAGCTTTGACATCGACTGGAAGGTACGCATGCGCGCCCAAGAGAAAGGGCGCAAGTTTGAAAGCCGCTACTCCATGCTCCAATACAAGTACCTCGAAGACAATGTCGAGAAACTCAGCGAGTCAAAAAGCGCCCACAAAGCCGTTGCGCCCCGCCTGCGCTGGGTCTCGTTCAAGGACCAGTTCTTCACGGCCATCATCATCAGCGACAAGGGTATGAGCTCCAACGAACTGTCTTCGGAGATGGAAGACGACAGTTCGCCCTACATAAAGAACTACGCCCTGCGCAGCAGCATCGACTTCAACATGAGAGGCGACAGGCAGGCAGGTCTGAAGTTCTATTTCGGCCCGAGCAAATACGACATTCTCAAATCTTATGATAAAGGCGTGGAGGCCGACAAGCGGATGCAGCTCGAAAAGATCGTGCCGCTGGGCGGCAGCATCATCCGCTGGGTCAGCACCGGCCTGGTCCTGCCCATGTTCCGCTTCTTCGGGCGATATTTCAACAACATGGGTGTCATCATCATGCTGATGACGTTGTGCATCAAGCTGCTCATCTTTCCGCTCACCTACAAGTCGTTTCTCTCGTCGGCCAAGATGCGTCTGCTCAAGCCGCAGATCGACGAGATCAACGCCAAATACCCGGGCGACAGCAAGGCGCAGGAACGTTCCCAAGCCACCATGTCGCTGTACCAGAAGTCCGGAGTCAATCCCATGGGCGGCTGTATCCCGATGCTGCTGCAGTTCCCGGTGCTGATCGCCATGTTCTGGTTCTTCCCGGCCTCCATCGAACTGCGACAGGAGAGCTTCCTCTGGGCTCAGGATCTTTCGACCTATGACGCCATCGTTTCCTGGAAGGCCCATATCCCGATTATCAGCAGCCTGCTGGGCAACCACCTGAGTCTGTTCTGCATCCTGATGACTCTGACCAACATTCTCTCGACCAAACTTACCTCGGGCAACACAGATTCCAGCATGCCGGGCATGAAGATGATGATGTATGCCATGCCGGTCATGTTCCTGTTCATTTTCAACCAGTATGCCTCCGGTCTGAGTTTCTACTACTTCTTCTCCTCCCTGCTGACCATTGCCCAGACTTATCTGTTCCGCATCGGCATCAACGAAGAGAAGGTGCTGGCCGAGATGAAAGCCAACCAGAACAAGCCCAAGCAGAAATCGGCCTTCCAGAAGCGTCTGGAGGAAGCTCAGCGCTACCAGCGCGAACAGGCCAGGCAGCAGGCTAAAAAAAGAAGATAAAAACAGCGCTCTTCTTTTGAAGATTTGATTTTTTGCACTACCTTTGCTCCGCCTTTGGGAAACCCACCCGGACAAAGGTTCATGCGACGGTAGCTCAGCTGGTTTAGAGCGCTTGCTTGACAGGCAAGAGGTCACTGGTTCGAATCCAGTCCGCCGCACACTGAAAGAGAGAGGCCCTTACAAGAAATTGCAAGGGTCTCTTTTTTATTCGTCCGGTCAAAAAAAAGCACCCGGGAAACCGGATGCTCCAAAAGATGCTATCGTCAAAGCAGGTTTATTTATTTCTTCAGAGCGCAGTAATGACGGCAAAGAGCCGGAACAGCGACAACGATATCCTCCTCCCGGGTGCTGTAATGGCGACGATACATGCGCTTGTTTTCGGGCAGCTGCCTCATCAGTTCCAGCATCTGCTCCCACTGGTCGGCATCGAGATAGCCGGGGGCGAACTTGTTTTTCCGCAGCAGCTGCTTTTCTGTAAAGACACCTATTTCCCCTTCGCGGACGGGATTCAGAAAAACCAGGAAATAACTGTGACAGCCCAAAGTATCCACGAAAACCGGATTACCGGTTTCCTTCAGCCAATTGTAAATGGTATCGAAAGAAATCACCTCTATCTCAACTGACTCATACAGGGATCTTCTGTCATTTTGCTTCCACATAGCTTTTATAGTGTTCAATTAGATTTACCGTATTTTGTCTCGGCAAACAAGCCGTCTTGTCCGCGTTTGACATTTTGAAAACCTTTTTATTTATCATTCGGTCGCAAAATTAATATATTACGTTGATTATCACGTAACACCAGCAAAAAAAATTATGTTAATGACAACGCCGGAATACCGGAATACCCGAGAACAGGCTGTTTCATGAAAAAAGATTCCGCCCCGGAAAAGGGACGGAATCTTTATGGTATGTGATTCTTGCCCGGCCTCAGCCGACATGGGGACTGTTTTCCGGGCATAAGCAACAGGGCTCAGCCGTTTTTCCCGGCTTCCAGCTGCAATGTCTTGGTAGGCTGGTCGCAGACTTCGGTCGGTCCGAAGTACTGGATGGGACCGGGATATACATAGTCGGTGCTGATGGCCCAGGCGGCACGCTTCTCGGCAAATTTGCGGAAGGGGGCGCCGTCGAGTTCAACCAGCGCCTTCTGGATGACCGGCTTCATCTCGCCGTTGCGACGCTCCATGTTCATCATCATGGTGATGGGCACACCGCCGGCAATCCAGTCCTTGGCCGGAGCCGTCGTGTTGCGTACCGACGACATGTAGCCCGTCTTGCCGAAGGCTACCAAGGCAGCAGCTGTATAACCCAGCGAATAGCAGTAGTCGGCATCGTAGTTGGAGGGAGCTGCACAGCGACCTTCGTAGCCGAAGAAATGGGTCTGGGTGGCGAACTTGCCGACAAACTTGCCGCTCTCCTTCCACTCGGCGAGCTTCTTGCCGACCATTTCGGCCAGCAGCTTCTCGGTCTCAATGGCCGATACCTGCACATTGCCGTGAGGATCGCGGTCGAGGGTGAGCTGCATGGCGACATTCTCGGGCAGAGACTTGAAGATTTCGGCATTGGCCGGCGAAAGCATCTCAATGATATAGTTGCGCTGCTCAGACTTGCGGATGACCTTGTATTCCGGATGCTTGGCCAGGATGTCGTTCAGTTCGGCGATGAGCGATTTCATGGCCGGAATGAACTCGATGAGTCCTTCGGGAATCAGAACCGTACCGAAATTGTTGCCCTGGGCGGCACGGGCGGCCACGGCATTGGCGATTTCAGTGACGATGTCGTCGAGTGACTGGTTCTTGGCCTCGACTTCTTCGGAAATCAGGCAGATGTTGGGATGCACCTGCAGGGCGCACTCCAAGGCGATATGAGAAGCCGAACGGCCCATGAGCTTGATGAAGTGCCAGTATTTGCGGGCCGAGTTGCAGTCGCGCTGGATATTGCCGATGACCTCGGAATATACCTTGCAGGCCGTGTCGAAACCGAACGAGGTCTCGATCATCTCGTTCTTGAGGTCGCCGTCGATGGTCTTGGGGCAGCCGATCACCTGCACGCCGGCATTGATCGACTTGTAATACTCGGCCAGCACGCAGGCGTTGGTGTTGGAGTCGTCTCCGCCGATAATAACCAGTGCCTTGATATCCAATGCCTTCAGGATAATCAATCCCTTGTCGAACTGCTCCTTCTTCTCCAACTTGGTACGGCCCGATCCGATGATGTCGAAACCGCCCGTGTTGCGGTATTCGTCGATGATGGAAGCTGTCAGTTCCATATAATTGTGGTCGATCAGGCCGCCGGGGCCCAGGATAAAGCCGAACAGCCGGGATTCCGGATTGACATCCTTGATGCCGTCGAACAGGCCGGCTATCACGTTGTGGCCGCCGGGAGCCTGTCCGCCGGACAGGATGACACCCACGTTGACAGGCGGGTATTTTTTCTTTTCGGCAGCCTGTTCAAAGACGATGTAAGGCTGACCATAAGTATTGGGAAACAAAGCCTTGATTTCTTCCTGATTGGCCACCGACTGAGTGGGCTCTCCTTCTTTCACCTTGACCGGGCCCAGCAAAGCGGTCGGCATTTTAGGCTGATACGCTGCACGCGCAACTTGTAAAGCACTTTTCGTCATAGATTATCTGATGGTAAATAAATGATTCTCGCCAAAAACAAGGACAAAAGTAGTGCAAGGCGAGCACAATCGCAAAAGAAATTTGCGATGTGCGGATTTCGGCAGGAGCAGGAGGGCTCACGCCTGTGTGAAACCGGACGGGAACGACCGTCCCTACTCAATCTCAATCAGTTCGAAATGCTGATAGTCCTTGCACGAAGTCCAGCCGCCGCCCCACTCAAACCCAGCCTCCGTGAAGAGGCGATAGCAGAGATCCTGCTCGTCTATCTTGTAGGGGAAAGCCCATTGACGATCGCAGAAACTGGCAGCCGTCGCAGGCTGCACAAAACGGGAGCCGTCCGCACGGTCCTTATAGTAGGGATTGTAAAGGGTGTTGATATCGACGGCCAGTCCCCGGGCATGCTTCGAAAGCGTCGTTGAGCCGGCAATGGCACGATAGCAGAAGCACGAGGAGTTATTGTCGCGCATCTGTGTCTCGTCATCGGCATCATAGACATCTGGAAGCAGCATCCGCTGGATGGGATAACGGGCGTCGAAGAGCTGACGGAATATACCTGCGACAGCATCGGCAATCTGCCGGTTGACGATCATCTCGCCGATATGTATCTTCTGGTCGTAATCCCAGTGCAGCGCACGGACGTGGCGCAGGTCGCCGCGTCCGATGTGGGGATTATCCTTGTAGGTCTTGCCTGCCATGGACTGCCAGACGTCGTCGGGGATGGTATCTGCCGCAAAGCATTTATCCAGGCCGCCATAGGCTTCGATGGCCGCCTGACTGACAATTGCGCCGGCCTGCCATTTCCGTAGCGGCGTCGGATCGTCGTCCATAACGGCAGGTAGGCGGACGTGCTGCTTCATCTTCAGAATGCGTCGCACACTCTGGTCTATCCGTTCCTTGCTGAGAGTCCCGGAATTCACCGCCTCGACCACGGCATCGAAGGCCTCAGTAAAATCCTGAGGATTGAGGATGATATCCAGTCCGGCCTGAATTCCCTGCAGAGTAGCCTCGACGTTGCCATACTGCCTGGTGATTGCCCCCATTTCCATGGCATCTGCGATAATGACATGCTCGTAGCCCATTTCCCCGCGTAGCTTGTCCTGCAGGATGAGGCTCGACAAGGTGGAAGGAACCTCCGACCCCGTCACATTGGGCAGGGCGATGTGAGCAGTCATGATCAGCTGACAGCCTTGGCGTATGCCGGCGCGAAAAGGAATCATCTCGCAATCTCGGATTTCGTCCCAGGTTTTCAGCGACTGGGCATAGCCGTAGTGGGTGTCGGCCTTCGTGTCGCCATGTCCCGGGAAATGCTTGATACAGCCGACGACTCCGGCATCCTCCAGTCCCTGCAGATAGCTGGTGACCATGGGGGCGGCCACATAAGGGTTGTCGGAGAAGGCGCGGGCCCCGATGACTATGTTCTCAGGATTGGTATTGACATCGGCAACAGGAGCGAAGTCGATGTCGATGCCATAGCGATTCAGATAGGTACCGATGGTGTTGCCGCACTCATAGGCGTTTGCCGGATCGCCCGTAGCACCGATGGAAGCCATCGACTCGTAGGTCTTCACATCGAAGTTGGCATTCCTGGCTATACGGGCCACGCGACCGCCCTCCTCGTCGATGCAGAGCAGGGGCGATCCGTTCAGGGCACGGAGCTGCGTGACAAAGCGCGTGAGCTGGGCTTCGTCCTCGATATTATGGGCATAGAGGACAATGCCGCCTACGGGATAGTCTTTGCTGACACCGAGCATCGTGCGGGAGACCTGCTGCATTTTCAAAGAGGCGAAATCGGTCGTATGAACAGAAGTATCGAGAGATTCAGGCCGTATATAGAACATCTGCCCTACTTTTTCCCTTAAGCTCATGCCCTGCAGTTGCAGTTCAATTTCGTCTTCGGGCAGATTGTCCGTTTCATGCCTGTCGCCGGAACAGGCTGTAAGCAATGGGCCGAGTACAATCGACAGGACGGACAGCCACAAAAGAGTTTTTCTTGTCTTCATCATTTTCGTATTTTTCTCCAGTTATCCATAGCTTGCACAATGGCCGTCTCACAGCAGCACCTTGATTCGGAAACCGCGTGAGGTAGGCTCCTCGATAATGTCCTTCACCCGGGCCCGGAGACTGTCGGTCGAAGCATCGGCCTGCAGCGGGGAGGCCGAAAGCCCTTCGACCATGAAATCCAGGGCGGTTTCTCCGGAAAGTTCCGTATGGGTAAGCCTCAGGGTCAGGGGCCGGAAGATCCTCAGATGCCGGAACAGCATCTCCTCGGCCACCGCATGGGCCAGTTCAGCTTTATCGGCAACATTGTACTTGATGCAGAAACGGCTCATGTCCGTGTGCATTTCCAGAAAATCAAAATCATCTCCGTCCAGCTCGAAGACGAGCTTGTGGATACGGTTGACGAAAGCCTTGGTGGCACTGTGCACAGGATGCTCGAATATCTGTTCGGGGCTGCCGTCCTCATAAATGACACCTTCGTTCATGAAAAAGATGCGGGTGCTCACATCGCGGGCAAAACGCATCTCGTGAGTGACAATAAGCATGGTCAGACCATCCTTGGCCAGCTGGCGGATGACACTGAGCACTTCACCCACCATGGTGGGATCCAAGGCAGAGGTCGGTTCGTCGAAGAGAATCACTGCGGGGTGCATGGCCAACGAACGGGCAATGGCCACACGCTGCTTCTGTCCGCCGGAAAGGGAGGCCGGAAAGACATCGGCTTTCTGGGCCATACCCACCTTGCGTAACAGTTCAAGGGCTTCCTTTTTTGCCTCCTTCTCCGGAGTGTGCAGCAGCGCCATGGGCGCGTAGGTGACATTATCCAGCACGGTCATGTGCTCAAAGAGATTGAAGTTTTGGAAGACCATACCCATTTTACGGCGTAACTTGTCCAGAGGGTAGCCTTTGGACATGATATTCTCACCGTCCACCCAGATTTCGCCGCCCGTGGGCGGCTCCAGCATATTGAGTGCCCTGAGGAGCGTGCTCTTCCCGGTGCCCGAGGGACCGATAATGCTGATGACCTCGCCCTGACTGATGTCACAGTTCACGTCTTTCAGGACGGTGAGCAAGCTTCCGTCCGGATTGTGAAAGGTCTTGCTCAGATGCTTGATGCTAATCATATTATTTTACAAGAACAAGGTTCAACAAACGCCTGATAAGCCAGGCAAGGAGGAAATAGACAAGCGTTATGAGCAGCAACGGTACGAGTGCATCGAAAGTGCGGCTTCGGATCAGGTCGCTGGCCCTGGTCAGATCCTGTATGGCGATATAGCCCACAATGGAGGTACTCTTGAGCAAGGCCACACACTCGCTGCTGTAGAGCGGCAGGCCCTTGCTGACAGCTTGGGGCAGCACGATGCCGGTAAATGTCTTCAGAGGAGTGAATCCCAGGCTCAGTCCGGCTTCGGTCTGTCCCTTGGGAACAGAAGAGACGGCCGTATCGAAAATACTGCCGGCCGACGAAGCGAAGACAAGGGCGAAAGTCACGATCGCAACGGACGAGGCACTGATGCCGGCACCGGCAAAGACCACATAGAACATGATAAGGAGCAGCACCAGTGTGGGCACTCCCTGGATGACCGTTCCGTAGATACCTGCCGCCGAGCGCAGCCACTGCCGGCGGCTGCGTCTTGCCGCGCAGAGGCCGATGCCAAGCATTGTTCCCAGCAGGATGGCTGTCAGGGTGATTTTCAACGTCTCGCAGAGACCTCCGACAAGGAGTTTCCAACGTCCTTCCTGTACAAAATTCATTATCAGCCGGCTTCTGAGGCCAGGATGGGTTTTCGAGTCTCTGTCCAGTACGAAGTAACCGGGATGGCAGGCATAATAAGGGTCGGAAAAGTCCACGAATGCCTTGCGTTCGTCAGTCACAAAAAGGTTGCCTGAGACAATATCGGCCTGTCCTGTCTCCAGGGCAATGATGGCCGAGCCAAGGTCCTGGAACTTGATTTCCACTGTCCGGCCCAGAGAGGCGGCAAAGCGTCGCAGCAGGTCGGGATCCATTCCCTGCCACTGCCCTCCTTCTCCCAGATAGCAGACAGGAGCCAGATTCATACACACTATACAGCGCAGGGGTGTCTCCTCATCCAGGACGGCGTCGGGCATTGCTACGGCGGGACTGTCTCTCAGCCAGTGTGCGACAATTTCGTCAAGCGGGGCTGAAGAGAGAAAACCATTGAGGCGCGAAAGCAACTGGACATTGCCCTTCCGCAGGGCGAAAGCCACATCGAAAGACTCCTCACCGCGAAGGGCCATTTTCAGGCCCAGCTGTTCCATTGCCTCCGGACTCATGACCACCTCGTCGGACACGAAAACATCGGCCAGGCCCTGACGGACAGCCTGGACGGCATCGGTCTCCGTATTGCAGGCGAAAACCTTGACATCTTCTCGAGCCGAATACTTATGCTCGTAGTAGTTACCTGCGGAACAACTCAGCGTCAGACCGGCCAGATCGGCCTCGGAAGCCAGTTCGATGCTTTCCTCGTGATGGCCGGAACAGGCCACGGTGTTCAGCAGCAGCAGCGCTCCCGACACCCAATGAATACATTTTGTCAATTTCATTTCGTTATAATACAGTTGTTTATCTCAAGTAACATGCATTAACAACTCCTTTTACGGGGAGGAATTGCCTGGCCTGAACTTTATTGGGAAACGACAGTAACATCAGTGTCAAAAAAAATACTTCATCAAAGCGTTGACCTGCATCCTGAAAAACAGTTTTTCCAGGATGGAAGCCGGCGAATAGACGGTGCGTACGACAATGTCCACCGCCCCGAAACGGGCCGCCTGACGGTCGAAGTCTGCATGGTCCTCGGCTCCGGTGTACGCCCGGGCGAAGGCATCCCAGAAACGGAGCAGCTGTCCGCGGTCCAGATGGAAAATGTCCCGGGCCTGCTTCATGCGCGAATACACCACACAGGACAGATACAGATGCCCCACATCGAACATGGGGTCGCCGTAGGCAAAACGGCCCAGATCGATCCAATAGGGCCGCCCCTGCGAAATGATGACGTTGCCGGGCTGATAGTCGCCGTGCACACAGCCGGTGCTGTCGGGGACACTTTCGACAAAAGCATGCAGTATATCTCTGTTTTTCCGGCCGATGAAAGAGGTCTGAGCGATGCCTTCCAGGGCTGTTTCCTTACGACTGGAGAAAAAGTCCGTGTCGCAGGGCGTGGCAAAAAGCTGCTTGCCCAGCGTGGCGAACAGGGCGGCCATCTCTTCTATGCGCTGCGGCTCATCGTGGCAGATACGGAAGACCGACTTCTTCTCCTTGATGCGTTCGGCAACCACGGCGTAGGCCTCGCCCACCCGGACAATCCGGTGCATGGCCGGCGTGGGGAGCCCCAGAGCGGCCACAGCCCGGGAAAGATCGTATTCCCGGCGAACTGTCCTTAGGTCGTTGGAGCGGCTGTTATTGAGTTTCAGCAGCACATCCGGCTCGGCCGGGTTCTCGTAGGTGCTGCCGTTGCCTCCTTCGCCTGTCTTTGTCCAGGAAGTGAGGTCGACTGTGGGATAATCTTCTACCATTGGCTGTTGTTTAGTGAATGTTGTCCGGTCGGCCGTATCCTGCCGGCATGGGCGGGACGGAAGACTTTTGCGGACTGCCGACGATGTCGGCGACTTAGACTTGAAAACGCGGTGCCACACCGTCCAAAAAGGCCCCGGCCAGACCCTCCAACTGCGGGGATGGACTGCCCTTGCCGTCATGGCGCTTGCAGAAATTATAGTAGAGCTTGAGGGCAACGAATTTGAGCAGGTTCCGTTCGTAGCCGTGCAGCTGCTCATCGTCCCGGAAGCCGTAATAGGCCTTGACCAGCAGGCTCCAGTGGGTGCGGAGCACGGCAGGATCCAGATGGAAGAGCTGCTGTGTTCTGTCTTGTGTCATATAGTTGGCCACGAAGAAAATCATGGAGAAGTCCCACTCGGGGCAACCGTAGGCGAAATCGCCCAGATCTATCCACAGGTCTCGCCGGCCGTCGCTGATGATGTTGCCGATGTGCAGGTCTCCGTGCAGGCTGCAGGCGGGTGAGGGAATACTGTCCAGCGCCGACAGCAACCTGGCCCGAAGTGGTTCGGATATATTCTCCGACTTCTCCATCCAGAAGCGTACAGAGGCGTTCATTTCCGGAAAGACCGACGTATCGGCCGGGGTGGCATGCAGTTCTTTGGCCAGCGCGGCAAATTTCAAGGACAGAGGCTCCAACTGCTCCGGCTCCTCGGAAATAATCCTCGCATAGGACCTTTTGCCGGGAATCAGTTCGTACTCGCCGCCGTAACGCTCGCCGTCGGTAACCAGCCGGACGGGCCTGGGGGAAGGGATGCCCAGGCGATAAACCGCCTGAGAGGTCCTGAACTCACGTTCTGCGGTTTCCGCCCCGTAGCCTTTCATGAAGAGCTTGGCCAGCGTCTTGCCGTCTTTGCTGTTGTAAGAGAGGGCTGTTCCGCCTTCTCCACTCTGGACATAATCGTCAAGGGAAATTCTTTCGTAATTATCCATCATGACTTTATAACTGATTATCAATATTTTGGGTTCAATATCCCTGCACTGGCAAAGTTAGGGACTTTCTCCGTTCCGCGGAAGTGCTCTCTGTGCTTTTTTTCGGCTTTTTCCGGGAGCATATTTATTTTATGCTTTTTTATCCCTACCTTTGCCGTTTAGAAAACCGACCTATCGGCTTCTCCTGTTTCATGAGGATTTATTTGTTTCATTCATAATCAGTTTAAAATGGTTTATACACACGAAGTGCAACAGATGTGTTGCGTACAGAAAGGTCCGAAACACGGACCGGCTCCCATTCCCGAAGAGGGCAAATGGGTCAAGGCCAAAAAGATTGAAGACATATCGGGCTTCACGCACGGTATCGGCTGGTGCGCTCCCCAGCAGGGAGCCTGCAAGCTGTCCCTGAACGTGAAGGACGGTATCATCCAGGAAGCTCTGGTCGAAACTATCGGCTGCTCGGGCATGACCCACTCGGCTGCCATGGCCGGCGAAATCCTCATCGGCAAGACCCTGCTCGAAGCCCTCAACACCGACCTGGTCTGCGATGCCATCAACACCGCCATGCGCGAACTGTTCCTGCAGATTGTCTATGGCCGTACCCAGTCGGCTTTCTCGGAAGGCGGCCTGACCATCGGCGCCGGCCTGGAAGACCTGGGCAAGGGACTGCGCAGCCAGGTAGGCACCATCTACAGCACGCTGGCCAAGGGCCCGCGCTACCTGGAGATGGCCGAAGGCTACATCAAGCACATCTATCTCGACAAAGACGATCAGATCTGTGGCTATGAATTCGTCCACATGGGCAAGTTCATGGAGGAGATCAAGAAGGGTACCGACGCCAACGAAGCCCTGAAGAAAGTCACCGGCACCTACGGCCGCGTCACCGAGGAACAGGGTGCTGTCAAGAAAATCGATCCGCGTCACGAATAAATTAAGGAGGATACCACTATGATCAGAGAAGTTAAATTCGAAAGCCAGGACCGCCGTATCAAGCAGATCATCGCTGCCTTGAACAAGTACGGTATCAAAGACATCGAAGAGGCCAACGCCATTTGCGACAAGGCCGGTATCGATCCTTACAAAACCTGTGAAGAAACCCAGCCCATCTGCTTTGAAAACGCCAAGTGGGCTTATGTCTGCGGTGCCGCCATCGCCCTGAAGAAAGGCTGCCGCAACGCCGCCGACGCTGCCGAAGCCATCGGCGAAGGCCTGCAGGCCTTCTGCATCCCCGGCTCTGTGGCTGACGACCGTAAGGTCGGTCTGGGCCACGGCAACCTGGCCGCCCGTCTGCTTCGCGAGGAGACCAAGTGCTTTGCCTTCCTGGCCGGCCACGAGTCTTTCGCCGCCGCCGAAGGAGCCATCAAGATTGCCGCCAAGGCCGACAAGGTCCGCAAGGAGCCCCTGCGCTGCATCCTGAACGGCCTGGGCAAGGACGCCGCCCAGATCATCTCCCGCATCAACGGTTTCACCTATGTCCAGACCGAGTTCGACTATTTCACCGGTGAGCTGAAAGTGGTCCGTGAAATCGCCTACAGCGACGGCCCCCGTGCCAAAGTGCGCTGCTATGGTGCCGACGATGTCCGCGAAGGTGTCGCCATCATGTGGAAAGAAGGTGTCGATGTGTCCATCACGGGCAACTCGACCAACCCCACCCGCTTCCAGCACCCCGTTGCCGGCACTTACAAGAAAGAGCGCGTGCTGGCCGGCAAGCCTTATTTCTCGGTAGCTTCGGGCGGCGGTACGGGCCGTACCCTGCACCCCGACAACATGGCCGCCGGTCCCGCCTCCTACGGCATGACCGACACCATGGGCCGTATGCACAGCGACGCCCAGTTTGCCGGTTCGTCTTCGGTGCCCGCTCATGTCGAAATGATGGGTTTCCTGGGTATCGGCAACAACCCGATGGTGGGCTGCACCGTGGCCGTCGCCGTCGATGTCGCCACCGCCCTGAACAAATAAGTTTCAGACTTAAATAAGTCTCTGATTTAAGATTATCACAGACGAAGCAGGCATCCCGTCCGGGGTGTCTGCTTTTGTATTATTAGACCAAATAATGCACTCATTTGAACGTAAAGTGATACTTTTGTGAGGGCAGACATGTGTATATTTGCCAGCGTATTCAAACCATAAGACAATGAAAAGAACAGCAACTATCCTGTTATTCATGACGGCCCTTTGCCTGGGCATACAGGCGCAATACGGGCCCGTGGGCTTTGTCAACCACAACGACGGTATCAATGGCATCACCGGCGGGATGAAAGGCACGGTGGTCCGCGTCACCAACCGGCAGGATCTGGCTACCTATGCCAAAGCCTCCCAGCCCTATACCATCATCGTGGAAGGCCGCTTTGAAGGCAGCGGTCTCAATCGCAGCAAAGATGTCATCTCGGTGGCCTCCGACAAGACCATCATAGGTGTCAAAGGAGCCGAACTGGCCGGTATCGGGCTCGACATCAACGGCAAGCAGAACATCATCATCCGCAACCTTGTCATCCATCACGCCGATCCCGATGCCATCGCCGTCCGCAACTCCCACCATATCTGGATAGACCACTGCGAGTTCTACAGTCAGGACGAGACCAAGGAAGACTGGGACGGGCTGGTCGATCTTACCTCGGGTTCCAGCTATCTGACCGTCAGCTACTGCTATATGCACGACCATCACAAGGCCTGTCTTTTGAATTCCGGCACCATGCATTTCGAGGACAACGGCAAGAACCGGGCCACCTACCACCATAACGCGTTCATGCGCATCGACCAGCGCAGTCCCCGCATCGGCTACGGCCTGGCTCATGTATTCAACAACTACTATCAGGACATCGGCAGCTATGCCGTGGGCGGACACACCCAGGCGCAGATCGTCACGGAGAAGAACCATTTCGGGACCAGCGTCAGGCACCCCTTCGAAAACATGTACGCCAGTTCCACGGACGATGCTTCCTGCGCCTTCTGGAGCGACCGCGGCAGCCATTTCACCACGACTCCAGCCACAGACTTCAAACACCGGCAGACAGGGACTTCCTTCGAACCATCCCTATGGTACGGCTACGACTTCGCCCTGGAGGAGGCCGCCGACATAGCCCGGCTCTACCCTACCCGGGTCGGACAGGTGGACGGACTGGAACACGAGCCAATTCTCTGGCCGGGCAACGGCGCCATCGACATTTCCCTCGGTGCCAAGCCGGCCTACAGCCCCATCGAGGGGATGACCGGCACCAAGGTACTGTGGGGCACCGACAAAAACGTTCTGCGGGAGATATCCTTGGACAGTCTCCGCCTGCAGCCTTCGACGACCTACTATTGGCAAGTATTAGCCCAGACGGCCGACAGCAGCTACCGCAGCCCTGTCTATTGTTTTACCACCGCCGGCGTGAAAGCTGCCAAGCCGACACCTGCCGACGGCGAGTTCAACGCCCGGTTGCGGGTGGCCGCCAGTGCCGAAGCCAAGACCGCTGCCATGCCCCTCAGCTGGCGTCCGGCGGCTGAAGCCCAATCCTATCGTGTATACCTAGCCACCGATGCCGACAGTCTCGACCAGGCAAAACCGATCAGCACCAACACTGTATCCTGCCAGCCGGGCTCGCTGCGCTACGGTCAGACTTATTTCTGGCGCGTAGATGTGATCAAAGCTTCCGGCGATGTAGTCACCGGGGATGTCTGGCGCTTCTCCGCCCCGGCCCGGCCCGTACGGGTCGGCCGTACCGAACTGGAACACCTGACACGTGGCGCCTATGCCTATCTGGAACGTGAAGACGGCAGCTGGTTCAAAGCCTCCAACGATTCGGTTATTGTGGGCGAAGCCGGGCCGGGAGCCGTCACCGGAGTCTGGGAGGGTGAAAACGGCAGCTACGAGATCAGTGTGGATTTTTATGACGAGGCTGCCGGACAGGCTGGCATGTTCCTGTCGGTCAACGACAGGCAGATTGACTTCTGGAAGGGGGTCAAACAGTATGGCATGACCACCCACAGAATCAACAAAGAGGTCACACTGCATCGCGGAGACCAGATCCGCATCGACTTCTACACCCAGGGCAAAATGCGTAGCCGCATCGACTGCATCGACATCAAGCTCAAAGCCCTGGCCATCGGACAAGCGACCATCCCGGATGACACCGGCCACGAAACGGTCATCTACGACCTGACCGGCCGAAGGGTCGCCGCCAAGGATCTACGTCCGGGCATCTACATTGTCAACGGTCGTAAGATAGCTGTAAAAACAGCGGCGGGGTTATAGCTGAAGTAGCAAAAACGACTTAAAAGTAGTACCTTTGTGCGTCCAAAACAGAACTCGATTCAGCCATGCTACATTTCGACTGTGATTACATGGAAGGCGCCCACCCTCAGGTACTGCAGCGTCTGACAGACACTAATATGGAGCAGACACCCGGTTACGGACAGGATGCCTATACCCGGGAGGCCTGCGAAAAAATCCGGGAAGCCTGCGGCTGTCCCCAGGCGCTGGTCAGCCTGCTGGTAGGCGGCACCCAGACCAATGCCACGGTCATCGATGCGCTGCTGCATACCTACGAAGGTGTCCTGGCAGCCGAATCCGGCCATATCAGCCAGCATGAGGCGGGGGCCGTCGAAGCCTCAGGGCATAAGGTGCTGACCCTGCCCCAACATGAAGGCAAGGTCTCAGCCGGGGATTTGCAAGACTACCTGAACACCTTCTATAAAGACGAGGCCTACCCGCACATGGTCATACCCGGAGCCCTGTACATTTCCTATCCGACCGAATACGGCACGCTCTATTCTCTGAACGAGCTGGAGGCCCTGAGCCGGGTCTGTCGCGAGAACGGGCTGCTGCTCTATCTGGACGGTGCCCGCCTGGGCTACGGACTGGTCGCCTCGGCCGATGTCACGCTGCGCGACATTGCCCGCCTTTGCGATGTGTTCTATATCGGCGGCACCAAGGTCGGTGCCCTGATGGGAGAAGCTGTCGTCGCTCCATGTCCCGAACTGCTGCCCCACTTCTTCACCCATGTCAAGCGGCATGGAGCCGTGCTGGCCAAAGGGAGGCTGCTCGGACTGCAATTTGCAGAGCTGTTCACCGACGGTCTCTATCTGAAGATTGCCAAAAATGCCGTGGAAACGGCGCTGAAACTGAAACAGGCTATGGTGGAGAAAGGCTACAGGCTTTATATTGATTCCCCCACCAACCAGCAGTTCTTCTACCTGAACCAGTCTGACATCGAAAGGCTCCGCCGGTACTGTACCTTCGAAATCTGGGCAACGGTAGACCAGCAGCAGAGCATCGTCCGCTTTGTCACCAGCTGGGCTACCCGTCAAGAGGACATAGACGAGCTTATCCGACAACTTTAACATAAACAGCCCGTGAGCATCGACCTGCCCAGACTCGGCGGCCATCTGGCCTGCCTGGGAGCCTACCTGATTTTCGGATTCAACATCGTTTTCAGCAAAGATATCGCCCTCTCCGGAGCACTGACCCCCATGCAGGTTTACGTGCTCAGGGCGGTGGGAGCCTGTCTGGTCTTCTGGGCGGTTTCCCTGCTGCTGCCCAGGGAAAAGGTTTCCGGCAAGGATATGTTCCAGATTTTTCTGGCAGCCATGGTGGGGCTGTTTGTGCCGCAGATAGCCTTCCTGAAAGCCATCACGGTGACCACTTCCATCGATGTGTCCATCCTGGGTTCCATTACACCCATCATGACCATGTTCGTGGCTGCCATCTTTCTCAAGGAGCCCATTACATGGAAAAAAGCCGGTGGGGTGCTGATGAGTTTTCTGGGGGTGCTGCTGCTGATATTCAATTCGGTCAGCGTCGGCCACGGGGCTGAGCAGACCACCACTCAGGGAGTCTTGCTGATGATTGTCAACGGGCTCAGCTTTGCACTCTATCTGGGCATTTTCCGTCCCTTGATTGCCCGCTACAGCGTGATTACCTTCATGAAGTGGGCCTTCCTGTTCTCTGTGGCCGTGACACTGCCCTTCGAGGGGAGGTCGCTCTGGCAGCTGGACTGGGCCCGGATGGAGAGTTCCTTATACTGGCAGGTGGGCTACGTCATCCTGTTTGCCACTTTTTTCGCCTACCTGTTTATCCCCATCGGGCAGAAACATCTCCGTCCGACCATCGTGAGCATGTACTCCTATGTCCAGCCCCTGGTGGCTGCCGTCCTGAGTATCTGTACGGGCATAGACACGCTCAGCTGGCAGAAAGCACTGGCAGCCCTGCTGGTATTCGGCGGCGTGGCCATTGTCAACCGCAGCCGGGCAGCCGGGCAACCCAAGCCACAGAAAGCAACGGGCCGGCCTTAGGGATACGGAAGGCCGACACTATACCAGACACGAAAAGCCGCAGACTAGTCGTAAAGATAGAACATGCGTTCCATCAGATGCCATTTCTCGGCCGAGGTACTGCCGGGCTTGGCATCCTGAAAGATAGCCATGTAGTCCTCCCACTCGGCCTGACGGGGCAAAGTGGCCAGACGGGCCATGGCCGGTTCCCACTCAAAGTCGAGGGGGGTTTCCACGATCATGAACAGGCGGGTTCCCAAAATGTAGATTTCCATTTCCAGGATGCCGACTTCACGGATGCCGGCACGGATTTCCGGCCAGGCGAAAGCCTGACTGTGGCGTTTGACATATTCCTTGATCAGGGAGGGATCGTCCTTGAGATCCATCGTCTGGCAATACCTTTTCACCGGGCCGTCGTACTGGCGTACACGGTACCCTGTCAGCGGAGTCATCTGTTCCATAATATGATGAGTATGAATGGTTGTCGAAGCGGGGGCCTGCTGCCTTGGGTAACCGGGCTCAGAAAAAGAAAAATATCAGCTGAACCACAATATAGACGGGCAGAAGCACGCAAAGCGAGAATCTGTACATGTAAGCGAAGAACGAGGGCATCCTGTAGCCGTATTCCTCCGCGATGGCCTTGACCATGAAATTGGGGCCGTTGCCGATATAGGTCATGGCACCGAAAAAGACAGCCCCCATCGAAATAGCTTCCAGCAACACTTCGGGAATACCGGCCACCTCGGCCACTGCGACACCGCTATCGACCAGGCCGACCGCCACACCGTGGAAGGCCAGGGCCGTGGGTGCGTTGTCCAGGAAGGAACTCAGGGCACCGGCGCTGTAGAAGAACTGCCAGGCCTTTGTCAGGCCGAACGAGGCTGCATGTCCCTTCAGAAAGAGCATGGCAGGAATCATCGTGGTGAAGATACCCAGAAAGACGGCTGCCACCTCCAGGATCGGATTCCATGAAAAGCGGTTGGAGCGTCTGACCTCTTTTTTGGTTGAATAGAGCGACAAAAAGATAATGCTCACCAGCACGATCTCGCGCAGGAAACGCACCCAGACAGGCGAATCCGGATCGCCCATGGCTGGGATGAAACCGACGTTGACGAAGGCTACAGCCAGAACGATCAGCACCAGATAGACAATGTTGATGTGCCCTCTGACGACCAGCGGACGATGGGATAGTTCGTCGGCAAAAAGCCGATGGTCGGATTCTTTTTTATACCAGTAGCTGTCGAGCAGATAGTATATCAGCAGCAGAACAGCCCCGACAAGCAGCCAGGCCGGGAACATGTGCAGGAACCAGGTAAAGCTGGCTCCGCGCAAATACAGCAGGAACAGTGGCGGGTCGCCCAGAGGGGTGAGCAGGCCGCCGCAGTTGGCCACCATGGCAATGAAAAACAGCACGGTATGGGTCGCGTATTTGCGTTGTGCATTGGTTTCCAGCAGGGGCCGTATCAGCAGCATGGCCGCACCGGTAGTGCCCATCAGGGAAGCAAACAGGTAACCTGTCGCCAGGAAAATGACATTAGTCCTGGGCTTGGCAAGCAGGTCGCCCGAAAGGTGGATACCGCCCGTCACCACAAAAAGCGAAGCCAGCAGTACGATAAAGGGCAGATAGTCATACAGGAGCTGGTGTTCCAATGCTTCCGACATGTCCTGATTGATCAGGAAGGCGGCCACCGGCACGCCCAGCACCAACGATACGATCAGCTTGATAGAGTTATTCTCCCAGAGTTTCCCCATCAGCAAGGGTGCCACCGCTACCATCAGCAACATGAGCACAAATGGGAGCAATGACCACAAAGGCATTTCCACAGCATGTTCCATAATCAAATTCTGTTTTCTTCTTCGTCTTTATTCTGTTCGTTCCATTCTTCTTCGCGGGCTTCCTGGAAAGGTGCTCCTTCTCCGCCCTGCTGTTCCTGCCCGACAGCCTGTTCCTGTCCGACAACCTGTTCCTGCCCGACAACCTGCTCATGCCCGGGGATCTGTCCCGGATCCGGGCCGGATGCAGCAGCCTTTCTTTTTTTGCCTTTCGACTCGATGAAGGCCACCATAACCGAGCAGAGGATGATACTGAACAGCACGACGGCATAGGCTACATTCTGCACCGTCTGTCCGTTGTAGCAAAGCTCGACAACCTCTTCAAAGTCGTTTTCTCCCTGCCCGGGCTCATCGTCCGCCTGGCCGGGGGCGGAGACAGGGGAAGTGGTAGCCGGCACGGTCAAGGCGAAAGAATCCGGCAGCAGTTCCAAGGTGTCTGCCGGAGAGGGCAGCGTATCAGCTGCCTGAATCTGCCCGGACGGCAGTGGATGCCGACGGCGGTGGAAGGGAGAATGACTGTCCAGGGCCTCGACAACGGCGGTCTGTACAGCCTCACCGTCCAGCTGACGGTCGGCGGCATATTGCTGGGCATACTGCAAAGGCAGGGAGGCCAAGACGGCGGCAACCAGTCCTTTGGGTCCCAGAGCTGCCATCAGCCGGCGATCGCGGTCGTCCACATCTCGGCGACCCATGGCCTTGGCTGTCAGCGGCCGCAGCAGGAAGACCAACACCACCAGCAGGGCACCGACTATCAGATGCCAGACATTGTTCAGCTGTATGCTGACACCGATATAGACAAAGAAGTAGGTCTGCAGCACGAAAACGATTTCCGAATAGAAGTTGCGTTCTTCCTGATTCAGGCCTCTTTCCTCGCCCAGGGCAAAGAGACGGCGGATAAACTTGGCACTGCCGATATTGCTCAGTGTCAGACCGAAGGCCAGAATAGCCAGACCACCGTTCCAGCCGATGCTCTCGCATGTCCCATAGATGATGAAAGCCAGGGCAAAGGAAGTGAACATCGAGTTCTTGATGTATTTCAGCCATTTTTTCAGGACCACGAGCCAGATGGTGCCGACCGCGAAACCGGCCAGCAGAGAGGCCAGCATGGCGACTCCCATGGTTTTGAACATGCCCCCGATACTGATGGCTCCCGTCCGGATACCGCCCATGACAGCCAGAGCCACCACCAGACACAGGATATCGCTCAGGGCCGATTCCAGAAACAGGATCATTTCGGCCTTCGGTCCGGGTTTGATCTGGGAAAGCATCGATACGACCACCGCCGACGAGGTACCGCCAACGGCAGCGCCCAGGAAAAGACTGTGCAGCAGTGTCAGGTCGAGCAGATAATAACCGATCAGGAAGGCTATCAGCAAGACGCTGATAAAGTTCAGCACGGTGAGCAGCGCCGCTTTGCCGATAGACTGTCTCAGTGTCTGCGGATTGAGATTGGTGCCGCTTTCGAAAAGGATGACAATCAGGGTGACCGTCGTGAACACACTGCCGAACTGTCCCAGATCGGCGGGTGAAATCAGATGCAGTACCGGGCCGATGAGCAGTCCGACAAGCATCAGCAGCAGGACATTGGGAATCCTGGTCTTCACAAAAAGTGCACTGAATATGTGCGAGAAAAAGATCAGCAGACCCAGTGCGATGATGATGACAGATATATCCATATGAAAGACATTTCCTTTGATGAAAATGCAAATATCGTCATTTTCCCGGCTATTTGAACCGATGCAGGAGTTTTTGCATCAAAAAAAAGTCGGTGGCCCCTCCCGATGAAAAGTTTTTCATTAGCTTTGCCTGCTCAAAAGGTCTTTATCTCACTTCATGAAAACAAAGCTTCTTTTTCCCGTCCGCCTGCTGGCATTATGGCTGTTGTCGCTTCCTTCCGCGGCAGCCTTCGCGACACAGACGGCATCCGCGACAGCTGAAGCCGCCCCGCCGCTGGATGAGAATGCAGTTGTTTCCCTCGTTACCTGTGCGCCGGGCAACGAGGTTTGGGCCCATTACGGGCACAGTGCCATTCGCGTCCGGGACGGCCGCCGGGACCTATGTTTCAACTACGGCATCTTCGATTTCGGGGCTCCGCATTTTCTGTGGCGCTTCATCTCGGGACAGACCAACTACATTCTGGGAGTGAGCCGCACAAAGACCTTTATGGACGAGTACAGGGCCGAAAACCGTCCGGTGAGCGAACAGACGCTCCATCTCATGCCTTCCGAGAAGGAAGCCCTGTGGCAGGCACTCTGGACCAACAGCCTGCCCGAGAACCGCACCTACCGCTACAATTTTATCTACGACAACTGCGCTACCCGCTCACGGATCATCATCGAAAGACAGCTGGCCGGAACAGTGGCCTATGACAGCACCCTGCTCTTTCCCACTCTGCGGGAAGCCGTCAGACACTATACCCGGCCCCACCCCTGGACCTGGCTGGGCATCTGCCTGCTGCTGGGCAGTCCGGCCGACCGGCCGGCCACATTCAGTGAGCTGCTGTTTGCCCCCGATGTCATGGAAAAGGCTTTTGCCACGGCCTGGATCGGGCCCGAGGTCCTGAGCGACTCCTGCGACTGCCTGCCCCTTAGGGAGAAGGCCGAGCCGCTGGTGGCACAGACCCGCCGGCTTGTTGAAAGTCGGGGCGGTATCGAGGGCAAGACCCGATCGTGGCCCGGTCCGACAGCCATCTGCTGGATAGTGTCGGCCGTCGTACTGCTGATCTGCTACAGTGAATACCGGCAGCGGAAGGTCCTGTTGCTGCCGGACCTGCTGATTTTCGGCACTGCCGGACTGGCCGGCGTCATCATCGCCTTTCTGGCTTTTTTCTCCTTGCACCCGCTCGTACAACACAACTGGCTACTGCTGTGGCTGCACCCCTTGCAGCTGTGTCTGGCCATCGGACTCTGCAGCGGAAAACTCCGCCGGAGCCTCCCGTTCCGATGCTGGCTGTGGCTTCAGCTGGGACTCTGCCTGTTTGCCCTGGCGGGCGGACTGTTCCTGCCGCAGTATTATCATCCCGCCTTCTATCCCCTGATACTCTGCCTGGTCTTCCGGCTGCTGACAAGACTGTTGGCCGGCCAACAGTCTTAGTGCCTCCGGCTCAGCAGAAGAAGAGGATCATCAGCTGGGCCAGCATCACCCTCAGGAACATCGTCAGCGGATAGACCGTGGCATAGGCTACGGATGCCTCGTCATTATCGTCCGAATTGGAGACGGCATAGGCCAGGGCCGGAGGATCGGTCGTACTGCCGGCCATCAGTCCTGTGAGCGTGAAGTAGTTGAGTTTGCCCCATCTGCGGGCAATGAAGCCTACCACCAGCAGCGGCAGCATCGTAATGACGACACCGTAGAGCACCCATATCCAGCCGCCGCCGACAATGGCCGGCACGAAGGATTCGCCTGCTCCCAGCCCCACTGAGGCCAGAAACATGGCGATGCCAATCTCGCGGATCATCATGTTGGCACTGGTGGTGGAAAAAGTCACCATGTGATAATAAGGGCCGAAGCGGCCGATCAGTATAGCCACGATAAGCGTACCGCCGGCCAGTCCCAGGCGGAAGGGCGTGGAGAGTCCCGGCAGGGCTATGGGCAGGGTGCCGACCAGGATTCCCAATACGATGCCGAAGAATACGGGCAGCAGATTGGGAATGTCCAGACGCTTGAGCTCATTGCCGAAAATGTCTGCCACACGGCTCACGTCGTCGCGGTCGCCCACGACCATCAGCCGGTCGCCGATCTGAAGGTGCAGGTCGGGAGTGGCCAAGAGGTTGATACCGGCCCGGTTGACGCGGGTAATGGTCACATGGTAGCGTTCGCTCACTGCCAGATGGCGTATCTGCTTGCCGTTCCACTGCGGCTTGGTCACCACAATGCGGCGCGAGATCAGATTGGACGAAGACTCGCTCTTCTCCTCCGGCTTTTTTTCCAACACCGGTCCGAGCAGCGACAGGGAATCGAGGTGATCGCGGTCGGTCAGCACGCGCAGGGTATCGCCCAGGCTGAACTCCAACCCTGCCTGAGCCACCTGCTGACTCTGGTCTTCGTGGATGACACGGCTCACCACCAGGGGAAAATTCATCAGCTGGCCCAGCCGGCGCACGCTCATGTGCTGCACCTGGGGATTGGTGATCTTGATGTCCACCAGCACAGGCTCCTTGTTGCGGTCGGAACCGGCGAGCAACTGTCGCTCCTCCTCCTTGAGCCTGATGCGGAAAATACGCTTGACGAGTATCATCGACACAATGATGCCGACCACGCCCAACGGGTAGGCTACGGCATAGCCCGTGGCAATCATGGGATTGTCCGTCGCGTGAACATCCTGGAAGGTCTGCTCGGCCGCACCCAGCGAGGGAGTGTTGGTAACGGCGCCGGACATGACACCGACAAGGGTGGCCATATCTTCCCGGGTGACATGGGCGATGATCCAGGCTGTTATACAGCCGCCCAGGACAATCAGAGAGGCGTAGAAATTCAGTTTCAGCCCGCCTTTGCCGAAAGAGGAGAAAAAGGAAGGGCCGACCTGCAGGCCGATGGAATAGACAAAGAGTATCAGGCCGAAGTCCTTGGCGAAATGCTCCACCTCCGGGGTCAGACGCAATCCGAAATGCGACAGCAGGATACCGCAGAAGAGTATCCAGGTGACACCGAGGGAAAATGATTTGATCTTTAGTTTCTCGGCCAGGAAAATACCGGCCGAAATAGTCAGCACGAGCACCAGCAGGGACTGCGTGATGCCAGGTTGCAGAAAAAGCGTACGTAAATAATCCATGCGTTCGGAGCGGTAACGGACGGCAAAGTTAGTGCAAAAACAGCGTAAAAAAAAGTCTTTCGGATGATATCGGCCTACTTTCCGCCTTAATCCGGGCTATTGTATTTAACGGCAGGAAGTATTATTTTTGCCAACTCAAACGACAAGTCATGGCAAGAGTATATGTCGCAAGCAGCTGGCGCAACGCCTGGCAACCCGAGGTGGTCAGACGGCTCCGGGAAGCCGGTCACGAAGTCTATGATTTCCGCAACCCGCCACACGGCCGCGGCGGTTTTCATTGGGCAGACATCGATGAAGGCTGGCAGCAGTGGAGCGTTCCGCAATATGTCAAAGGGATGGACCACCCCATTGCCCAGGCCGGCTTCAAGACCGATTTCGACGCCATGCTGTGGGCCGATGCCTGCGTGCTGGTACTGCCCTGCGGCCGCTCGGCCCACACCGAGGCCGGCTGGCTGAAAGGAGCCGGCATCAAGACCATTGTCTATATGCCCCAAGCCCAGGAGCCCGAGCTCATGTACAAACTCTTCGACAAAGTCACCGGCAGTCTGGACGAAGTCTGCGAACTGCTCAAATAATGCCATCCATGTATCAGAAACTCCTGCTCGCACTCATGGCCCTGGGCCTGCCCGTCCAGGCGCTGCCGGCCGCTCAGGCTCCGGCCGAGGCTCCGCAGGCCTCCGCTCCGCGCCTGGTCATCGGCATCCATATCGACCAGCTCCAGGAAGAATACCTTCGCTGGTTCATGGAGGGATTCGGGCAGGATGGTTTCCGGACACTGCTCGAAAACGGGCAGGTCTACCGCCAGGCCGGCTACGAGATGGCCGAGAAAGACAATGCCAGCGTCACGGCCAGCCTGCTCACCGGCTGCCCGCCTTCGCAGCACGGCATCGTATCGGGCGAGCGTTTCGACCGCAAGGCCGAGCGCCTGGTCTCCATTCTCGAGGATCCCGCCTGGCTGGGCAACTATACCCGTGAAAAGTTCTCGCCCAAAGCCCTGAAGGTCACCACCGTGAGCGATGAGTTGAAGAGCGCCTGCAGCGAGTCGAAGGTGTTCTCCATCGGAGCCGCTCCCGAACCCTGTATCATCTCGGCCGGCAAAAAGGCCGACGGCGTGTTCTGGATCGACACGCGCGACGGAGCCTGGTGTACCAGCACCTATTACCGGGACATGCCCCGCTGGCTGGAGTTTCTCAATATGCAGAACAGCCGCAGCAGCCGGCTCGACCGTAGCTGGACCCCCAAATACGAAGCCTCACGCTACCGTTATATTCCCTGGCAGGAAGCCTCTTCGGTCTTCTTCCGTAATCTGGGCAGTCCCGGTTTCCGGGAGAAGCCGGCCGACTATCGCCATACGCCCATGGCCAATGCCGATGTCTGCGATTTCGCCATGCAGTTGCTAGTCAACGAACGCCTGGGCCAGGACGAGTTTCCCGACCTGCTCAACCTGCACCTTGATGCAGGCTGCGTCACCTCCTCGGCACCTAAGGCAGCCGTCGAGATCCAGGACCTGTACTTCAGGATGGACGAAGACCTGGGCCGTCTGCTCAAGGAAGTGGATACCCGCATCGGCCTGGACAAGACGCTGATCTACCTGACGGGAACTGGCCAATGTGTCTGGCCGCTGAGCCAGGACGACCAGACGGAATCCTTCTGGCCGGAACGCGGCGCCACCCTGCTCAACCTCTACCTGACGGCCCTTTACGGCGAGTCGCACTGGGTACTGGGACAGACTGACAGTCAGATATGGCTCAACCGCGAGCTCATCCGCTCCTGCGGGATCGACTACGGCGAGATCTGCCGCAAGGCGGCCGATTTTATGGCCGAAATGGACGGCATCCGCCAGGTTTTCACCGCCCCCGACCTGATCGGCGGACGCACCAGGGACAAATACGTAGAGAATAGCTTTCGCAAAGACTGCAGCGGAGACCTGGTCTATCTGGTGGAGACCGGACGCAACATCCAGTGGGAGAGCTATCCGCAATACAACCGCCAGTTGCGCTATGCCCAGATGCATACCCTGCTGGTTTTCTACGGGGCCGGCATCACCGCCGCCGAGATCAGCGATGAGGTTTCTGTCTTCGATCTGGCACCCACCCTGTGCCGCCTGCTCTACATCCGCCCTCCCACGGCCTGCCAGGGCAAATGGCTGGATATTCAGGCCAAATAAGCCTTCGGCCCACATGGTTTATGTCAGCCAAAATGCGTACTTTTGCACTTTGGTAAAGTTTATTCATCTGTTAAACACTTATTTTTATGGGATTCAACGAATTTCTAACCAAAATATTCGGCAATAAGTCTCAGCGTGACCTCAAGGAAATCAATCCTTATGTCGAAAAAATCAAGGCGGCTTATCCTGCCGTGGCGGCGCTCAGTAACGACGATCTGCGGGCCCTCAGCGCCAGGCTGCGCGAACAGGTGCAGAGTTCGGTCAGCGCAGAGCGGGCCGAAATCGAGCATCTCAAGTCCGGCATCGAAGAGCTGGAAATTGACCAGCGCGAAAAAATCTACAGCGAGATCGACAAAATCGACAAGCACATCCTCGACAAACTCGAAAAGGCCCTCGACGAGGTGCTGCCTCAGGTCTTTGCCATCGTCAAGGACACGGCCCGCCGCTTCGCCGAGAACGAATTCATCACCGTCACGGCCAACCAGTTTGACCGCGATCTGGCCGCCAGTCACGATTTCGTGCACATCGAGGGCGACAAGGCCATCTACCAGAACCACTGGGTGGCCGGTGGCAACGAAATCACCTGGGACATGGTCCACTACGACGTGCAGCTCTTCGGCGGCGTGGTGCTGCATCAGGGCAAGATTGCAGAAATGGCCACTGGCGAGGGCAAGACACTGGTCGCCACCCTGCCCGTCTTCCTGAATGCCCTGACGGGCAACGGCGTCCATGTGGTCACCGTCAACGACTATCTGTCCAAGCGTGACTCCGAATGGATGGGACCGCTGTATATGTTTCACGGCCTGTCGGTCGATTGCATCGACAAGCACCGCCCCAATTCCGAGGAGCGGCGTCAGGCCTACCTGGCCGACATCACCTTCGGCACCAACAACGAGTTCGGCTTTGACTACCTGCGCGACAACATGGCCGGCAACGCGCTCGACCTGGTGCAGCGCAAGCACAACTACGCCATTGTCGACGAGGTGGACTCCGTACTGATCGACGATGCCCGTACACCCCTGATCATATCCGGTCCGGTGCCCAAAGGCGAAGACCAGATGTTCGAAGAGCTGCGGCCCAAAGTCGAACGCGTGGTCAATGTCCAGAAGGACCTGGCCTCCAAGCTGCTTATCGAAGCCAAGAAGAAAATGGCCTCGGCCGACCCCAAGGAACAGAGCGAAGGCTCGCTGCTGCTCTACCGTTCACACAAGGCCATGCCCAAGAACAAGGCCCTGATCAAGTACCTGAGCGAACAGGGCATCAAGGCCAGCATGCAGAAAACCGAGGAATTCTACATGCAGAACAACAGCCAGGAGATGCACGTGGTGACCGATCCGCTCTACTTTGTCATCGACGAGAAGAACAACACCATCGAGCTGACCGACAAGGGCATCGACTACATCACCGGCGACACGGACGATCCCCAGTTCTTCGTGCTGCCCGACATCGCCGCCCAACTCGCCGAGCTGGAGAACGAACCTCTGAGCGAAGAAGAGCGTCTGTCCAAGAAGGATGAGCTGCTGAACGAGTTCTCCATCAAATCGGAGCGGGTCCATACCATCCAGCAGCTGCTCAAGGCCTACTGCCTGTTTGACCGGGACGATGAATACGTCGTCATCGACAATCAGGTCAAGATCGTCGATGAGCAGACCGGCCGTATCATGGAGGGCCGGCGCTATTCCGACGGGCTGCATCAGGCCATCGAAGCCAAGGAAAGGGTCAAAGTCGAGGCAGCCACCCAGACATTTGCCACCATTACCTTGCAGAACTATTTCCGCATGTACCACAAACTGGCCGGCATGACCGGTACGGCAGAGACCGAGGCCGGCGAATTCTGGGACATCTACAAACTCGACGTGGTGGTCATCCCCACCAACCGGCCCATCGCCCGCATCGACATGGAAGACCGCCTGTACAAGACCAAGCGCGAGAAATACAAAGCCGTCATCGACGAGATCGTCTCGCTGGTCGAACAGGGCCGTCCGGTACTTGTCGGTACCACTTCGGTCGAGATCTCCGAGCTGCTGAGCCGCATGCTTACCCTGCGCAAGATCAAGCATAATGTCCTGAATGCCAAGCTGCATCAGCGGGAGGCGGAAATCGTGGCCCATGCCGGTGAGAAAGGCACGGTGACCATTGCCACCAACATGGCCGGACGTGGTACCGACATCAAGCTGACTCCCGAAGTCAAGGCGGCCGGCGGCCTGGCCATCATCGGCACCGAACGTCACGAATCGCGCCGTGTGGACCGGCAGCTGCGTGGCCGAAGCGGCCGTCAGGGCGACCCGGGTTCCTCGGTGTTCTACGTCTCGCTCGAAGACGACCTGATGCGTCTGTTCGGCAGTGAGCGCATCACCGGCATCATGGACCGCATGGGGCTGGAAGAAGGCGAGATGATCGAGAACTCAATGATTTCAAAAGCCATCGAACGGGCCCAGAAGAAAGTGGAAGAAAACAACTTCGGCATCCGCAAGCGACTGCTCGAATACGACGATGTGATGAACAACCAGCGCGAAGTGATCTACACCAAACGCCGTCATGCCGTCATGGGCGAGCGTATCGGCATGGAGATTGCCAACACCACCTACGACACGATCAAGAGCTTTGTCGAAGAAGCCGACAGCAACAAGGATTTCGAAGGCCTGGTCATGAACATGATGAAGTACTTTGCCATGGAACTGCCCTTCGATGAGGAGACATTCAACCGCCAGCGGCTTGACGACAGCATTGAAGCCCTGTTTGCCAAGGCCATTGAGAACTACAAGCGCAAGACCGAGAAAATGGCCGCCATCGCCAACCCGGTCATCCAGCAAGTCTATGAGCGGCAGGGAGCCCAATACGAGAATATCATCGTACCCGTAAGCGACGGCAAGCGCACCTACCAGATTCCCTGCAACCTGAAGGCTGCTGCCGAAAGTCAGTCCAAGGAAGTGGTCAAGACCTTCGAGAAGAGCATCCTGCTCTACACCCTGGACGAAGCCTGGAAGGAGAACCTGCGCGAACTGGATGAACTGCGGCATTCGGTGCAGAACGCCAGCTATGAGCAGAAAGACCCGTTGCTCATTTACAAGCTGGAGTCCTACAACCTGTTCAGACAGATGGTCGAGAGCATGAACAAGAAGAGTATCTCCATCCTCATGCGCGGACAGATTCCACTGAGCGATCCCGACAATGTACGTCAGGCGGCCGCCCAAAGGCGCAATGACTACAGCCAGTTGCGCACCCGCAAGGAAGAATTCAGACGGCAGAGTCCTTCGGGCGATGGCCAGAGCGCCGACCGCCGCGAGCCTCAGCGTCTGGAACCCGTGCGTGTCGAGCAGAAGATAGGACGCAACGATCCCTGCCCCTGCGGCAGCGGCAAAAAATACAAGAACTGTCACGGCCGCAACCTGCCCGCCTAAGGCAGGAATGACAGTTCCAGAAAGTCGGCGCCCCGGATATCCTGAGATTTCCGGGGCGCTGGCTTTTTACTGGAAGTTGGCCATCAGGTCTTCATATTCTATCTCCTGGATGTAGCCCTGATCCAGGGCAGCCTTGGCCAGGGAGAACACATCCTGGTAACGTCCCTCTCCGGCCGCCAGATTGACGTCGGCATAGAAGCGGTAGCGTTCCCGTCGGTCGATATCAAAACTGTCCAGCGTCTGATAGTAGGTACGGATGCGGTAGTTGTTGCGGCGGGGGGTATTGCCCCGGTCGGGCAGGAAAAGACTGACGGCGGTCGCCGAGAGATTATAGTCAACCAGCACATCATAGTTCTGTCCGTAGCGGCTGCGCAGCAGTTCCTTGTTGCGCAGGATACGGTGGAAGAGTTCCGAATCGAGACGGATATGGCAGCCGTCCATCACCTTCCAGTTCTCCTCGCGGAAGAAAACCGAGTCGTTCTCGGCGGAGAACCGGCTGTAGAGTCCGGCCTGACGCAGCAAAGGACGGCGGCAAGGCAGTTCACCCTCCTCGGTGAGTCCCAGCCGCCCTAAAGAAGAGAATTCCGCGATCAGGCGGCCCCGATCGTCCACGACCAGCATGAGCGGGTAGGCACAAAGTCCGTATTGCTGTTCCATCCATCGCCAGCGGCGATCGCCGATATGGATCTGGACATTGACAAAATGCTCGTTGAAGAAACCGGCCACCTGGGCATCGCCCAGGACTTCCTCCCGGACAATACGGGTCATACGATTATCGTTCTTCCAGACAAAGAGCATCAGCGGCCGCCGCTTTTCCGCAGCAAGGGACTTGAGCGACTCGAAGTCGTCGCCGGATTCGAACAGGATGGACGCGGCCTGCTGCCGGCATGACAGGAAAAGGCAGCAGCATAGGGCCAGCAGCAAGGTGGGTTTCATCTTCGTCAGTTTCATTTTTGCCTATTTGATTTTCAATATACCTTCCATTCCCAGAGACCGCCCTCCCCTTCCGTGACGGTAAGCCGAAGGTAGCGGGTGCGGCCGATGCGTAGGGCACGGTGCGGTGAACGGACGGCTCGCCGCGTTTCGACGGCACAGGGCTTCCAGTGACGGCCGTCACGGGATTTTTCCAACAGCCAGCTGTGTCCCCCCGTGGGGCAGGTGAAGGCCATCTGAACTTCACGCACTTTTCTCACCCGCCCCAGATCCATCATAATCCAAGGCAGGGAATCCCGGGCATCGGCTTTCCAGCAGGTCGCATTGGACAGGTCGGCTGCCTTGTCCGCCCCAAAATCGAAAACCCGGCTCATCTCGCGTATCGAAAGACTATCCTCGAGGGGCTCGTCGGGACGGGTCTCCATGAGCACCTTGACACGTCGGGAGTCCCGCCGGGAAGAGGCAGTCAGACTGGCCGACAGCGCCAGGTTCAGGCGCCTTTCCCGGGAGGGGGCCAGGTAGCCCACTCCCTGACGGTCGGGGCGCATGACGATAATCTCGCCGTTCTCGTCAAAGTCCATGCGGTTGACGCAGACCTGACGGGTCGTTCCTCCCTCTCCGTACTCCAGATAGCAAAAGAAATACTCATCGCGATCGGGCTCGTAAAAAACGTTGCCGTGGCCCGGTCCCCAGATGCCGGCGGCCGGGGAGGAGAACAGGAACAGATCGTTCGCCTCGGGAGCATCGAAACCGTACTGCGGACTGTCCCAGCTCATCATGTAGGCATTGGCATAATTCTGGTGGCCGCTCTGGGTGTAGATATAATAGTAAATGCCCTCTCTGCGGAACATGGCCGGTCCCTCGCTGTAGCCTCCGCGCAGCGTATAGAGAGTGCGCTGGCTGCCGGCGACGATACTGCGCCCGTCAGGACTGAGCCGGGCTATATTTCTGCGCCGCCACAGCAGCCAACCCTGCCCGTCGGTGTCGAAAAAGGGCTCACCGTCTATGTCGGGAACGACAGCAGGACTGTCCGACCGTTCCTGTCCGGGAGGAAACAGGCCCTCCCCCTGGGCAAAACGATAGGGTCCTTCGGGATGCCGGGCCACCAGCAGGTAGGTGGCCGCCTTACCTTCGGGGCGTACCAGGGTGGCATACAACCAGTATTCCTGCCCGTGGCGCGTCACCCGGCTGGGGGCCCACAGGCGGAAATAGCCTGTCCGAGTTTCACCGGAGGGCGTTACGTAGGGATATGGTTGCGACCAGTCGATACCTTGCAGATAACTGCCTTCGAAAGACCAGTTGACAAAGTCCTTCGAGGTCCATACCACCGGGGGGCCGGCCTGTTCCAGCCCGCGACCGATGTCGGTGGTGCCGAAAAGGTAGTAGGTGTCGCCGAATTTCGAAATGGAAGGGTCGGCCAGGTAGTCGGGCACCAGAGGATTGAACTGCCTTAGCTGGGCCACCGCGGGCAGCAGGCAGCTGGCAAGGCACAGGTCCAGGCACAGGGCGCAGAGCCGTCCATGTAGGAGACTGCCCAGCCTAAAAACGATGCTTGTTCCTGTCTTCATCTTGCCTGAAGTATCCGCTTCCGTAGGGGAGTATTGTGCAAATGTAGACATAATAGCGGACATATTCAATGCATGAATATATATACATTTTTTATTTTACTGAAAATCAGGAATGTATAAAAATATTTGAAAAATATACAGCATATTATTTGCAGAGGAAACGGTTTTGTCCTATATTTGCACCCGTTTTTCAGACACCCAAGTTTTAATTCTAAATACACCTATGAAAACGAAAGAAGTCATTGCGAATCTTGAACGCAGATTTCCGAATGAACCGGAGTACATTCAGGCCGTCGGAGAAGTGTTGAGCACCATTGAAGAAGAGTACAACAAACATCCCGAGTTCGACAAAGTCAACCTGGTAGAGCGCCTGTGCATTCCCGACCGTATCCTCTCGTTCCGTGTCACCTGGATGGACGATCAGGGTAACTGGCAGACCAATATGGGCTACCGTATACAACACAACAACGCCATCGGTCCGTACAAGGGCGGTATCCGCTTCCACGCATCGGTCTATCCCGGCATTCTGAAATTCCTGGCCTTCGAACAGACCTTCAAAAACGCTTTGACCACTCTGCCGATGGGCGGAGCCAAAGGTGGTTCCGATTTCTCGCCCAGAGGCAAATCCAATGCCGAAATCATGCGCTTCTGCCAGGCCTTCATGCTGGAGCTGCACAAGATGATCGGTCCCGACATCGACGTTCCTGCCGGTGATATCGGTGTAGGCGGCCGCGAAGTCGCCTACATGTTCGGTATGTACAAGAAACTGCGCAACGAATTCACCGGCACCCTGACGGGCAAAGGCCTGGAGTTCGGCGGTTCACTGATCCGTCCGGAAGCCACCGGTTACGGCAACATCTATTTCCTGATGAACATGCTTAAGCGCAAATACGGCATCACCGACCTCAAGGGTCAGGTCTGCGCCATCTCCGGCTCGGGCAATGTCGCCCAGTACACTGCCGAGAAGGTGCTGCAGCTGGGCGGCAAGGTCATCACTATGTCCGACTCCAACGGCTACATTTATGATCCGGACGGTATCGACCGTGAAAAACTCGACTACATCTTCGAGCTGAAGAACGTCTATCGCGGCCGTATCCGCGAATATGCCGAGAAGTACGGCGTCAAGTATGTCGAAGGCGCCCGTCCCTGGAACGAGAAATGCACCATCGCCCTGCCCAGTGCCACCCAGAACGAGATCAACGGCGACGACGCCCGCGCACTGCTCAAGAACGGAGTCATCGCCGTTTCCGAAGGTGCCAACATGCCTTCTACGCCCGAAGCCGTCGATGAATTCCTGAAGGCCAAGATCCTGTATGCTCCCGGTAAAGCTGCCAACGCCGGCGGTGTCTCGGTTTCCGGTCTGGAAATGACTCAGAACTCGATGCGTCTGAGCTGGAGCAAGGAAGAAGTCGACCAGAAACTGCAGGGCATCATGCACGACATTCACGAAGCCTGCGTCAAATACGGACAGGAAGGCGACTACGTCAATTATGTCAAGGGTGCCAACGTGGCCGGCTTCATGAAGGTGGCCAAAGCCATGATGGCCCAGGGTGTCATCTAAGCCAAATCAAAAAGTTTCATACCATCCAGAAAAGGAGCGCGCCATCACAGCGGGCTCCTTTCTTTTTTGCCGATGGCTTTTCGCAAAAGATGTTAAGCCTGCGGATATCCGTTTTTTATTCCTATATTTGCCGAGATGGAATCTCAACCCATGAACATTTAAACATTTGAATTATTAACCTTTTAATTTACGAAAACTATGGCAAAGAAATGGATTTGCACTGTATGCGGCTATGTACACGAAGGCGATCAGGCACCCGACAGATGTCCCCAGTGCCGTCAGCCCAAAGACAAGTTTAAAGAGCTCGTCGAAGAAAAACTCAATTTCGTCACAGAGCACGTTATCGGAGTCGCCAAGGACAGCGATCCGGAAATGATTAAAGATCTGAACGCGCAGTTCATGTCGGAGGCCACCGAGGTGGGCATGTACCTGGCCATGAGCCGCCAGGCCGACCGCGAAGGCTATCCCGAGGTGGCCGAGGCCTTCAAACGCTACGCCTTCGAAGAGGCCGAGCATTGCGCCAAATTTGCCGAGCTGCTCGGTGAAATGGTCTGGGACACCAAGACCAATCTGGACAAGCGCATGAATGCCGAATCGGGAGCCTGCGCCGAAAAGATGCGTATCGCCAAACGTGCCAAGGCAGAAGGCTGGGATGCCATCCACGACACCGTTCACGAAATGGCCAAGGACGAAGCCCGTCACGGTCAGGGTTTCGAGGGCCTGCTCAAACGCTATTTCAAGAAATAATCCAGGCGTGCTATAATCAAAGGGGTGCCGTCCCGACGACTCCCGGCAGTCAAGAAAGCCCGGAAGGTCATACGATCTTCCGGGCTTCTGCCGTTTAGCCAAATCAAAAGAGTCACTGCTGCAGATAATACTTCCTGAAGAAGCGCTGGTAAGCCTCCTCGGGATACTGACCTTCGAACTTGCGGTAGTTGCTCTCGGAAACAATGATGTATTGGAGACCCGGATATTTCACATCGGGCAACTGTCCTTGGAAGGTCATCCAGGAGACATAGCGCAACACGTCCTCGGCATTCTCGAATGAGCGGATCATCAGCACCTCCTGCCCTCCGATTTTTTCCAGACTGAGCTCGTAGTCACGGATCAGGAAATTGGTGAAATTATACAGAGCCACATCGAAGAGCAGCCGGTTGGCATTGATCGAGTCGGGACTGTAGCCCAAAGCCAGATAGTGTACTTCCTCGGGATGGTATTCGAAGCGTTCGGCGATAGAGTCCAGGGCAGCCAGGGCCAGAGAGTCGGCCAGGGTCACGCCGCTGCGCAAGTAGAAATCACTGAAACTGACTGGTCGCCGACCTTCGTCCCAAAGGGCGGTCATACCCTTGGCAGTTGCCAGCAAAGGATCGTTTTCTCCCTCCTTGCCTTCGCTCTTGGTATCGGATTCGGACAGTGCCTTCATCAGTTCATAGAACAAGTCTCCATCCCCCTCCTTCACCGCTTCCAGGGCACGCAGGAACATGAAATTACGGCGCAGGTTGCTATAAGGATACTCGCTGACCAGGTAATCATAGTTCATGATGACACTGTCCGAGCGGCCAGCCAGGAAATGGGCATAAGTGGCTGCAAACAGGGAATCCTGCACCTGGTACATTTTCCCCAGCTTGCTCAGATAATCGGGATCGGAAAGCAATTCGGCCTGGCTGGAGGCGGAGAAATCGTCCAGCAGAAGCCTGCGCTGCTCCTCAGCGGCGAGCGTGTTGCCCTGCTGCATGAGCAGAAGATAGCTTACGTAACGGGCCTCGGGCAGGTATTGTTCGTCATCGGGAAAACGCCGGGCGAGCTCATCGAACATTTTCAGCGCCAAGCGGTCGTTGCGCATTTCCTGGCGGAAAACCATGCCTGCTTGGAACAGGGCCTCGCGTATCTTGTCGTTGGACTCCTGCCACTGCTCTTCGGTCAGGGGCAGATCCTTGAGATAATAACCCACTTCGGTCGGATCGTCCGAAGGCTCAAAATCGATATCGGGGACCAGGAAAGAGGACGACGATGCCGCCTCCATAAGGGCCGTATCACCTTGGATGGCCGGCTGAAGGCTGGCCTGTGCGGGCTCTTCGCCCCCGGAAGCCGTTGTCTGCAGAGAGGATTTGTTTCTCAGACGCCAGTAGTCTTCCCTGGCACGACGCCCCCATAGACGTTCGAATTCCCTTCGACCGGCGGTCTTGGCCCGTTCGTTGTAGAAATACCAGCTGTTGTCCTCCTGGCCCAGGACTGGAGCGATAGTGGGAGCAGCCGGCTGGACAGACTCTCTGGCGGCTGCCATTTCCCGGTTGCGACTCAAGGCCTCTTCCCGGGCCTGCTGCCGGGCTGCCTCTTTGGCAGTCTGTCTGGCAGCCTCGATAAGACTGTCTATCAAACTGTTGCGCCTATCTTCCGGGAGCAGGACCACGGCCTGTAGACTGTCCTGATCGTGGATGGTCTGCAGATGCGGTGCCAGATGGTCCAGCACTTCTGCCCGGAAACGGATTTCCCCATAATCCTCATGTTCCTCTTTGACCAGCGATTTGGCCTCCTCATAGCAGGGGGCCGCCATGAGGAAATCTTCCCGCCCGTAGTAATAGCGTCCCATGGCCAGCAGCGGCCGCAGTTTGAAGGGACTCTCCTTGGAACTCTTTTCGACGGCCTGCCGATAGTATGCCACCGCCGCGGCCGTATCTCCGCCGGCGGCATAGATATTGCCCATGGCGTAGTAAATGGCATCCAGATAGTCCGCGTTATTATGGTTGCGGCTCATGCTTCTGAGCTTGCGCAGCGAACGCCGGTTGCCGCCACGGTCATCGACCTCGGTCTGGCGGATACGGGCATTGAGATCCATCTGATAGGGAGGATTCAGTCGCGAGACCGCCTTGTAATGGTTCAGGGCTTTGCGATTTTCTCCCTCCATCTGGTAGAGTTGGCCCAAAATAAAATGATAACGCTGCTTTTCGCGACGGGCCGAGGTGTTCTTCAGGCCAATCTCCAGGAAAGGGATGGCCTCGGCATACTGCCCGCGCTTGATAAGGAAATCGGCATAGGCCAGTGAGTAGGGGCCTGTCAGAGAAGGACGAAAGCCCTCCTCGTTCATCCTGACAAGGATGTTTTCGGCCTCGTACATCCAGTCGGATTCGTAATAGGCCCGGGCCTGCCAGATGCTGGTTTCGTCACAAAGATCCTTGTCCAGGGGAAAATGCCTCTTTATATAGGAACAGGTGGCCAGGGACGATTCGAAATCGGCCTTGTGGAACTGGGCCTTGGCCATCAGCAGGAAAACACCTCCCATGACGGGGTTGAATTCTTCCTGCTCGTAGAACATCCTTTCCTTGAGCGAAGCGTTGCGAGCCGGTTTCTTGTCGGGTTTGACGCGGATGGAGTGCTCCTTGATGGCCTTTTCGCACTTTTCGATGCAGCGGCTCATCTGCGAGCTGGCCGAGGTGCCCAGGGAATGGTCGCTGATGGGATAAACCGGCAAAAGGGAAGAATAATCGGTTTTCTCGGCTGTTTCCATCTGCCGAAGGCCTTTCTGGTAGCTTTCCTGACCGTTGAAACGGACATTGTAGCGTGTGGTCAGGGCATGATAGCTGCGTGAGACACGCGTATTGCGCTGGGTAGAACAGCCCAGGCCCGACAGGAGCAGCAGGGCCAGTACCAGTCTGAGTACGATACGCTTTTGTCTCATCATGCAGAGCAGGGTTGTTTAGCTGCCGTAGCACCGGCCCTGCCAGAAATAAACTCTAAAAAAACAGTTTTATTGTATGCCATTACGCCTTTCTGAGACAATCAGCAATGCCTCGTCGCGCAAGGCCAGCGGCAACTCGATCTGACGCAGGCGAAGACTGTTGAGCCAGCCAGTCATGTCGTCGGGTCTCAGGGTGTAGAACACCTCTGAGAACTCAGCCAGCCCCTTGTCATCGTAAGCATCGGCCGCAACCCCCCGGTAGGCATCCAGTTCCTCGTCGTTGTAATAGACAATCTCCGTCTGCGACATGGCGACCCGGTCTCTCTCACAGACCAGATGCCGACCGCAGCAATGTTCCTGATCCTGAACGGAATTGCCCTCTTCCGGACTTGGTCCGGCAGGAGAAGATCCACGTTCAAACCAGCGGTATTTTCCTGCCATCCAGCTGAATATTCCCAAAACAGCCAGCGAGGAGAAAATAATGATCAAGAACTTTGCCATGTCAGATTTCTTTAAGGTCAAACCCGGCCTGCAGCAGATGCTGCCAGAAGTCGGGATAGGATTTTCCGACCACCTCGGGATGCCTGATGACCAGCGGGACATCAGAGACAACAGAAGCCGGGGCAAAAGCCATGGCCATACGGTGGTCTTCATAAGTGTCGATGACAACCTGTGCCTTGCCCGGATCAGTCCGCCTGCCTTTCCATATCAGATCGTCGCCCTTGATGATGAATTCATAGCCCAGCTTGCCCATCTCGCAGACCAGTGCCGACAGACGGTCGGTTTCCTTGATACGCAGACTCTCCAGGCCCTTCAGATGGAAGGGGATGCCCTTGAGTGCCAGCGTCACGGCAAAAGTCTGGGCCAGATCGGGCTGATGACGAAAATCCTCTATGAAATAACGACTGGCGGTCGGTACCGATTCCAGCAGACAGCCTTCGGCTCCGAAGGTCGTCCTCACCCCCAATTGGGCAAACCAGTCGGCCACCCGGGCATCACCTTGCAGGCTCTCCCGTCGAAGACCGCGAAGCAGGAGCCTGCCCTGACTGTAGAGACTGAGGGTCTCATACCAATAGGAAGCGGCCGACCAGTCGGCTTCGATACTGTATTGCCGAGGTGGCTCATAAGGGCGTGAGGGAATGATGATTTCCCGGCCCTTCCAGCGTATGTAGACACCAAAATGCCGCATCATGTCGGCGGTCATGTCCAGATAGGGACGTGAATTGAGCGTATTTTCCAATTTCATGCACAGCCCTTGCTCCATGAGAGGGGCTATCATCATCAGAGCCGACAGAAACTGGCTGCTCACGCTGCCGTCGATGCAGACCTGACCGCCCCTGAGCGGATGGCCGGTCACCCGCAGCGGCGGATAGCCTTCCTGGCCCAGGTACTCGATGTCGGCTCCCAGCTGGCGCAGGGCCTCGACCAGTATGCCGATGGGACGCTTTTTCATGCGCTCGCTGCCCGTGATGACCCATACCCCCGGCATCATAGCATAGTAGGCCGTCGAAAAGCGCAAGGCGGTGCCGGCGGCGCCGAGATCCTTGGTCGTAGCGTTGCTCTGGAGAGCCGCAAGCAGCAGCCGGCTGTCGTCGCAATCGGCCATATTGGCCACATGACAGCGGTTGCCGGACAAAGCGTTGAGCAGAAGAGCTCTGTTTGTCAAGCTCTTGGAAGCAGGCAAGGCAATGTTGATGCCGTTGATGCCGTGAGGGGCTTTAATCTGGTACATGTACATTATTTACATTTGTCAGGATTCTTGCTGACATAATCTTTCCAGGATTTGTAGGCCTTGCCCTCGGGCATAGGCCGGGAAGTCTGCAGGTAGTGGCAATAGGCTGCCGCCAGAGCATCGGTGGCATCCAGCTGCGGTAGCAGATCTTCCTTGGGGACGCTCAGGATGCGCCCCACCATGTCGGCCACCTGTTCTTTCGAGGCCCGGCCGTTGCCCGTCAGGGCCATCTTGATTTTCAGGGGCGCATACTCATGGATGGGTATATCCCGTGACACGGCTGCAGCTATGGCGCAACCCTGGGCATGTCCCAACTTGAGCATCGACTGCACGTTCTTACCGAAGAAAGGGGCTTCGATGGCCATCTCGTCGGGCAGGAACTCGTCGATCAGACTCCGGGTCCGCTCGAAAATCTTGCGCAGCCGAAGGTAATGGTCTTCGTATTTACCCAGCTTGAGCACCCCCATGAGCATATACTGAGCTTTGCCGTTGACCACGTGCAGCAGGCCGTAGCCCATGACATTGGTTCCCGGGTCGATACCCAGAATGATACGGTCTTTGCTCGGATTTCCCCGGCGGACTGTCTGGTCGGTCGTATTCATATACAGTCGGATAGGCAGGCACAGCCCCCTGCCTGATTTAAGAGCAAAGTTACACTAAAATGCAGATTTGCGAAAAATTTTTGCCCGGAAGATTCGGTTTTTGTAAAAAAGCAGTATCTTTGCACCCGTTCTCAGAAAACGAGACCCGAGGGGCATTAGCTCATCCGGCTAGAGCGCGACACTGGCAGTGTCGAGGTGAGCGGTTCGAGTCCGCTATGCTCCACTCTTTTTCAACTGCAAGAGTTCTTTCGTCTCTTGCAGTTTTTTTTGCTGCGCATGACTGGCAACCATCTCTTTGAATATTCACTCGGTGAGGGTGTGGAGGCTTTCACCGCCCACAGAGACTCCCTGCTGCCCTACCCGGTGGTCCAGGGCCATCAGGTGCACGGAAGCCGTATCGCCCTTATCGACCGTCCCGGCCTGACACGCGAGGCGCTGGAAGGCTATGATGCCTTCATTACCAAGCTCAGAGAGGTTGCCATCGGAGTCAGGACGGCTGACTGTGTTCCCGTCCTGCTCTACGACCCGCGGCAAAGGGTGGTTGCCGCGGTGCATGCCGGCTGGCGGGGCACCGTACAGCGGATCTCCCAAAAGACCCTCCAAAGAATGGCCGGTCTCTTCGGCTGCCGACCTGGCGATGTGCGGGCGGTCGTCTGTCCGGCCATCGGACCGGACAGCTTCCAGGTCGGGCCGGAAGTGACGGAGGCTTTCCGTCAGGCCGGCTTCCCCATGGATATAGTCTGGTCTTTCCGTGGTCAGGGCAACGGCCGGCCCATGTCGGGCGGAGAGCATATCGACCTGTTTTCGGCCAACCGCTGGCTGCTTGAGCAGAGCGGACTGCAGCCCGAAAACATACAGGTCTGTGCCGTGGACACCTATACCGAGACCCGTTTCTACTCAGCCCGCCGCGAAGGCCTCTGCTGCGGCCGCAACATCAATGCCATCAGACTGGTATAAACTTTTTATCCCGGAAAAAGACTATATTTGTCCGGTAAAATGTCTTGTGTCTTTTTCCAACATATCCAACTATGAAAAGAATTTCCTTCCTGCTCGTTGTATGGCTGTCGGTAGCCGCTCTGTCAGCTGGCGAAGCTGTCAGAGTCGAGGCTCCCGAATCTCCCTACGGCTTCGAACCGCTGATCATGTACAGTTTTCCCGAAAAGGACTTCCCGATTACCCGCTACGGCGCCAAACCGGGCAATGTGAAAGCCACCACGGCCGCCTTTGCCAAAGCCATGGCCGCCTGCCACAAGGCCGGCGGCGGACGCGTGGTCGTACCCCAGGGCGAATGGCTCACCGGCCCCGTTCATTTCAAGAGCAATTGCAACCTTTATCTCAGCCAGGGCGCCAAGGTGATCTTCGACGATGACCTGAGCCTGTATTATCCAGCTGTCCGGACCTCCTGGGAAGGGGCCGAATGTATGAACATCTCCCCCCTGCTCTATGCCTACGAGTGTGAAAACATTGCCATCAGCGGCCCCGGGATGCTGGCGCCCAAGATGGACTTCTGGCGCAGCTGGTTCAAGCGGCCAGACTCGCATATCCAGGCCACCCGTCAGCTCTATGCCATGTGCTCTACCCAGGTGCCTGTCGAAGACCGGCATATGGAGCGGGAAGGCGTGCAGATGCGGCCGCATCTGATCCATTTCAACCGTTGCCGCAATATCCGGCTCGACGGCTTCAAGATACGCGAGAGCCCCTTCTGGACCATTCATACCTATATGTGCCGTGATGTCTGGGTGCACGGCCTGGATGTCTATGCCCACGGACACAACAACGATGGCATCGATCTGGAGATGACCCAGCATGCCCTGGTGGAGAACTGCGTCTTCGACCAGGGCGACGATGCGGTGGTGCTCAAGGCCGGCCGCAACCAGGACGGCTGGGCCGCCGACATGCCCACCCAGGACATCGTGGTGCGTCATTGCAAGGTGGTGCAGGGACATTGCCTGCTGGGTATCGGTAGCGAGATGTCGGGCGGCGTGCGCCGGGTCTATATGCACGACTGCCATTCCAGCGACCGCGTCTATCGACTTTTCTACCTGAAGACCAACCACCGCCGGGGCGGCTTTATCGAGGATATCACCGTCGAAAAGGTATCGGCCACCCACATGCTGCGCGTATTTGAAATTGACACCGATGTTCTGTATCAGTGGCGAGACATAGTACCGACTTTCGAGACCCGCATCACCCGCATCCGCAACATCAGCATCCGCGATGCCGAAGCCGGGCAGGCCGATGCCGTCTATGAGCTGCGTGGCGACAGCCGGGATCCCATCGACGGGGTCAATATCGAGCGGGTTCACGTCAGGCACCTGACCCAGTTCCACAACAATGCGGAACATGTCAAGAACCTTTTTGTCAAGGACATTACCATCGACAGTTTTGGTCAGGGAAAGGAAGGAGTAAGCGGCATTTCCGGCTTCGCGCCCGGCCGCTGAAACAAAGAAAAACTAAAAGGTAAAATTGCGAGAGGCGAAAGGCAGGGACAGACGCAGTGCCGTATGCCAATACTCCCAGGTGTGGGCACCGTTGCGGACCCTCAGTTCACAGGGGATGCCCCGGCGCTTCATTTTCAGGAACAGATCGGTGGTCAGCTGCAGCAGGCCGTCGTCATCGCCACAGTCGAGGAACCATTTTACACCGCGCAGAGCCTGGACGGTCTTTTCGTCGGCATTGTCGATGAAATCCAAGGCGGAATGCTCACGCACCGACATGGCCGTGATGTAGAGTTTGTTGTCCTGGTTCTCGGGCTGTCGTACCTGGTTCATCTGATTGTCCAGCCAGGCACTCATGCCGTAGCAGCTGGAAAACATGTCCGGATGACGCTGGGCATAGACCACGCTGCCTCCGCCGCCCATTGACAGACCGGCCACGGCCCGAAGCTGTTTGGCTCCGCCGCAGCGGTATTTCTGTTCCATGGCCGGAATAAGTTCCTCGAAGAAAAAATCCTCATAAGGGCAACCGGGCATATTGAAATAGCCGTTCTGCACATGCTGTACGTCGGGGTCCCCGGCACAGGGCATGATGACGATCATCTCGGCTGCCTCGCCCGTCCCGTTGAGCTCGTCAAGGACAGCTCTCAGGCCACCGCGATTTTCCCAGTCGGTATGAACACCGTAGAGACCGTGCAGCAGGTAAAGCACCGGATAGTGTCTGTCTGAACTCTCGAAATAACGCGGCAGGCAGACATTGACTTTCACACTGTGTCCCAGCAGCGAACTGGATACCTCTTCCGTCTGGATACGGTTCTGGGCTCCGAGAGCAAACGCGATGCCCAACAGGACACTCAGCAGTAAGAACGTTTTTTTCATAAGGCATGTTTTGCGGGCAAATGTAAGCATATTATTTGGGATTGCAGACGGCTTGCCGTATCTTTACAGTCGAAATCCTCCGCCTGCTGCATACAAGTCACAGGGGCGCATCCAAACATACAGCCTTGAAAGAGAAACAGCAAATAGGCAGTCTGTTCGACCGTATCGCCCGTCGGTACGATCTGCTCAATCATCTGCTTTCGCTGAATGTCGACCGCCGTTGGCGGCGCCGGGCTGTTGCCGCGCTCAGCCCCGTAGAAGCCGGCCAGAGGCTGCTCGACGTAGCCACCGGCACAGCCGACCTGGCCCTGGAGATTGTCCGACAGGGGAAAGCAGACTGCGTGCTGGGAGTGGATCTGTCGGAAGAGATGATGAAAATCGGCCGGGAGAAAATCCATCAGGCAGGCCGGAATGAACAAATCCTCCTTCAGAGAGCCAGCGCACTGGAACTGCCTTTTGAGGACGACAGTTTTGCCACGGTGACCTGCGCCTACGGGGTGCGCAACTTTGCCGACCTCGACCAAGGGCTCAGGGAGATGCGTCGGGTCCTGCGTCCGGGAGGACAGCTGATGATACTTGAGTTCTCCTATCCCGACAACCGACTGATTGCCTGGGGCTACGATCTGTATTTCACCCATATCCTCCCCCGTGTGGGGCGCCTGGTCAGCCATGACAAGACCGCCTACAGCTATCTGAACAGGAGCGTCAAGGCTTTTGTCTGGGGCCGGGACATGACCGATCGTCTGCTGGCAGCCGGCCTAAGCCAAGCTGAATACAAAACACTGAGTTATGGCATCACGACCATCTATACAGCCCGAAAATAAGAGCGGACAGAGTCCTTCGGCCGGCCGGCGCAGTCCCGGAGGAAAGTTGCTGCTATGGTTCAAGATTGTCCGCCCGCAGACATTGTTTGCCTCCGCCTGTCCGGTACTGGTAGGCTGGAAGCTGAGTAGCGCCCTGACAGGCCAGACCAATGCTGCGGTGGCCTGGCTTACCCTTTGCTGCGCACTGGCCCTGCAGATACTGTCCAATCTGATCAATGACTACTACGATTTCCGGCGAGGGGCCGACAACAAGGGACGGCAGGGCTTCAAGCGGGCCCTGGCCGAAGGGACGGTCAGCGAAGGCCAGATACGCCGCGCCTGCCTGGCGGCGCTGACTGTCGCAGTACTCACAGGAGCCGTTCTGGTCTGGACAGGCGGCTGGCCCATACTGATTATCGGACTGACGGCCCTGTTGTTTGCCTGGCTCTATACGGCGACCGACTATTCACTCTCCTATCTGGGGATTGCCGATGTCTTTGTCCTGCTCTACTACGGCCTGCTCGCCTGTTGGGGAACAGTGTGGCTGCAACAGGCTTCGGCCTGGCCCTGGACGGAAACCTGGCTGCAACTGAATCTCAGCCTGCCCGACAGCTTGGGAGAAAAGGCGCTCCTGGCCGGCGGTGTGAACGGACTGATCAGCATGTGTGTACTGGCTATCAACAACCTACGTGACATACAGGACGACAGGGCCGTCAACAAGAAAACCTTTCCCGTGCGCTTCGGCAAAAAAGCGGCTCTGGCCGGTCTGGGCATCATCGTACTGCTCATGCCCCTGGCCGCCTGGCTGTCCCTGGGGCCGTCTCTGGCCCTGCTGGTCGTAGTGCCGGCGCTGTTTTTATACTATAAAGTGCTGACTTCTTCCGGAGCTCAATACAATGGCTGCCTGCTGATGGCAGGACTCACCAATGCCGTCTATACGGCACTGGTATGGATCAGTCTGTAGCAAGCGAGAGTTCCCGGCGGCCGTCGGGCAATTCCCGGATATGAACGTGACAGCAGTCCTCTGGCAGCATGCCTTCGATCAGTTCCGGCCATTCTACAAAGCAGTAGCAGCCGCTGTAGAAATAATCCTCACAACCGATGTCGAAAGCCTCGGAGACCTGTTTCAGCCGGTAAAGGTCGAAATGATAGACCGGTCCTTGTTCACTATGATACTCGTTGATGATGGCAAAGGTGGGGCTGTTCACCTCGGAATTCACCCCCAGCAGCCGGCAGACTTCTTTAATGAAGGTAGTTTTACCCACTCCCATTTCTGCATGGAAGGCAAATACCCTACACTGCCCCGCCGCCGTCAGGAACTGCCGGGCGGCCCGCCCGATTTCGTTTAATGAGAATACCAGTTTGTCCATAGCTTTCCCATAGTGTGCTACTTGCCCTCCAGGGTGATAAGGGGAATCATCATCTCCTCAAGCGAGATTCCGCCGTGCTGGAAGGTATCCTTGTAGTAGCCGACATAATAATTGTAATTGTTCGGATAGGCAAAGAAGTCATTGTTCATGGCGAACACATAGGAGGTGCTCAGATTGGGGGAAGGCAGATGGAACTGCGCCGGCTGCCTGACCTCGAACACCTGTTTGGGATTGTAGTTCAGATTCTTGCCCAGTTTGTAACGGAGGTTGGTGTTGGTATTCCTGTCGCCTGTCACCTTGACAGGATTGTCCACCCGAATCGTGCCGTGGTCGGTGGTGAGGATGACCTTGACATGCTGCTCGGAAAGATAGCGCAGCAGTACCGACAAGGAAGAGTGCCGGTACCAGGACTCGGTCAGCGAACGATAGGCGGCCTCGCTCGAAGCCAGTTCACGTATCATCTTGGATTCCGTGCGGGCATGAGACAGCATGTCGATAAAGTTGAACACCACCACGTTGAGCGGATTGTCCATCAGGCGCCGCATGTCATCGACAAGACGTTCTCCGGCTGCCACATCGCTGATTTTATGGTAGCTGAACGGACATTGCCGGCGAAAGCGCTCCAGCTGTTTGCCGATGAGAGGTTCCTCGTTCTGGTTTTTGCCCTGATCCTCGTCCTCGTCTATCCAGAGCTCGGGAAACATCTGCTGGATCTGAAGGGGCATCAGCCCCGAAAAGACAGCATTGCGGGCATACTGCGTAGCTGTGGGTAACAGGCTCAGATAGAGCTGTTCGTCAATCTGGAAATATTCCGAAATGTAGGGCGCGATACGGCGCCACTGATCGAAACGGAAATTGTCGATCAGGATGAACCAGACATGCTCGCCCTTGTCAAGCAGCGGGAAGACTTTGGTCTTGAACAGGTCGGGGCTCATCAGCGGCCGTGTTTCGGGACGCGTCATCCACTGCAGATAGTTTTTGACGACGAACTTGGCAAAGAGGGTATCGGCCTCCCGTTTCTGCATCTGAAGAAACTCGTCCATGCCCGTCTGAGCCTGTTCCAGCTCCAGTTCCCAATAGACCAGTTTGCGCCAGACCTCCTGCCAGTCTTCCACAGAGGATGCCTGGGCAATCATCGTCCCGATTTCCTGGAAACGTTGCCGGTAATCCTGTGTCAGGGCATCGTTGACAATGGCCGACTTATGCAAGTTCTTCTTCAGTGTCAACAGAATCTGACTGGGATTGACCGGTTTGATAAGGTAATCGGCGATTTTGTTGCCGATGGCCTGATCCATGATGTTCTCCTCTTCGCTCTTGGTGATCATCACAATGGGCAGCGAAGGCAGGGTCTCCTTGATGGCGTTCAGGGTCTCCAGACCGCTCAGCCCGGGCATGTTTTCATCGAGAAAGACCAGGTCGAAGGGCTGCTGGCGGCATAAATCCAGGGCATCCCGCCCATTGGTGGCCGTAACAACCTCGTAGCCCTTCTCCTCAAGGAAAAGGACATAGGGCTTGAGCAGGTCGATTTCGTCATCGGCCCAGAGCAGGCGGTCTTTCTTCATGTCGGGATATCAGAGCAGTTTCTTGACTTTTTCTTCAAGCTGGCTCTTGGTGGCGGCTCCCACCTGTTTGTCCACCAACTGACCGTCCTTGAAAAACAGGATGGTCGGAATATTACGGATGCCGAACTGGGCGCAAACCTCATCATTTTCATCGACATTCATTTTGCCGATATTCACCTGGTCTGCATAAGCGGCTGCCAGTTCTTCGACATAGGGACCGACCATACGGCAGGGACCGCACCATTCGGCCCAGAAATCGACCACCATCGGCTTGCCTGAGTTCAGGATCCCGTTAAAGTTCGCATCAGTAATTGTAAGTGCCATAATTTTAATTATTAACTAGTTAAACAATAAAATCATCATCCATAGGAGAGTTGTCCGGAACGCTCCGATGCTGTTACAGCAAAAACCGGGCCAAAATGCCTGTCAGCTGACCCGGATCATCAGACCGCTCATGGCTTCCAGATTGTCCATCAGGTCCTTGGTCAGGCGCACTTTGCGTCGCACAGAGTGCATGCGTGTGCTGAGCCGCGGCTGCACCGTGTCGTCATAGACGGCCAGATGGAGCATGGTGTTGCCCTGATTTTCATCGATATGTGCCATAAAGTCGCTGACAAAGGACTCGTCGATCTGACTCAGCGGCAAGGCGACCTGCAGTTTCTCAAAACCAGTTTCTATCACTTCCGACAAAAGTGAAATCTGGGCTATATCCAGTTCTATCCTGTCGGAGTACATGCGCTGTACGAAACGTGCGCGTATGGACAGGAAAGCGCCCTTGTAGAGGAAGTTCCGGAACTTCACGTAGGTCTTGGGGAAGAAGGTATGCGTATAGGAGCCCTGGTAGTCCTCTATGGTCACGTCGGCCATTTCGTCGCCTTTCTTGGTCATGCGTGTGCGGACTTCGGTCACCATGCCCGCCAGTATGTATTCCCGGCCGGTCTGAAAGCTCATGTCGTTGATCATCGGGGCGATGCGGTCGGTGGTCAGCGTGCAGATGTACTTCATATAGACATAGTACTGATCCAGAGGATGTGCCGACAGGAACATGCCGATGCAGTCTTTTTCGAGATTCAGGCGTTCGATGACGGAGAAATCCAAGGGCGATGGCGGCGGCGTGGGCCGGGTGACGGTGACTGACATATCGTCACCGAAGATGCTTCCAAACATGTTCTGCCTGTCTTCCTGAAATTTCTGGCCGTATCGCACCAGCACATCAAGGAAAGGCTCTCCCCTGTCGGTCAGCATGCGGTACTGTTCGCGGGTCATGCCCTCAAAGCCGTCAAAGGCTCCGGCCATGGAGAGGATTTCCAGATTCTTGCGGCCGCACTGGGCGGGGCTGACCCGTTCGACCAGGTCGAAGACCGATTCGTAGGGGCCGCTGTTCTCACGTTCCTCGATGATGGCCTTGGCCGCCGACTCTCCCATGCCCTTGATGGCCCCCAGCCCGAAGCGGATGTTGCCCTGACTGTTGACTGTGAAGTGGAGGCCTGATTCATTGACGTCGGGCCCAAGCACCTTGATGCCCATTGACTTGCACTCGGCCATCAGCTTGGTGACTTCCGAAATATTGTTGATGTTGCGGGTCATGACGGCCGCCATGTATTCCGAAGGATAATGAGCCTTAAGGTAGGCCGTCTGGAAGGCCACCACCGAGTAGCAGGTGGCATGGGACTTGTTGAAAGCGTATTCGGCAAACTTTTTCCAGTCGTTCCAGATCTTCTGCAGGATCTCACGGGAGTGCCCGTTGGCCTCGCCGCCTTCGTAGAACAAGCCTTCGAGCTCCTTCATCTTCTCGATCTGCTTCTTACCCATGGCCTTACGAAGCGTGTCGCTCTGACCACGGGTGAAGCCTGCCAGCTGACGCGAAAGCAACATCACCTGCTCCTGATAGACGGTAATACCGTAGGTCTCCTTAAGGTATTTCTCCATGCAGGGGATATCGTACTCAATCGGCTTACGGCCATGCTTACGGTCGATGAAATCCGGGATATAGTCCATCGGGCCCGGCCTATAGAGGGCGTTCATTGCAATCAAATCGCCGAACTGCGAGGGCTGAAGCTCCCGCAGGTATTTCTGCATGCCGGGCGATTCGAACTGGAAGGTGCCGATGGTCTTGCCGGCACAGTAGAGTTCGTAGGTCAGGGGATCGTCCAGAGGGATATTGTCCAGGTCCACCTCCACCCCGTGGCGCCGCTTGATGTTGCGCTGGGCTTCCTTGAGGATGGACAGGGTTTTCAGGCCGAGGAAGTCCATCTTGATCATGCCGGTATCCTCGATGACAGAACCTTCGTACTGGGTCACCAGCAGTTTCTCGCCCGTTTCCTTGTCGTCGGCCGTACAGACGGGGACCCAGTCGGAAATATCGTCCCGACCGATAATCACGCCGCAGGCATGGACGCCGATGTTGCGCACATTGCCTTCCAGCTGGATGGCGTATTTCAGGGTCTCCTGCACCAGCGGGGCACCCGACTCGAGCTCGGCCTTGAGCTGGGGAACATATTTCAGACAATTCTGGAAATTGATCTTGAGCGACTTTTCCTTGCCGTCTTCCGTCACACTGAGGCGGTCGGGAATCAGCTTGGCCAGGCGGTCGGCCTCGGACAGGGGCAGCTTTTCCACACGCGCCACATCCTTGATGGCCGATTTGGTGGCCATCGTGCCGTAGGTGATGATGTGCGAGACCTTTTCCTTGCCGTATTTGTTTTCCACCCAGCGCAGGACCTCGCCTCGCCCGTCATCGTCAAAGTCGGTGTCGATATCGGGCAGGGATATGCGGTCGGGGTTCAGGAAGCGCTCAAACAGCAGATCGTACTTGATAGGATCCACCTTAGTGATACCCAGACAGTAGGCCACCACCGAACCGGCGGCCGAGCCTCGGCCGGGTCCGACGGAGACTCCCAGGGACCGGGCACCGGCGATAAAGTCCTGGACTATGAGAAAATAGCCAGGGAAGCCCATATTCTTGATGGTTTCCAACTCAAAGTCGATACGTTCGGTCAGCTCGTCGGTCAGCTGGGGATAGAGCCGCTTGGCGCCCTCGTAGGTAAGGTGGCGCAGATAGGCATCCTGATCCTCGAATTCGGGAGGTATCTCGAAATCGGGCATGATAGGCTTGTGGTCTATGGAATAGGTCTCCACCTTGTCGGCAATTTCCAGGGTACTGGCCAGAGCCTCGGGCACATCGGCAAACAGGGCCGACATCTCTGCCGTGGTCTTGAACCATTCCTGCTTGGTGTAGGCCATCTTGGTGTAGTCGTTCACATCATTGCCCGTATTGACGCAGAGCAGCCGGTGGTGGGCCTCGGCGTCCTCTTCGTTGACAAAGTGCACATCGTTGGTGCAGACAAGCCGGATGTCGTGCTTACGGGCCAGTTCCATGAGCCGGGCATTGACCTCAAGCTGCTTGGGATAGGTATCCTGTGCCGCCTCGGGGACAGTGGGCTTGTGACGCTGCAGTTCCAGATAGTAATCCTCTCCGAAAAGTTTTTTGAACCATAGGACAGCGGCTTCAGCCTTTTCCAGGTCGCCTTTAAGAATGTATTGCGGAATCTCGCCGCCAAGACAGGCCGAGCAGCAGATCAGGCCCTCGTGGTATTTCTCCAGGTCGGCATGGTCGGTACGCGGGGTATAGTACAAACCGTCGGTCCAAGCCCGGGAAACGATTTTGATGAGGTTCTTGTAGCCCTGATAGTTCTTGGCCAGCAGTATCAGGTGCCAGCCGCGGGCATCGTCCTTGACCTCGCGGCGCTTGTTTCCCTTGCCGTGCCGGGCCACATAGACCTCGCAGCCGATAATGGGCTTGAGCGCTACGTCCTCGCCCTTTTCCTGATGCTTCTTGACGGCCTTCTTGATATAGTTGGTGAATTCCTTGACACCAAACATGTTGCCGTGGTCTGTGATGGCGATGGCGGGCATGCCGTCGGCGATGGCTTTGTCAACCAGCGCCTGTACGGAAGCCTGTCCGTCAAGCACGGAGTACTGGGTATGAACGTGGAGATGTACAAAAGAACTCATATTGAGACGATTATTATTGGAGTTATCCAGGCCTTAAAGGTAATAAAAAAAATGGGCTCTCATTGGCAGAATGTCAGATTATTTTTATTTTTGCTGTCGCTATCGCCCATCTCTCATGAAGACCTCCAAACACCGTCTCATACATCGGGAAGGATTACCGCTTATCGTGCTGTCGGCCTTGGTGCTGACATGCCTCAACATCCTCCTGTTCAGGTTGGGGGCCGGCTGGATAGCCTGGTCCGCTCTGGGTATTTCCGTGGTGATACTGTCATTTTTCATCCTCTTTTTCCGCAATCCGGTCAACATTATAAAAGACATGGGCGACGAAGACATCCTCTCCCCTGCCGACGGACGCGTGGTCGTGGTGGAACCCGCCTTTGAAGATCGCCTGCTGAAGGCACCGTGCCTGCAGATTTCCATATTCATGCCCGTCACAGCCGTCCACGCCAACTGGTATCCCCTGAACGGCACAGTACGCCACGTCAGCCATCGCAAGGGCCGTTTCCAGGCTGCTTGGCTGCCCAAGTCGAGCCAGGAGAACGAGTCTTCGAGTATCCTGATAGAAGCCCGTCACGGGGGGCAGACGGTATTGCTCCGACAAATTGCCGGAGCTGTGGCCCGCCGTATCGTCACCTATGCTCACGAGGGTGATGAGAGTAGCCTGAACAGCCAGCTGGGCTTCATCAAATTCGGTTCCCGGGTGGATTTGTTCTTCCCTCCCGACTCGGTGGAGGTCATGGTCAGACCGGGGGACCGTGTCAAAGGCAACCAGACCAGGATAGCCCGTTTCAAATCTGTGGCAAAATGATACGCAAATATATTCCAGACGCCCTGACCCTGATGAATGCCTTCTGCGGCTCTGTCGCCACGGTTTTCGCCTTTCAGGGACGCTACCCTCTGGCCGCAGGCTTTATTGTCCTGGCGGCCGTCTTTGATTTTTTCGACGGCTTTGCCGCCCGACTGTTACATGCCGGTTCCGAAATCGGCAAGGAACTGGATTCGCTGAGTGACCTGATCAGCTTCGGCATGGCACCTTCGGCCATGGTGTACAGTTTTCTTCAGCTTCATCTGCAAGAATCGGTGCTGGGAGCCGAGCACTGGACATGGCTGTCCTTTGCCGTCTTTATCATGGTGGCAGCTTCGGCCCTGCGCCTGGCCCGCTTCAACCTGGATCCTCGCCAGACCTCCGACTTCATCGGCCTGCCCACTCCGGCCAACGCAATATTCTGGGCTTTCGGCATCCTCGGTTTTCAGCAGGACAACCGGGTCGATCCGCTGTGGATACTGGCCGGCGTGCTGGTGTTTTCCTGGCTGCTCAACTGTGCACTGCCCATGTTCTCACTCAAGTTCAAGCATTTCCATTGGAAGGGCAACGAATTGCGCTACCTTTTCCTGGCCGGTATCCTGCCGATTCTCGGGCTGCTTGGACTGCGGGGACTGGCCATCTGCATCCTCTGGTATATCATACTTTGCACCATCGCCTGGCGCTATCGGTCCAGACACAGCCTGTCCTAAGTCATGAAAAAAAGGAAAAAGAAGCCACTGCCTGTCAGGCCCAAGTCTCCGCTAAGGAACAAACGCATCGTCTTCAATCTGAACGAGACGGAATTTGACGCCCTGACGGTTTATTGCAAGCGCTACAAGATTGCCAACCGATCGATGTTTCTGCGCAAAACCATTCTGGGAAAGGTTTCACAGAAATTCATAGAAGACTATCCGACCCTCTTCTGACATGGACGACGAAAAATACATGAGAGCCGCCCTACAGGAGGCCCTTGATGCCTTTGAGGCCGGCGAAGTGCCGGTAGGGGCCGTGGTGGTCTGCCGCGGGCGCATCATCGCCAGGGCCCACAATCTGACCGAGTTGCTCCACGATGCCACTGCCCATGCCGAAATGCAGGCCATTACTTCGGCCAGCAACAGTCTGGGAGGGAAATATCTGAAAGACTGTACCCTCTATGTCACTGTCGAACCCTGCGTCATGTGTGCCGGCGCCCTTGGCTGGTCACAGCTCAGCCGGCTGGTATATGGCGCAGAGGACGAAAAAAGGGGCTATACCCGTCTCGCTCCCGGGGCCCTGCATCCTAAAACCGAAGTCACCGCCGGCGTGCTTGCCAAGGAGTGCAGCGACCTGATGAGCCGTTTTTTCCAGAATAGACGCTGATGGCTGAACACAACCTGCTCGGAAAAACCGGTGAAGACCTGGCCGTCGATCTGCTGCAAAGCAAGGGCTATGAGATTTTAGCCCGCAACTGGCATTCCGGCCACAAAGAACTCGACATCGTGGCCCGCAACCGGAACTGGCTGGTCATAGCCGAGGTCAAGACACGCAGCAGCGAAGACTATCTGGAGCCTTGGCAGGCGGTCACTCCACAGAAAATCAGACGCATCGTACAGGCAGCCCACCACTACGTACGGCAGACGGGAACAGACCTGCCCGTACGCTTCGACATCATTTCCGTACTGCGACAGGGAGAGGGTTTCCGTACAGAGCACATCGAAGATGCCTATCCTCCACCCCTGACATAAATAAGGAAGCATCCATGAACCGCATCATCCATATCGAAGAAACAGACTCTACCAACAGCGAGCTGCTCTCGCGGCTTGGACGGCAGCACCGTGGTGAGCCTGATCCGTCCGACCTTCGCTGGGAAGACGGAGATATGCTCGTCTGCTACCGCCAGAGGGCCGGACGCGGACAGCAGGGCAACCGCTGGGAAGCCGAACCGGGACTGAACATCGCCCTGAGTCTGCTGCTCTGCCCGGACTGCCTGCCCGCCCGGGAGTCGTTTCTGCTCTCCGAAGCCTTTTCCCTTGCCGTCTGCCGTTGCCTGGAGTCGGAGCATCTGCCCGGACTGTGCATCAAATGGCCCAATGACATCTATGTCGGAGACCGCAAGCTGGGCGGCATACTGATCGAGAACACACTCGGTGGAGACCGGCTGCTGGAGGCTGTCTGCGGACTGGGACTGAACGTCAACCAGAGGGTTTTCCGCAGCGATGCGCCCAACCCCGTTTCACTCTGCCAGCTGACAGGCCGGCACTACGACCTTCCGAGCCTGACGCGTAACCTGCACAGGTGTTTTCTCGAGCAGTACGACCGACTGACAGGCTCAGCCACATCAGCGCTGCAGGACGAATACCGGCAGCGGCTCTACCGGCGCGAGGGTTGGCATCCTTACCGCGATGCGCAGGGCCTGTTCGAAGGGAGAATCGTCGGCATAGGCCGCGACGGCCGCCTGCACCTGCAGCGCAGGGACCGCTCCCAGGTGCAAGAGTACGCATTCAAGGAAGTGGCCTTCGTCCTGTGACCGCCCTCCCGTCAGGGCAGCAGGAGAACTGGGCCCAGGCATTTTTTTTGGCATTACGCATATCTTATACTACCTTTGCTGTAAAGTAACATTTTTTGTCAGCCACCTAAAAAAGCCCAACATGAAATACAAAAGGATATTGCTCAAACTGAGCGGAGAGTCTCTGATGGGGAAAATGCAGTATGGCATCGATCCTGAACGTCTCAACGACTATGCCGTGCAAATCAAGGAAATGGCCCAGGCCGGCGTACAGATTGGCATTGTCATCGGCGGGGGGAATATCTTCCGTGGTCTGAGTGGCGCCTCCAAAGGATTTGAGCGTGTCAAAGGCGACCAGATGGGCATGCTGGCCACCGTCATCAACAGCCTGGCTCTTTGCAGTGCGCTGGAAAGCATCGGTGCCAAAGCCCGGGTGCTGACGGCAGTCCGCATGGAGCCCATCGGCGAATTCTACAGCAAGACCCGTGCCCTGGAATGCCTCGAAAAGGGTGAAATCTGTATCTTCTCCTGCGGAACGGGTGCCCCTACTTCACCACCGACACCGGCTCCTCGCTGCGCGGCATTGAAATCGAAGCCGACGTAATGCTCAAAGGAACCAGGGTAGACGGCATCTATACGGCCGATCCGGAAAAAGATCCCAAGGCTGTCCGCTTCGATGAGATAAGCTATGACGAAATCTACCGCCGGGGCCTGAAGGTGATGGATCTGACGGCCACGACCATGTGCAAGGAGAACAACCTGCCCATCATCGTCTTCAATATGGATGTCAAGGGCAACCTCCGAAAAGTGCTCACTGAAGGAGGTATCGGCACACTGGTTCACAATTGACAACAGACAACAAGCAAAATACCAACATTATGAACGAAGAAGCTGATCTGCTGCTTTCCATGGCAGAAGAAAGTATGGAACAGACCATTCAGTTCCTGGACAAATCCCTTTCCCGCATCCGTGCCGGCAAGGCCAGTGTCAACATCCTGGACAACATCCGTGTCAACTACTACGGCACCCCCAGCCCTCTGATCAATGTCGCCACGGTCACCATCCCCGATGCCCGCACCATTGCCATCCAGCCCTGGGAAAAAAACCTGATCAAGGATATCGAGAAAGCCATCATGGCCTCCGATCTGGGCATCACCCCGGCCAATAACGGAGAGACCATTCACCTGACCATTCCGCCGCTCACCGAAGAGCGTCGCCGCCAGCTCGGCAAGCAGGTGCGTCAGGAGGCCGAAGATGCCAAGATCAGCGTTCGCAACGCCCGTCGCGACGCCATCGACTCGGTCAAAAAACTTGTCAAGGAAGGTATGTCGGAAGACAACGGCAAGGATTACGAAGAGAGAGTCCAGAAAAGCCACGACAAATACATCAGGCGTATCGATGAAATAGCAGCCGACAAGGAAAAAGAAATCATGACCGTCTGACCGTGGCCAAGGGGATTGTCATTAAGAGCACCGGCAGCTCCTATCTGGTACGGACCGGAACGGGAGTGCTGGAGTGTAAGATTAAGGGCAATTTGCGTATCAAGGGGATACGGAGCACCAGCCCGGTCGTGGTCGGAGACAGCGTGACTGTCGTCGGAGACCAGGGCAATTGGCTCATCAGCGAAATTGACGACCGGCGCAACTACATCGTCCGCAAACCGGCCAATCTGTCCAAACAGCTGCACATCATCGCGGCCAACATCGACCTGGCCCTGCTTGTTGTCACCGTCAGTCACCCTGAGACTAATCTGGTCTTCATCGACCGTTTCCTGGCCACCACGGAGGCCTACCGCATACCGGCCTGCCTGGTCTTCAACAAAACCGACCTCTACGACGAAGAAGAAAACCTCTATCTGGACGGGCTGGTGAGGCTATATTCGGCTGTAGGCTATCCCTGCCGGCGGGTTTCCGTGCTGAAGGACGAAGGCATCGATGCTCTCCGCGGCCTTATCCAGGGAAAAGTATGCCTGCTCTCAGGCAATTCAGGCGTAGGGAAATCCTCCCTCCTTAACCGGCTATACGCCCGGGCCGACGCCAAAGTGGGCCGGATTTCCGACTATCACGACAAGGGACGGCATACGACCTCCTATTCGGAAATGTACGATTTGCAGGACGGTACCTATATTATCGACACACCTGGTATCAAGGGCTTTCACACCTTCGACATGCAGCCCGAAGAAGTGAGCCATTATTTTCCGGAGATTTTCCGGGCAGCAGCCCATTGCCGCTACTATAACTGCACGCACACCCATGAGCCCGACTGTGCCGTGCAAAAAGCGCTCGCCGACCATCAGATCAGCGAGTCGCGCTACCACAGCTACCTGAGCATCCTGGAAGATGCCGGCCAGGGAAAATACCGGACGGCTCCCTGATCACTCAATCAGGCGGGATCCCCGGAAAGAGGTCGGGTAATCACCGAAGTTCAACGAGAAACTCAGTTCCTTCCCCACGATTTCTCCTCGGAAATCAGTTACGGTATACCTGGGAAATTCCCCTCCCATGGCCAAAGGAACCACCTGTTCGCAGCTCAGGACAATCTTCTCGGGAGTGGCGGCCATGGCCAGATTCGGCACGGTAACATCAATCGTGACGGGCATCTGGGGGACGAAACGGATCTTGTAAATGGTGACCGAGCCGCTCAACCCGTCCTCAGAGGGGTTGAAGGCCACCTCAATGGAATCGTTGTCGAAGGACGAGTCGTTGTACACGACCGTTACCGTTCCGAGATAGTTGGCCGTTTCAGGTTCCAGAGGGGTTAGCTCCTTTTCCTTGCAGCTGACAAAGGCCAGGACTGCCAAGGCAATCAATAAGATTCTTGCTTTCATTTTGTTTATAGTTTAACGGATATTCCTAGAGTCATCATGCGGGGTTTGCAGGAGGCAAAAAAGTCCTTGCCCACCGATCTGAAATAAAAGCTGCGGGCCTGGGTATCTGTCAGGTTTTCGCCTCTCAGATACATTTCCCAGCGCAGGAAGACCAGTGCCAGGCGGCCGTCCAGGAAAAGGCGCATCGGCTCGCTCAGGGTATTGCTCTCGTTCCACCATAGGGGACCGTTGGCACGGAGTCCGGCATCGGCCGTCAGAGAACAGCCTTCCAAAGGCAGCCGGTAGCCCGCCCCCAGAAACAGCGTATGCGATGGAATATAGGGGACATGCTTTCCGGCATAGTCGGCATTGCCGTCGTTGTAACGGACAAAACGTGCATCACAATAGGACCAGCTTAGCCTGCTGTGAAAAGAATCGGTACGCCATCTCATCTGTATCTCCGTTCCCAGACTGCGACTCCGCCCGGCATTGGTCATCATCCGGCCGGTGGACTGTCCCGCAGGGAAGACGGTGAGCTGCTGATTGCGGACAGCCATATAGTAAACCGAGGCTTCCAGACCGACATGAGTGTCGCGATAGCGGAGACCGGCTTCGGCGTTCCAGGCCGATTCGGGAGCATATTCGGTCGAGGAGGCTGTCACGGACGAAAACGGCCGGTCAAGATAGACTCCCAGGTCTCTCATCAGGCCGTTCATCATCATGGTCTGAAGGATATCGGAAAAGATCTGGGTGTTGAAGCCTCCGGCCCGGTAGCCTTTAGAAATGTTGGTGTAAAGGCCAGTCCGGTCGGAGACATCGTACATGACAGTCAGTTTGGGCAGGGCCACCAGGCCGGAATGGACGGTGTTGCCCCGATAGGTGACCGAAAAAGGCTTGTCGGCCGTCATGGTGGGTATAAAACGGTAATGAAGAGTCGACAGACAGTCGTAATCCATGCGACCGCCCTCATAGTCAAGCCGCAGGCCGGCCGTCAGATGCCAAGTGCCGAAATGGAAGACCGATTCATGAAAAAGGGCCACATTCCAGCTGCCGAGCAGGAAGTCGGAAGTGACGGGCATCTCCTGGTCGGAAATGGTCAGATAACCTATATCACCCGGGATATGGCTGTTGGCATTGTCCAGAATGAGACTTTCGATACCGTCTCGTTTGAAAAGCACGGGAGCCGACAGGCTGTTGAGCCGGTAAAAGGCAAAAAAACCGGTCAATGGCTGCCAGGAGGCCTGACGGTCAGTACGACGCAAGTTCAGTTCCAAAGTGGCAGCTCCGCTCAGCTGTTGTTGGCGGAGCGTAAAGACCGAGGCAGGGGTAAAATCCTGATCCATATGCATATCGTCGTTCAACAGCTGCAGAGAGCCACTGAGGTCTGCCTGGGCCGACTCCGTGCGGCGGTGAACAATCATCCCTTCAATGACCGAAAGCCGACGGTAGGAGCCTTCGTCATTATAGGCTACGGGGTATTGCCGACCCTCCTGGTACAGGCCGTAGGCAAAGCCCCCCTCACGGCTGATGCTGGCCGACATGACATGAGTGATCTGCGTATCGCTTCCCGGCGACTTTTCCCACTTCCATCGCAGGGAGAGTCCGTCGTAAGAATCGCAGGGACGGCCTTTGAAATCATTGCCGAAATATCCGTCAGTATGCCTCATTCCGACAGAAAAAGCGTGGTTGCCTGTAATAAACGAAGCGCCCAGACGGCACGTATTGGCCGTTCCGTATTCCGCATACAGCGAAGGGCCTTCGCCCGAGGAAGGGGACAGCGTGCTGAGAGACAGGACTCCGCCCATCGTGTTGCGCCCATAGAGCGTGCCCTGAGGGCCATGCAGCATGGTGGCGCTGCGGACGCCCACCCAATCAAAGTCGTAGGCATTTTTGTCCAGAACGGGGATGCCGTCTATATAGAGCCCAATGACAGGATTCTCCATCCGGGAACCAAGACCGCGAAAATATACGGTAGAAGTCAGTGATGCCCCATAATCGGGAATGTGCAGGGCCGGAATTCTGGAAGACAGAGCGTTGTGCCGATAGATTCCCTGTGTGGCCAGCTCAGGAGAGTCCAGCCGGGTCAGGGGCGCAGCAATCTGCCGGGCAGGTATCGGCTCTTTCAGGGCTGTCACAGTCACCTCTGTCAAGAGCGTATCCTTGAGAGGTAAGAGCAGAGTAAGGGTCGATAATAATAATGCTGCCGTCATTGCGGAGGCAAAGGTCGGGCAGGAAAGCGGGATTTTTCAGAACGGAAGAACCCAATTTTAGGATTATCCGTGCATGGTACGACGGAAATCAGAAGGGGTCATGCCGGTATGCTTGCGGAAAAAACGGGCGAAATAGCCCTGATCGTAGTATCCGACGGCAGCAGCGACATCTATCATCGCGGCATCGGTTTCCTTGAGCATTCTTTTGGCCCGGTCCAGGCGTGCCGCGTCTATCCAGGCGCTGAGCGGACGCCCCGTGGAGAGTTTGACCATTCTGTTCAGGTAATTGAGTGAAATGCCCATCTGTGCGGCATAGCCGCTGGCAGGAAGCAGCGGCGCCGTCTCGGAAAACAACTGTTCCAGCAGGCTGGAGACTCTCTCAGGCAAATGCATCGAGGGCAAAGACCTTACCCGGGTAAGCAAAAGTTCCATGCCCTTTTCCGCAAAGGCCATGTCCCCGCATTCATAACGCCAGGCCAGCATATTGAACAGTTCCCCGGCAAAGGCTCCTTCGTCAAACCAGAACGCCTGCTGCAGAGGTTCTCCCAGAAAATGAAGAGAACTGGAATCTTTCAGGAAAGAAGGCTGGAAGCCCCCCAGGTAACCTACAGCCTGCGAATGATGAAGGATTACGAAAGAACTGCGTTCGGGGATGAGCAGCAACTGCCCCGCCCCACAGAGGCAGGAACGATCCTCCACCTCAATGAGCACGTCGCCTGCGGTCAGATAGACAAAACCGACCACAGGCCACATGCTCCGGGACAGCTCGGCTGCCTGATCAAAACTGCCCGCGTCCATTCTTCGGATAAAAAAGACTTCCTGTTGATTCACCGGCAGACGGCCCCGCTATTTGTGGCAGGGCCAGGGTTTAAGCTGTTTGAAGAAATCGTTGCCCTTGTCATCGACCAGGATGAAGGCAGGGAAATCTTCCACCTGAATTTTCCAGATAGCTTCCATTCCCAGTTCGGGATACTCGACACATTCGATGCTCTTGATGTTATTCTGGGCCAGGATGGCAGCAGGACCGCCGATAGATCCCAGATAGAAGCCGCCGTATTTGTGGCAGGCATCTGTCACACACTGGGCACGATTGCCTTTGGCCAGCATGATGAGCGAGCCGCCGTTTTTCTGGAATTCGTCCACATAGGGATCCATGCGACCGGCCGTCGTCGGCCCCATCGACCCGCAAGCCATACCTGCCGGGGTCTTGGCCGGGCCGGCATAGTATACAGGATGATCCTTCATATACTGAGGCAGCCCCTCTCCCTTGTCCAGGCGCTCTTTGAGCTTGGCATGGGCAATATCGCGTCCTACGATAATGGTGCCGTTAAGGGACAGGCGGGTACCGATGGGATATTTGGTCAGAATCTTGCAGACCTCCTTCATGGGCTGGTTCAGGTCGATGCGGACGGCCTCACCCTCGCCGGCATTGCGCAACTTTTCGGGTATCAGCTCATAGGGCTTGTCGTCCATTTTTTCTATCCAGATGCCGTCTTTGTTGATTTTAGCCTTGATGTTGCGGTCGGCCGAGCAGCTGACACCTAATCCGATGGGACAGCTGGCACCATGGCGCGGCAGACGGACCACACGTACATCGTGAGCCAGATATTTACCTCCGAACTGAGCGCCGAGACCGATTTTATGAGCCTCTTCCAGAAGCCGTTTCTCGAGCTCGATATCACGGAAGGCACGTCCTGTCTCGTCGCCCGTGACGGGTAGGCTGTCATAATAATGGGTACTGGCCAGCTTGACAGTCAGCAGATTTCTTTCTGCACTGGTGCCGCCGATGACAATGGCGATATGGTAAGGCGGACAGGCAGCTGTTCCCAGGCTCTTCATCTTCTCGACCAGGAAAGGAATCAGGGTGCCGGGGTTCTGGATACGAGCCTTGGTTTCCTGATAGAGATAGCTCTTGTTGGCCGAGCCGCCCCCCTTGGTGACACAGAGGAAACGGTATTCCATACCTTCGACTGCCTCGATGTCGATCTGGGCCGGCAGGTTGCATCGCGTATTCACCTCTTCGTACATACTCAGGGGAGCATTCTGTGAATAACGGAGATTCTCCTCGGTGTAGGTCTTGTAAACACCCAGACTGAGGGCCTCCTCATCGCAGTAGCCGGTCCATACCTGCTGCCCTTTCTCGGCATGGATGATGGCCGTACCGGTATCCTGACAGAGCGGCAGTTTGCCCTTGCTCGACACTTCGGCATTACGCAGGAAGGTCAGGGCGACATATTTGTCGTTCTCGCTGGCCTCCGGATCGTCGAGTATCTTGGCCACCTGCTCGTTATGGCTGCGGCGCAAAAGGAAGGACACATCGCGGAAGGCCGCATTGGCCAGGGCCGTCAGGCCTTCCTTGTCCACTTTCAGGATGGGATGGCCCTCAAACTCACTTACATGGACATAGTCTTTGGTCAGGAGGTAATACTCCGTTTCATCTTGGCCGAGTTGGAACATCGGCGCATACTTGAATGCTGGATTTGCCATATTATATTCTTATTAAATCATTATTGATCAATACCTTGCCGATCATCCAGAGTATCGTATTTCTGAAAGAGGAAATCGTTGTAGGGGAAACGGGTCACATGGATCTCACGCACCCTGTCGTAGATAAGCTGCCTGAATGTATCCATGTTGGTCTTTTCCGTCGCCGAGACAAAGATACAATTATCCTGATTCATACGCGACATCCAGGTCTTCTTTAAATCATCCAGGGAAAGATTTTCCCGGCTCAGCGGAGTCAGGTCGTCAGGGTCTTTCTGTGTGTAGGTAAAGGCGTCTGTCTTGTTGAAGACCAGCACGATGGGTTTGTCCAGAGCATGTATCTCCTCGAGCGTGCGGTTGACAACCTCTATCTGTTCCTCGAAATCCGGATGGGAAATATCCACCACATGCAGCAGCAAATCAGCTTCACGGACCTCGTCCAAAGTGGATTTGAAAGACTCGATCAGATCGTGGGGCAACTTGCGGATAAAACCGACCGTGTCGCAGAGAAGGAAAGGCAGATTGTCGATAATGACCTTGCGGACCGTTGTGTCGAGCGTGGCGAAGAGCTTGTTCTCGGCAAAGACATCCGACTTGCTCAGGACGTTCATCAGGGTGGACTTGCCCACATTGGTATAGCCCACCAGCGCGACACGTACCATCTTGCCACGGTTGCTGCGTTGGACGGTCTTCTGCTTGTCGATACGCTGCAATTCCCGCTTGAGCTGGGCAATTTTATCCAGCACGATACGGCGGTCTGTCTCGATCTGGGTTTCGCCCGGACCGCGCAGGTTCACGCCTCCACCACCCCGCTGACGTTCCAGGTGGGTCCACAGGCGGGTCAGCCGCGGCAGGAAGTATTGGTATTGGGCCAGTTCGACCTGAGTTTTGGCATGGGCCGTCTTGGCTCTGTCGGCAAATATATTCAGAATCAGGCTGGTGCGGTCAAGAATCTTCACCTTCAGAAAATCGTCCAGGTTTTTGTGCTGCTTGGCAGTCAGATCATCGTCGAAGATGACCAGCGAAATTTCGTTTTCTTCTATGTAGTTCTTGATTTCCTGGAGCTTGCCTGGTCCCACCATGGTCCGCGGATTCGGAGAGTCGAGCCGCTGGACGATACGCTTGACAGGACGAGCGCCGGCTGTCTCGGCCAGGAAGGCCAGTTCATCGAGGTATTCCTTGCTCTTGCGCTCATCCTGCTGTGGGGTAATCAGTCCTACCAGCAGTGTCTTTTCCAGTTGTTCGTCAGGGATGACAGTCTTCTGTTCCATAATTAATCTTCTTTGCGGCCGGCCACACAAATGACAAATTCGCCCCGGGCTTCGTTCTGGCTAAAATGCTGTATCAGTTCCGCGAGCGTGCCGCGGCACGTTTCCTCAAATTTCTTGCTGATTTCACGTGACACGGAGGCCCGGCGTTCCTCTCCGCAGCACTGTGCCAGCTGCTGCAAGGTTTTCACAACCCGGTAGGGAGATTCGTACAGGATAAATGTCACCGGCAGTTCCGACAGTTCTTTGAGCCTGCTCTGACGGCCTTTTTTCTGCGGCAGGAATCCTTCGAAAAAGAAGCGGTCATTGGGCAGGCCGGAAACCACGACTGCCGGAATCAGTGCCGTTGCACCGGGCAGGCACTCCACCTCGACTCCCATCTCGATGCACTGACGCACCAGCAGGAAGCCTGGATCAGAAATGCCCGGGGTACCTGCATCGGTGATCAGGGCGACATTCTCACCTGCCTGGATACGCCGGGAGAACTGTTCGACGGTCTGGTGTTCGTTGAATTTGTGATGAGAGAGCATCGGCGTATGGATGTCGTAATGACTGAGCAGGTGTGAGCTGGTACGGGTGTCCTCGGCCAGTATCAGATCTGCCTCACGCAAAAGCCTGAGTGCCCGAAGACTGATATCTTCCATGTTGCCCACCGGGGTCGGAACTAGAAATAGCTTGGCCATCGACGTCAGGAATAATACTGCTGCAGCATGTTGTAAAAATCGACGACCGAAGGCATTTCTTCATCCCAGGAGAAATCCGCACGAAGCATGTCAACGGCCTGTTCGAAAGAACGCAGGTCGGCCAGCACAGACATCACCTCGCTCATCATAGCGCTGTCTCCCTGAAACAAATCCCGCTGATAGCGGAAACGGTCGTTCAGGCTCATGCCTTTCTGAAGGTCGGCAAACTGACGGCTGCCAAGCGATTGCTGCAGGGTCTCCTGCCCTCGCTGCTGTTTATAATAGTCTGCCAGTGACTGGGGAGTTTCCTTGTCCACGGGCGTCGAGGGCTGGTCGCCGGCATCCGTCCTGCCATCAGGCTTGATTTCCAGTCTGGCTTCAGACTCTGGCTGCGAAGCAGGCTCTGAGGGCGAAGCGGGCTCTGGTTCCGGAGAAGACCCTGGTTCCGGAGAAGGTTCGGGCTGCGATGAGTTATCGACCGAAACCGGCCGAGGAGCGGCTACTGCCAATTCCTGTTCTACCTCCTGACGCAAAGATTCCAATTGCTGCCGCAGGAAGGCTGTTTCCTCCTCCATCGCGGCCACCGTCCGTTCCAGACGGCTGATCATCTGTAGTATTTCTTTCATTGTCAATAACTGATTGACAGGATAAAACGCTCCAAGTCGTCTACCACCTTGGAGCTTGGTAATTTGCTGTAGTTCAATGTATAGGCCAGAGCATAGCGATGACTGCCAATGGTATAGTACCCGGCCCAGGCACGTACACCGCTACGCGAACCGCTTTTCAGACGCAGTTCTCCGGGCAGCCTCTGTCCCAGCGAGCGCACAGTTCCTTCTCTGCCCGCCCGAGGTAGGGAACGGGCAAAAAACGAGCTGTTTTCACTGTCCGACATATAACAGAGTATCTCTACGATCGAACTCAGCGGAAAAGCCGTTTGGGGAGCCAGTCCGCAGGCGTCCTTCAAAAACCAGGACGAACAGTCGATACCACGCTCCTGCCAGAAGTCCGTGACAGAACGCAGGGCTTGTGCAGCCGATATCGGACCGGACAGACCTCTGGCTCTTGCGACAGCACGAGCCAGATATTCAGTGTACATATTCAGGCTGTGATAGTTGACCGCACGGACAATTTCCGAAAGCGGCTCCGAATAATAACGGACAAGGATCTGATTTTCTGGCAGCCTCAGACTGCCTTGGCCAGAGCGGAATACGCCCCCTGCCCTTTCACGGTAAGGCTCTACGGAGATAGAGCGGCCCTCTATGACGATACCTTGCCGACGGATTTCCTTCTCGAGCAGCCCAACCAGACAGACCTCCGGATCGGGAATATCCCCTTTGATGACAAAGCGTTCGCGGTTTGCAGGAATCGAACCTGTCAGCAGGCGCTGCCAGCGATAGGGTTCCCCATGGAAATAGGCGCTGTCTGCCCGACTGCCGGCCGTCAGACGGTTGTCAATACTCAGCAGAGGCAGTTCCGGGATAATCTCCAATATTTCCGGTCGGCTGCCGGGCCGTCCCGAACGCAAGGCCAGACGGAACTGATTATCATAGACAGCCACGCCGTAGCAACCGGCTGCGTAGTAATTTCCCAGATCCTCCCAGGTCCAGCCCGGTGAAAGCGGTTCTTCGTCACAAAGCTCAGACCAGAGCAGCACCCGGCCTTCGATACGGCGGATACCTCTCTGACGCAGAGCGGCCATCCACTGCTGCAGGAAAGATTGCTGCGGCTGAGACATATATTCCGAGCCAAGGCTGGGGTCTCCTCCGGCCAGAATCCATAGATTGCCCCGAAGCACTGTCCCTTCGATATGACCGTCATAGGCCAGGGCGGTTTCGAAACGGCTGTCCGGGCCAAGACATTCCAAAGCCGCCGCCGTCGTGATGAGCTTGGTCACCGATGCCGGCGACAGTGTCCTGTCGGACTGATATTCCGCCACCGTCCGACCGTCGTCCAGCGAGCGGACACAGACTGACAGCGAGGCGTGGCGGTAAGCCTCCTGACGGAATATCGACAAATCCTGGGCGGATGTCCATGTCGGCACAAGCAGCAGACACAACCACAACAATCTTCTTCCTATGTCCATCGTATTCACTGCCACTCGTAATACATGAGAAAACCTGTCAGAGAGACCTGATTGAAGAGTTTGACCAGATGATGTTCCTTATCAATGGCCAGCACTTCGACCTTGTACTCTTTGTCCAGTCCGGAATACCCCCTGGCCGAAATATAGAGGGTCAGCTTCTTTTTCTCGGAAGGTTCGTCCGAAAGAGTCATTTCCAGTAAGGAGCGCTGATCGTCCGTCTGAAAACAGCAGGTCCTGTCCAAGGGACGGAAAGACAGCTGATGGACATCTTCCTCATAAAGATACAAGGCCCGGCTACTGGAATAGACGCCGACCGTCTCCTGTGTCTGTATATAGTTTTTGGTCTGCCTGACTATGGAGTTCTCCTCCCGACAGGCGGTTGTCAGGAACAGTGACAGGATTGTCAGGCAGACAAGGCTGCAGATATGGTTATTATTTGACTTCATTGGGATATACTATTTTACGACGTATCATTTCGGTACAACGGCCGGAAGTATCCACTATCCTAAGTTCCAGCCAGTGGCTTTCCCGATCGGTCCAGCGCAGTACAGGACTGCCGACCGACTTACCGTCCCAGTACCAATGCAGCGTAGAGCCCTCTGGCCGTTGTTTTACATCCAGGAGGACCAGACTGTCTCTCGAAGCCGCCGGCGTATTGATATATAGCACATTCTGAACCGGCGAAACAGGGACAGTGCGGGTAGTCAATGAGGTGGCCAGCGAGTCGACGGTCACACCGTCCAGCATCGAACGCAGCTCAATGCGATAATTATTGGCCGGCTGCAGTCCGTCAAGTCCGACCCAGGGCTGCAAAAGGGTCGTATCCCTGCTTTCCGAGGTGAGTGGATCGGTCCATGTCAGATGCCAGCTGTCAGAACCTTCTCCGGCCCAAGCCAGTGCGGCCGCATGATAACCGACCTGGGATGTCAACGACGAGGCCAGTGTCGGCACCACGCCGACCAGGCAGGAATCCTGCCAGTTGCCCTTGTCGGTCACAGCCCTAATACAGGTCTTGCCAGGCTGTAGAGCCGTGACAACGCCCCGCTGATCGACTCTAGCCACCCTGTCGTCCGAACTTGACCAGGATATTTCCGTGGCTGTGGCGTCCAAAGGTGCATAGTCCGTGGTCAGGACCTGCGAGCTGCCGACCGTCAGCCTGAGCTGATGCTCGTCCAGGGAGAAAGATGTCATAGGCACATATTCGGACAGCCGGTACCAGTCGGCCTCGATAGCCCAATTGCAGTCGATACCGTCTGTCTCCAGCAGGCCGGACCACCCGGCACCGGGCACATCACGATACAGGTCGCCCCTCCCTGACACGGCCGGCCCGTCGTCCGTGAAGAGCCAACCGCCCTGGGACAAAGCCACCTCTACAAGCAGTTCCTCTCCCGGATAAAGCGTTGTCGTATCTGTCAGAAAATCAATAGTTATGGTAGAATTATCCGTAAGCGAAGCATTAGGAATCGTTCTGGAAACCGTTTCCCTGTCACCATAATATACGGTGACGGTCATATCCGAAGACGAGGAAGCTGCCAGTCCGACAAAGACCTTACCGATACGATAGCCGGCATAGTCCTGTACTTCCGGGGCCGCCCAACGGGCAGCCGCTGCAAACCAGCCGTCTGTCGAGCCCACCTGGCTTGTGCTGTGCCCCACCCAGGAAATCGTGCCGACATAGTCTTCCTCTCCTTTGGGGCTCAGCATGACAGGATGCAGGTAACTGCCTTCGCTCAGGGTCAGGTTGTACTCCTGACGGGCAAAGTCGTCGGCATAACAGACCAGCTTGTAGCTGCCGGCCGGGAGACCGCCGAAGAGGTAATGCCCCTGGGCATCCGAAAGGGTCGTATAACTCTCTGTCGACTGATGCATCCTGCCCCGTCTGGCAACCGGAGCCGACAGATCGGTTCGTATCAGGTACAGCAAGGCGGAGGCCACCGGCGTTCCCTTGCGGTCAGAGACGACACCGCCCAAATAGATGGTATGCGTTTCGTTCTTTACATTGAAAGAAATGGTTCCCTCCGACTCGTCTATGTCATACAGGCCGTATTTAAGAGGAAGAGAGACCCAATCGACGGCAGCCGGTACGGAATTGGGCGAAAAATCCGTCAGGCCGGAGCCGGAAGGATAGAATCCCGATGTCGCATCCGAGACATTCTTTCTGACATTATACATGCACTGATGATCGGGATAGATGTTAATCTCGTTCGAGTTCCACAGTGACGAGGCCTTGGTCCCATGGACATAGTTCGATGACTTGTCCACATGATAGATCAGCAGGCCATGAGAACTCAGGTAGGCATCCCAGCGGGTACGTTGCCGGTTCTCGAAGAGAAAATATTCTCCGGGATTGTCTGTCTCGAGCATAAAGGACTGCTTTTCTACGATCGGCGGCAGCATCTTGGCACCGGCTGTCAGCTGCTGAGGACTGATCCAGCCCAATTCCATCAGTTCTTCGGTATTCAGATAAGGAGGAGTACGGCCCTGGTTGTTATAGTTGCCCGAGCTCATCAGGGAGAGATTGCCCAGCCCCTGCCCGGTTCCTCCACTGTCTTCGTAATCTGTGTCGTAGAAATCGGGCAAGCCCAGCGTATGGCCAAACTCATGACAGAAGGTGCCGATAGTGGCTCTGTTGCCGCCATAGTTACGCTCCGAGGAACAGGCATAGTTGCCTAGTTTCATGCCGCCAAGACTGCCCTTGTGGGCCAAAGTAAAGGAGTGAGGCCAGACAGTATTCTCGCCTCCTCCGTCCGATTCGCCGTAGCCTGCGTAAAAAATATAGATATTGTCGAGCCAGCCGTCGGCGTCGTTATCAAAATCAGAGAGGACAACGCCATTCTCGTAGGCTGCCTTAACGGCATCATAGGCCATCTGGTCGGCATTAGGCTCATTGCCATCCGCATCGTTCTTGCCATAATAGGCCATTTCCCGGGGCAGCACGTAGGGCCCGACCACCACGAATTGCGGCACATATAGCCCACCGGAATTCTCCGAATAATAGTCTCTGACCGAACCGGTGGCGCCATTGGCAGAATAACCCTCCTGATTGAGCAAATTATCGAAATACTGCCGGGAAGCCTCGTCTGTGTCGTTGAATGCGACATCTTTGAAGGCCGCCAGGATGACCAGTGTCTTGGACGGATGAGCAAAAGACCGGGCTGAGCGAAGCGAGCTCAGGCGCTTGTTTGCCTGCATTCTTCTGGCCTGGGACCGGGCTCTGACCGAAAAAGGCAGCTGTGACAGATGGGAAGCTCCGGAATCCACGATGCGCAATGACCCGTCGGCCTGGAAGGCGGCCGGACGGTAATAGCCCGATTCGTCCTGGCAAAGCAGGTGCCCCGTAACGTCAGTCGTAAAATGGGAATGCTCGTCGCCGTGGAGGCATACCGTCAAAAGAGAGCCGTCAGGCTGCCTGACCTGAACAGGCTCCGGAAAGGCGACCACCGCCCACAGAGGCAAAGCCAGGGAGCACCATGTCAGTAGCAGGATCCAGCCGTATAATCTTCTCATTTTATCAGGATTAGTCCGTGAATATCGTTTCTTTTAAACCGGCTATAAAGGTATAATAAAAAAACCGACCCCGAAAGTCGAAACTCCGGGGCCGGCAAAATTATAAAGCGCGGTAGCTTATTTCTTCTCGATGATGACAGCTCTGTTCAGTTCAGCCTTGCTGAAGATGTCATTGCCGCCGTTGGACTTGACCTCGAACTGGTCAGCGCTCAGACCATATTCACCGGTCAACAGCTTGAACAGGTAGTCAGCACGCTGCTGAGCCAGCTGAGCGTTGCGGGCCTTGGTGCCGGTCTTGCTGTCGGCATTACCGGAAACGGTGAACTTGACGTTCTGACCCTTGCTGACGATGTTCTTGACAACATAGTCCAGATGAGCTTTCTCCTTGCTGCTCAGAGAGGCCTGACCGATTTCGAAGTAAACGATCATGGGCTTGCTCAGCAGTTCGTCGAAGGCAGCATCGTTGCCACCCTTGCCCAGCTGATCTTTCAGAGCCTGGTTTTCGTCGGCCAAGGCCTTGTTCTGATCGGCCAGAGCCTTTTCGGAAGCCTGAGCTTTGTTCTTGGCAGCTTCGGCAGCGGCAGCAGCAGCTTCAGCAGCAGCCACAGCAGCAGCGGCAGTAGCCATAGAGGTGCTCTTGCGGGTCCAGGTCTTGCGGCCCAGGGTCCAGACGATACCTACGGTAGCCGTTGTCTGAACAAAGTTAGCAGTATTAACGTTGATCAGGTCGGTGTTGGCACCGGTGGCACGCAGATCCAGGGTCAGGGCCAGAGGATCGCTCAGACGGAAGTTGTTCAACAGACCGGCACCGGCAGCCATACCACCGGAGAATTTGGTCTTGGCATAACCACCGTGCAGATAAGGAATCAGGCTGTAGAATCTGTCTTCCTTATAGCCCCAGAAGAAGTTGTTGATATTCCACAGGAAATCGAAGTGGAAATAGTTGAAGTTGAAGTCCGTGTCATAGATATTGTCGGCAAGACCCTGCCAGCCCAGTCTGACACCGTAGCACGGTTCCAGCCACTTACCAATGTAGAGATCCAGTGCGGGGAAGGCAAAACCCGTCTCCAGATCCACGTCTTTCTTTACAATACCGCTGAGGTTGTCCATGGCAAAGTTTACTCCGAGGCCTGCGCCCACGAAGAAATTGTCAAAAAATTCGTTGGTCTCGTACGGACCTTTCTGAATGTTGCCCTGTGCATCTCTGTTGTCTTCATAAGCAAAGCTTGCGAAACTGACCAGAAGAGCAGCAGCTACTACTAAGATTTTTTTCATAAGATATAATTTTGAAGTTAACGATACTCTTTTATCCCTATTTCGGACGGCAAAGATAATGGTTTTTTTCAACACCAACAATCAGACGATGTTTTTTATCCCAAAAAATATCCATTTGTGTAATTTTTCCCCATCCGATAGAGATTTCAGTTTATCCGACAAGCTTTTATATCCTCCAATATGTCCCTCTTACAGATAGTTTTTAGGGATGATTCCACCTTAGTTTTTCACCTTTATATATATATACCCGTCCTTCTACAGGCTGCCGGACAGGCCGGCCGTCGACTTCGTAGAGGCGATTGTCCGTATGCTGCCGTACAGGAGCTGGCAGTGCGGTCCAGACGTCGCTACCGTCCGCCTCGACGGAAGAAGGGCTTCCGTCAACGATTGTCACCAGATAGCTGTTGGTCTGCCCATCAGAGCGTCTGACAAGCCGCCACGAACGGTCACGCTCATCACGGGAAGCCGCATACAGGCGGTAAGCGCCATTGGCTATTCCTTCGGGAAGGGCCACCAGTCCGCCAAAGTTGCCGTCAACCTTGCCAATGACATTGTAGCGGAACGAAGCCCCTGTCACAGTCTTTTCCTGCAATACCCACGTCTGTCCGTTGCCTTCCAGAATCAAGCCCAGCCTGCCGCTCCAAGTTTCGCCGCAGAGGTTGTACATCGTCGATCCGGGAGTCACCAGCAGCTTGTTGCCAGCCTTGACAACGATAAAGGCATTGGGGCTGACGATATGCGACTGGTATTCGATGTCTTCTTCAGGCCGTGCAATGCCCAGCACCATCCGCTGGTTTTCACTGTACTGACTGCCGGAAGGATTCAGCAGGCCAATGTCAAAGTAACCGTTACCGCCTCTGGCTCCCCAGCCCCAGTTGACATGCACTCTGCCCTGCGCATCATAGCCGTCTATGACAAAGGCATGACCGCCGCTACCATAATAATCCGAGGCCGCATACAGAATCGGACGCTTTTTATTCAGTTCTGCATAGACCATATTCATCCAGTCGTCCAAGGAATAATAGTCACGGTAGAAACAGCCGATGTTCCCGTGATAGCCGAAATAGGTCCGCAGTCCGTAAGCAGCCTCCTCGGTCGATGCCCCGCTGCCAGAGGCCGTATATTGCATATCAACCGACACGCCGCAATGAAGCAGCAAAGTAGAGACGGCCTGTGCCTGAGCGTCCGTATATTTGACCGAGGCATAATCATCCAGCATCTCGTCCCAGCCATAGGCGGTTTGGCCAAAATCAGCCGATATGAGCCGGTTGTCGCCCGATGCCGGATGAAACGAGTACTGATGAGTTCCCTGCCCTTTGAGCGGGTACTTATGATAATACATAATCTGCGCCATGGCCGTAGCCACACAGCCCGAGGGATAATGACTGCCGTCGGCCGTAGTTGGGCATTGCAGATTAAAAGGAGCATTCTGGTTCCAGAGCGAAGTCATTAGTGGAGGCAGGGAATCCATCAGTTTTCCGGTATAAGCCTCCTGAGACCGGTCCGAAGAGTTCAATGCCTCTTCTGCCGCAGCCAAATACCATGCCAGCCCGGGGTTCGAGTCCGGATTGAACGGCGAGACGGCATAGCCCAGTATGGCACGGTCGACACGCTTATTGGCGACAAGAGCATAACCATTTCCTTCTGAGCCCAGGACAGTCAGGCCCCTGCCCGACCAGAGGACACGCAGGGGATGGAGCTCCTTCTCATGTTCATGGCGGTCAGGCCGGAGAACTTCGAGGGCGGCTTCCTGCTTTTCAGCCATCGTTCTCTCTTGGGAAGACAGGGAGGCATGCCGGCACAAGAAAAGAATAAATAACAAGAGTGATAGCTTTTTCATTTGATTCCGATAATTGAAAAAGCCGGGCCGGTTCTGTCCCGGCCCGGCTTTCCGTTATTAGTGTAGTTGACTTTGTTACGGCTTCTCATCTGTGAAGACAATCTGCTCCACCTCTGTACCAAATCCGGAATTACTTCCCTCCAGATGATGGAAAAGAGGTGCAGAGATAATGCCATTTTCGGCATCATAGGAACCGGCAGGGTTGCTGACCACCCAGATAATGCCATACTCCATACCCATAGAAGCACTATCCCAGGCTTTCTGGTCAGCAAATGTCACCTTCGTGCCGCTGATAGTGAAGATCAGGTCAAAACCCTCCTCATAGCAGCCGGGAATCATGAACTTTCCGGGAGCGATTTCATAGACAGGAGTATCCCAGGAATCCTCGAACATGGCAGAGACAAAAGTAGCAGCGTATTCCTTGACTACCGTCACGTCAAAGACGAGAACGGCTGCTCCGTAAGGATAGGCCTCGGATGTAAGGGTGACAGTATCGGCGGCATTCGTTCCGGAGGCAATCGCAAAGGGAATCACCACTTCCTTGGAAGCCTCGCCGGCGGCGAAGCTCACCGTTGCTGGCACATCGAACTTGTCATTGGTATGCTTGAGGGTCACTTCTCCGGCAGCAAGAGTGTCAACACGGGAAATCACCAGCCTGACCGTCTGTGCATCTGAAGGAAGTTTCTGGAAAACAGTCGTATCGGCAGAGAGATAGGCGCCGGAAACCACCTGAGGAGCGAACTCGTAGTCTTCCTTGTCACTCTGACAAGAGGCAAAAGCCAGCAAAGACAGTCCCAATACGCCAAACAGAATTCTATTCAGTTTCATAATATACTCGTTTTATTGGGTTACTAATGCATTAAAGTTTGACCGTTTCGTCATCGTCAACAGGAGTCGGGACCTCCGTCGATTTGTTGTTGTCATCATCCGTCAAGGCAGAGTTACCCTGAATTTCCGTCTGCGGCAGACGCCACAGCAGGATCGGATCGTCAGCATCGATTTTGAGCACAGCAGTGATGGGGAAACCTGCACCGCGACGGTCGATACCCTTATTCAGACGCATGACGTCATACCAGATCAGACCTTCACCCCAGAGTTCGATACGCTTCTGCAGATAGACATCGTCCTGGACATTGCCCGTAGAGGTATATTCCGGATCGCGGTAGGTCTTGACGAAGTTTTCCAATGTCGTCTTGCCGTCAGCCCCGGACATAGCCTGGGCTTCTGCCTTGATAAGATACATTTCCTCGACACGCATCAAAGGAATATCGTTGGCGTTGACATCGTTGTCCAGTATGTTCTGATAGGGGGCGAACTTACAGCTGGTGTATTTCGGAAACTCCAGTTCGTCCAGGTAATCCTGCCAGGCAGCCGGGATATTGGCCGACTTGCCTTCGGCATTGCTCCACCAGCCCTTACGGACATCCGATTCGGGGATGACATTGTAGAGCTTTTTGCTGATCTGATGGCCGCCGGAATACTGGCAATAGCCATAGTTGAAAGTACCGCAGTGGGAAATCCAGTTGACAATACCCGAAGAGACGACATCGTCTGTCTCGGCAATCAGGATACCCCACATCCAGTTGGGTTCGGCTGCAGAAGCAAATGCCGGAGCACTGACCTCGGCGATAGTGGCCGGACGAGCATCCGTGTAATAGATGGCACTGTCGGCATCCAGCGCAGCCTGAGCATAATTCTGCATAGCCAGGTTCATACGGGCTCTCAGGCCGAAAGAAACAGCCAGGTCGATATAACGACGGTCGGGACGCGTCTGTCCGACAGCCTCGGAGGCTTCCAGCAGACGGATGGCCTCGGTCAGGTCGGCATCAATCTGGTCATAGACTTCCTGGACAGAGGCACGCTTGGCCCCGTTGACAGCCGCATCGTCGGCATTCTGGTCCGTGATGAGCGGCACACAGGGCTTGTCCTCGTTGCCCTTGTAGTTGAACTGATAGAGCTGAGCCAGACCCAGATAGGCGAAACCACGGCTGGCCAGCCCCTGTGCCAGGTAGAACTGGCTCAAGGCATCGGTCGTGGCAGGATCGATGGAGCCGACCACGCTGTTAGCAGCAAAAATGATATTGTAATGGTCGTTCCATACGATATCGCTCTCATAGCTGGTATAAGGACGGTCGTCGTAGGTCATGCTGTTGCCGGCCCAGTTGTAGCCGTCGTCGGCACCGCTCCAGTCTTCGGTGTTGGCATCGGTGAACATCATGATTGAGCTGTAGCCAAAGTCGTTGTGACGTACTCTGTTACCAAAGACACCATAGTTAGGTGCATAGACATTGAACTGGGAGAAAATGGCCCTCACACTGGCCTCGGCCCGGTCGGGCATGGCCGTGGAGACCTCCTGCTTGATATCGGTGGTCAGCGTTGCGCCCTCCGGCTGCAGGTCCATCTCCACACAGGCATTGAGCATCAAAGCCCCCATGGACAAGGCAAATAAATATTTCAGTTTCATATACTTCTTATTTTTAAGTGATTACTTGATACTTAGAAGGTCAGGGCGACACCGCCGGCAAGGGAACGAAGGGCCGTATAGGTAAAGCCCGTCGAGGTGGCCAGGCCCTTGCGGGGATCCAGGCCCTTGCGAGCCGACAGGATACCCAGGTTGTCGCCTGTCACATAGACACGCAGTTCTGGATACCGATACGGTTCATCAGGCTGCGGGGAACAGTGTAACCCAGTGTGACGTTGTTCAGGGCCAGGTAGTCGCTGCTGGTCAGGAAACGGGTCGAAGTCGAGTTGGTATAGCGATCCTGGGCATTCAGACGGGGAATATCGGTATTGGTGTTTTCCGGAGTCCAGGCATTACGCATGTCCTTATGCAGGTTTTCGCCGGCCGAAGAACTGTAGAAACCGTGCATGAAGGCCTGATAGCCGCTGTCGTAGATCTGACCGCCCAGCTGGTAGGCGCACTGGATAGAGGCATCGAAGCCATAGGCCGTCAGCGTGAAGCCGAAGCCGCCATAGACATCAGCCAGCAGGTCGGCCGTAGCCACACGGTTTTCGGTCTTGGAAGCCTCCGGATAGGCGGTGGTCTTCTCACGGCCGGTGATGATGGGATTGCCCTCGGCATCCAGTACGCGTTCGCCGGCTGCATTCGTCTGGAAAGTATTGATCCAGTACTGTGCTTCACCCGTGTTCGGATCCACACCGGCCCATTCGGGCAAGAACATACGATAGCTCGACTCGCCTACCTCATAGACATAGCTGCCGTTGATCCATTTACCGTTCAGGTCTTCGTGCAAGGAGTTGATCGTATTCTTGATAAACGTGGCGTTGGCATTGACACTCAGCGTAATGTCCTTCAGTCGGAGGATATCGTAGCTTAGGTCGATTTCCACGCCGCTGTTGGTCATCGAACCGACATTCATCGGAATCTCGGAGTAGCCCAGCGAACCGGCCACCGGCTTGTAGTAAAGCATGTCGGAGGATCTGCGGCCGAAGTACTCAATTGTACCGTTCAGCGTGTTTTCCAGCAATGCGAAGTCGAAACCGGCATTATAGGAGGTGGAGGTTTCCCAGGTCAGTTCGGGGTTGCCTTTATAAGAAAGAGTTCCGTCGGAGAATCCCGAAGCATCACCTGTCAGCTCATACTGATCCATGTAGGCATAATAGTTACCGATGGCATCGTTACCCTGCTGTCCGATAGAGGCCTTCAGTTTCAGCATATTGACCCAGTCCATATCGGCCATAAAGTCTTCCTTGTTCATCAGCCAGGCGGCACTGCCCGACCAGAAGTTACCCCAACGATGTTTGGGAGCAAAGCGGGAAGAGGCATCACGACGGAAGGCTATATTGGCAATGTATTTTTCGGCATAGCCGTAGTTGGCACGAGCGAAGAAACCTTGCTGGGCATAATCTTCCTGATAGCCGCTGTTGTTCTTCTGGGCTACAGCGTTGCTCATGAAAAAGCTCTCGGGATTATAGAGCTTGGATCCAGAAGCGTAGAGATATTTATATTTGTACTGGTAACCGTCGTAGCCGGCCGTGAAATCCAACTCGTGGATATCGTCCAGCGTGATCTGGTAGTTGGCCACATACTGCTGATCGAAGCCATAGGTGCGCGAATGAGTCTGATAGGCAGCACCGCCCATCGAGGCAAACTGCCCCATGTAGGCATTCTGCAGCTGGTTGCTGTTGGTGTTGTCCACGTTCAGACCGTAACGGGCTGTCAGGGTCAGGCCCTTGACAGGAGTGATTTCAGCAAAATACGAACTGTTGAGAATATCCATGATATATTCACGGTGGTCATACTGCATCTGGCCCACCGGGTTGGCAATCGACATGAAGGCACGGTTGCGGCCGGCATCGGACAGCGTACCGTAGTCATAGACATAACGGTTGCCGTTCATCATCTTGCGGCCCTGGGCATCGCGAACATAAAGTGGATAGATAGGGGCAATGGCATTGGAAATATAGAAAGCATTACCGGAAGAGCTGGTGGCAGAAGCGTCCTGATCGTCCGGATAAAAACTTTTGTTGTAGGCATAGCTGACATTGCCGCCAAGCTTGAGCCAATTATTCACCTTGAATTCGTCACGCAGACGGACGGTGGTCCGCTCAAAGCCGGAGCCGCTGACGATACCCTCGTCGTTCAGGTAGTTGAACGAAAGATAGAAGGAATTTTGCTCGTTACCGCCGGAAGCCGTTACGTTGTATTCCGTGCGCGGGTTGTTCTGGAAAGTCTCGCCATACCAGTCATCGGGCGTGTAGTAATAAGTTCCGTCGGTCCAGCCCAGCGTAGCATTGGGGTTCAGACGGCCGTTGGTACCGATCAGGCTCTGCCCAGTGGGAACGGTATAGATCTGATAACCGCTACCGCCGTTGCTATTCTGATATAAATAGGTGTCGGCAAACTGGCGGGCATCGTAATCGGAATAGCCGAGCGTCTGACGGGCGCTGTTATAGATAGCAGCCCACTCTTTCTCCAAATATTCCGCAGGGCTGGTGATAACGTCGTAGTTGCCGATAGCGCGGCTGTTGACACCCCAGCGGGCCTCTGCATTGACCACAGCCTTGCCCACATGACCTTTCTTAGTCGTAATCATAATGATACCGTTGGCACCGCGGGCACCGTACAAAGCCGTCGAGGCAGCATCTTTAAGCACTGTGATGCTTTCGATATCATTCTGATTGATACTGCTGATTTCACCGTCAAAGGGAACGCCGTCAACAATATAAAGAGGGGCGGTACTTGCATTGATCGAGCCGATACCGCGTACACGGACCGTTGCCGAGACACCGGGCTGGCCGTTGTTGCTGGTCACCTGGACACCGGCAATCAGGCCAGACAGCGACTTGGTAATGTTCGAGGCCTGCATCTTTTCGATTTTGTCAGCATCCAATACAGCGGCCGATCCGGTAAAAGTACCTTTCTTGGCCGTACCATAAGCTACAACCAAGACCTCGTCAAGATCTTTGGAGCTGGATTTCAGAACGACATGCATTCCGTTCTGGGCAGCGGCTTCGACCGTCTCCATACCCAGGAAGGGGGTACCACATTCCCACGATGTAGTGCTGTTGTCAGGTATAATGGTTGCATACAGGTATAGTTTATGCATATTTATCCATCTGATGCATTGCTCTTCTTGATAAACAACCTGTTATTCTTTTCAAAAACGTAGAAACAGACAACGGGTGCAAATTCCCAAAAGGGATATTACAGGGCTATTATGGTCATTTTTTTTGAATAAAACTTGCATGAAACAAAGAGTTGGAATAAATTTGCCGCTTGATTATTCTATATCTATTCTAATAATGGTTCTATGAAAAGAAAACGAATGTTTTTGCTGACCTGTTTTCTGAGTATTGCAGGTCTGATGTTCGCCCAGAACCGGAACATCTCAGGTACTGTGATTTCCGAGGAAGACGGACTACCGGTAATTGGAGCCTATGTCATCGAGGCTGGCTCTACTAATGGTACAACTACCGATGTCAACGGTAGGTTTACTTTGAACACCAGACCGGGTACCATGCTCCATATTTCCTTCCTAGGTATGGAAACCGTGGAGATTGCGGCTCAGAACGGTATGCGTGTCACGATGAAAAATGCCACCAAGGACCTGGATGAAGTCATGGTCGTTGCCTATGGCACAGCGAAAAAGAGTTCGTTTACCGGATCGGCCGCCACGGTGGACAATCAGAAGATTGCCGCCCGCCCGGTGAGCAACATCACCAAAGCTCTCGACAGCCAGGTGGCTGGTATCCAGACCACTTCCGGCGGCGGTCAGCCCGGTGACGGAGCTTCTGTCATCATCCGTGGTTTCGGCTCCATCAATGCCTCCAGCACTCCTCTTTATGTAGTGGACGGTGTGCCTTACGACGGCAACCTGGCAGCCATCAACCCCAACGATATCGAAAGCATGACCGTGCTGAAGGATGCTTCGGCCGGTGCCCTGTACGGTGCCCGTGGTGCCAACGGTGTAGTCATGATCACCACCAAGAAAGGTTCGATCAATCCGAATGTCAACCTGAAGATTTCAGGCGGTCTTTCTTCGCGTGCACTGAAAAGATACAACACTGTCAGCCAGAAGGACTATGCTCAGTTGATGTATGAGGCCCTGCGCAACGGCTATGTATTTGACAACGGCTATTCTTGGGAAGATGCCGGCCAGCTTGCCCGCCAGAATATGGCCAGCACCCTTGGCGGTGAAATCTACAACCCCTTCAAGAACTATACCTGGGCCACCCTCTACGACGAGAACGGCCAGGTGAAAGCCGATGCCGTCTCCGCCTACAACGAAAACTGGATGGACGCCATCGAAAACAAGAGTGCCCTGCGTCAGGAATATCAGCTGAGCGTTACCGGCGGCAGCGACAAGACTCAAACCCTGCTTTCGCTGGGTTACCTGAGCGACGAAGGTGTCCTGAAATATACCGACTTCCAGCGCTTCAGCGGCCGTCTGAATGTCGACAACCAGGCCAAGCACTGGTTCAAGACCGGCCTGAATGCCTCCTTCTCTCACACAGTCCAGAACTACAGCGACTACGATGAGAGTTCTATGGCTAATGTCTGGTACACCGCCCAGTTCCTGGCTCCCATCTATCCTGTCTATGTCAAGGATGCCACCGGTGCCGATGTACTGGACAGCAATGGCAACCGCCAGCTCGACTATGGTGTCTCCCGTCCCCAGATGGGCAACTTCAACTGTATCGGTACCCTGCAGGATGACAAGTTCGACCGCAAGCGCGACAACTTCAGCGGCCGTTCCTACATCACCCTGGGCTCTGACGAAGACTCGGCCGGTGCGCTGAAAGGCCTGAAACTGACCATGAACTTCGGTGCCGACTATATAAGCAACAACCAGATGTACTATTACAACATGTACCATGGTAACTTCGCTTCCTATGGTGGTATTTTGGAGAAAATCAACGGCCGCACCTTCAGCTATACTTTCAACCAGCTGCTCACCTACAACCGCGACTTCGACAAGCACAGCATCGATGTGCTGGCAGGTCACGAGTTCTACAACTATCAGTACAACGTGCTGTATGGTGAAAAGAGCGGCCTGATCGACGGTATCTACGAAATGGAGCCCGCCACCACCACTCAGGGTACTGGATCCTACCAGTATGACTATCGCATCGAGTCTTATCTCTCGCGCGTCAACTATAACTACGACGAAAAATACTACGCCTCTGTCAGCTATCGTACCGACGCTTCCTCACGTTTCAACAAGAACTACCGCTGGGGTAGCTTCTGGTCGGTCGGTGCCAACTGGCGTATCTCCCAGGAAGACTTCATGCAGGACTTCGAATTCGTCAACAACCTGGCCCTTCGCGCCAGCTACGGCAGCCAGGGTAACGACGATCTGGGTACCTACTACGCCTGGCAGAGTTTCTACGATCTGACTTATCCCAATGCCAACAATGCAGGTGCCATCGTGGCTTCCCTTGAAAACGAAAAGCTGTCATGGGAAAAGAACGCCAACCTTAACATTGGTTTGGACGCCCGTCTGTTCGACCGTTTTGATATCGGTCTGGAATACTACAACAAACTGACTTCCGACCTGCTGCTGAACTACCCGATGGCTCTCTCGACCGGTTTCACCGGCTATGATGCCAATGTAGGCCGTATTCGCAACCAGGGTTTCGAATTCACCCTCGGCGCTCAGCTTATCAACACCCCGGACTTCAAGTGGCATGCCACGCTGATGGGTTCTGTCCTCAAGAACAAGGTGCTCGAGCTCACAGCCGAAGCTCCCGAACTGAACTACGGTACCCGTGTGGTCAAGGAAGGATACGAGATGTACACCTTCTACATGGCCAAGTCGGCCGGCGTCAACCCCGCCAACGGTAAGCAGCTCTATCTGGTATATGAGGACGGTGCAGAGTTTTTCGCCGGCGACGACGAGACTCCCTACATCGTTACACGCGATGCTCAGGGCAATATCACCGACAAGCGCGTCGCCTCGACCTATGTCACCGAAGACTACAGTGTAGCCGCTACGCACAAATGGTATCAGGGCAGCCGCATTCCGAAACTGAACGGCGCCATCAACATGAACTTCGAGTTCCTCAAGAACTTTGACTTCTCGTTCAACACGGCCTACTCGCTGGGGGGCAAGATCTACGAAAGCAACTACCGCGGCCTGATGGAAATCCAGTATGCCGGTAACAACTTCAGCACTGACGTACTGCGCCGCTGGCAGAAGCCGGGCGATGTCACCGACGTACCCCGCGTCGAGCTGAACGGACAGTACACTGTCAACGACCGTTTCCTGATCAACGCCTCTTATCTGTCGATCAAGAACGTCACTCTGGGCTACACGCTGCCTCGCCGGATTGCCTACAAGCTCGGCATGGCACACGCCCGCGTCTTCTGCACGGCCGACAATCTGTATCTCTTCTCGCACCTGGACGGTATGGATCCCCAGTACAACTTCACCGGCGGTTCCGACTATACCTACACCCCGACCAAGACGATCGCCTGCGGTCTTGATATTAATTTCTAACAAAGGAGGACAGCTACTATGAAAAAATATTTTGCTTATATCCTTGTCCTGGCAGCAGCCATGAATTTTGCCTCCTGCAACCAGGATCTTCTCGAAACCACTCCGACCGACCGGGCTTCGGGCAGCGGCATGTTCGCCAATGCCAATGCCGCGTTGGTTCCCCTGAACGGTATCTACCGTCTGATGTACACCCAAGGCTGGTCCACTACCGGCAACGTACAGCAGTGTGACGGACTGACGGCCTGGAATCTCTGCGCCGACGTCATGGGTGACGACAATATCATGGGCGCTACGGGTAGCGGCTGGTACTGGTATGATGCCGCCTACAACGTCAAATCACGTTATACTTCAAGTGCATGGCGTTCCTATGACCTTTGGAACGGTTTCTACACCATCATCTCCAACGCCAACTATATCATTGCGGCCGGTCCCGCCATGGGCGGTGCCCAGGAAGATGTGGACTACGTGGTCGGACAGGCCTATGCCATCCGAGCCTACAGCTACCACATGCTGGCCAGCTTCTTCTCGCGTCCCTATCTGAGCACAGACCCCAACCGTCTGAACGAAAAGTGCGTGCCGATTTACACCGAGCCCACAGGAGCCGGTACACCGGGCAAGCCCCGTGCCAGTATCGGACAGGTCTATGCCCAGGTCCGCCACGACATTGACACGGCCGTTCTGATGTTGCAGAATGCTCCCAAGCAGAAGCACAAAACCCATATCGACTACGCTGTCGCCAACGGTCTGAAGGCCCGCATCTGCCTGACCACCGGCGACTGGGCTGCTGCCGAGCAAGCCGCCAAGGCTGCCCAGACAGGCTACACCATCGGTGACGCCGCCACCATCCTGGGCGGCATGAACAGCCTGAAGAACAGCAATGTCATGTGGGGTGCAGAAGTTATCACCGACCAGACCGACGGTTGGGGCCCCATTCTCTACCACATGGACGGTATGAGCATGCTGGCCCTGGGCACTCAGGTCTATGGTTTCAGCGCTCCGAAATGCATTAATCTTGAACTCTACGCAAAGATGAGCAGCACCGACGTTCGTCGCGGCTGGTGGCTGTCTCCCGATGAGGCTATTGCCAAATACATGGCCGGAGATGCCGAAACAGCTGCTGCCTTTACTGAAAATGTCGGCGGTGTCAACTACATTCAGGACAAATTCCGCTTCTCAGATCCCAGCCAGAGCCTGGGCGACAAGATGTGGATGCGCGTCGAGGAAATGTACCTGGCAGAGGCCGAAGCCATCTGCCGCCAGGGCGGACGCGATGCCGAGGCTCAGGCCGTACTGCTCAATTTCATGAGCAAGCGTGACCCGGCCTACACCTGCACCAAGACCGGTACGGCTCTCGGTGCCCAGACCTACTCCTGGACAGGTTCATTGCTTGAGGAAATCCTCATTCAGCGCCGTATTGAGCTCTGGGGCGAATACGGACGTCTGTTCGACATCCGTCGCTGCGGACAGGGATTCACCCGTACTGCCGCTCAGGGTTGGCCCACAGGACTGCAGATCAACGCCACCCGCGACTTCAACGACCCCAACACCTGGGCCTGGGTGCTGACCATCCCGCAGGCTGAATTTGACGGCAACGAGAGCCTCAACCAGCTGGTTGACCAGAATCCGGTCATCACGAAGGGACAGCCCGACGATCCTTCTGTCATCTATGTCTCCGAGGCCGAATAAATCACCTTATTGAATGTATCAGATTATGAAAAGAATCAATAGTATTATGTCGCTGCTGGCAGGAGTATTGCTCCTGAGCCTGGCAGCCTGTGACAACGGCAATGAGGGCGCCATCTATCAGCTCTCGTCCGAGGAAAAGGGCTTCTCCTTCCTCACCGAGGAAAGCGCAGCCAGCTACAAACCCGATTACGAAGACACTGTATATGTTGTCCGTATTGCCCGTAACTTTGTCGACGGTGACTCGGTTCTGCCCATCAGTGTTGACTGTGATCCTTTGTTCGATATCCCGACTCAGGTCACCTTCAAAGACGGCCAGGCCTATGCAGATCTTGCCTTCAATATCGAAGGAATGGATACCGGTAAGAGCTATTCCATCACTTTGGCTATCGACTCGGCCTGCCTGTCCTCCATTCAGGCCAGCGACAGTGCCGAGCTTGCCATCAAGGGTATTGCTGAAACCGAAATCATCCTGAGCGTCGATTATTCCTGGAAGAAAGTCGGTACCGTTGTCGCAGAGGACGACTGGGGTTCTGAAAAGGCGGAAGTCGATCTGGAAATTGCCCAGGAATTCGACAATCCTACCGTCAGCCTCTATCGCCTGGTCGATTTGGAGGCTGCCCTGGATCCTGACTATACGGACGAAGGGTATTCCTTCCAGTTCAACATGAACAAGACCACTTATGAAATTGAAGCTATTCCCCAGTCCCAGCTGATGGGACAATATGATTCCGACTATGGTAATTTCTACTGGGTTTACATTCCCGGCAGTTATGGCTGTAAAGCTGTTAAAGACCAGAACAAATACACCATCAACGCTCTGGTCGGCTACGATGAGAATGGAAGTAGCTTGTCACTTTACAATTACTACACCCTCGAGTTCACCTGGACCGACGGTTATCCTCTGGATGACATTGCCGCTGATGACGACGAAGAGGAGGAAGAAGAAACCGGCAACGGTTTCGGGGCCATCGTGGCCGGTGGTACGGCCGACGACTATGTGGGCTCTTTCATGGCCGTATTCAAGGACGACGGGAAAGACAAAGACTCTGTCGAAGTTTCCATTGTCAAGATAGACGACGAGACTGTCCAGCTCAATGGGCTTTTCTCCGCCGAGAATGGATTGGACAGCCTGACCGATGTTATCGGCATCAAGATGAAACTGTTTGGCGGTCTGCTCTATTGCGACGGCCAGGATTTCATCGGCAAGAACAAATATGTCGATACCGTCAGTGTCTATACTTACGACAGTGAATCGGGCAACCCGGTTGTAGGGTCCATGCTGGTGGGCGGCTTCAAGGCTGACGGCAGCATCCAGTTTGCCAATTACAGCTACAACGAAGAGGCTGTCAATGGACTGATCGCTCTCTATACTGATGAGGAAGGTACATGGTTGGGAGCAGGAATCATTCCCTGTGACATCACCCTGAAGGCCCAGGCCCCTGTCTCTTCCTCTGCCCGCCGTCACAAGGTCGATGTGGAAGCCTCTATGCTGGAAGCCAGGAGCCTGATGCAGACAAAGCAGGCTACCAACCTGAAATTCAGCAAGAAGTAACCCGGCATATTCTTTCACAGAAAAGGAGGCCTCAAAAGCCTCCTTTTTTGTATATTTGAACACTCAAATCTCATAGTAATAACAGGCATGAAATATCACTGCATACTGACTCTGCTTTTAACGGCTGTACTGGCTTTAACGGCCATACGGGTAAATGCCGTTCCGGCACGATATGCTCTTCAGACCCTGATTCAGGAAGACGGGACAAGCATCCAGGTCACACTGGCCGGAGATGAACATCTTCACTACTATCTCATGCAGGATCGGACCATACTCGTCAAAGAAAAGACGGGACGGCTGTGCTATGCCGTCATTGACGAGAACGGTCTGAGCTCTTCAGGACTGTTGGCCCATGAAAAAAACCGTCGCAGCCGTCACGAACAGCAACTGGCCGAGCGTCAGCGCCAGGGTTCATTACTGCTCAGAAACCATCACCAGGCCCGCAGGGCGGCAGCAGTGGGCAGCGAGTCCGACCAGCAGCCCCGAAGAGTCAACAACACAGGCACGATTAAAGTACCTGTTATCCTGGTTCAGTACAAAGACCTGAGTTTCGCCATCGACCAGCCCCGGGAAACCATCACCCGTCAGCTCAACGAGCATGGCTACAGTGAAGAAGGCTCCGTAGGCAGTGCCCGGGACTACTTTGAAAATCAGTCCATGGGACAGTTCTCGCCTGTGTTCGACGTGTTCGGTCCCTATACGCTGAGTCAGGACATGGCCTACTACGGAGGGAACAACGAACAGGGCAACGACAGCAATGTCCGGGCAATGATACTCGAAGCCTGCAATCTGGCCGATGCCGATGTCCGATTCAAGGACTATGACAATGACGGGGACGGCATGGTGGATTTCCTGTATGTCATTTACGCCGGTTGGGGAGAAGCCTCTCACAGCGGCAGCGAGGATGCGGTCTGGCCGCACCGCAGCAGACTGGCCTCGGGGAAGGAAAGCCGGCACGACGGCGTAATGGTTTACGACTATGCCTGCAGCAATGAACGTCTGGGCTCCGAAGAGGTTCGTCGGGACGGTATCGGCACGCTCTGCCATGAGTTTTCGCACATGCTGGGACTGCCCGACACCTACGATGTCAACTATGAGAATGCGCCCGACATGGGCCCCTGGAGTCTGATGTCGTCGGGCTGCTACAACGGGGACGGTTACATTCCCTGTGACTATACGGCCTACGAACGCGAGCAGGTCGGCTGGTACCAGATCCGGACGCTGGAAAAAGACACGGCACTGCAGCTCCGTCCCCTGAGCGACGGCGGCCAGGCATACAAAATCGTCAACGACTACAACAGCAACGAATTCATCGTTATCGAGAACATCCAGCAAAAGGGCTGGAACAAAGCCGCCTACGGCCACGGTATGCTGGCCGTCCATGTAAATTACCAGACTGCCGCCTGGAGTTCCAATCAGGTCAATGTCAGTGCCAAACAGCGCATGGTCTGCATTCCTGCCGACAACGACTTATTCTCAGGCTACGCCGGCGATCCCTACCCCGGCACCACGGGCAACAGCGAACTGAGCGACTATTCCGTGCCGGCCGCCTTGTTCCATACCGGGGGACTGGCCCACAAACCCCTGACCGACATTGTGGAACGAGACAGCGTCATCTATCTGAACGTCCTCAAAGGCAGTGAATCGGCCACGACCGCCCTGGCTGCCGATAAAGTGAATGCCTATTCGATTACCGCCCGCTGGAGAAGACAAAACGGCGTTTCCTCCTATCTGGTTGAGCTCTTCCTTATCGAAGGCACTGAGGTGGCTGCCGACAAGGCCGATGCCAGCCTGATTACCACCAACGGTCGCCTGCTGCAGTCGGCAGAGACCAAGGAATACAACTATTTGTTTGACAATCTGGAAGCAGGCCACCTGTATGCCTATCGGGTCCGCTGCCTGTCCAAGGGTGTCTGGTCGGCCTATTCCAACTGTATTTTCGTTCAGACCACCAACGAAACGGTCGATCTGAAGGCTCCGCAGCTCAGTCTCAGCCTCAACGATGAGGTCCCCGGCAGCATGACGGCCAACTGGGCACGGACAGATGCCACGGAATACCGTATAGAAGTGCTGCGCAAAAAGGATCTGCCGACCGAAGTCGTCGAAGACGGCTCTACATTGCTGGATGAAGATTTCGACAATATCAAGAACGATTACGGCGATATCACCAAAGTATTGGATCTGTTCACCGCAACGCCAGGCTGGCGCTGCAGTAATATCACGGCCGCCAATGGGTCAGTACAGGTGGGATCGAAAACTGAACGAGGATATCTGTCCACACCGATACTGCCACGCCATACAGGCAGCATCACGGTATATTTCTCTGTCAAAAAAACAGAGGCCAGCGACAAGGACTGCAAACTGAGCGTCCTGTTCGCCACAGATGCCAGCGACCTGTATTACATCGGCGGCGGAACGGCCACCATCAGTGATACTGATTGGAAAAACTGGTACATCGTACTCGGTCCCATGGACACCAACTCCTACGTATCCTTCATCACAGACGGTGACGACAACAAACGCTGCCTGGTGGACAATATCGAGGTTGCCTGGGGTGATTTCAGTGAGGAAGACGCTCCGGCCGGCTATCAGGCTATGCGCTTTGCTCCCACAGACGGCCAGAAGGCCGATTCTGCCGTTGTTACCAGCGACTACTCGTACTTTGCCACGCAAGATACCTTCATGGTATTCAAAGACCTGGAATCGGCCGCCTATACCCTGCGTGTCCGCTCGGTCAAAGACGGCGTTTTCTCACCCTACAGCGAGCCACAGGTTCTCGGCGTAGGCGCCCAGCCCTTCAAGTCCGGTGATTTATATTATGGCTTCATGTCGTACGAGAACCGGCTGGTCAAGGTTATCCCCGGCAGAGACAGCGTTAATTGCCAGGGAGACATTATCATTCCGGACAGTGTCGAATACATGGGACATCACTACCAGGTAGTGGCCATTGACGATGAAGCATTCAAGGGATGTGACGGCCTGCGCTCTGTCACGGTCAATGCCAACATCGTCAATGCCGGGAAATACCTGTTCAAGGGATGTAATGATCTCTGCTACGTGTACTGGAACGCTCCGGCGGCCATACGCGACAGCTGTTTTATCGGTGCCAATCCCAATCTGCTGCTCTATCTTGGCAGTGATGCAGAGGTTCAGGACCAGCGCCCCGTCCTGATCCGTGACGGAAGAGCCGACACCCTGATACTGTATTCTCGCTATCCTTTCTACGCTCCTGAAAGTTTCACGGTCGATTATGCCGAGTACGGCCGGGAATTCAAACAGCAGACCCAAATCGGCGGAGCCTCAGGCGGTTGGGAGACCCTCTGGCTGCCTTTCGATGTGGACAGCGTAGTGGATTTCGAGCTGGAAAAGCCCCTCTACACCTTTGCTTCGGGCCAGGAAGGCCTTCACTACTGGCTGGGAGAATGGAGAAACAATGCCTTTGTGGAAGCAGCATCCATCAAAGCCGGACTACCCTATATCATTTCCTTCCCCAACAATCCGCTCTATCAGAGCAACCAGCTCTGCAGCGGAGATATCTACTTCGTAGCCCACAATGCCAGGATTCAAGCCGGACAGGGCAACACCAGCCGAGGCTCTGAATTCGATTTCGTGCCGTCCGGCAAGTATGTGGCCGCCACAGAGGGCATCTATGCACTGAATTCCTACGACCGCTATCAGAAAGATATCACAGAAGGCAGCACCTTCCTGCCTGAGCGTTTATGGGTCAGAACCTTCTATGCCTATATGGTTCCGACCTCTGCCCAGGCTCCCCGGCGTCTTCCCATCGGCCGGCTGGAAGAGAGCGGCGAAAATGTCGCGCCGCTAAGGGAGGTCTCCTTCTATTACCGTGACTCTGAGCCTTATGTGCACATAAGCTCCACAGACGAGGATTGGCGTCTTCAGACCAACATCTACAGTCTGGACGGTCGAATCGTAGGCCAAATCAGCCTGCATGAGGGCGACAACCTGCTGCCTGCCCTGCCCACAGGTCTTTACTACATGTTGAACCAAATCATCCGAATCAAATGAGACTGAAGCATATTATTCCGTTATTGGCACTGGCAGCCGGCCTGACACTGGCTTCCTGCGAAAAGAAAAAAGCCCCCGAGATCAGCAACCAGACCGCCAGGGAGCTTAGCCCCACCGTCATATTGGTTGAAGCTGACATCACCGGTCAGGACTTGAGTGAATTTGGCGTCTGCCTAAGCACCTCCCTCCAGGAGCCGACCAAGGGAAACGGCCAAATAAGTGAAGGCAGTCTGGATGGGGACCATTTCCAGGCCAGAATTTTCGTCATGGAGCCCGGCAAAACCTGCTATCTCCGCGTTTTCGCCACCAACGATCAGGGAACGACCTATAGCCCGACCATGAAACTGACCATCAGCTATCTGGATGTCAACGCCGGAGACAACGGCTATCCGTCTATTGGTCAATAAGAAGAAGGGGATCTTGTCAAGATATGGTGCAACATAGGTGCAACAAATCGGCCATTTTAAAGATGTAATTTGTCTATCAATGCCCGGAGTCTCTCCGGTGGCAGACGCTGAAGCCGGCTCAAGAGCTCTGCATCTTGATCATCATGAGAGAAAACAGATATCAAGGCTGCATCAATCTTTTCCGTTTCAAAGTCTCCCATATAATGCTGAGTTGTGGATAAATTGGAGTGAGCCAGCAGAGCCTTGACTTCCAGATTGTCCAGTCCTTTGTCTTTGGCAAACTTGGCAAATGAGTGCCTGGCCATGTGGAAAGACAGCTTCTTGGAGATACCCGCCATACGTGCCATCCGGGTCAGATTCTTGTTGATCATGGCATTTTTGGAAGATATCGTCGTGAAAAGATGTCTTTTCATATCCGGAGTCATCGTATCCTTCTCGTTCTGAGTGACATATCTGGCCCAGGGCGCCTTTGAATCCAGCAGAGGAAAAACATAGTCGGTCGCCACTGTATCTGAGGCGGCATAGTATTTCAGGATGGCCTGGCTCTCCGGGATGAGAGCCAGATCCCTGACTTTATGGTTTTTCCCCATCTGATAGCTAAGACGTCCTTGAGCTGATATGTTGCACCATCTTAGTTGGATAAGATCCCCCGCCCTAATACCGGCGCAGTAGAAAGAAAACAGAAAATAATTACGGCAGTGCCAAATCCGACTGCCCTGTTCCAACGGCAGGGCTTTGATGGCCTCGATTTCTGCGGCATCCAGCCTGGCCTTCTCGGTTTTGACCCCGCCATATTTATATTTCAGGAAAGGATTTGCTTCGGAACGCAGTTTGTTATCAATTTGTATTGATCTGTTTACAAGCGTTTTAAAAGCATTCATATTGACAAAGATAGTGTTAGGGTGAAGCAGCTTTTCGGGGAACTTTTCGTTAGGTATCCTGTGCAGGAAAGCATCAAACTGTGCCAACAGGGAAGGTGTCAGCTCTGCAAATGTCAGATCGTGCATGCCCTGACCGTCCATAAATGTCTTCAGCTTATGACAGAAGGAATTGTATTTCTTCCAGTTTCTGATGCCGCCGCCTTCATAGATGAACCGTGTCTGCTGCAGTGCATACTGATAGAACGATTCGCTTGTTTCACTGTCTATGACCCGTTCGAAGATGTTTTCGACAGATGCAATCCCCTCCTCTTTTAACTTGAGGTACGCAGAACGGTATTTACCAAGCAGTTCAAACAAGTGCCGGTTGATTTGTTCCGCCTCCGGACAGCTGTCCCTGACATACCTGTAGTTCTTTGCTCTCTGGTTCCAGTCACACTTTTTAACCTCAAAATCGGTTTTCAGTCTCTTGGTTTTCCTGTCCCTGGTGATGCGCAGCATCACCGGATAATAACCATGCCGGTTGGGATGATTGGCCAGCAGGAATCCAAAGGTTGTGTTGTTCTTTGATTTCATAGTCTGATTATTTTCTATCCAGACAATATAATCAGAGCTCCTGAGTGGTGCAACGGCGGTGCAACAAAAGGGCGAAATCAAAAAAAGTATCCCGGAAGCGGTCGCTCCCGGGATACAGACAAATCAGCCCACCAGGGGCAATATCAGTATCAATAGCCTTCGTTCTGATAGTCGTCCCCGTTGTTGATGGACGGCAGGAAGGTACTGGTATCAAAGGGTCTCAACACATAGCTGGCATTGAAATACTGAGCCAGCGAAGGATTGGTTTCCTGCAGGTAAGTTGCATCCTTGAGCATACCGGTACGGGCCAGGTCGTAATAGCGCTGGAACTCACCACAGAGCTCGCGGCCGCGTTCATCCAGGACAGTGCGGACGGTAGCGGTGCCGGTCAGAGGCAGGGCTCCTGCCCGGTTGCGGACCTTGTTGATATACCCCATGGCATTGGCACCGCCGTTGACGGCGATGTCGGCCTCAGCGGCAATGAGGTACATTTCCGGCATACGGATAATCTGCATGGCACTGGTATTACCGAAGCGCAGTTTGCTGGCGTTGACCGTATGGAACTTAGTGGTGTTGTACTTCGTCAAAGTAGGATAGAAATACGACAGGAAATTCTCATTCGTTCCGTCAGCCTTGTAGTCGGCCGTGGTGTTGGTATAGGCATGCTTCAGATAGATGGTCTTGTTGGCATCGTCATAGACGTCAGCATAGTCGACAATCAGCTGCGGGCTGGTCGATTTGGCGGCGACTTTGGTGGCATAATCGGCATCCTGAGGCATGACAAACTCAATGGCCATGTCACCGACAGCCAGACTCAATCCGGCAACCACAGTCGTGTCCTTGTCAAATTTAGCGGCCACATCGCCCGTCCATGTATATGCCTTGTTGGCCTGCCATTTGTTCTGGAAAACCTTCGAAAAACGGGGATCCAGCGTACCGTCGGATTGTACGAACAGACTCAGCAGGTGCTGGGTCGGCATGAGCAATCCATCGACAGAACCCTCCCATGTCACATAAGAATCGGCATTGTTTTCACGGGCCGGGAACTGGGTGGTCTGGCAACGGAAAATCGTATGGCACATGTTCAGCACATAGGCACCGTTACTGCTGCCGTTGTAGGCCGTGTTGGCAAAAATGGAATGCTTGTAGAGGGCCTCCCGGTTACTGTAGTTGTTGGCCTCGGCAAAGACATCGTCATAGTTGGGGTACATGTAGACATTGTAATCGCTGCCGCCAGCCTCGCAGTCGCGGATCAGTTCCTTGGCCATATTGAGCGCATTGGTGTAATAGGAGGCCTTGTCATCCGTCCAGCGGGTAGCCTGCAGGTAGGCACGGGCCAGCAGACCCATAGCCGACTTCTTGGACGGACGGGTAATCACATTATCGTCACCGACGGGCAGGTTATCTACAGCAAACAGCAGGTCGGGGATGATAATGTCGTCATAGACCTTGATGGCTTCTGTCTTGACAGGAGAATAAGAAGCATCACCGACAGAGAGGTCTTTTTCCGTAACCACTGTCACAGCGCCGAACTGCTCAACAGCATGATAGTAGTACAAGGCACGCATGAAACGGGCCTCGGCTGCCTTGGCATTGCGTTCTTCCTCAGTATTGAACGGAGGTATGTCGATAAGTTCAAGCACCTTGTTGCAGGATCCGATACCATCATAGAGCGAATACAGGAAATTCAGTGTATAGGTGGTGTTGGGCGCACCGCCTGCAAAGAACCAGCAATACTGCTGATAGGTATTGGAAAGGTTACGCGGCGTGGTCCACAAATCGGACTCGGCTTCTGTAACTGCCATGAAGTCGATCTTGTTGATGTTGCCGTAGAAACTTCTCTCCAATCCGAAATAGATCTGGTTGACCAGAGTCTGGAAACCTTCTGTGGTCTGGCTCATGTTCTCGAACGTGAAGCCGCCGGGATCGTCCTCTTTGAGAGAGCAGGAAGTATAGGTTGTGCAGGAAAGGACTGCGACGACCACCGGAATGAAATATTGATAAATCTTTTTCATAAGTGTATTCTCCTTCCTTTAAAAAGTAATGTTCAAACCGAAGACAAACTGTCTGTAGAGCGGATAGCGGGAAGAGGACGATTCGGGATCGATACCCTTCAGCTGGGAAGCCTTGGTCCAGACAGCAGGATTGTAGGCCGTAGCATACAGACGCAGACGATCGATGGAGGCCTGCTGAGTGAGCTGGCGCGGTAAGGTATAGCCTACGGTGATGTTCTTGATCTTGACAAAATCGCCGTCAAGGAAGTTACATGCAGCGGCAGCCGGGTTGTTGGAAAGGCCGGGAGCGTAATAGTAGGCACCAGTATTGGTAGCCGTATAGTAATCGACTCCGGAAGGCTGGTTGGCCGTCACCAGGGCCGAGCCGCTATAGTAGCTGTACTCTACCAGATGACCGAAACGACCCATCAGATAGACACTGGCATCGAAGTCACGATAGGTGAAGGTGTTGTTCAGACCGGCCATGACTTTCGGTGTATAAGTGCCCAGCACCTGCATGTCATTCTGCGAATACAGATGCACACCTGCTTCGGTATCGGTTTCCTGAGGGACGGTCTCGATCTTGACAGCACCAGGTTCGGCTCCGTACAGAGCAGCCTCGGCTGCCTCGTCGGCCTGCCATATTCCAACATATTTATAACCATAGACCGAATTGATGGACTTGCCTTCGAAGAACCAGCCCAAGGTGTTGTCCCTGAAATCTCCGCCAGGGAGGCTGACAATCTTGTCGGTCTGCCAGGCAAAGTTCAGGCTGGTATTCCAGGTGAATTCCTTGGTGCGGATATTGTGGGAAGTCAGGGTCACTTCCAGACCGCGGTTCATCGTTTCACCCAGGTTCTGCCAGCTGGCCAGTGTCCAGCCCCAACCGGTAAAGCCGGTGGTGATAGGCATGGCACGAGAGTAAAGCAGGCCCTTGGTCTTAGTGTCATAATACTCGACAGAACCATCCAGACGGTTGTCCAAGATGCTGAAGTCCAGACCGAAGTTCCAGGTGTAGGACTTCTCCCAGCCGATACCGGCATTACCGTAAGTGCTTGTGTACTGGGTCGTTCCACCTGCATTGGGAGAATTAGGACCGTCCACTGAAATATTCTGCGGGTATTTATACATACCAGAAGCCGTAGCATAGGCGGACATACCGCCCGAGTTACCGGTGATACCGTAGCTGGCGCGGATCTTCAGGTTGTTGAGCCAATCTTCGGTGCCTTCCATGAATTCCTCGTCGCTCAGACGCCAAGCCAGTGCCAATGAGGGGAAATAATCCCATTTCTTGCCTTCCGACAGCCAGGATACACCGTCGTAACGGACCGAAGCTGTGGCCAGGTATTTACCCATATAGCTGTAGGCGGCACGGCCGGCATAGGACATCTGCTGGGTCTGCTTGTAGTTACTGTTGGCATAGAAGGTGTTGCCGCCGCCCATCCGGTAGAACAGCCAGGCGTCGAGTTCCTGCCCCATAGAGCCGGTGTAGTTGTCCACCAGCTGACGGTAGTTCCAGCTCGTCAAGCCAGTCAGCACCAGGTTGTGGTCTTCGTTGAAGGTCTTGTTCCAGGTGACGATGTTGTCCCAGGTATAGGCCCACTCGTTCTGCGTGTAAATTTCAGCATAAGGGGTGACATAGCCCACATAGTGAGGTGACTGAGTCCAGCACTCGGAGCCGTAGTATTTGCCGCGATTGACATTGGCATGTGAGCCACCGATCTGAGTCTTGAAGGAAAGATCCTTGACGGGGGTGATTTCCAGATAGGCGGTCGGCTGCAAATAGACGCTCTTGGTCTGGTTGGCGTACTGGTTGGTGCGCCAGTCGGCCAGCGGAGAAATCTGTCCATTACCAGCATCCGTACCGATGTAGAAGTACTGCAGGTTGCCGTACTGGTCATAAGGCTGTCCCAGCGGCAGACGGCTGACAGCATTGCCGAAGACCGGGTTGGCCGTGTTGTTCAGACCGAAGGTGCTGTTGGTGACCAGACCGATCTTGGCCCAGTCGAAAATCTTCTGGTCGGCATTCAGACGGAAGACCAGCTTGTCGCCTTTTTCCATGGCCATCAGGCCCTGGTCTGTCGTATAGGACAGGGAGGAATAGACCTGAGACTTCGCATTGCCGGTAGAGACAGAAAGACTGTACTTCTGGGAGGTGGCTTTCTTGCCGTTGCTGATGGCCTCATCCACCCAGTCGATCCACTGACCGCTGTTGTAGGCGTCCAGATAATAGGTGTTGCCGCCGAACAGCGAAGAGATATCCGTAAAGTCGGCACCGTTGGCATTCTTGTATGCTTCGTGGTAGTATTCGAGCCACTCGTCTCCCTGCATGCCGTGCTTGTACATCGGGGTGCCCTTGACCGAGAAATAGGAATCGAAATTGACTGTGGTCACCCCTTCCTTACCCTTCTTGGTGGTGATAAGAATGACACCGTTGGCACCGGCAGAACCGTAGATGGCCGTCGAAGCGGCATCCTTCAGGATGTCGATGCTCTCAATATCGGCAGGGTTCAACTGGCTGAAGTAGTCATTGGCATTCTGTTCGACACTGTTATCGGCCGTGTTGACCACCAGATCCTCCACCAAAGTCGTTGTAGGCATAATGACGCCGTCGATGACAATGAGCGGACTGTTGTTACCGTAGATGGAGCGGGCACCGCGCAGCATGACACTCGGGTTGCTGCCGACAGCACCGCTGGATTGGACGATATCCAGACCGGCGATACGACCTTGGAGAGCCTCCATGATGTTGTTGGTCGGAGCCACCGTAATGTCTTTCGGAGCAATAGAAGAGACAGCTCCGGTCAAATCACGTCTTTTCACTGTACCATACCCGATGACTACCACATCGTCGAGATCCTTGGTATCGGCTTTCATCGTGACCCTCATCCCATTCTGGGCAGGCATTTCAATTGCTTCCATGCCCAAGTAGGAGAACCGAAGGGTCGCACCCGGTTTTACACTCAGAACGAATCTGCCGTTCAGATCGGTCGTCGTTCCGTCATTGGAGCCTGCGACCATCACATAGGCTCCGATTACCGGCTGCCCGTCGTCAGCTGACACCACAGTTCCTGTGATGGTCTGGTTCTGGGCAAACATCAGGCCTGTGATACTCAGTACACAGGCCAGCAAAAGCATCAGTTTTCTTTTCATAGAACCTTAAAATAAAAAACAATGATAAGTTAATTAATAACGGATTACTATTTCTTTCACACAAATGATATTCACCTCCTATTGACAAATTATATATCTTTTAATTCGAGCGTAAAAATAGACTTATTCATCGAATTGATAAAAATTACACATTAGAAAAATCATTGCCTTAATCTTAATTATTCTAAAACGTTTTAGTATAAAGTCTTGTTAATTATCATGGAAGAACGCAATTGGGATCCTCTCAGATTGCTTGAAACATTCAAAGACTTATTATATAATCATTTGCATCTCAATGACAAAAGAATAAAGAAATAACCCCAGGCCGCAGCTATTGGAAATGTTAAATCAGATCTGGAGGGAAAGTGCAGGTCTGAAGGCGGCCTCCGGCGAAAGGCTCTATCCTGAGGACAGACAAAAAAAGCCCGGAACAGAAGGTTCTGTTCCGGGCTGTAATATAATGCAGTTCAAAAGGGAACCGCTTCTCTACTCTATTCCCTGAAAAACTTTCTTCAGATAAGTGCAGTTGGCACCGTAATTGGCACGCACGTTGCGCGACTGGGAGGCATCGCGGGAACGCTCGACCACCAGCCAGCCTTTCCAGCCCATATCTTCCAAGGTTTTCTTGACAGCCGGCATATCGATTTCAGGATCGTTCTCCAGCCATACCTTATCGGTGTTGGTGCAATGTATCATGCAGATATTGTCAGCACCCAGCGTACGGAGTTCCTGATGAAGGTCACGTCCGGCACGCAGCGGATTCTGGAAATTGAAGTAAATCTTGACAGCGGGACTGCCGATTTCCTTAAGCAGCGCCAGCTCGCCGGCAGCATCGAGGGTAGTCTCGATACCGATGATGACACCAGCCTTCTCGGCCATCTTGGCCACCGTACGCAAACGCTCAACTGCTGCAGGACGGAGTTCCGGGTGGGCGGCAATATCGGAAGTGACACCCAGCGGCAGGAAGCAAACCTTGACACCCAGTCCCTTCATTACATCGATGCAGTCCTGAACAGGTTCGATATAGCTGTCACGCAGGGCGAACGACTGGGCGTAGAAGCCCGACATGGCCACCGACGAAATCTTGATGCCGGTCATGGCCGCCAGACGCTTGTAGTTCATCAGTTCCTCGGGATTATTCTTGAAACGGCTCAGGAAGGTCGGATTCTTGCTCAGAGAGTTCATGTCCACCTCCAGTCCGTCGTAGCCAAGTTCCTGAGCCAGGGTCACCGCACCGTCTTTCTGACGTTTGAGCAGCATCCAGTCACAGACAGAAACCTGGAAATCGGGGTCCTTGACTGTCACATCAGGAGTCGGGCTGAGCAGTCCGGGCCAGGTGAGGTTCTTGATGGGGACCATCTGAAGTTCGGCAGGATCGAGTTTAACATACTTGATTCCCTGACGGCGCCAGGTATAGACGATATGGATATAACCGTCGGCTCCCTGGATGACTGCCGGATAGGAATACTGGCTGACGGGGGAATCCTCCAGCACAACCGAGGCATACCATTTTTTCCCATCTTTGGACAGTGCCACGTTCAGGGGAGTACGCGGACCTTTGGCCTGCTCGTCGGGGGGAAGCACATGGTTATAGACCAGCAGGTGACGGCCGTCCTGCAGGGTGACGGCATCCGTACCGGAATTGTTGTTGGGCAGGCTGGTGCTGTCTATCTTGGACCATGTCTGACCGCCGTCCTTGGACCAAGCCGTACCGATACGACGGTTGCGGGTTCGGAAAAGTATCTGCAGATTGCCGTTCGAGTGCTTGAGTATGCTGGGTTGGATAGCCAGCCAGGGTTCTTTCTCATTGAGCGGACCCACCGACGACCAGGTCTTGCCATAGTCCGGAGTCATTTCCATGTAAAGACGCCAGCCGTTGCCTTCCTTGCTGGAGGGACAGACAAGCATGCCGTCTATTTCCTCGGGTTTGTTCTTGACCGGTCCGATGATGCCTTCTGGCAGTTCCTCGGCCTGGGACCAGGTCTGACCGTTGTCAAATGAACGTTTCAGGTAGCCTTTCCAGGTTGAGGGGCTGGGGCCGACCTTATAGAACAGCAGCAGTTCCTTGCCGGGAATTTGATAAAGCACAGGATTCCAGCAGGGATAGCGCAGGTCCTCATTCTGAATGCCATCGGCAGCCATTTCAGGAGCCAGCCACTTGCCGTCTGCCTGACGGGACACCCAGATACAGACATCCGGATTGCGTTCCTTGGTACCGCCGAAATAGGCAACTACCAGACCTGCCGGGGTTTCGGCTATCGTAGCTGCATGGCACTCGGCAAAAGGAGCTTTCTGGAAGACGAACTCGTCAGTGACGACACCTTTTTTCCAGTCATACTCTTTGGCTCCCTGGGAGCAGGAAACAGCCGTCAGGACCAGTGCAAGCCCCAGGACTGTCATCAGGTTTTTCTTCATAGTCGGCGAATTGATTATTGTTTCTTGGCAGCAGCGGCAGCCTTTTCAGCCTTGACCTTGTCGGTATAGGCCTTGTACATGGTATGCCAGTCACGGCCGCTGTTGGTGAAATACTGTTCGTTGATGGTCTTGTAGATCTCGAAAATAGCAGAGATCTGGTTCATGTTCTTGAAATGGACAGCTCTGGCCCGGGCTTCCTTCAGATTCTTGTACAGGAAGGCTTCATCTTCGGCCGTCATATTGGGGACAATCGAACGATAACCGTTCATGGTGAATTCGACCTTGCCGACAGTGTATTTATCGAGGATAAACTCCACCTGAGCCTCGGTCAGATCGGCATTCAGTCCGTCCATCAGGGCCTGCCTGACCGACTGCGGAATGGCAGAATCGGCAATCATCTGACGATCCAGGGCAGAATACACCCGGCCCGTACGGGGATCGAAAGCTCCGTCCGGAATCATGCCAGCATGCTCGTTGTGCCAGTCACGGACAGCTTTCAAGTGAGTGGCGATAACGGCCGTCACACGAGCCTCCTTGGCCGGATCATTCAGTTTGAGGTCGGCCACCCAGCCGGCAGCCTTCTTGTCGGCCGCCTCATCGGACTTGATACGGGCAGCTTCGGCCTTGGCGGCAGCCTCGGCCAGTTCTTTAGCCTTCTGAGCCTCAAGAGCCTTCTGCTCTTTCTTACTCAACTTCTTCTCTGTCTGGACAGCATTTCCACTCTGGCGCTGGGCCGTCATCGGAGCGGCCATCATCAGGCTCAACATCACGCATACAGCTAATCTCAGTTTTCTCATCTCTTTAGTTTTATGTCGGCATGCCGACGGTTAATTATTAAAACAATACTTCATTTTCACAACCTGCGTCTTACCTGCCAGTCGATCGTCACAGCATCGGTAGGAATGTAGTCTTTGGCAGCATCGAAAGCGACCAGCACCTTGTCTTTGCCGGCGCCATAGCCACCTTCCGGGAGGAAATGCTGCTTGCCGGAGAACTGGCCGAGGTAGGTCAGCTTGCCGTTTTCCGGAAGGTACCAAAACACTTTCTTGGCAGCTCCGGAAATCTTGTCCAGATCTACTTCCATTTCCTTGTTGGTGTAGTCATAGACCAGCAGATAGTCGTTCCCCCGGGTAGCAATCAGGCGGTCGTGCTTCTGGCCCGCATCTCCCACGATGACACTCTGGTCTGGACGGCCTTCGGTGAAGGGGAAGGTGCACATGAGCTTCTTCAAGTACTGCATCTGGCCGGAGGCCGGTTCGTTGATAGCCTCATACCAAGGCAAGAGCGGGAAGAAGGATGGAATGATGCTGGGGATATAGAACTGCATCACGGCATTGTCGCCATAAGTGTGGCCAAAGGAGCCGGCAAAGACCGACCAGTAGCCGTAACGGCGAATTTCGGCCGGTGTCCAGTATGGCTCGTCGGCACTGCGCAGTCCTTGGGGCAGTCCCTCATAGCTGGGCTCGGCATCGATAACCGGTTTGACGGGAGTCATGGCGTAAGCCTTCTCCACATAGCGCCAGTTGTCCTCTTCGGTGCCCTGCTCGATGGGATAACCCTCGGTCTGACCGAAGTTCTGTCCATAACGGCGGTGTCCCGACTGGAAAGCGTTGAAATCGAGCCACTCAGCATCGTTGAAAAACTCAGCCGAACTGCGGCGTCCGTCGGGATGGTAAGTCATCAGGTGGTTCTTATCGACACTCTTGATGCTGGTAGCCAAGGCATTCCAGATATCCATGTGACCAGGCATCCTGTCGGGAGCGATGTCACCGCCGATAATCCAAATGATGTTGGGTTTGTCTTTGTAACGCTCGCCCAGGAACTTGCCGTATTTCCTGGCGTCCTCGACGGTCATGTGTCCATGGCGGACAATCTCGGAACCCCAGGTGCAGACGATAGCCAGGTACATACCGTTACGGGCGGCTGCCTCGACGGCATAATCCACATGGTCCCAATAGCCATACTGGCCGGGCTGGTCTATTTTCCTGAAATCCCAGGTGCCGTAAGGCAGAGTGCTCTGACCATAGACATTGAACTGTGGCCAATAGTGGAAAATAGAGACCTGTACCACGTTGAATCCCTTGCGTGCACGATCGCGCAGGAAGAAATCGATTTCCTCACGCTGCAGACGGGAAGTCAGCAGCCAAGCCGTCTCGCCCAGCCAGAAGAAGGGCTTGCCGTTTTCAAATACCAGATAACGCCCGTTATCGGAAACTTTCAGCCGGCCGTTGTCCCAGGGCTTGCCTGTCTGGGGCTGGGCCTGCAGGGCGGTCAGGCCAAGCAGCATGACCATAAGCAGAATAAGTGATTTACGCATATCGAATCATCTTTAAGTCGGAGTTTGAAGGCGAAGATACTTCTTCCCCGGAGATTAATCAAAGGCCTTGAGCATTTTATACAAATTTTCTATTCCTTGAACTGCGTTGCCAGGCAGGTTTTCACCGTTTTCACCCCAGACTTTCAGCAGAGAATAAGGCTCCACCGTGCAGCGGGATTCGTCGAACCGGCCTTCGGCATCTTTCAGCTTACGGGTGTCCAGCTGCCAGTGCCTTTCCAGAAAATCGTAAGTCGCCAGTCGCTTAGACAGGCCGTAATCATGGCCTTCGGCCGGGAAATGGGCATTCTCGGCCTTATCCACGGCTCCGTAGAAACCGAATGTACGCTGGATAAAGGGGAACTCTATCTGCGGCACATCGGCTGTCCAATCACGGCCGTCGGAGACGACCAGCAGCGGACGGGGAGCACACATGGCTGCCAGCTCGGCATTATTGGTACCGCCGGCGCTCAGGTGTATGGGATTGCCGCTCTCACAAGGACAGCCGCCGACAAAATAGGATGAAGTCATCACCACGGGCATGCTCAGTGTGATGCGCTCATCGATGGCCGTGATGAACATGGTCTGGCTGCCGCCGCCCGAACCGCCGGTGATGCCTACACGGGTGGGATCGGCCTCCTTGAGGCTAAGCAGATAGTCGAGCAGCCGTATGGCATTCAGGCTCTGGATGGTATGTGCGGCAGCCGTACGATGGGAGCGGCTGTCAAACTGCAGCATCTGCTCGTCCCAGGCAAAGAGGTCGTAGCTGACGGCTATACAGCCCATCATGGCCTGCATGGCGCAGCGTTTCTGCTCATCGGGCCGATAGCGCCCATCTCCGAAATGACCGTTGGGATTGAGAATAATGGGACAGCCTCTGCGCTTGTATTTGAGCGGATGGTAGATGCTGCCCGTACAATAGACGCCAGGCAATATCTCCAGACCTATATTCTGGACATAGTAACCGTCATAGACTCTTCGGGGAGAGAGGTAGGGCTTGCTGTCGGGGCGGGCAGGCATCACGTCTAAGCCGGCATTGTGCCGCAGCTCCGTTCGCAGCACTTCCTTGCGGGCCTCCCAGCTTTCCCTGTCCTGATAGAGCGTCGAAAGATACTCCAGTTTCTGACGGCCGTCGGCAGCTACGCCGCGGGCATACTCGAAACGCTTGATTTCGTAACTGGTGTCCGTAGTCTTGACAAACTTGTAATCGAAAGGCAGCAGCACCTGCCAGAGCGTTTCTTCAAGACTCCAGGGCCGGATGCGATAATCGGCATACTCGAGCGTATCACCTTCGACTATATCCCTGCCGTAACGGAATTTGACGCCGAAACGCAGTTCCAGGTCACCGAGCACCTCCTTGAGCGGACGGGCAAAACGGCTGTCCGAGGTCGGACGGTCAAAGGCAAGGCCCTGCTGGGCGATCACCTCCCCTACCGGAGGCAGCGGGGCGGCTCCCAGCCAGACCGGAGCCGAAAAAGCGGCCAGCAACAGGAAGCAGGCCAAGTGTTTGAAAGATTTTCCCATCATAGTCATCATTGTTCTAATCAACTTTTATAAGAGCCTCGGCTGCCACCTCATCGGAAATAATGAAGGGAGTCTGCAGACGCTCGACATAATTGCCCTTGAGCACAATACCCTCGGTCGCCTGGCCTGAGATTTCGGCCAGGGCCTTGCTGCCGGGCAGCGGAAAACAACCTGTAATCATGGCTTGACGCACATTCTTGAGCCGCATGACGGGCAGTTCGGCAGAAGGCTCGTAGGTGCGGATGTTCGACAGGTAAAGCTCTTCGACATTCTCGATGTCCAGTGCGGTGCCCTGTTGCGTACTGACCGTGAAGTCTGAGAAAGTAAGCTGCCGGGCATCCTGCACACGCATTCCCGAAACGGCATCGATATTGACATTCGAAATGCTGACATTGGACACGGGCATCTCGGAAATGCCCATGATACTGCCCACCGACTGCACTTGAGAGCCGGTCATGTCGGCAATGTGGATGTTGCGGAATATCGGCGTGCGCTCGCTCACTGGCTCTTCGGGCACCCGGCTGTAGAACAGGCTCAGGATAATGGCCTCCTTCTTGATGTTCTTCATCACGATGTTGCTGACACGGATTTCCTCGACAATACCGCCCCGGCCACGGGTCGATTTGATGCGGATGCCGCGGTCGGTGCCGTCAAAGACACAGTTGCTGATGGTCACCTTACGCACATCACCTGACATTTCACTGCCGATGACTACGCCACCGTGACCATTGAGCATGGTACAGTTGGTGATGGTCACATTCTCACAGGGGGTACCGTACTGGCGGCCCTGCAGATCGCGGCCCGACTTGATGGTGATACAGTCGTCGCCCACGCTGATGTGACAGTTGGAGATATGGACATTGCGGCAGGACGAAGGATTGATGCCGTCGGTATTGGGTGAGGGCGGATTATTGATGGTCAGCCCGGTGATGTTCAGATTGTCGCAGAACTCCGGATTGACCGTCCAGAAAGGAGAATTCTGGATATGCAACCCCTCGATGAGGATATTGCGGCATCGCATGAACTGGATAAAGGGAGGACGGAAGAAGCGGCGGGCCAACGTTCCCTTCCAGTCGGACTGGGGCTCCAGTGTCAGATCGGGATTGGCCTCATCGAAGGCCAGCTGCCATTTGGTCGGACCTTCCTGCCCTTCCCGACTGCGCAAGGCTCCTTCGATGCGCCAGGACTCGTTCCACCAGGCCTGGCCGTTTCCCTCGAGCGTACCTTCGCCCTTAATGGCAACGTTTTCCAGATCCCAGCCGCCGATAAGCGGATGGAAACTTTTCATGACCACTCCTTCGTAACGCATCTCGACCAAGGGCATGTATTGGTCGAAATCATCGGTAAACGACAGGGTGGCCCCGGCCTCCACATAGAGCGTGATGTTGCTCTTCATCGTAATGGGACCTGTCAGATAGGTCCCTGCGGGGAAATAGAGCATGCCGCCTCCCTGGGAGGCCAGCTGTTCGATACCTTTTGCGATAGCCTTGGTATTGAGGGTCTTGCCATCGTTCTTACCACCGACTTTCAGGACACTAAGCGTTTCGGCCTGCACAGGGAGCATCAGCAATGCTCCCAAAATCGTTCCAAATAATCTGACTGTTTTCATGTTCATTATTATATCTGATATAGTTTCAGAAAGAGAACTGGGGCCAGGCATAGCTGCCGGGCTTCAGAGTGATGTAGCAATAAGGAGGCGTCTTTAGCTGCAGCTGCACCACCCCGGGCAACCATTCCCTGACAGGATTGAACGAAGTCCAACCCAGACGCTGCAAGAGACTCCAGGATGTAGCACCACCCTCGATGAGCAGCTGAGAGGGGGTGATCTGCTGCAGAATGTAATAGACAGCCTCGGTCAGACGATAGCGCAGACGTTCGGCGCAGGAGGGGAAAATGACTGGACGCGGTGCCACTCTGATGAGCAGGCGGTGCTCCTTTTCCCAAGCCGCGACACAGTCGTCCATCCACTTGATAGCCTCCGCATCGGAGGGTTTTTCTTCCCCACGAAGAGACTCAGGCATTACCATAGTGGGGAAGCCGTCGGCTACCAGACGTTGATAGAAATTCAGGCTGTTCTGATGGGCACTGCCGCAGATAAGCAGACAATTCGTCAGAGGGAAGGAATTGGCGGGGGGATCTTTGACCGGAACCGTCTTGACACGGCCAGCCGCAATCTCCGCTTCGAGATAGACCCGCCAGAAATCGGCACTGCCGCCCGCCAGGACACTGTCGTCACAACGGGACACACAGGCGGCCAGATCCTGCTCGGTGACCGCATCCGGAACCTCATACGGCAATGCAGGTGTGCCACCCGATGTCTGACTGCGCTGATGCAGCAGTTCCATCACAGAGGAAGAGCCTGCCGGGAAATCGGGGTCACGGCTGAAAGATGTTTTTGACAGCAAGGTGTCTTCCACATAATAAAGTCCCTGACGGATGGACCGGTGTGTGGCCGTATTGGCCGGCTGTATCATCAGCGAGCTTTTGCCCAGTACCTGGGCCAGGGCAAGCATCTCGGGCAGCACCCAGCCCCGCAGCACCGAGTCGATTTTTTTCACTACCTGACTGATGCCGGCCGCCTTGAGCTTTTCGGCCAGCATACGGGAAATTTTCTCGGCTCCGTCGGCCGTAAAGGAGCGGGTGTCTTCGGCCAGGACCACCACCTGAGTATCCAGGGCCTGAAGAGTCTCCACTTCGGGGATATTGACGATAAAACTCACCGTCACGCCACGCCCCAGGCAGATACCTGCCACTTCGGCTGCTCCGGTGAAATCGTCTGCAATGATGGCAATCATGCGCTATCGGTTTTGAGCCATTTTAATTGCGTAGTCTATGGATATGAGCATGGCATCGGGACTGGCAATCCCCCGGCCGGCTATCTCAAAAGCAGTTCCGTGATCCACAGATGTACGGATAATGGGCAGACCCAGGGTAATGTTGACTCCTTTGACACTGTCCATTTTCTGTTTCTCGTTATTCCACTTGAATCCGACCAGTTTGAAGGGGATGTGCCCCTGGTCGTGGTACATGGCCACACAGCCGTCGAATTTGCCCTGAACAGCCTTGGCAAATATGGTGTCCGGCGGAACCGGACCTTCCACATCGTAGCCCTGGGCCCGGGCGGCCTGGATGGCCGGAATGATTTCATCAATCTCTTCCCGGCCGAAAAGTCCGTTCTCGCCGCTGTGGGGATTCAGACCGGCCACAGCCAGACGGGGATGCCGGATACCGAACTGCCGGCAGGCATCGTGCAAGAGACCGATGACATTGAGCACCCGTTCTTTCTTGGCCCGGTCGCAGGCCTCGCGCAAAGAGACATGCGTACTGACGTGTATCACCCGAAGCGACTCGTCGGCCAGCAGCATGGCATAGTTTTTCGTCTTGGTGAAATGGGCATATATCTCAGTATGGCCCGAGAAATCGTGCCCGGCTACATGAATGGCCTCCTTGTTGATGGGAGCCGTCACCGTGGCATCGACTTCATGGCGCAGAGCCAGTTCGATATTGGTGCGGACAGCCTCGAAGGCGGCATGCCCGCACATGGCTGAAACGACCCCGTACTCCAGACGGTCGATATCGACGTTGTCCAGGTCATAGACATCGATGGTGCCATACTCGAACCTGGCCTCTTTCACCTCGTGAACTGCGTTGATCTTGAGCCCGGATTTCAGGAGTCTGACGGCCTTGGCCATTACACGGGCATCGCCCACGACCATGGGACGACAACGTTCATAGACGGAGGGCTCACTGAGAGCCATGACGGTGATTTCCGGACCTATGCCGGCCGGATCACCCATGCTGATACTGACAATCGGTTTATCCATGTCAATAAATGTTTTCGTAAATACTGATGACGTCTTCCCTGGTTATCTCCCGGGGATTGTTCTGCAGCAGACGGGTCACGTTCATGGCCATGTCGGCCATTTCGGGGATGTCACCGGCCTTGATGCCTATTTCCGACAGATGCTGTGGAATGCCACACTGAACCGACAGCTGACTGATATAGTCGATGGCCAGGTTGGCGTTGCGCTCGTTGTCCTTACCCACTTGCAATCCCAGTGCCTTGGCGATAAGCGAAAAACGGGCCAGGCAGACCGGACGGTTGAATCTCATCACTTCGGGCAGCAGCAGAGCATTGGCCAGACCGTGCGAAAGGTGATATTTGCCGGCCAGCCCGTACGACAGGGCATGCACTCCGCAGGTATTGACCGGTCCCAGACACAGACCACCCAACATGGAAGCCGTAGCCAGCGCCTCACGGGCCGGGCGGTTGCGGCCGTCTCGGCAAGCCTTCACCAGGTTCTTGCAAATCAGTTCAATGCCTTTCAGAGCCGCTGTATCGATTAGCGGATGGGCATTCTTGTTCATGAGGGCCTCCACACAGTGACACAGCGCATCCATGCCCGTTTCCGCCGTAATCTTAGAGGGCAGGCTCATGGTCAGGTCGGGATCGACCAGGGTGCAGTCTGGCAACAGATAAGGACTGATAATCCCTTTTTTCTCGCCATCGGCCGAATCCAGCAAAATGGCATTGGGCGACACCTCGCTGCCGGTGCCGGAAGTGGTCGGAGCACAGAACAGTCCGATCTTTCGTTTTTCCAACATACCCTTGCCGAAGCACTTTTCCACAGGGGTTTTCTTATCGGAGAGTGCTGCCAGCAACTTGGCGATATCCAGCACGCTGCCTCCGCCGACACCCAACACGGCATCCGGGCGCATGGCGGCAGCCTCTTTTCTCAGTTTTTCAAAATATTCGGTGGTAGGTTCGCCCACCAATGTGTAATCGATTTTCTTAATCTTCAGACCCTGAGCTTCGGCCTCAGCCAGCTGCGGTTCAATCATCGGCCAGACAGGTCCGACCGACAGGACGGCGATTTTCTTCATCTCCGCCTTGACGGCCTCTTCGATCCAGCGGGCCGAGCATCCGCTCCCGACAACAATCTTGCCCGGAGTCATCACTTCAATCTGGTTCATTGCGTTCAGGCTTTATTCTTTTGATAATCAAAAATAGTCAGGCCGTCCTCCAGTTTGGGAGCCGGGAAGAAAAAGCTGGCTACATAGCCGACCACCAGAACAATGAGATGACTGTAAACACCCAGCATATATTTATGATGCGGGAAGTTCCAGGCACCCAGGTCCAGAATGAGCCGTTTGGCTCCGTCAACCTCAATCTTGGTCGTGGTCAACACAGCGTAGGCCGTAAACAGGACACAGACGATCATACCGATATACAGTCCCTGCTTGTTGGCACGGCGGCTGAAAAGGCCGAGCAGGAAGATACCGACGATACCGGCCGAGAAGATGGCGTAAAGTTCGAAGACCACTCCCAGCACTCCTTCACCATTCCAGGCATAGTATAAGGCGGCCACACCGACGGTGAGGACACCCGAGACAGCCACCATGGCCCGGCCCATCGCCAGGCGCTGACGGTCGGTACAGTCTTTCTTGAAACGCTGGTAATAATCTTCCACAATGATGGCCGACAGGCAGTTCATGTCGGCATCGAGCGAAGATATGGCGGCCGCCAGCAGGGCCGCGATTACCAGGCCGGCCACACCGACAGGCAGTTCATTCAGCATAAAATACGGGAAGACTTCCTCGGCCTTCATTCCCTCAGGCAGGACGGCATTGCCCGTGTGGTAGAAGACAAACAGCAGCGAGCCGATCAGCATGAACATGGCCCAGATAGGCACGCTCATTCCTACGCCGATATAGGCGGCCTTCTTGGCGTCATGGTCGCTCTTGGCTGTCAGATAGCGCTGCACAATGGTCTGGTCGGTTCCGTATTTCTGCAAGGCGTAGAAAGCGCCGTTGACGACCATCACCCAGAAAGTGAGTTCGGCAAAGCTGAAATGGTAGGGACCGAAGCCTATTTTCTTCATGGCGACGGCCTCATGGAAAACTTGCAGGGCTCCTTGTTCGGGTTTGACGAGCAGTACCACGACACAGAGCACGCCGCCCAGAATCAGCAGCAGGCCCTGGACGACATCCATCCAGATAACACCTTCCATGCCGCCGACATAGGTGATTACCACGATCACCAGCCCCAGAACGATGATAATCCACAGGGCATCCGTACCCATCATGCTGGCCAGCGCCAGGGAAATCAGGTAAAGCACCGTCCCCATTTTCGAAAAGTGAGTCAGCAAAAATGCCAGGGAGGAATAAATGCGGGCACCCAGCCCGAAGCGGCGTTCAAAATATTCGTAGGTACTCAGCCGGATCATCTTCCGGAACAGCGGCACGATAGCCCAGATAAGGAACACCAGCACCACGGGGACCATCAGGCCCTGTACGAGAAGTATCCAGTTGCCCTTGTAGGCGGCTGCCGGGTAGGACAGGAAAGTGACCGAGCTGATCAGCGTGGCAAAAATCGACAGGCCGATGACCCAGGAGGGGGCTTTCTGACCACCTTTGAAATAGGCATCCGAGGTTTTGTTGCGATGGGCCACATAAACGCCCACGCCGATAGTGAAGACAAGCGTTATAAGAATGATGGCTATGTCTATCCAGTGAATGGTGGCAGTACTCATAAGGCTAAGGCTTTAAAGTTGTCGATGATTTCCCGGGCCTGCTCGGGACCATATTCGGTGAGCGGCGGCATCATGGTCGTGCCGCAAAGTCCGGCATCATGCATGAGCACCTTCAGGGCGGCGAGTGACTGTCCCAAGGTACGACCTTTCTGATAGACAGCTCCGACCTGGTCGGTCAGCGACTGGAAATGATCAACGGCGGCAAAGTCGCCTGACACGAAGGAACGGTACAGCCAGCCGTAGAGTTCAGGAACGATATTGCCCGTACTGGGGACGATTCCGTCAGCTCCCAGTTTGAGGCTGTTACCGCCCTGGGCACCCCAGCCACAGAAAAACGAGAAATCGGCCCGATTCTTGAACAGGTCAATGCTCTTTTTCATCTTTTCCTCGTCACGTTCAGAGTCTTTCAGACCGGCGATATTGGGATGGTGGCTCAGTTCCTCGACCACTTCCAAGGGAATGGACATCTGGGTCGTAGCCTTGATATTGTACATGAAGACCGGCGCCGGAACAGCTTCGGCCAGGCTCAGATAGAACTGCTTCATCTGGTCAGGTGTCAGAATGTAATAGGACGGAAGGGTCGAGACTACGGCATCCACGCCCAAGTCGGCATATTGGCGGCCCAAAGAGAGCAAGGCACCGACATCGTTGCCCACCAGTCCGGCATAGACCATCTGGCCAGGCTTTCGTGCTTTCACGGCTGCTTCCATGAATCTCAGACTTTCTTTCTCACCGACGGAAGCCGACTCTCCGGTCGTTCCCAGGATCAGGGGGGAAATGCCGTTTTCGGCAAACTTACCCATGATGCGGGCCACAGCCGCCGCGTCGATAGTCAAGTTTTGTTTTAGGGGAGTAATCATCGGGACTACCACCCCTTGGAACTTCTTCTTCATATTGTCTTTTTTGTTGATGGATTCGTTGGTTGGATACGGGCTCTCGAACTGTCCGTATAGACAAAGGACGACTGGAGCACCACCTTTTCGGCAGGCTGTGGGTCGGAGGCTTCCAACTGCTTGATGAGCAGCGAGAAGGCTTCCCGTCCCATTTCCGTGATGGGCTGGCAGACATAACTGACAGGAGGCGTGAAAAGGTCGAATGCGTTGCCGCCGTCAAATCCGAACACAGCCACGTCGTCAGGCACCTGCAAACCCGCTTCCCGTATCATGTACAGCCCTTCAATGGTCAGGGTGTTGTTGGCGAAAATCAGGGCATCGGTAGGTTCGGAACCCTGACGGATGGCCGACAGTATCTGACGGATGCTCTCCTGGCTGTCGCTCTTGTCCAGGCGGTGTACCGTTTCAGTCAGGCCATGGGCCTGCATAGCCTGCAGATAGCCCGACATGCGGCCCTGGATATGACTCAGGTCGCCGCTGTATGCGACAAAAGAGATCTGTCGGTAGCCGGCATTTATCAGGTATTCGGTTATTTGACGGCCGGCCTGTTCGTTGTCGAGCAATACCGAGGAGATCTTCATATCGGTGTAGTCACGGTCCACCAGGACCAGCGGGAACTTCTGCTCCTGCAGTTCGGCGGCTATCTTGATGGTGTCCTCGCAGGGGATGGCGATGATGCCGTCAACTCCCTGATTGACCAGGGTCTGCATAAAAGAGTTCATCCGCCGGGAGTTATCGTCCGAACTGCCGTAAATAACCGTATAACCGTGTTCGGAGGCCTGCTTTTCGATTTCGCGGGCCAGCTTGGCAAAGAAGGGATTGGCGATGTCGGCCACCACCAGCCCGATCAGATGGCTCCTGCCGCTGCGCAGCCCCCGGGCCATGATATTAGGCTGGTAGTTCATTTCCCGCGCAATGCGCAACACCCGCTGTGTTGCCTCCTCACCGATGCCGTACTGTTTGGCTTTGCCGTTCAGCACCATGGAAACCAGGGCTGAAGATACACCTGCGGCACTGGCTATTTCCTTGATAGAAACTTTTTTTCTAGGCATTTTCCTCTATGATATCTGAATTTGCAAAGATAAGCTAAATCGTTTCAGACGGCAATTATTTCAAATAAATTAATACCTCGGCTCCCCCTCTATTTCAGTTCGGCATTCAGAGGCTGCAAATGATCGGAATGGGCAACTTTCTCCCCGTCGACAAAGAGGCTGAAACCGCGGCCGCGGCCGAAGCGGCTGCCGTCGGCATCCCAGAGGATAGTCACGATATGGCCGTGGTAATGGACATTGTCCAGGCAGAACCATTTCCACTGGTTTTCAGGAATCAAGGGATGCACCTCCAGAGTTTCGTCGGCACGGGGACGCAGGCCCATCAGACCGGTCACCACCAGGTCGGCGAAGGTGGAATGGTTGTAATAGCGGCTTCTGAGCTGGTCTCCCTTGAGCCAATAACCGGTCTTCTCGTCCAGATACTCGCCGATATAGGGGCGGCCACGGTGATACTGAGACTCGACATAGAGCTCCATCAGACGAAAGTAGACACTGTCGTTGACATACTGCTGCGGATAGCCGTTGAGCACGTTGGCCAGCGCCGTCATCGTCTGCGAGGTGGCAAAGGGCCAGACTGCCCCGTCCCATTCGCAGCTGCCCGTCCCGTGAGTACGGAAACCCGGATGACGCTGTTCGGCCGTAGTCAGTCCGTAAGGGGCCAGGAAGCCCTTGGGATCGGTCACCTGCAGCCAGGCTTCCTCGTAGCCTTTGCCGGGAGTGGGCAGGTCGAAATACCAAGGGATGTAACCGATGGCTTCACGTACCTGTGCCAGCTGGCCGTCCTTGATCCAGCGGGTCTCGAAAAACTTATGTTCGTCGTTCCACAGACGGTTCTCCACCAGACGTTTCAGGGTATCGGCACGCAGGTCGAAAGCTTTCGACCTGGCCAGGGCAGCCCGTTTTTCCTTGGCCTTCAAGCCCTTTTCGGAAGCCTTCATGGCGTACATTGCCGAAAGGGCTTTAGCATTGCCGTACATATAGCTGTTGATGGTCGGACGGGCATTCTTAATCCGGCGGCCGCCGCTCAGCGATTCCTCCATGCCGTCCTGTACATCGCCCTGCCAGTAAAGGCCTTCCGGCCAGCGTTGAGTCGTCTCCCAGGCCATATAATGGGCATCCAGGTCGGGCAACAGGTCCAGCAGCCAGTCCTTGTCCTGCCAGACCAGGTAACGCTGATACAGGGCATAGGGTATCCATGAACTGAACTTCATGAGCTTGCTCATGGGCTGGCCATCATTGCCGCGCAGCCAGATCGTCAGATACTGGTCGATGTAGTCCTGATTGGCGGCCCATCGCAGTTCATTGACCTGATGGCCCACAGCACAGGCAATGATATTGTACTTGTCCGAATAGGAACGCTGGACCAGAAACTCGTTCACCACATAGCCCTGGGGAGTCTGGCGCAGCCCCTTGCGCAGCGACCACCAGCGGAAATACCACATCTCCTCGAAATTGTCCTGCGGACAGGCAAACAAAGGAATATTGTCCTCCATCCACGACCAGGCATCCTTGTTGGGAATTGCCTGGACAATGGGCTCATCTTCCATCCGGTTGAAATAATCTGCGTAATGTTTGTAATCGGAGGCTTTCAGAATCTTCGCCTCGTTGGCGGCACGGCCCGTCATAGCGTTCATCAGACAGCATCCTGCCAGTAATGTCATCAGTAAAGTTCTCGTTTTCATCGTTGTATGTTTAATCAAATCATCATGTCACGCTTCAGGGCCGGACCGGACAGCCGCCCTCTCGGCCTTGGAGACAAAGGTATCTATTTTTGAATGGACTGAGACACAAAAAGCATTAAATTTACTCCTTTCCCCATGCCAGGTGTGCCACGATGGCTGCCGTGCGGATTTTTTTTGTACCTTTGTCCCCGCCAATAAGGCCGATGGAAAACTACCGGCTTGAAAGGCGACAGACAAAAGTCAAGGGGTGCTCAAAGTTTTGGGCTGAGATGATACCCTCTAACCTGATTCGGGTAATGCCGACGTAGGGATGGACAGTATGACAATCCACAAAACACCGCAGCATTTCCCTTTACATGTTTAACATTCAACGTAAAGGAAATGAAAATCAAACCTTTCTCTCTGACCGCAGCACTGTTTGGTGCCGCTACCGCCGCTCTCTGCGCGGCTGAAACACAGACAACTTATCAATTTCCGGATTCACTGCGGACAGTCGAGATCCAGGAAGTCCAGGTAAGATCGACCCGGGCCTCGGCCAGGACTCCGATTGCCTACTCCGACATGACCCGGGAAGAAATCAGCCGGGTCAATCTGGGACGAGACATCCCCTACCTGCTCTCGCTCACTCCCGCTGTCACGGTCACCAGTGATGCCGGCAACGGAGTCGGCTACACCTCTCTTCGCATCAGAGGGGTGGATCCCAGCCGCATCAACATCACCGCCAACGGCATCCCGATGAATGACGCCGAGAGTGCCCAACTCTTTTGGGTCAATATGGCTGATTTCGCGTCCAGCGTTCAGTCCATGCAGGTACAGCGAGGGGCCGGCACTTCGACCAACGGAGCAGGCGCTTTCGGCGCCACGCTCAACATGCAGACCGAGAACATCGGCATGACGCCCTTCATCGGCATGGATTTCTCGGGCGGTTCCTACGGAACACACAAAGAGACGCTGCGCTTCGGAACAGGATTGCTGGGCGGCCGTTTCGGCCTGCAGGGAAGACTGTCGGACATCGGATCCGATGGTTATCTGGAGCGCGCCTCCGCCCGGTTGAACTCCTATTTTCTCCAGGCCGGGTATTTCACCGACAATACGGTCCTTAAATTCATCACCTTCAACGGCATTGAACAGACCTATCATGCCTGGAACTATACCTCCAAGTTTGAGCAGAGTCTCTACGGCCGCCGCTACAACTCCTGCGGAGAGTACTATGATGCCGCCGGCAACGTTCATTATTACGACAACCAGACAGACAACTACCACCAGCAGAACTATCAGCTGATCCTCAACCAGCTGCTGCCTGGCCACCTTAGCTTGAATGCCGCCCTGCACTACACCAAGGGCGAGGGTTATTACGAGGAGTACAAAACCAACCGCCGATGGGCTGAGTATGGGCTGGCCACAGATCCGGCCGTGAAAGGAGACCTGGTGCGCCGTAAAAAAATGGACAACGACTTCTACGGGCTGGTGGCAGCACTCAACTATCGTGACGACGAGAGCATCGAGGCCACCCTGGGGGGCGGTCTGAACCGCTACGACGGGGACCATTTCGGCCAAGTGGTCTGGGCCGGTGTTCCGAACAGCATGACGACGGTCATCGAACTGTTTCCCGACTTTGAGTATTACCGCAACAATGCCGTCAAAAACGATGCCAATATCTACGGTAAAATAAACTATACCCTGTGGCAGCGACTCAGTGCCTACATCGATCTGCAGTATCGCTACGTCGGTATCGAGATGCAGGATCCCGGCGACTGGTTCGGTGCCAATGCCGACGGCAGCATCGTCATCGATGAAGACTACCGTTTCTTCAACCCGAAATTCGGTGTCAACTACAGCCTTGATGGCCGTCACCGCTTATTTGCCTCCTATGCCGTAGCCCACAAGGAGCCCACGCGCAACGATTTCGAAGACAATGTCGGCACCAGGCTCAAGCCAGAACGGCTCAACGACCTGGAAGCCGGCTACAGGTTCACGGGAACTGGTTTTTCAGCCGGCGTCAATTTCTACTGGATGGACTATCGTGACCAATTTGTCCTGACAGGCGAACTGAATGCCATCGGCGAACCCATCGCGCGTAATGTAGGCGAAAGCTACCGCATCGGTGCCGAACTGGAAGCCGCCTGGCAGCCGCTAAGCTGGCTGCGGTGGGAGGCCAATGCCACCTTATCGAAAAACCGGGCCCTGGACTGGACTGTCACCCTGGACGACGGCACCACCGAGACGCTGGGCAACACACCGCTCAGTTTCTCCCCGGATTTGATTGCCAACAACATTTTAACCTTCAGCCAGGGGCATTTCTCGGCCGCCGTCCAGAGCCAGTTTGTCGGCCGTCAGTACCTGACCAACACCGGGTTCAAATATTATCAGACACAGGATGACAGCGGCAACCCCGTAAACGTGGACATGACACTCAAGGAACACTTTACCACCAATCTGGATTTTTCCTATCGCTTCAATCTGAGCAGCATCGGATTGAAAGAGGCAGTGGCCGGCGTGATGCTCTACAACATCTTCAATACCCGCTACGACAACAACGGCTGGGCCGCCCCCTCTTTCAAGAAAGAAGGAGGCAAGGTGGTCGCCTATACCGACCACGACCAGTACGAGGCCGGCTTTGCTCCCTCGGCTCCGTTTAATTTCATCACTCACCTGTCGCTTACCTTCTGATGAACGAGTTTCTGGCCCTGCACTGGCTCGACATATTCACTACGATACTCGGCCTCTTCTATATCTGGCTTGAATACCGTGCGCACATTGCCCTGTGGATTTTCGGCATTGTCATGCCGGCGCTGGATGTGTGGCTCTATTATAGTCACGGTCTCTACGGAGATGCCGGCATGGCTGTTTACTATACCCTGGCCGGGGTCTATGGCTATCTTGCCTGGAAAACGGCTCAGCGCAAGAACCCACCTGAGACGGCCGGAGCGGCCGAAACCGGCCAGGTTAAGGCTGTATCGCCGGGCATCACCCATCTTCCCCTGCGCAAATACCTGCCCGTCGGACTGTGCTTTCTGGCAGCCTGGGCGGCCACCTACTACGTGCTGGTCACCTGGACCGATTCATCGGTGCCGCTGCTCGATGCCCTGACCAATGCCCTGAGCTTCATCGGCCTGTGGGCCCTGGCCCGCAAATACATCGAGCAATGGCTGTTCTGGATAGTCGTGGATGTGGTCTGCACCTGCCTGTACATTCAAAAAGGCATTCCCTTCAAGGCCGCCCTGTACGGCCTCTACGTGGTGATTGCCATACTGGGATGGTTCAAGTGGAAAAAAATGATGACAAAATGAGCATCCGGAAACTACCTGTCATAGGGACGGACTTCCCCGCCGATGCCGTCATCCTGGCGGCCGGAGACTTCCCTGCCCGCCCGGCTGCCAGAGCCTGGTTCGAACGCCTGCCCGACCGTATATTCTGCTGCGACCGTGGCGTCGAAAACCTGTTGCAGGCGGGATACCGGCCACAAGCGGTCATAGGTGACGGCGACTCTGTTTCGGCCGCCACCAGAAAAGCGCTGGGCGAGATATTCATACAAATCGACGAACAGGAAGACAACGACCTAAGCAAAACCATGCGTCACGTCTGTTCCCTGGGGTATCGGCATATCGTCATTCTGGGGGCCACCGGGGCCCGCGAAGACCACACCCTGGGCAATTTGAGCCTGCTGGCAGACTATGCTCTTGAGGCCGATGTCATCATGGAGACGGACTACGGACGCTTTGTCCCCATTTGCCAAGACACCGTATTCAGGTCGTTCCCCGGCCAGCAAATTTCCATTTTTCCACTGGACGGCCAGAGACTCACGCTCGAAGGGCTCAGGTGGCCACTGCAGGGGAAAAAACTCCGCCGCTGGTGGGAGGCCACCCTAAACGAAGCCCTCGGTTCCACATTTACTGTGAGGACCGAGGGCTGGACACTGGTCTATCTGCTGAGGGATGACCCGTCCTACGAAGCAGAGCCTCGTCAACGGGATTCGGAAGTTTCCAGAGAATAGATCCGGAAGACCGCCTCGCGGGTTTCCTGAGAAGAGGCTTCCGGCAAATCGGTATAATTGTCGGCCGGGGTCTCAGGTGTGGGAGTAAGCCGACGTCCGCCAGTGCGGAACATCAGTCTTTCCAGATTATGCGAGGGAGCAAAGAAAATACGGCCCGTCTCACGGCCGCCATTGACCCGGATGGTATAGTAACGGCGAGTACAGTCAACGGCCAGGTCAATCTGGTATTTTTCACCCGGACGATAGGTCCCGACACTGCTGCTGCGGGCTCCGTTCTTGACATAGATCCGACCGTCCGGCTCGAAACTGACACGGATCGACGGCAGCCCCTTGGCATTCTGTACTTCGACCTGTAACAGGCCGAAATCATTCTGTTCAGGCACGACTTCGAAACTTGCCTTGAAAGAGGAAGAGGTCGGGAAAATTTTTTCGGCCTTGGCATAGTCAAAAGGATCCTTATCCCTAAGGGTCAGACATTTAACCCCGTGTTCATCCTTTTCCATACGGGTGCTGGCCCAGACCAGATCGTAAGTGTTCCAGCAATCCAGTTCCCGGCCGTCGGGCATGGCGTCGAAAACATCCTTCTGATGAGCGGCGGCACGGCAGGTAATGGGAACCGGCACGGAACTGACCCAGATATCTTCCTTGTTCATGCTGTAGGTGAGCCACATCTTGCCGTCAGGCGGCGTGCCGTTGCCTTCCTGAATACCGCGGACATACTGCGGGCCATAGCTCTTGTAGTTGCCACCGTAGCGCATAGGCGAGATTTCGCCGTGAACAAGCATCAGATCCTTGTATTCCAGTCCGTCGTCAGAAGTGGAGACAGCCAGCGGCCAACGGAATTCCGAAGGATTATAGACCGTGGCAAAACGGCCGTCTGAGGTCTTCTGTCCCCATATCTTGGCATTGCTGTTGACAAAGCCGAAGGCACGCTGGACACCTTCGTACCAGGTATGGCCTCCATCGTGGCTGATGGACGTGAGGGCATGTTTCCAAAGGCCGACCACATCGCCGTTGTCCAGATGATAGTAGCAGAATGCCTTGTACTGCTTCTTAATGGGTATCAGTTCGTCATCACGGTCGGCTTCCTCGACCATCTGCTGCATATAGAGCGGATTAGCCAGAATCTCATCGCAGGCAGCCACAAACTTCTTGTCCTTGGAACGTTTGTAGAAGGGGAAGGTCGTGTTTTTTTCGTTGAAATTGTGGTTATAACGCAGGAAATAGACCGGACCGAAACTGCCGTCCGGCTTTACCTCGCGTACGACCCGGCCGATGCCGTTGCCGTCAAGCGGCTCATCCTTGGGATAGAGGGCGACGGCGTAATAGCCCAGTGCCAGCAATTTGCCGGATTTGGGCGAGACATAGAAACCCACACGCTGATGCATGACAGCCGCAGTCTGTCCGTCGGCAACGGGCTCCCCGGGGGCCTTCTGATAGCCCTCAGGTACCATGTATTGCGGAAATATCACTTCCGGCATCGACCAGTTCAGGCCATCTTTGGAGGTGATGAGCAGAGTCTGGCCAGGGGTGACATGCTCGCTGACCGGATCACTGAGGTATTCCACATAGAAAGTGTTGTTCCAGTAAGCAATCATGGGTGCGTGGTTATATGTCCAGCCATAACCGTCCGACTGCTCGGGCATAAGGCGGTTGGCTCGCATGATCTGTTGGTTATGCACACCAATGACAGGCTGCAGCTGTCCGTGGTGATAATCCACATTGGACATAGTTTCCCCGACGTAGTGGACCAAATCCTTGTCCGGATCAAAACCCGGCCGGGACTGGGCCTGGGCGGAACATACTGCCAGAACGGCCGCCAAGGCTGTCCAGCATGTGGCATGGAATCTTCTCATAGTTATCTTATTATTAGGAATCAACGATACAGCCACAGCAGTCCTTGCGCACTGAGAGAGTGTACAGAACCGCCCTGGATACTGAAAGACTTGCCCACCGGGGCTCCGCTTCTGAGATCCAGCCACTGAGCCGTGAAAGCGCCCTGTTCCGAACTCAAGTCCACGCTGAGCCTACCCTCGTCAGGATAGACGGCGTAGCTCCGACCGGGAGCAGCCAGGGTCCAGCAGTCACCCTTGACGGGGTGCATCGAAGCAGCCTGCTGCAGGAAGGCATCGGGCAGACCGGCAGGCAACGGACAGAGCGAGGCACCGGCCATAAAGGCAGGCCAGGCTTGTTCGGGATAGCTACTGGCTGAATACAGCACCGCTTTTTCGGGATAGGCCTCGCGATAAGTGCGGACCATCTGATAGACATTGCCGGCCGAGGCAGTGGCAGGCTTCATGATGCGCTCGAATTGTCGAGGTGTCAGATTCAGACCACCGTCGGGAGCAAACTCGCCGCTGGCGCCATAGGTGTACCAATAACGGATATCGATGATATCCACCGTCTTGGCGCGCTTGGAGTCCTTGAGGATGGCTTCCTGCACATTCTTGGGAGCACTCAGAGCCACCAAGGCATTTTTACCCGTCTCAGCCTCCCACTCGGCAATGACATCCAGCCAGAACTCTACAAAATGGAGCGGACCGGAATATTCGGCACTCGTGAAATGAATCACGCTACCGGTCTCGGCAAAGTTGTCAAGGCATTTGCGGATATACCGGCGATGAAGTTCGCGACGGACCGGATGATTGACATCATAAAAATGCTCGGCCATGAACACACGCTTATTGCCGGCATAGGGAGTCGGATCCGGGAAGTCTGTCTCATTGACATTGTTGGTCGAACGCCAAGGGAAGTCGGCCCAATGGGCACCGGCTTCAAGAATATTGTGCTGGAAATAGTTCTGGTAAAACAATACCAGGTTCTTTTCATCGGCCAGGCGCGCATAGGTTTTCAGACGGTTCCAGTACCAGTTGTTCCAACGGGTCAGGTCATAACGGCTCAGGCCGTCCCAGGCCTTGCCCTGTCCACTGCGGGCGAAGGGCAGTTCATAGAGCGGCGGACGCACTTCACCGTTGATGCGGGCCGTACGTTGATGGTCATCGCGGCGACGATCGTACCAGAGAGCATAGTTGAAATCGGTCACCAGTACATCCCGCTGCAGCATCTGGTCGGTCATGACATCCAAATCGTCGATAATACCATAGCCTTCCGGGCCCAGGGCAAAACGGACGATATGGGGATCCATAGCTGCCGGAGTGGCCATGCTGCCACGCCACCATGAAGGATTCTGGCGACGGCCGGTCAGGATTTTGCCCTGACGGCTGATGATGCCTTCCCTGATAACCAGAGGATGGCTCTCGGCCTGGACAGGAGTCTTCCTGAAAGAAGTCCAGACTGTCTTCATGCGTGAATCAGGGCAGCGAATGTCCAGCGGTTCATCCAAGGCCAGGCTATCCATCCACTGGGACATGGTCTTGAGCGGACGACGGGCAGCCTGGGTCTGGAAGACGGCATCGGCATAGGAGGACACACCTCCCCTGCCCAGGGGCATAAGTTTTTCTTCATTGGGATTACGTTGCCCAGTGCGGTCTCTCAGCTGCGTGTAATAGATGCTCCAGGGAGAGGAATGATTGTTGGCTCCGTTCCAATAGCCCTTGCCGTTGAAGCCCCCCCAGGCACCGAACGACCAGTTCTGGCCACGGGCCGGTTTGGGGCAGGAAACAATGGCTGCCTGGGAATTCCACATCATGGAATTGGAGGTATTGCAGCCGGCAAAGGCATCGGCGGCATTAGGTTCGCCGAAACTGAGCCGATTGCCATCCACATAACAGATGTCGAACAGCACGGCATTCGACTCACTTTCGATAGTGCCGCTGTAGCTGAACGGCATCATCGAACGACACTGTACGAAAGCATTGGGGCCGACGGCTGCTCCCACGGCAAAGTCATGGTAACCGGATTCGGCCTGAATACGCTGACACAGGCACTGGCTACCCTTGATGTAGAAGGAATATCTCCGTTGACTGCCGATTTCAGACACCGGTTCCAGGCTTTTGCAGTCCTCGATGGTGATACGGGAAGCCGACTCTGTCACGTAGACAGCCGATCCGGCCAGATGCCGGAACTCGATGCGACGCACCCAGGCATCCCTGATGTTTTCCATAGCCACGGCAATCCAGGCATGGTTTTCGTCCTTGGGATTCGCCTCATCATAAACGGAGGTCATCCGCAGATTCTCCAGACCGCAGCCGGTGATTCTGCCGGGCCATTGCATGCGCTGTACCTGGAGGGGACGACGCTCGGACGAAAGCTCGGAAGTGATAGGAGCATCCAATTCCAGGCTGCCGCCATTGACCGAACGGATACCTCGTTCCCAGACTACCGAGGGGCCGGCCATCGCGCGCGCGCCCTGTCGTTCATTATCTGCCGCCACAGCCATTCCCTGACGCAGTACTATTGTCTGACCGGCCTTGAACTTATGGCCCGGTACCTGAATACTCATGGCACCGGTGGGAATCACCCTGTCGGCCACGTTCAGCGCCTTTTCATAGCTGCGGTCGTCCTGTCCCTGGAAACGGATCATGGTGATGCGGTCTGTCGAGGTGGACAGGATCTCCGTGCCGTCCCCGGTCATGCCGCTGCCTCGGAGTACCACGCCGGAAGCCTTGATCCACAGCGTACCGCTGATTTCGTACTGACCGGCTTCGAGCAGGACAGTTCCGCGGAAACCTTCCGCATCGGGAGTCAGAGAGGCAACATAGTCCAGCGCCGCCTGTATTTCGGCCGTGCGGTCTCCCTTGGCCAGAGGAACCACAGCCTTGACAGGGACCATGGGAATCAGGGCCTCGGAGGCCATGTATCCGCAGTAAGAATAGTCAGGCACACGGTTACCGCGTTCATCAGCCGTATAATCCAGATGTCCGCCAGCCGAGCGCAGAGGCGGAATTTCCTGTTTTTTCTGTGCATTCATGCCAAGCACCAGCGTCAGCATGAGTATAAGGGAAATATATCTTTTCATCGCTTTTCCTGTTAACCGTTATCTGTACAACCAGAGCACGCCTTGGCTCTCGGCTTTGAACACATGCTTGCCTTTGACACGGAAAGGCTCACCAACGGGCTGTCCGCTACGGGTATCCAGCCACTGGGCCTGATAGGTCTGGCCGTCCTCGGTCAGGTCTATCTCTATTTCACGCTGTCCGTAGGCAATATAACCGATGCCTTTCTTGCCCAGTACCCAATGTGAAATATCAGGAATGACATCTACCTGAGCGGCAGTCTTGAGGAAGCCCTCGGGCAGACCGGCCGGCAGGTTGCACAGAGAGGCACCGGCCATGAAGGTGGTCCAGCTGTTGCCGCCGGCCGAATAGACCACGGCCTTGTCGGGGAACTGCTGACGGAAGTCGCTGATAGTTTCATAGACACGCTCTTCCATGGTACGGCCCTTGAATTGCCCGGAATTATGGCCCGCCTCTGAAGGATGGGCTGCCACACGACCCATCTGACGCGGAGCCATGTTCACACCCCCCGGAGGCGCCGAGAAACCATTGGCCGTCGGGCGCCAGTAGCGGATGTCGAGGATATCGACAGCTGCCGCACGTTTCGGGTCTTTCAGAATAGCGTCGGTCACATCCTTGGTTGTACTTAGGGCCACCAAGGCATTTTGGCCGGTCTCGGCCTCCCACTCGGCAATGACATCCAGCCAGAACTCCACGAAATGAAGCGGACCGGTAAACTCGGCACTGATAAACTGGATGACGCTGCCGTTTCCGACAAAGTTGTCCAGACACTTGCGGATATAGTTGCGGTGCAGGGCACGACGCTGCGGATGACTGATGTCGTAGAACTGGTCGGCCATGTAAATGCGCTTGTCCTGAGCATAAGGCACCGGTTCGGGGAAACCCGTCTCATTGACATTGTTGGCCGAACGCCAGGGAGAATCGGCCCAGTGGGCTCCGGCTTCCAATATATTGTGCTGGAAATAGTTCTGATGATACAGGACCAGTCCTTTTTCATCGGCCAGGTCGGCATAGGTACGCAGACGGTTCCAGTACCAGTTGTTCCAACGGGTCAGGTCGTAACGGCTCAGACCGTCCCAGGCCGAAGACTCGCCGCTACGGCCGAAGGGCTGCTCATAGAACGGTGCCCAGACATAGCCGTCCATACGGCGGATACGTTCGTGATCGTCACGGCGACGGTCGTACCACAGTCCATAGTTATGGTCGGTGATCAGCGTGTGACGCTGCAACATACGGTCGGTCATCTCATCCAGATCGTCCGTGTAACCGACTCCCGTACGGCCAGGCACCCAACGGGTGATATGGGGCCGCGCACCGGTGCTCAGGAAACGGTCTTTCAGGGAGCCGTTCCACCAGATGATATCCTGGGAACCACCCGTCAGAATCTTACCGTCGCGAACCAGCACGCCGTGTTCCATGTGCATTTTGGGAGCAGCGGACTTGGACTTGGACTTCTTGGGCTGCCAAACCTTATACATCGATTTGGCAGGTACCGCTGTGGATAGAGGAGCCCGGAGCATAAGCGTGTCAATCCACTCGGTCAGCTGCAAGGCCGGACGACGGGCCTCGGCAACGAATTCCTGAGCCTTGTCCACCGGTGGGTTGCTGGCCGACTGCGTATCGACAGGCATCAGAAGGGCGTCCTTGTCTGCCAGCTGGGAGTGACGTGCTGCCAGCTGGGCATAATATAGACTCAGAGGTTTGACAAAGGAGTCGGAACTGCGCCAGGTGGCCGTGCCGACCGTCTGTCCCCAAGAGCCGAAAGCCCAGTTGTAGGCCGTCGGAGGCGTAGGAGCAGCCAGCAGGTCGGCCGAGCAGTTCCACATCACGCAGTTGCCTGCCGTCCAGCCGGCTCCCATGCCGTCCTGACCACGGTTGGCAAAGGAGAAGGCATTGCCTTCGGAGGTGCAGGCATCCAGCAGGACACCAGTAGCCCAGGAGTCGATGGTGCCGCTGAAATGCCAGGAATCCTTGGCAACACACTGCACGAAGGCCACCGGACCTGCCAGGCAGCGTCCGACACCGAAATCATGCATGCCCTGCTCAGAATACAGGCGCAGGAACAGGCATTGCCCGCCCAGCGTGAAGAAGGTGTTACGGCGTTGGCCGCCGATTTCGGAGACAGGAGCAAAAGACTTGGCATCTTCCACGGTGATACGGCGGCTATTGTCGGTAATGAACACGGCAGAGCCGGCGAAATGGCGGAATTCCACCCGGCGTACCCAGGCATCCTCCACATTGTCTATCTCGATGGCGTTCCAACAATGGTTCTCGTCCTTGGGATTGCTCTGGTCGTAAGTGGAGGTCAGACGAAGATTCTCCACTCCACTCTGGGTAATACGACCCGGCGTTTCGAAACTCTGTACAAAACCTTCACCGGGACGGATTTCGCAGGTAAGCGGTGCATCCAGCGTCAATTTGTCGCCGGCTACGGAAACCACGCTGCGCTCCCAGCGGGTGTTGATGTCGCCCAGGCGTGTGGCATCCTTGACCTTCCAGCCGATATAATTTGATTCACCGCCGAAATCGTTCATATCCATTTCATCGATCCACTGGGCAGTACCTTCGCGGATGACACGGATACGGTCGCCGGTCTTGAACTGATGTCCGGCAGCACTGATTTCCATGGTGCCGGTCGGGGCCGGAGCACTCAGAGCCAGCATGGTGCCGGCTTTGTTATCCAGACGGCCGGCCATCCGTATCAGGTTGGTACGGTCGGCATTGGTGGCCAGGATCTCGGTTTCTCCTTCCAGACAGCCGCTGCCTCGAAGGACAACGCCGCTGTGGCGGATCAGCAGACGGCCACTCACCTCATAGCGACCTTTTTCCAGCAATACGGCTCCGCGGATACCCTGCTCGTCTGCTGGCAGCGATCCTACATAATCCAAAGCCGCCTGAATAGCCTCCGTGGCATCGCCCTTGACAAGAGCAACCACAGCCTTGACCGGGGCCTGGGGGATCTCCCGGTCGGAAGCCATGTAACCGCAATAGGAAAAATCAGGGATCTGATTACCCCGTTGGTCACGGGTGTAGTTCATCGATCCTCCGTTTCCCGCACTGACGGAGGGCGATTCGGCCATCCGCATCCGGTTCTGCGCCTGTAGCCCTGTCAGGCACAAGGACAGCAGCACCGGCAACATCCATACGTGTTTCATCTTCTCTGTAATAATCATCTTCTCTGTAGTTATGACAAACGCCGCCTGCCGTTTTCACCGGAAAACAAGGCAGACGGCATGGTTTGTCAAGTGAGTGAATCTTGTCTTACTGGGCAGCCTGAGCCGCTTTGATACGGGCATTCCAGCCTTCGCGCTCCTTCTGCAGGTCGTAACCTCTCTTGGAAAGGTAGTTGTTGATGCGACCTTTATATTTGCCAAACCAGGAATGCTTCACTTTGGAGTCGGAGCAGTCCATGGCGTATTCACGGGCCTCCTTCAGGGCAGCACGGATATAGGCCTTCTCTTCTTCCTTGAGCGTAGGAATCATATCCAGATGAGCCTTGTAGGTGATAGGATAGACGCCCATGGTCATACCGTCCTTGACCTTCTCTATCTGTTCATAGGAAAGATTGGCATCCAGCTGGCTGACAAAATAGTAGTGCTTGGCCGACAACTGGGAGCGCTGATGATCAGTGGCGGCGGCCAGCAAGGCTTCCTTCTCTTCCTTGGAGACATTCATCGACTTGATTTCCCTTTCACGGGCGGCAAAGGCATCGTTGATGACGCCCAGATCGATATACTGGGTGGCAATCAGCTGAGTGATAAACTCCTGCATCTCCTTGTCGTCAATGTTCAGGGCGACCGTAATCTTCTCGGCCCGACCGCGGATGACCTTGCGGTATTCTTCGTCACTCTGCTGGGCGAAACCCGACAGCACTATGGCTGACAACAAGACTGTCAATACTGTTTTTTTCATACGTTTCTGTTTTATTGTTTGTTGATAATTGCCTTACATTAGGGACTTCCTGGCGGCCAGGGTGTCGTGGTTGTTCTTCGGGTTGGTCCAATCGACTTTCTTCTTGGGATTGATGCCGTTGATGTACTTCTCGATGTTGGTGTAGCCGTCACCGTTGCAGTCCTGGACAGCATCGCCCGGATCGTTGGGATTCAGGCCGTACTTGATCTCCCAGGCATCGGGCATGCCGTCCTTGTCGGTATCGACATAGGGAGTGCCCTTGTATTCGGGATAGCCGCCCACCTGCGAAATGTCGGTGATGATGCCGATTTTGTAGGAATCGGCCGGCAGCCGGCGATAGCGGAACTGCGGCACCTGCGAAAGATCGACATTCTCCAGTGCCTCCACCTTGCCCGTGCGCACCATCTTGATAACCCTTTCATCGACAGCATCGCGGCGGGGCCAGGTGGCGCCGGCATTGTCCAACACAAATTCATAGGCTTCCTGAGCCGACATAATGGGGAACCAGGGCATGGGCATCGGTTCCAGGCAACGCATTGAGTCGGTATGGATACCGCAGTCCCACCCGTCTTCGATCTGTATGCCACCGTCCCAATTGTTGCGGCTCACCCTTTCGTTGCCTTCGACAATATTGCCCTCGGCATATACCCGGCCATAAGTACGGTAAGGCAGTTTGCTGCGGCCCGACTCCGGTTTGAGAATACGTTGGCTGATAGGCTGGTTTTTCGGTGTGGCCGGCCCGGGTTTGTAATAGTTGTTGATGATATTGAACATGCCGCGGTAGTCACTGCCGTCCACCGTACGCCCCACCCAGTTGAACAGGACATTGTTGACGAAATTGAACAGGCCGTTCCACCCGACTGAAGGGTTGCGACCCGTATTACAGGCCCACAGATTGCGCATGAACGTACAGTTTTCACCGCCAAGCGTACTGCCGAAGGCATGGTTCCAAGTGTCCAGAGCCTCCGATGAAATCGAATTCTGGATGGTGACGTTGACCGTACCCAGTTTCTGGTCGGCCCCTCCGTTGCCGTCATTGTACATGTGACGGTAGAAGGAGATATTCTCATCCAAACCCCAGGATGCGGAAATATGGTCAAGCATGATGTTACCCACCGGGTTGCCGCCGAAACTGTCATCGCGACGGGCTACGCCCGTTTCACCCCGACGGAAGCGCATGTGACGCACCACCACATCATGGGTATCGACCCAGAAGCTCTCTCCCGCCACACAGACACCGTCTCCGGGAGCCGTCTGACCCGCGATGGTAATGTAGGGAGCCCGCACCACAATCGGCGTTTCCAGACGAATGATACCGGCCACGTTGAAGACCACGATTCGGGCACCGCCCTGTTCGCAGGCCCAGCGCAGGGAGCCCTCGCCGCTATCGTTTAGATTGATGACTGTCAGCACCTTACCGCCACGGCCGCCAAAACTGTACATACCGCCGCCTTCGGCACCGGGGAAGGCTGGAATCCTGGCCTGTGGCAGATCGTAGGGTCGGCTGGCCCAGGGGACATAGGGTCTGCCCTTTTCGGCCTTTTCCTGTTGGATAATCGGAAAAGCCTCTTTCCAGGCAGCATCGCTACGCTGGTACATTACCCTCATTTTGGCCTGGGCAGCAGCGGCATCCTCTTTAGGGACACTCGGATACTGTGCCATCATAGCCGTACCGCCCAAGGCGGTTGTCATCATCAATGCCAGTATGCGTTTCATCTTTTTTTATGGATTATGCGTTTGATTCGACATGTTCAGCATCGGCCTTCTTTCTGTCGGAGCGCCTGCCGACAAGCAAGGTCGCCAGAAAACCGGTCAGGAAAATGGCCGTGGTTCCGGAAACGATGGTCAGATTGCCGTTGAGCGTGCAGCGATATTGCTCCCAGCTGCCGTTGAAGACATAGGGACTCAGGCTCATCCAGGCAATGACCAGCAGACCGACGATAACACCGGTCACAGCCGCCGGGTTATTGGCCTTGCGGACAATGAAGCCCAGCAGGAACAGTCCCAGCATACCGCCGCTGAAGATGGAAGCCAGCTTCCACCAGGTATCCAGGACTCCGTCCACGCCCATCATCAGCAGGGCGACGACAACTCCCAGAATACCCAGCACGACACTGGAGATGTACAGCACGGCCATCCCTTCCTTCTCGCCGGCCTTCGGGCGGAAGTGACGGTAGAAATCGGTCAGGATAATGGTCGAGGCACTGTTCAGGCTGGTAGAGACCGTACTCATGCCGGCTGCCAGCACACTGGCGATCATCAACCCTGTCAGGCCGGTGGGAAGCCCGTGGACGATAAAGTACGGGAAGACCTGGTCTCCGGCCACATCCGAGGGTAGCGTACCGGCCGTTCTGTAATAGACAAACAACGCCGTACCGATATAGACGAAAATGAGCGAAACCGGGACGTAGAGCAACCCGCCGAACAAGGTCGAGTTTTTGGCGCTGTGCTCGTCCTTGGCTGTCAGGTAGCGCTGGATATAGTTCTGGTCGATGCCGTAGTTCTGCAGATTGGTGAACAGTCCGTAAACGAGCAGCACCCAGAAAGTCTTTTCCGTCAGGCTACCGCCGAGACTGCCCATGCTGAATTTATGATACTCCGTGCCCACGGATATGAGCTGGGATAGACCGCCGGGAATCTTCACGGTGAGCAGCGCCGCGCAGAACAGGGCGCCGAGTATCAGGATAATGCCCTGTATGGCGTCGGTCCAGACCACCGCCTTGATGCCTCCCATCGAAGCGAAGAGCAGCACCGCCACTCCGGTCACGATGATGATGGTCGGAATGGACCAGCCCAGCATGAAATTGAGCGGCAAAGCCAGCAAAAACAGGATGGATCCCATCCGGGCCAGTTGGGTAAGCAGATAGCAGACAGAGACATAGGCCCTGGCCCAGTAGCCGAAGCGGACTTCCAGGTATTGGTAGGCCGATACGCTGTTCATACTGCGATAGAGCGGGACGAACAGCTTGGCAGCCAGCCAGGCGGCCACCGGAATCGAGATGCTGAACACAAAAGGATTCCAGTTGTTGGCATAGGCTTCGCCCGGGTAGCCCAGGAAACTGATGCTGCTGACGAAAGTCGCAAATATCGACATGCCGACCACCCAGGAAGGCATGCTGCCGTTGGCCACGGTAAAACCTCCCGTCGACTGCTGCCTGCGTTCCCGAAAATAGAACGAACAGCCGAAAAGGACGATGCCGGCCAGGAAAGCCAGAAAAACAATATAGTCGATGGTAGTGATTTCGGTCACCATGATGCTCAGGGATTGACGACTTCTACATCCAGTGACTCCAGTATGCGGCGCAGCTTCTCGCGCTCCGGTGCATTGAACTTGCGATAAGGCAAAGCCATTTCATCACTGCAGATGCCCAGCAGCGAGCAAGTGCATTTGACCCCTTTCAGGTAACTTGAGCCATAACGGCCCACTTTATAGATCGTCGTGCTGATTGCCATAATCCTTTCCTGAATCTTTCTCAGACAGGGAATATCGGCCGAGGCAGCCGCCTCATACATGTCTACATAGAGACGGGGAAACATATTGGCACCGCCGTTCACTCCACCATGTCCTCCCAGCAGGACAGCCTCTCCGGTCAGCTCTTCCGGGCCCATCAGCAAAGAGAAATCGGGACGCTTCTTCATGCGTTGGATGAGGGTATGGAAATAAACCAGATTGGCTGAACTGTCCTTCAGGCCGATAACGTTGGGATGAGCCGCGATGGCCTCGACCGTATCGGGCTCCATCATCACCTTCACATGTGAGGGCATGTTGTAGAGGAACATGGGCAAGGGCAAGCGGTCGGCCAGGGCCATATAGAAATCAATCAGTTCGGCCTGAGCCGGAGCATAGTAATAGGGGGCCGCCGAAACCACCGCTGCGGCACCGCACTGGCAGGCCTTTTCCGAGAGCATCAGGCTCTCTTTCAAAGAAGTGTCGGTGATACCCACCAGGACAGGCACCCTGCCGGCCACCTGTCGGCAGACCCGCTCTATGAGTTCCTGACGCAGGGCATAGCTCAGGCTCTGGGCTTCGCCTGTGGTACCCAGTATGAACAGACCGTGCACACCACCGGCCAGAATATGTTCAATAAGCCGCTCAAGACCGGCCACATCCAGCTTGTCGGTATCCGACAGCGGCGTAATCATCGGGGGAATGATTCCCTTGAATACTTGTTTTCCCATGTGTATTCTTTTTTGATATCAAAAAGCTGTCCCGTGGACAGAACCGATTGCAAATATAGCCAACAATCGCATCCGACACACTCAAATATATTGAACGATGGTTTAATAATTCTCAAAATGAAAGGGACAAAAAAAGAGGGAGCGCCCGAAGGCCTCCCTCTTGGTATTGACAGTCAGTCCGAAAACTATCCCAGCATTGTCAGCAGGATACCGGCGGCGACTGCCGAGCCGATGACACCGGCCACATTGGGGCCCATGGCATGCATCAGCAGGAAGTTGCCGGGATTCTCCTCCTGTCCCACAGACTGGGAGACACGGGCAGCCATCGGTACAGCCGACACACCGGCCGAGCCGATGAGCGGATTGATCTTCTCGCGGCTGAAAAGATTCATCAGCTTGGCCAGCAGGACACCGCCCGCCGTACCGCAACTGAAGGCGATAATGCCCATGGCCAGGATCATTATGGTCTGGACATTCAGGAAAGACGAAGCCGTGGCAGTGGCACCGACCGACAGGCCGAGGAAAATGACCACGATGTTCATCAGGTCATTCTGGGCTGTCAGACTCAGACGCTCGACCACGCCGCACTCCTTCATCAAGTTGCCCAGCATCAGGCAGCCGATCAGCGGGGCGGCATCCGGCAGGATGAGCGCCACCACTGTGGTGATGACCACCGGGAAAATAATTTTCTCCGTCTTGCTCACACTGCGCAGCTGCTTCATCTTGATGGCTCGCTCCGACTTGGTGGTCAGCGCCTTCATGATAGGCGGCTGTATGACAGGGACCAAGGCCATGTAGGAATAGGCGGCAATAGCAATCGGGCCCAGCAACTCAGGAGCCAGCTTGGAGGTGAGGAAGATGGATGTCGGGCCGTCTGCACCGCCGATGATACCGATCGATCCGGCCTGAGCTTCGGTGAAACCCAGAGCGTTGGCCCCCAGAAATGTCAGGAAGATACCCACCTGGGCGGCAGCCCCCAGCAACAGGCTCTTGGGATTGGCAATCAGCGGACCGAAATCGGTCATCGCCCCCACTCCGACAAAAATCAGGCAGGGATAGACACCGGCCTTGACACCGATGTAGAGGATATCCAGCAGACCTCCCTCCCTCATGATGGTGCCGTAGCTGTGATAATTGGCATTGTTCTCGTCCAGGAAGGCCGTCCACAGTTCCGAATGGAACATACCGGCTCCCGGCAGATTCGTCAGCAACATACCGAAGGCAATCGGCAGCAGCAGCAACGGTTCGTATTTCTTATGAATTGCCAGATAAAGCAGGAAGAAAGAAATAAGCAGCATGGCGCCCTGTTGCCAGGTAATGTTCATGAAGCCCATGCTCTGGAAGAACTCGACTATATCACCCATAGTATTATGACATTAACCGATTACCACCAGCAAATCATCCTGCATGACATTCTGTCCGGCAGCTACTGCGATTTTCTTGACCACGCCGTCGGCATCGGCCATGATGGCGTTCTCCATCTTCATGCTTTCGAGCGTCAGCAGCGTGTCACCCTTCTTGACGGCCTGACCTTCACTGACCAGCACCTTGATGACCGAACCGGGCAGCGGACTGGTCACCTTGAGACCCGACACAGGGGCTTCGGCTTTGGGAGCGGCTTTGGGGGCCTCAGCCTTAGGCGCTGCTTTAGGAGCCTCCGTCTTGGGAGCCGGAGCGGCTGCCGGAGTTGATGCGGCAGCGACCGTTTCGATTTCGACCAACTTGTCGTCCTGCATGACATTCCGGCCGGCCTCTACCAGGAGAGCCTTGACCGTACCGTCTACTTCGCTGACGACGTTGTTTTCCATCTTCATCGACTCCATAGTGAGCAGCAGGTCGCCTTTCTTGACGGCCTGACCGGCAGCCACCACCACTTTGACGATGGATCCGGGCAGCGGAGACTTAACGGTGAAGACACCGCCGGCCGTCTTGGGTGCCGTAGCCTGGCTCTGGACCTGAGGGCGGCTGGGACGGGCTACAGGAGCTTCCTCCTGCGGCAGTTTGACTTGGAAAGCCTTGCCGTTGACCACGACCTTGGCCATGTTGTCTTCCAGTTCCTCGACGGATGCCTGATAAGCGCGTCCGTCTATTTCAAATTTAAATTCCTTCATAGTTTGATTGTTGATTAGCGATTGAGGTTGTTCATGCCGTACAGCTTTGAATTCCAGGGCGAATAGCGGCGCTCGGATTTTTTGAGCGTGATGCGGGTCGGCTCCTGGTCGTGCACGCTATGGTAATAGAGATGCAGGGCCATAGCGACAGCGGCCATCGTCCCTTGGTCATCCTGAGCGGCCGCAGCAGTCCCCGACTGGGCCTGAGGCAGCTGAGGAGTGACAGCAGCCTTGGCAGGACGGGCACCCGGCTTCATGATGACACCGAATAATTTCAGGAAATAGATAAGTACCACCAGGAGGATAATCACCATGCAGAAACCCAGCAGGGTGACCATCCAGATGTGGCTCCAGTTTGTGACTAACATCATAGCTGTAGCAGATTTAGAGCGGAATATTACTGTGCTTCTTGAGAGGATTGGTCAGCCGCTTGGTCTGCAGATTCTCAAAGGCACGGACCACACGGGCACGCGTATAGCGCGGCTCGATCACATCGTCGATATAACCGCGGTTGGCTGCCTGATAGGGAGAAGCAAACTTCTCGGTGTATTCGGCTTCCTTCTCGGCAATGAATTTTTTCTTTTCTTCGGGATCCTCAATCGCTTTCAGGGCCTTGGCCTGCAGCACACCGACGGCACCGCTGGCACCCATGACGGCGATCTCGGCATTGGGCCAGGCATAGCACATGTCGCCACGGAGCTGCTTGCAGGACATGACGATATGCGAGCCGCCGTAGGACTTGCGCACAGTGACCGTCACCTTGGGCACGGTAGCCTCACCGTAGGCAAACATCAGTTTGGCACCATGATCGATGATACCGGCATATTCCTGGCCTGTTCCGCAGAGGAATCCGGGAACATCGACCAGCGTCAGGATCTGGATATTGAAGGCATCGCAGAAACGGACAAAGCGTGCTGCCTTGCGCGAAGCGTCGCAGTCGAGCACTCCGGCCAGCCAGTTGGGCTGATTGGCGATAATACCTGTCGAGCGGCCGTTGAAACGGGCAAAACCGCAGATGATATTCTTGGCATAGTCTTTCTGTACTTCCATGAAATCGCCGTTATCAACAATGGAATAGATGATGTCCTTCATGTTGTAGGGCTTGTTGGGATCGGCCGGAACCAGCTCATTGAGGGCATCCTCGATACGGGCAGGATCGTCGGTGCATTCTACCAGGGGAGCCTCCTCCATGTTGTTCTGCGGAATGAAGCTGACCAGCCGGCGGACTTCCTGGACGGCCTCCTCTTCGGTAGCGGCCACGAAATGCGTCACACCGGACTTGGTGGCATGTACGCGGGCACCGCCCAGTTCCTCGACCGTGACATCTTCGCCCGTCACACTCTTGACCACCTTCGGACCGGTGATGAACATATAGGAGTTCTGCTCGGTCATCATGATGAAGTCGGTCAGTGCGGGAGAATAGACAGCACCGCCGGCACAGGGGCCGAAAATCACCGAAATCTGGGGCACGACACCCGAAGCCAGGATATTACGCTCGAAGATTTCGGCATAGCCGGCCAGAGCGCAGGCACCCTCCTGAATACGGGCACCGCCCGAGTCGTTCAGGCCGATGATGGGAGCACCCATTTTCATGGCCATGTCCATCACCTTGCAGATCTTCTGGGCCATGGTCTCCGACAGTGAGCCGCCGATGACGGTGGCATCCTGGGCGAAGACAAAGACCAGACGGCCGTCGATCGTTCCCGAGCCGACAGCCACGCCGTCGCCCAGGAAAACCTTCTTCTCCATGCCGAAATCGGTGCAGCGATGAGTCAGGAACATATCCACCTCTTCGAAGGACCCTTCGTCGAGCAGCATGTTGATACGCTCACGCGCCGTGTATTTGCCTTTATCGTGATGGGCATCGACAGCCTTCTGGCCGCCGCCCAGCAAAGCTTCCTGGCGTTTTTCCACCAGTTTCTGGATCTTACTCTGATTGCTGTTCATTGCCACTGTTATTTGGGTTGTTCACAAAGTTCAGTCAAAACACCGCAGGTGCTCTTCGGGTGCAGGAAGGCGATCATCAGATTCTCGGCACCTTTGCGGGGAGCCTCGTCGATGAGCCGCAGTCCGGCCGCCTTGGCCTCTTCCAGAGCCTCAGCGACATTTTCCACGTTGAAAGCCACATGGTGAACGCCTCCACGGCCACCGTTCTTTTCGATGAACTTGGCAATGGTCGAATCGGGGCTGGTCGGTTCGAGCAGCTCAATCTTGGTCTGACCGACTTTGAAAAAGGCGGTTTTCACCTTCTGGTCGGCCACCACCTCGATAGAATAGCACTTGCTGCCGGTTAAAAACTCGAAAAAAGGCATTGTTTCCTCCAGAGAGGTCACTGCAATACCCAAATGTTCAATGTGAGTAGGTTTCATAATATGTAATTAGTTTTGTTGATCAGTCAGTATTGATGAGTCAGGGACTTAGCGGTCGGCCTGAATCCGGCGACGCAGCTCGGCTTCCTTTTCAGGGGCCCAGTAGCCGCATTCCAGTTCGATGAAGACCGAGGTATAGGGAATCAGCGATTCAGTCTTGAGGACTACGACATTGAAAAGCTTTGAGGCGGCATCGAGCTTGGCAAACACCTCGTCGTGCAGAATCTGGCGCACTTCCCAGCCCTGGGTCAGTTTCTTCAGTTCGGCCTTCAGGGCATCAGCTCCCTGAGACAAGCTGTCGTCCATATACTCCAGTTCTTTGTCTAAATAGACCACCGGGCTCAGGTGCGAAGCCGAACGCAGCATCTGCAACACCTTGTCCAGCACGGGCAGCAGCTCTTCCTGCGTGTCCAAATACTCAATTCCCGCCGAAGACTGCAACGGGTAAGCCTTGTCCACGACCAGAATCCAGTTGCGATGACCCAGCAGCGGCAGGCATCTTTTCAAATCCTCTAAACTTTTCATAACATGCTTTATTACTAACTAAGCCCGTTTTTGGGACCACAAAGGTAATACGAGCCGAGCGCAAATGCAAATTGATTTGCATTTGCATGGATTTTCGCTTCGAGGCGGCAGAAAGTGAACTTTCCGTCCGACGACGAGGCCGGAAATCGGCAAAGTTTAGCTTCTGCGACAAGAACAAAGTGAATGGCGCAAAAGTAATACGAGCCAATCGCAATAACCATGGAGTTGGGTAGTAAAAAACTTACGTATCAGATGTCGTATAAATTTAGGAGAATAGTATTACTTTTGCTGTGGCAAATATCGGGATCAGACGCCGCGCTTTGATGCCAAGGTTTGTACCAACTATGTAACCACTCACATCATGAAGAAAAATACCACCCTCTACTGGCTGATGGCCGCAGTGATTGTGCTGCTGGGCATAGCCGCTTTCCTCTACACCAAGAACTACCGCCAGTCGGAGGTCATTCAGGCCATGAACGACCAGTTCGAATATGAGAAGGAAGCCCTCGAAGAAGACTATTCCAGACTGGCCCTGCAATACGAAGACTACGGCATCCGCATCAGCAACGACTCCCTGGCCGGTCTGCTGGACCAGGAGCGGGCCAAGAACCAGCGTCTGGCCGAAGAAATCAAGACACTGAAAATCAACAACGCCCGACGGCTCACCGAGCTCCGGCGCGAGCTGGAGACTGCCCGTGGCGTGATGCGGTCGTACATCATCCAGATCGATTCGCTCAACACGGCCAACACCCGGCTCAAAGAAGAAAACCGCAGCATGAGCCGCCAATACCGGGCTGCCCGCGAGGAGGTCACCGCCCTGGCCAAGGAGAAGGCCGAACTGACCGAGAAAGTCATGCTGGCCTCCATGCTGGAAGCCCGCGACATCAGCGTGCGCCAGCTGACCAACAAAGGCCGCGCCACCACCAGGCTCAACCGGACGACACAACTGGAGTTCCAGGCGGTCATTTCCAAGAACATCTCGGCCCCGGTGGGCCAGAAGACCGTCTATCTCCGCATCACCCGGCCAGACGGTCTGCCGCTGCTCAAGGAGAATGCCCAGACCTTCGCCTTCGAGGGCAGCCAGCTCCCCTTCTCCGCCTCTCGCAACATCGAATACGACGGAGAAGAGGCCCATGTCACCATCTACTGGGATGTACAGGAATATCTCGATGCCGGCACCTACCGGGCCGATTTCTTTGCCGACGGCTATCTGATCGGCAGCCGGGAGTTTGTCCTGGGAAAATAACCAACACCCCTGTTTGTCCACACTACCATGAAACATCGGCTCGCCTCTTTCATTTCACTGGTCGGAGTCATGCTCCTTTGCCCGCAGACACTGCTGGCCCAGACAGCCCGGCTGGCGGCCCTGGCCAGGAACTATACGCTCTTTTCCCAGTCCTACGCCCAGGAGAAAGTCTACCTGCATTTTGACAACGACTCGTATTTCATCGGGGAGAACATCTGGTTCAAAGCCTATGTCGTGCTGGCCGAGAATCATCACTACACACCCATGAGCAAGACGCTCTATGTCGAGCTGCTCTCGGCAGGCGGCCATATCATCGAGAGCCTCAAGTTGCCTATCGACAACGGGCAGGCCCACGGTGTGTTCTACCTCAAGCCGGAGTTGAGCGCAGGCTTCTACGAAGTGAGAGCCTACACGCGCTGCATGCTCAACTTCGGTCAGGAAGTGGTTTTCTCCAGAGTGTTTCCGGTATTTGACCAGGCCGTCTATGAACGGCGTTCGGGGCGGCGCCAGACGCCCACGATGAAAATAGCCCACGATCCCCTGCCCGACAAAAGGGCCAAGCCGACAGACAAGTCACCGGACTCATCACAGGCGATTGCCTTCTATCCCGAAGGCGGACACCTGATAGAAGGACTGCCCAACCAGATTGCCTTCAAGGCCTGGGATCCTGCCGGCAGGGAGGCCGAGGTGAGCGGACAGATACTTGACAGCCAGGGCAGGATTGCAAGCGCCTTCGCCACAGCCTGGCAAGGAATGGGATTTTTCGAGTTCACGCCCCAGCCGGGAGAGCACTATACCTGCCAGCTGCAGCGGCAAGGCAAGACCTTCACGGCAACGCTGCCCGAAGTGGAGCCGCAAGGCTATGCGTTGCGCATCAACAATCTGTTGCCCGACCAGATAGGCATCACCGTGCTCAACAATTTCGACCGGCCTCAGGACACCATTGCCCTGGCCGTCGCCTGCCGTGGCCGGCTGTATCTCTACCAGCCGCTGGCCGTGACGGCCAACACTCTGACGGGGACCTTTTCCAAGGCCGGCCTGCCCAGCGGAGTCAACGAAGTCTTTATCTACGACAGCGAGGGCCGCATCCTGGCCAGCCGCATGATCTTTGTCCGCAACCCTCAGCAAGACCCGGCCGGCATTCAGATCGACTACGAACAGAACAAAGACACCTACAAGGCCTTCGAGCCGATAACGATGAAGTTCAGCCTGCAGCAAAGGCAGGGAGAAGAGATGCTGCCCCTGGGCGGGCAGAGCTTCTCCCTGGCCGTCAGGGACGCTTCCGAGGTGCTGGCCAATGCCCGGCAGACAGACGCCTACAGCGAGCTGCTGCTGGCATCCGACCTGAAAGGCTATATCAAGGATCCGGCCTTCTACTTCGAAAAAGACGACCAGCGTCACCGTCAGCTGCTCGACCTGCTAATGATGGTCCAAGGCTGGCGACGCTACCGTTGGGAAGTGATGAGTGGGCAGCAGGCCTTCACCCCCAGGCACCCTATTGAGGAGGGCATTCTGGTCGACGGCAGGATACTGTCCATCATCCGACGCACTCCGGTACCCGATGTCAAGGTGACACTGCTGATGCTCTCCGACTCTGCCGCCTACTCGGGAGCCTGTACGACAGACAACGATGGCAATTTCAATTTCCTCTACGATTTTCAGGGGGAATGGAAGCTCACCCTGCAGGTGACCGACCAGCGGCAGCAGCCACGCAATGTCTTTATTTCCCTCAACCGCCATTTCCAGCCCAACGCCCGTGCCTTCGACCCTGTCGAGAATGAGCCGCCGGTGCTCCGTGCCAATCAGGCACAGGCCAAGAGCCGTACCTATCAGGACAATTATGCCCGTCAGGGAGAACTGCACATCATGCCCGGCGACGTGCTGCTGCAGGAAGCCGAAGTCACCGCCAAGCGCAAGCAGCGCAACGAGGAATACGGCCAGACAGTAAGCATCACCTACGAGGTCAAGAAAGAGACCGACAAAATGCAAGACCAGGCCCAATATACCAATGATGACCTGTTTACCTTCCTGACCGGCATCAACGAGAAGTTCTGGATTCAGGATGTGTTCAACGAAACCACCTCGGCAGGAGGGGGGACCAACAGCGTCCCCTCACAGCATCTCTACTATCAGGATGCCCCGGTCAAGATTCTCAACACTCGCACTCTCAGGCTCTATGAGTCTCTCAGTGACGAGCTGCCCTTTGTCGATCAGATTGAAAAAATAGAAGTGCTCGAGCCCGGAGTGAAGAACATTGCTCTTGAGAACGGCTTCAATCTGGAGACTCTGGAAGATGTGGCCGACATGGGCAAGAGGATTGCCTATGTACTTATCACCCCCTATGCAGACGGGCACAGCGAGATTCCCCAGGTTGGCATACGCCACACGGTCATACAAGGCTACAATCAGGTGAAGGATTTCTATCATCCGCGCTACGACCGGGCCTTCGACACCGATCCATTCGACCACCGGCGCACCCTATACTGGAACCCCGACCTGAAGACAGATGACAAGGGGGAAGTCTCCATCCGTTTTTACAACAACGCCGACCCCGGCAATGTCAGTGCTCACGCCCAGGTGGTCACCGCACAGGGACAGACCGGCTCGCTCGACCGCTGATTACTTCAGGAAACCCATTTCCCGCAGCCAGCCCAGGGTCAGTTCCGACCATGCCTGGGTCGTTCCCGGCTGGGCTTCCAGGGAAATATTGTGTCCGCCCTGCGGGAAAATATGCAGGCTGGCCGGCCGGCGGTGCTCTTTCATGGCCGTATAGAAACGAATACTGTTGAGCGGAGAAACAGCCGGATCGTTGTCGGCATGAATCAGGATGGCAGGAGGAGTCTGCCCATCCACTCTCATATCGTTGGAATAGGCCCGCAGCAGCTCTTCCGGAGCATTTTTACCCAACAGATTGTCGCGGCTGCCACGATGCGTGATGGCCGCATCCATCGAAATGACCGGCGACACCAGGATCATGAAATCAGGCCGGAAGGGGATCTTGTCCATGGCATCCGTGATGCGAGACACATCCTCGTCGTGGGTGCCTGCCGTCGAAGCCAGATGACCGCCGGCCGAGCATCCCATCACCCCTACCTTGTGCGGATCGATTCCCCACTCCGCCGCATGATTGCGAATGAGTTTGACGGCACGTTGCACATCCTGCAGGGGAGCGATGTCACGACGGATCAGGTCGGGTGAGTCGGGCAGCCTGTGCCAGAGCACAAAACCGTGGATGCCTTGCCCGGCAAACCACTGAGCCAGCATATTGCCGCTCACCTCGTAGGCCAGGCGGGCATAGCCGCCCCCCGGAATGATGATGACAGCCGCGCTGCTGTCCTTCTTTTCGGCAGGGGCGAAATGATACAGGCGCGGACGTGCCACGCGATAGGCTCGCTCATTGGCCACAGAATCTTCCAAGGCCAGATGGCGGCTGTTGGGCAGATAGTTGACCGGCCACAGGTCGATGCGCGTCTGGGCGGGCAACAGCACCAGTTGGGAACAGACAAATGCAAGTGTCAGCAGTTTTTTCATTGTCATATCGAGAGAGGTTGAAGTTTTTCTGTCGGAGCACGCCGATACTTTCTGATCTGCGTCATTATAACGATGAAGGTCAGTATCGAAGCCAGCACATCGCCCGTAGGCAAAGCCGCGATCACACCGTCCAGGCCGAAGAAGCGGGGCAAGGTCAGCAGTGCCGGTATCAAGAATATCAGCTGGCGCGTCAGGCTCAGGAAAATCGACCAGCCGGCCTTGCCGATGGCCTGGAAAAAAGAGGTGGTCACCATCTGATAGCCCACCACCGGGAAACTGAGCAGGATAATCCGTAGCATACGGGCTGCCAGGGAGCGCATCACCTCATCGCCGGTAAAAGCCGACGCAATCTGTACGGGGAATATTTCTCCCAGGACAAAACCGAGTGTCGTGACGCAGGTAGCCGCCGCAATTGTGAGTCGGTACGCTTTCAGCATCCTGCCGTTCTGGCGGGCGCCGAAATTGTAGCCCACGATGGGTTGCATACCCTGATTCAGCCCCAGCACGGTCATGATAAAGAGCATCACAATGGCATTGCAGACGCCATAGGCACCGATGGCCAGATCACCCTGCTCACCGCCGTAAAAGGCCAGGCTTTTGTTCAGGAAGATCACCACCAGGCAAGTGCAGAGATTCATCAGGAAATTGGATGAGCCAATGGAGACGATGTCCGAAATCACTCCGAGTCGCAAATGGAAGAAGCCCCGGCGGAAATGCAGGTTGTGCTTGGGGCTGCAAAAATGCCACATCACCCACACGAAGCCGCAGAACTGAGCCGAAGCCGTTGCCAAGGCGGCACCACGCAACCCCCAACGGAAGCCGAAGATGAACAGCGGCGCCAGCAAGAGGTTGACTCCCACGGTGAGAAAGGTCGAAAGCATGGCCTTGCGCGGATAGCCTGTGGCGCGCATGATATTGTTCAGTCCCAGGAAATTGTGATTGAACAGATTGGCCAACAAGATTACCCGCATAAAGTCTCTGGCATGAGGCAGCACCCGCTCGCTGGCTCCGAAAGCACGAAGCAGCGGATCCAGCCAGATCAGGCCGCAGACAGCCACTGTCGTACCGATGATGAGATTGAGCAGCAAAGCGTTGCCCAGCACATGGGTAGCATCGTCCAGTCGTTTCTGGCCCAGCCGGATGGAGATAATGGAAGCCGAGCCCACGCCCACCATAGCCCCGAAAGCCGCCGTGATATTCATCAGCGGCATGGCCACCGCCAGGCCGGCAATCGCTTCGGGCCCCACCCCGTTGCCGATAAACACCCTGTCCACGATGTTGTACAGCGACGAAGCCACCATGGCAATGATGGCCGGAAGAGCATATTCCAACAACAGACGTCCCACCGGCTCTGTTCCCAGCCGACCGTTAGGCGCTCCCATATTATGTTGTGATGACGACGGCATTTTCAAATGCGCCATAAAGGTAAGTGATTTTTCGGCATCAGCCAAGTCGTCGCCGACGAAGAATATAGTTACTGAATAGAATGGATGTGCCCGCTAATCCAGTCCATACGCTCCCGAAGGTTTTTTTTCAGAAGTTCGACCGCCTCCTCAAAAGGTAAGTTCTCATCTCCGTTAATGTCTCTGTTGTTGGGCCACATGCCAGCATCTACCGCCGCAGAGCGGGACAACCGGCTTTTCTGCCTGTCAATTTCATCAAACACAGTCGCCAATCCCGGTAACAACTTGTTCCATCTTTCAGCCGCCAGATTTCTGAAATCACCATTTAGCAGAAGTTGTCGTGTCCAAAGGCAATCCAAGCAACAAAACTTGTTCTCATAACGCTTTCCGAAAGTCCCCCAGTCATAATCCCATACTGGGCCGACAATCAACTTCCCCCCTTTGTCACGATACATGAAAACACTTTTGGGCCACCAGCTCTCCGTATTACCAGTTAGTTCATTGATCAGCCAATAATCTACATAACTGTCCAAGTCAAGCAAACACCCGTAACTCTCCTCACTCAAAGAATTGCTGTTATATATCAACTGCTCGAGACGAGAAAAGTAATTTTCGATATATGAAGCCTGTTCCGCTGTCAAGTCGTTTTCATCCGGTTCATGAATCATCACCGGGAGTTGTCGGACAGGAGTACGAAACTTGTTGACTTCATCAAAATTGGTATCCATTTCAACCATGAAACTGATGTCAGCATCCAAGGAAGTGTTATTCTGCAGGTTTATTCTGTTTTCGTCTACCCCGATCTTCTCGCACAAATAATAATTACCCAGATGCTTACCATTCAGAATCAATTCCACGAAATGTCCATGTGGAGTCCATCCGAAGCTGTTACCCTGCACGTTTGCCAGGAAAAAAGCCAGATGGTTTCGCAACAAGGTCCGGTCCAGATAATTGGCCAACAATACCCATCGCCGATGCGGTAGCATGTCAAACAAACCGGCCTTGGTATCCAGCCTTAAAGAATATGGTTTTTTAGGTGCATTCCAGGTACTGTTGCCACGACCCTTTATTTCCAAGCCTCCTTGATAAAGCTGATGGCCGTTTTCATCAAACAAAACCATCTCTGCTCCTGTTATCCACTGTGTTTTGGAAACTATCGGTACAGCATCCGGGGTGTTTAGCACCAAAGCAGGCAGCCCGGTAAAAAAAGGCTTGCATACTTTAAAGGAACTACTGACTACCAGACCGGTATCATCGTCCGCATCACCAGCAATGATTCCTCTCCATTCAAGCCTGTAAGAACCTTCATATACAAAATACTCAGAACTATCCATGAGTATCACCCGATAATTATTCTCCCCCAGATGTCGTATCTCTGCTATCGGAAGGGAACTCGGGGCATCATCGTTCTTACCACTCTCTCTCCAAGAATCCCGGCGGCAAACAAGCTGGCCATCCATAAGAGACACATTGCTGTTTATATACAACGTGTCATACGAATAATTAAACGAAACTATTGAGTCAGGTATTTCAATATAGTAAAGAGTTGTCGGATCCGGCGATTCCGGTGTTTTACGGCAGCCCGGAAACAAGAGACAAAAAGCAATAACCAAATGCAATTCGGCAATAATGCTCTTGCCCTTTTTGTAAGTCCAATATGTTTTTTCAGTACAGCCGCACATATTCAGTCACGTTTTTTTACTGTAAACTCCGCTCCTTTTTCGACACTGAAACCGGGTTGTAAGAAAACCGTGCCCGAGTATTCTATTTCGACTGAAGCGCCATCCTTTATCACCAATTCTCCATTTTGCCTCATCGAAGAGACGCTCTCTCCTAAAAAAGCATTTGAGACAAGCATATAGTGCGAACCATAGACATCCTCATTTTGAAACATGCACGGAAATATTTCAGGGGAAAAATCATGTTTTGTAACAGAGACCATATAATTCGTAGGAAGGTTCGTAAAACCGCACTCGTCTCCAATTTGCGTTTCCTGATAATTACTCCCAAAAACTCCATTAATGTGAATATGGCAATCGGATTCCTCGGTCGTGACAGTTATACTGTCATCGGTATTTTCATCAACATAAACCTCAATATTAGAAGGATAATCCGTCCATAGTTCCAGTTCTGGGCAACCAAGTAGATTATGTGCTAATTCGGATTTATGAGTAATCCCTCCACCTGTTTTAGAAATAGCATAGGCTCTTCCGATATGGAAGGATGATGACATAAGATTTGATATAAACCCCGTAAAGAGATAAATGGATTCTTGAGTATACCCATTTCGAGTATTACCAATGAAAATGGGCCCACCATATTGTCCACCAACTGTAAAACTTTCCCCTAAGTTATACGGGGTCAAGTTGTTAGTATATAAATATTTATCGAAAGGGATATTATGACATGAAAAAGAATACATGATTGAAGGATACTTCTTATTGTTCAAACAATCCAGTCCATTTCCACTTTCCGGCTGCAAGCCAAATCCCTGAACAGTATCCAATGGAGTGACCCCGTAATACGGGCCCTCATTTTCCCTATTTGAACAAGTCGCCACACCATCTGGCATACCATGATTGTCCCAAACATAGAGACCATATTTGGACTTCATTTCATCAATTACATCCACTCCTTTTGGAAAAGTGGGATTTACGCTATTCCAATCAGGATACTCACTGTAAATTGTTTGAGTACTATAGATCGAGTTTGAAATTGATGCGGCACTGTTTGCCTCTTGCAGATACTGCATCCAATCACTCTGCGTATAAAAAGCCTTTACCAAGTAACTGCCATCCCCATTCCCAGGATAAAGTTCATACCTGATGACTTTATCTATGTAATTAATGATTTCCTGCCTGTTTTTACACAATAGCCTCCCCACAAACAGTTCTGGTCTCACCTCGATTCTATCATCCCCGAACTCACCATAATAAATATCCCCATCGTAATTCCAATTTCCATTTAAGTCACAATAATACAAATCCGTTGGAATAGAGTCCGTAAATGAATTTATTGTGTTTTTGTAATACGTCCCATATCTGACAGGGACGATTGAATCCTGACCAGCCAGTAACACATATTCTGTTCCCATCTGCCAAGATCGAGTAAGAAACTGACGGAGTTTTCCCGCATCGTCATAGATCAAAGATATGGTGTCACCCGTGATTCCCGGATCATTCAAAATACTTTCAATTGTAACAACCCCGGCATCTAAACCCTTAAGTCGTTTCCAACTCACCAGCCGATCAAAGGCAGAAGTCATAGAATCAGTCGTTACAATCATGTATTGATATGCGTTCCCTGCTCGAGTCATGCGTCTCTCATACTTCTTGAAAAGAGGTCTGATCTCGGCTTTTTGAGTTGAATCTTCCACTATTTTGTAATCAACCTTGGTATTAAAAATGAGACCCTTTGTTCTGGTATCATACTGCGCAAAAGCGACTCTGACGGTAATCATTCTTTCACAACCGTTGAGATAGCCGTCATCAACTATTTCAACCACTTTTCGAGGAAACAGATCTTCTTTCTCAACAGCAATTATATATTCATCGCTCGAATGACCATCAACAGAAGGACTTTTCTCTATTCCTGCCAATAACCCGATTGAATGAGTTTCAGTTAGTATATCTTCAATTGTCAACCGGCTGTCACAGCCTTTCGGAAAGGAGAAAGTATGATAGTATGCCGGGAGCAATGGAGCGTTTTCTTCCGCAATAAAAGGGTACTTTTCATAGCCGAGCAGAATGGTTTTTATACCGTTACAATTCTGTCTCTCTTCCATTGTCAGTTTGTCAATATCAAAAGACAAAGAACAAGCAATGTCGGCAAAAGAGGTTGGCACAAATACGAGCACTGCTGACAAAAACACGTAGTAAAAAACACATCGTCTCATACATTCCACCTCCCTACTAAAATATCCTGCTTCCCTGAAAGATTTCTATCATCCGTCCGAAGGGGCAGAACGGCATCAAGTTCTTGCGTTTCAAAAAACTTCTTGTTCACAAATGTCCCCTCTATCAAATCGGGAGTGACCATTTTATCCGTATAATTGACTATCCCGTTGTTATTTGCATGAAGATAAACCAGAGAGTGTGTGTGACTGAGTTTCTCCAATGCAGAAAGAATGGCCTCTCTCTCTTGACTATATACAAGACTGTGCAATTCCAACAAAACCTGGTCAAAACAATCCAATTGTGATTCTTCCATTTCATTAAGCATGCCCCATTCAGACCCTTCGATATCACATTTCAAAATCATGCCACGAAGATCCGAATGACCATTTTGCTTCAAAAGAGTAGTCAGACGCTTTTGTGTTTTGGATTCTACATCCCCTGTAATATTAATTCTTTCCCAATGAAAAAAAGGATGATTGACAGGTATTTGTTTGATGCAGCCATCGTATTGGAATACATTATACCCTTTCTCTGCCATAAAAAGATCCCATGACACATCGTCGGCTATCCCCAGGGAATATGCAATAAGACAATCTGAATCTGAATAAGCCCCCTTTTCGTTCTCCGCCATATAATATCCACCATCACCCTTTTTCCCTATTCGCGCCAGATGATAATTCCCAGCCAGTTTCTTAATATCAAGGATTCTATGCAGTTGAGAATAATACTTGTAATCAGGAGTATCTTTAATAACCCCTTGTCTCAGCATAGTCTCATTCTGACACCACGACCAAATGTTCCAAAGATAATTATCGGTCTTGCTTTCGAGGTGGTGCACCACGCGCTCGTGCCACCTAATATAAAAGTCCTTGATTATTTTTCTAATAGGATTCATATTATCTTTATAATATGTTTGTTACTCAGAAATCACCATTCTCTTTATGTCAGCTTCTATTCCGTCAGCAATCAACGCATAGAAATAAATACCTGCATTGAAATCACTGGACGAAATAGTAATACTCGATTCTCCCCTATCTGTCAACTCAAATCTTTTTAACTGTGTTCCCTGAAGATTATAGACACATATTGAAGCCGACTTGACGGACTTCGGCAAATAAAACGGAATTAGCGTCGAATGATTGAATGGATTGGGGACATTTTGAGACATAGTTGGTGACTCTAACAAATCTTCTACCGGTGAATCATTCTCCTTTTCTGTGACTTGTAACTCTTTGTTGTAAGCACGAAACAACTCCGAGCCTGAGCGTAATGCTTCTATATCTGATTTAAGTAATTCTATTTCTGCCTGTTGCTCTTTGATTCCTTCAATCAATAATGCTATCAATTGAGTATATGCTATTCCCTTTTTCTCCTTGTCAACACTATAAACTATGTCTGGAAGGACCTTCTCAACATCCTGAGCAATAAGCCCCATGTCTCGCTTGTCCATTTCTGAAATAAGCATGTCTGCATATTGTTTATCATACAGAGAATCTTGCTTTATCAACATCTCATCTTCTTGAGTCAAACCTCTATAGTAATTGTCTTTCATCTCCTGTCGATCCTTGTTGATATATGAAACCCCCTCCAATTGGAGAATAAGATCAAGAGGGTTTTTTATTTTATGAATATCATCTTTAATACTTCTATCCGATGTAGTAATAGTTCCGGCACAATAAACATTACCTGTGCCTTGGACATAAAAATTCTTTTGCCAGGCTGAAGATGTTCCCTTGTAATAACCTGCATACGTATTGTTCAAAGGATGCTCTACGACACTTTTAAGTCCATCACCGCCATCGTTAGAAGGATAATAAAAAGTTGACGAAAAAGCAGAAATACCATTTCCAAATATACTAAGTTGATTTCCGTAACCATAATAATTGGGAGTACCGGAAATAGAAATTTGGCCAGAAGAATTGATACGTATGTTAGAATACAGGGAGTCGACCCTTGAAATAAAAGCATCGGACCCTTTCATATATATTCTTAATGGATTGGAGTATCCGTTATAAAAGGCAAGACCTTTTGTCGCTGCATTTCCAGTGATTGTAAGGCTACCATTTGTAGTATTATTACCGCCTACTGAGACTTTTCCGTTAGAATGGACCTTCATCTGGGCAGCAATGCTTGTGGTTATCAGACATACCAATAACAAGGAAAAGAGTTTCTTCATAATACTTTCCATTATAAATGATTATTGGGCGTAAAGGTCGTACTTTAAACACAATTATCAAAAAAAACTTCTTTATGTAGTTGTATTCTGTAGTGGTTACTGAATAGAATCAGACTGAAGCTAAAAACAGAGCCCGGTGCAATACCGGCTCTGTTCCCAGCCGCCCGTTGGGCGCTCCCACCATATTTTGTGAAGAAGATGGCATTATCAACAGCGGCATAAAGGTAAGACATTTTTCCGCTCCGACCAAGCTGCCGTCAACGGGTACAAAAAAAGAGAGCAACCTGATGGTTGCCCTCTTCGAGATATTCCGAATTTGAAATTATTCAGCGGCGGGAGCCTCTTCGGCGGCGGGAGCTTCAGCAACGGGTTCAGCGGGAGCCTCAACAGGAGCCTCGGCCACAGGAGCAGCTTCGGCTGCCTCGGCTTTCTTCTTGGCCGAAGAACGACGAGTGCGAGTCTTCTTTTCTGCCTTGGTCTTGAGCATGTTCTCGTTGAAATCGACCAACTCAATGAAACACATCTGAGCGTTGTCACCCAGACGGTTGCCGGTCTTCAGGATGCGGGTGTAACCGCCGGGACGGTCGCCCACTTTCTGGGCAACGGTCTGGAACAGCTCGGTAACAGCCTCTTTATTCTGCAAGGTCTTGAAAACCAGACGGCGGGAAGCGGTGGTATCATTCTTGGCAGCCGTGATCATAGGCTCTACGACCACCTTCAGGGCTTTGGCCTTGGCAAGGGTCGTAAAGATGCGCTTGTGCATGATCAGGGACGCAGCCATATTGGACAGCATCGCATGTCTGTGTGAGGCCTGACGGCCCAGGTGATTGAATTTTTTATTATGTCTCATCTTCTTATTCTTTATCTAATTTGTACTTGGAAATGTCCATACCGAAAGAAAGATTCATCTTGGAGAGCAAATCGTCCAGTTCGGTAAGAGACTTTTTGCCGAAGTTGCGGAACTTGAGCAGATCGGTCTTGTTGTAGGTGGCCAACTGACCCAGGGTCTCGACGTTGGCAGCCTTCAGACAATTGAGGGCACGGACAGAAAGATCCATGTCGATCAGCTTGGTTTTGAGCAGCTGACGCATGTGAAGGATTTCCTCGTCGAACTCTTCACCGGTCTCGACCTCAGTAGTATCGAGCGTGATCTTATCGTCGGAGAACAACATGAAGTGGTAGATCAGGATACGGGCAGCTTCTTTCAAAGCCTCCTTGGGATGGATAGAGCCGTCGGTAGTAATCTCAATGACCAGCTTCTCGTAATCGGTCTTCTGCTCCACACGATAGTTCTCGACAGCGTATTTCACGTTGCGGATGGGCGTATAGATCGAGTCGATGGCAATGGTATAGATGTCAGTGTCCTGCAAATCCTGCTCATCGGCGGGCACATAACCGCGACCTTTGTTGACAGTGAGCTCCAGATTGAAGGAAGTACCCTTTTCCATGCTGCAGATTTTCAGCTCAGGATTCAGCACCTCGAAATGGCTGAAGGCCTTGCCGATTTCCTTGGCGGTAAGTTCTTCTCCGCTTACTTTGACTGTAACCTTCTCGGCATCTACATCATCGACGATGCGCTTGAAGCGGATCTGTTTGAGATTCAAGATGATGTTGGTCACATCTTCGCGGACCCCCTTGATCGTGGCAAATTCATGAGTAACTCCCTCAACGCGCATCGAATTGATGGCGTAGCCCTCCAGGGAGGAGAGCAGAATGCGACGGAGAGCATTACCGATAGTTATACCAAAACCGGGTTCCAACGGACGAAATTCGAACTTGCCGAATTTGTCGTTAGCTTCCAGCATGATGACCTTTTCTGGTTTTTGAAATGCTAATATTGCCATGAGTTCAAGGATTATTGTTTTGAATACAGTTCAACGATCAGCTGCTCTTTGATATTCTCAGGAATATCGGCACGTTCCGGAATGTGCAGGTATTTTCCCGACTTGTCACTGGCGTTGTATTCCAGCCAGGGATACTTGCTGTGATTGAATCCGGACAGAGAGTTCTCGATGACCTCCAAGGCCTTGGAGCGTTCACGGACGCCCACCGTCTGACCAGGCTTGACGATGATGGAAGGGATGTTGGCAACCTTGCCGTCAAGCACGATATGACGATGAGAGACCAGCTGGCGGGCCGCGTCACGGGTGGGAGCAAAGCCCAGACGATAGACGAGGTTGTCCAGACGGGATTCGAGCAGTTGCAGCAGCACTTCACCGGTGATGCCCTTGGCACGCTGTGCTCTCTCGAAAGTCAGGCGGAACTGTCTTTCCAGTACACCATAGGTATATTTTGCTTTCTGCTTTTCTCTCAACTGAATACCATATTCAGAAGATTTTCTTTTGCGATTGTTGCCCTGAAAGCCCGGAGCATAGTTCTTCTTGCTCAGTACTTTGTCAGGACCATAGATGGGTTCGCCGAATTTACGGGCTATTCTACTTTTCGGGCCAGTATATCTTGCCATTTTTGTTCTAATTTAAAGATTCAACAAATACAACAACTTAAACGCGTCTTCTCTTGGGAGGACGGCATCCGTTATGGGGCATCGGAGTGACATCGATGATTTCCGTTACCTCAATACCAGCACCATGAATAGTACGAACAGCCGATTCACGACCGTTACCGGGACCTTTAACATACGCCTTGACTTTTCTCAAGCCAAGGTCATAGGCGACCTTCGCACAATCCTGAGCTGCCATCTGAGCAGCATAGGGAGTATTCTTTTTCGAACCTCTGAATCCCATCTTACCGGCCGAGGACCAGGAAATGATCTGACCGTTGGCATTGGCAAGGGAAACAATGATGTTGTTGAAAGACGAATGAATGTGCGCTTGTCCGATGGCGTCAACTTTGACGTTTCTTTTCTTAGCTGCAACTTGCTTTTTTGCCATTTTTCTATGCTTTATTTAATCAATAATCTTGGCTAACTTACTTTGTCGCTTTCTTCTTGTTAGCAACGGTTTTCTTCTTGCCCTTGCGAGTACGGGCGTTGTTCTTGGTACTCTGACCACGGACGGGCAGACCGATACGATGACGGACACCACGATAGCAGCCGATATCCATCAGTCGCTTGATGTTGAGCTGGGTTTCCGAACGCAGGTCACCTTCGACTTTGTAGTCGCGACCGATGATTTCACGAACGGCGCCAGCCTGTTCATCATTCCAATCCTTGACCTTGATGTCTTTGTCGACGCCGGCAGCTGCCAGGATCTTCTGGGCACTGCTGCGACCGATACCGAAGATATAGGTCAACGCTATCTCGCCTCTCTTGTTCTGGGGCAAATCTACACCAACAATTCTTATTGCCATAATTCTGTTTTATAATTTGTTACTATTTATCCCTGACGTTGTTTGAACTTGGGGTTCTTTTTGCTGATTACATACAGCCGGCCCTTCCTGCGGACAATCTTGCAGTCGGCACTGCGTTTCTTGATAGATGCTCTGACTTTCATTTTTCTATGTGTTTAATTACTTGTATCTAAACGAGATTCTTCCTTTTGACAAATCATAGGGCGAAATCTCCACCCTAACCTTATCACCGGGCAGGATACGGATATAATGCATGCGCATCTTGCCCGAGATATGAGCCGTAATTTCGTGGCCGTTTTCCAATTCTACGCGGAACATTGCATTGGACAATGCCTCGACGATTGTTCCGTCCTGTTCTATTGCAGCTTGCTTTGCCATAATTCTGTCCTTTTTTTAAATAAAACGATCTCCCAAAACCTCCTGAACATAGTCGAAGGAAGACAGTATCTCTGCCTTGCCCCTGCGAACAACCACCGTATGCTCGAAATGGGCAGAGGGTTTTCTGTCCATCGTGCGGGTGGTCCAACCGTCATTTTCAATGACGATGTGCCGGCTGCCCATGTTGATCATCGGCTCAATGGCAATCACCATGCCTGCCTTCAGCAGCACACCGGAACCGCGTTTGCCGTAGTTGCATACTTCGGGTTCTTCGTGCAGATGATGACCGACACCGTGTCCTACCATTTCACGGACCACGGAATAGCCTCTTTTCTGGCAATGTGTCTGCACTGCATAGCCGATATCACCCAGACGGTTGCCGTCAATGGCCTGTTCGATGCCCAGGTAAAGAGACTCTTTGGTAGTCCGCAGCAAATTTACGACTTTTTCGTCAACTTCACCAACTCTGAAAGTATAAGTTGAGTCACCGTGAAAGCCGTTCTTGTAGGCACCGCAGTCGACCGATATGATGTCGCCGTCGCGAAGCACCGTCTTGACAGAGGGTATGCCATGCACCACGACATCATTTACAGAGAGACACAGCGAAGCCGGATAGCCGTTGTAGTTCAGAAAGGAGGGGACGGCCCCGCAGGAACGGATAAAGTCCTCGCCTATCTGATCAAGATACTTGGTCGTAACTCCGGGCTGTATGTACTTCCCGACTTCGGCCAGGGTCTTGGCTACAATCTGGTTGCTTTCACGAAGCAGCGCTATTTCGTCTTCAGTCTTGAGATAGATCATTCTACTGACAATTAATAGGCGGCGATGCTGCCCGTTCTGCCCTTGATGCGGCCGGACTTGAGCAGACCATCATAATGACGCATCAGCAAGTGGCTCTCGATCTGCTGCAGCGTATCCAGGACGACACCCACCAGAATCAACAGAGAGGTACCTCCGAAGAACTGGGAGAAGCCGACCGTGATGCCGAGCATCTTGGCAAAGACAGGCATAATGGCCACAAATGCCAGGAAGATAGAACCAGGCAGGGTGATTCTCGACATGATGTCGTCGATATACTCCGCCGTCTTTTTCCCGGGTTTGACACCAGGGATGAAACCGCCGTTGCGTTTCATATCCTCGGCCATCTGCGAGGGATTGATGGTAATCGCCGTATAGAAATACGTGAACAGGATAATCAGGACGGCATAAATGCAATTATACCAGAAACCGTTGATATCCGTCATGATACGCCAGAAGTTGCTGCCGCCGCCCGTCGATGAGAAGCGGAGGAAAGACAGCGGAATGAACATAATGGCCTGGGCAAAAATGATAGGCATCACACCGGCGGCATTCACCTTGAGGGGAATATACTGACGGGCACCGCCATACTGACGGTTGCCTACCACTCTCTTGGCATACTGTACGGGCACCTTGCGTGTCCCCTGTACCAGCATGATGGCCAGTACGGTCACAGCCAACAAAAGCAGGATCTCGGCGATGAACATCACCAGACCGCCGGCGGCCGTTTCCCAGCGCGAAAGGAATTCCTGTACCAGAGCCTGGGGCAGACGGGCGATGATACCAATCAGGATGATCATCGAGATACCGTTACCGATACCCTTGTCCGTGATACGTTCACCCAACCAGAGGATGAACATACTGCCGGCAGCCAGCAGAATCACCGAAGAGAGTCTGAACCAAAAGCCGCCGGGCATGGGAACCTGCTGGGCACTGAGGTTGGCCAGGAAAGCCGGACCCTGGATAAGCAGCACCAACACCGTCAGATAACGGGTGTACTGGTTCAGCTTGCGGTGACCGCTCTCGCCTTCCCGCTGCAGTTTCTGGAAATAGGGAACAGCTATGCCCAACAGCTGAATCACAATGGATGCAGAGATATAGGGCATAATACCCAAACCGAAGACGGAAGCATTCGAGAAGGCACCTCCCGTAAACATATCCAGCAAGGACATGATACCTTCGCTGGTTTGTTGCTGGAGGCCAGTCAGAGCACTGGGGTCAATGCCCGGCAGAACGACGAACGATCCGAAACGAAACACTGCAACGAACAGAAGGGTTGTCAGCAATCTGTCTCTGAGCTCCTCGATTTTCCAGATATTCTTTAATGTTTCAACGAATTTCATTCGATTGTTCTTTTAAAATTATCAATCGTTGGTTTCTTCTTCCACGCGGCCATATACTGTTGCCGTACCTCCGGCAGCTTCAATGGCCTTGACAGCAGATGCCGAGAAGGCATTGGCCGTCACGTCCAGCTTGGCCGTCAGAGAACCGTTGCCAAGTACCTTGACCAGCTGGGTGGCTGAAATGTAGCCAGCCTGCTGGAGGACCTCCAGATCAATCTTGGTCATTCCCTTGTCGGCCAAGGCCTGCAAGGTGGAAATATTGATAGCTTTGTATTCAATCCGGTTGATATTCTTGAAACCGAACTTCGGCAGACGACGCTGCAAAGGCATCTGACCGCCTTCGAAACCGATCTTGCGGCTGTAGCCCGATCTTGACTTGGCACCTTTGTGACCTCTGGTTGACGTCCCGCCTCTGCCTGAACCGGGACCACGGCCGATACGTTTGCGGGTTTTGGTTGAACCGGCCGCAGGTTTGAGATTATTTAAATTCATAATGCTTATTCCTCCACAATTTTCACTAAGTGTTTTACTTTTTCGACCATACCAAGGATAGCAGGTGTGGCTTCATGCTCTACAATCTGATTCATTTTCTTGATGCCCAGTGCATCCAAGGTTCTTTTCTGAACGGCGGGAGCACCGATACGGCTCTTGACTTGCTTGATTTTGATAGTTGCCATAATAAATCCTCCTTATCCTTTAAAAACACGTTCAACGGAAATACCACGGGCTTTGGCCACTGCATAGGCATCGCGCATTTCGCTCAGGGCCTTGATGGTGGCTTTGACCAGGTTGTGGGGGTTGGATGAGCCTTTCGACTTGGCAAGCACGTCGGTGATACCGGCACTCTCCAGGACAGCACGCATGGCACCGCCGGCCTTCAGGCCGGTACCCTGGGAAGCAGGAATGAGAATGACCTCTGCACCGCCGAACTTGGTGCTCTGTTCGTGAGGGATGGTACCCTTCAGCACAGGAACACGGATCAGGTTCTTCTTAGCAGCCTCGGCACCTTTGGCAATGGCTGCGGTAACTTCACCGGCTTTGCCCAGGCCGTAGCCGACAACGCCGTTTTCATTTCCGACAACGACAATCGCTGCGAAACTGAAAGCACGTCCGCCCTTGGTCACCTTGGTCACACGATTGATAGCTACCAGTCTGTCTTTCAACTCCAGATCGTTGGTTGACTTTACTCTGTTTATTTGTCCTGCCATAGTGTTTAAAATTTAAGACCGCCTTTACGTGCGGCATCAGCCAATTCTTTGATTCTACCATGATACAAGTAGCCGTTGCGGTCGAAGACCACAGCAGTGATACCGGCTTCCAAGGCATTCTTGGCGGCCATTTCACCGACTTTGACAGCCTGTTCTTTCTTGCCGACCTTCTCTTCCAGTTTCAGCGAGGAGGCAGAAGCAAGCGTCCGACCGGCCTTATCGTCAATAAACTGCACGTAGATCTGCTTGTTGCTTCTGAAAACGGTCATGCGGGGCATCTCAGCCGTTCCGGAGATTTTCGAGCGGACACGGGCCTTGATTTTTATTCTTCTTATTTCTTTCGTTGTCATAATCTATGAAATATTAAAGTGATTATTTCTTAGCAGCAGACTTGCCCGCTTTACGACGAACGTATTCACCTTCGAAGCGGATACCCTTGCCCTTATAAGGTTCAGGCTTGCGGAAGGAGCGGATCTTGGCACTTACCTGACCCAGCAGCTGCTTGTCACAGGACTCCAAATAAATCATCGGGTTCTTGTTTCTTTCGGTCACTGTCTGCACCTTGACCTCATCGGGGAGGCAAAGCCAGATTTCGTGGGTGTAGCCCAGCGCGAGCTTCAGCACCTGACCTTCACTGGTGGCACGATAACCCACACCGACCAGTTCCTGAGCCTTCTTGAAACCTTCGGAAACTCCAACAACCATATTATGAATCAACGCACGATACAAACCATGCAGAGAACGATGTTCCTTATCGTCTGTCGGACGGGTCAGAACGACCTGACCGTCTTCCACCTTGACGGTAATATCAGGATTGACAGCCTGAGTCAAAGTGCCCTTCGGGCCCTTGACCGTTACCACATTGTTACCGTCCACGGTAATGCTGACGCCTTGAGGAAGAGCGACGGGCAATTTTCCTATTCTTGACATAATCTTCTCCTCCCTTTATTAATAGACGAAACACAAAACTTCACCGCCCAGCTTCAGGTCCTTGGCTTCCTTGTCGGTCATCACGCCCTTGGAAGTGGAAAGAATGGCGATGCCCAGTCCGTTCAGCACACGCGGCATCTCACGATAGCCGACATAGTGGCGAAGACCGGGTTTGGAAACACGCGTCAATGACTTGATGGCATTGACCTTGGTTACCGGGTCATATTTCAGGGCGATCTTGATGTTACCCTGGGGGCCGACCTCATCCTCGAACTTGTAGTTCAGGATATAACCCTTTTGAAAAAGGATCTTGGTGATCTCTTTTTTCAAGTTGGATGCAGGAACCTCCACGACTCTGTGATTGGCCTGGATGGCGTTCCGCAATCTTGTCAGATAATCTGCAATAGGATCTGTCATAAACTTTGATTTAAATTGATCCGGCTGTTCCGGACAATATTTAACACTAATGTGATGATATCACTTGCTTAATTACCAGCTAGCTTTCTTGACACCGGGAATAAGACCCTTGGATGCCATCTCACGGAACTGAATACGTGAGATACCGAACTGTCTGATGTATCCTTTGGGACGACCGGTCATTTTGCAACGGTTGTGGATACGGGTCGGACAAGAATTCTTGGGCAGGTCCTGCAGTGCTTCGTAATTACCTTCAGCCTTGAGCTGTTTTCTCTTCTCGGCATACTTGGCAATCAGACGGGCACGTCTTACCTCGCGGGCTTTCATTGATTCTTTGGCCATAACGTCAGTTTTTTTTGTTGTTCTTAAAAGGCAGACCGAACTCACGAAGCAGAGCGTAGCCCTCTTCGTCGGTTTTGGCACTGGTAACCATCGTAATGTTCATACCCATCAGACGCTCGATGTTATCGATGTTGATTTCGGGGAAGATGATCTGTTCCTGGATACCCAGCGTGTAGTTGCCGCGACCGTCGAGACGGCCTTCGATACCCTTGAAGTCACGGATACGGGGCAGAGCCACGCGCACCAGCCTTTCGAGGAACTCATACATCTGCTCACGACGCAGCGTCACCATGACACCCACGGGCATTTTCTTACGCAGCTTGAAGTTGGCGATATCCTTGCGTGAGATGGTGGCCACAGCTTTCTGACCGGTAATGGCTGTCAGCTCTGCAATTGCAGTGTCGATGATTTTCTTGTCGGCGACAGCGATACCCAGGCCCTGATTGATGACAATCTTCTTGAGCTTCGGTACCTGCATGACCGTGTGGTAGCCAAATTCCTTGGTCAACAACGGAACAATCCGTTCCTTATAATCTTGTTTCAGACTTGCTGTATTCATTATTTGATCTCCTCTCCTGAAATTTTGGATACACGAACTAATTTACCCTCCTCATTGCGAACGCGACCGATACGGGTCGGTTTGCCGGTCTTCGGATCAACCGGATTCAGATTCGAGATGTGGATCGGGGCTTCCTGTTTGAGGATACCGCCCTGGGGACTCTTTGCATTAGGCTTGGTATGTTTCGATACCATGTTGATACCTTCTACGATAGCACGTTTCTTATCAACGTCCACGCTCAGTACCCGACCGGTTTTACCCTTGTCTTCGCCGGTATTAACGTAAACGGTATCGCCTTTCTTAATATGTAACTTACTCATGACTTGTTTTGTTTCTGATAATTAAAGTACTTCCGGAGCCAAAGAAACAATTTTCATGTTCGTTGCACGGAGCTCACGGGCTACCGGTCCGAAGATACGGCTGCCGCGGAGTTCGTCGGCGTTGGTCAGCATGACACAGGCATTGTCGTCAAAGCGGATATAGGAGCCGTCGGCCCGCTTGATTTCCTTTTTGGTACGAACAACGACAGCCTTCGAGACGACACCTTTCTTCATATCACTGGAGGGGATGACCTTCTTTACCGCTACTACGATAATGTCACCTACGGTTGCATAGCGTTTCTTCGTACCGCCCAGTACACGGATACAAAGCACTTCTTTTGCACCACTGTTGTCGGCTACATTCAGCCTAGTCTCTGTCTGTATCATGATTATTTAGCTCTTTCAACGATTTCAACTAATCTCCATCTTTTGGTCTTGCTCAAAGGACGAGTTTCCATGATTCTCACGGTGTCGCCGATGTTGCATTCATTATTTTCGTCATGTGCATAGTACTTCTTGGTCTTGCTGACGAATTTGCCGTAGATCGGATGCTTCTCCTTGAACTTAGCAGCAACCACGACAGACTTGTCGCCCTTGTTGCTAACGACCACACCCAGTCTTTCTTTTCTTAAATTTCTTTCCATCAGACTTATTAATTAGCTTGTTCTTGATTACTTCTTTCTTCTAATACGGTCTTCAGACGTGCAATAAGCCGACGTGCATCCTTAATCTGCATGGGATTGTCCAGAGGAGAGATGCTGTGCTGCAGTTTCAAAGAGCTCAAGCGAGCAGTTTCTGCATCGATACGCTCCAAGATTTCCTTGGTCGTCAATTCTCTAACTTCTTTGATCTTCATAAGGCTTATACATTTTGAGTTTCATCATAATCTCGTCTCACAACGAACTTAGTCTTGACCGGAAGTTTCTGGGCTGCCAGGCGCAAAGCTTCCTGGGCGACTGCGAATGAAACACCTTCCACTTCAATCAGGATTCTGCCGGGAGTGACAGGGGCCACGAAACCTTCCGGCGATCCTTTACCTTTACCCATACGTACTTCAGCCGGTTTCTTGGTAAAGGGCTTATCCGGGAAAATTCTGATCCAGATCTGTCCCTGACGCTGCATATAACGAGTCACAGCGATACGGGCAGCCTCAATCTGCGGAGCGGTAATCCATTTGCTTTCCAACGTTTTTATTCCAAAAGAACCGAACGCCAATTGGTTACCACGCTGGGCCATACCCTTCATGCGGCCCTTTTGCGGTCTTCTGAATTTTGTTCTTTTCGGTTGTAACATCTTGCGTTTCTGTTATCGGTTATTATTACTTTTCTTTTTGCGGAAACCTCTACGGTCATCACGACGCTCGCCGGTGTTGCCACCGCGACCGGTTTCCTTGAATGCCGTAAACTGAGGGGCCAGGTCGACCTTGCCGTAAATCTCTCCACGGCAGATCCAGACCTTGATACCGATCAGACCGACCTTGGTCAGAGCTTCAGCCTGAGCATAGTCGATATCGGCACGGAAGGTATGCAGCGGGGTACGTCCTTCCTTGTACATTTCCGAGCGGGCAATTTCCGCACCGTTCAGACGACCGGAAACCAGCACCTTGATACCCTCGGCACCCATACGCATGGTCGAAGCGACAGCCATCTTGACAGCACGACGGTAAGCAATCTTACCTTCGATCTGACGGGCGATGTTGTTGGCGACAATCACGGCGTCCAACTCGGGGCGCTTGATCTCGAAAATATTGATCTGAACGTCCTTGTCTGTGATCTTCTTGAGTTCTTCCTTCAGTTTGTCAACCTCCTGGCCGCCTTTGCCGATGATGATACCGGGACGGGCGGTGCAAACAGTGATAGTGACCAGCTTGAGGGTACGCTCAATGACAATACGAGAAACACTTGCTTTAGCCAAACGGGCATTCAGATACTTACGTATCTTGCTGTCCTCCAACAAGGTATCTCCATAGTTATCACCACCGTACCAGTTGGAGTCCCAACCTTTGATGATACCTAAACGGTTACTTACCGGATTTACTTTCTGTCCCATTTGGTTATGAATTTTGTTCGTTAGTATTCTCGTTAACTACTTCTTTCTTGATCGTATCAACGGCCAAAGTAACGTGGTTCGAACGCTTGCGGATTCTGTAGCCACGGCCCTGGGGAGCCGGACGCAGACGTTTCAGCATCATAGCTGAATCGACCTTGATCTCACTGATATAGAGCTCACCGGCCTCAGCCTTGCGCTCGTTCTTCTGTTCCCAGTTGGATATGGCGGAACGAAGCAGCTTCTCCATGCGGCCGGCAGCTTCCTTGTTCGAGAACTTGAGCATGCCCAGCGCGAGAAAGACTTCTTTACCGCGGATCATATCGGCAACCAGACGCATCTTACGAGGTGATGTGGGAACACCGTTCAATTTGGCAAAATACATCGACTTCAAGGCTTCTTTCCTTGCGTCTGCTGCTATTCTTTTTCTTGCACCCATTGTTTAATTCTTTATTATTTTCTGTTTCCACTATGGCCTCTGAACGTGCGCGTGGGAGCGAATTCACCCAGCTTGTGTCCGACCATGTTTTCGGTGACATACACCGGAATAAACTTATTTCCATTATGAACCGCGATGGTGTGGCCTACGAAATCGGGGGAGATCATAGAGGCACGCGACCAGGTCTTGACGACACTCTTCTTGCCAGATTCATTCATGGCCAGAATTCTGTTCTCCAGTCTGGTGCTGATAAACGGTCCTTTCTTTAATGAACGACTCATAATACTACTGCTTTATTATTTCTTTCTTCTTTCAATGATATACTTGTTCGACAGTTTCTTGGGAGCTCTTGTTCTCAAGCCCTTTGCCAACAAGCCCTTGCGGGATCTCGGATGTCCGCCGGAAGCGCGGCCTTCACCACCACCCATCGGGTGATCTACCGGGTTCATGACCACACCACGGTTTCTCGGACGACGGCCTACCCATCTCGAAGCACCGGCCTTACCGCGGCTCTCCAGACCATGGTCGGAGTTACCGACGCTGCCGACAGTTGCCAGACAGGCAGCAAGGATCTTGCGGGTTTCACCCGAAGGCATACGGATGATGGCATAGTCGTCTTCTTTCGAGATCAGCTGTGCAAACGTACCGGCCGAGCGTACCATCTTGGCACCCTGACCCGGACGCAGTTCAATATTATGAATCACTGTACCAACAGGGATATTCTTCAAGGGAAGCGCATTACCGACTTCGGGAGCGGCATTTTCGCCGGACATGAGCACCTGACCGGGCTGCAGTCCGTCCGGAGCGATAATGTAAGCTTTCTCACCGTCTGCATAATACAGCAAGGCGATACGGGCCGAACGGTTGGGATCGTACTCGATCGTCTTGACAGTTGCAGGAACACCAAATTTGTTTCTCTTGAAGTCGATGAAACGGAATTTCCTCTTGTGACCGCCACCCATGTAGCGCATGGTCATCTTACCCGAGTTATTGCGTCCACCGGATTTTCTCAATCCGTAAACAAGAGATTTCTCCGGTGCCGAAGCAGTGATGTTTTCAAAGGCACCGATAACCTTATGTCTCTGCCCAGGTGTTGTGGGCTTAAATTTGCGTACTGCCATTTTACTTATAGATTGCTATAAAAATCAATAACATCGCCTTCCTTCAAAGTGACAACAGCCTTTTTGAATGCAGACGTTTTTCCCTTGATAAGTCCACCTTTGGTGTAGCGGTTCTTCTGTTTGGGACGATAGTTAGCTGTATTGACACTGACCACAGTGACATGATACAGACGCTCTACCTCCTTGGCGATTTCCAGCTTGTTTGCCCCAGGCTGCACACGGAAACCATAACGGGCCATCTTCTCGGAGACGGCCGTCATCTTTTCAGTTACGATAGGTTTAATAATAATTCCCATTGTCTTGTTCTCCTTATGCATTAAAAACATTCTCAACTGCGGCAACAGAACCTTCCATCAGCACGAGAGAATTTGCCGACATAATTGTATAAGTATCTAATTCAGAAACCGTTACAACTTCTACTTTCGGCAAATTACGAGCCGACAAATATACGTTTTTATTTTGTTCTGACAATACCAAAACTATCTTTTTTTCAGGAAGTTGCAAATTCTTGATCAGGGCAACGAAATCCTTGGTCTTCGGAGCCTCGAAAGAAAAATCTTCAACCACCTTGATGGCGCTGTCCTGAGCCTTGTAGGTCAGGGCCGACTTGCGGGCCAGCGCTTTGACCTTCTTGTTCAGCTTGAAACTGTAGTCACGGGGAACAGGACCGAATACACGACCACCGCCGACCATTACAGGCGAGTTGATGTCACCGTGACGGGCACCGCCGCCGCCTTTCTGACGACCGAGTTTCTTGGTAGAACCGGACACTTCACTGCGTTCCTTCGACTTGTGAGTACCTTGACGCTTGTTGGCCAGATGCTGCTTGACAGCCAGCCACAGAACATGATCATTGGGCTCAACCGCAAATACCGAGTCACTCAGCGTAATCTTGCGACCGGTATCTTCACCTTTGATATTAAATACACTCAGTTCCATAATTACTTCTCAATAATGACGATTGAACCTTTTGCTCCGGGAACAGACCCCTTTACCAAGAGGAGGTTATGTTCGGGGATTACCTTAATCACTTTCAGATTTTGAACAGTTACACGTTCTCCACCTGTGCGTCCGGCCATGCGCATGCCCTTGAACACGCGTGAGGGCCATGAAGAAGCACCCATAGAACCCGGGTGACGGAGACGGTTGTGCTGACCGTGGGTCTGACCGCCTACTCCCTGGAAACCATGGCGTTTAACAACGCCCTGAAATCCCTTACCTTTGGAGGTACCGATAACATCTACCTCCTGATCGGCCTCAAAAAGCTGGTCTGCGGTGATCTTGTCACCAGCCTTCAGCTCAAAACCGAAACCTTCGAACTCAACCAGATGTCTCTGAGGTGCTACTCCAGCCTTGTCAAAATGGCCTTTTTCAGCACGGTTGGTGTGCTTTTCGTTCTTTTCTTCAAAGCCCAGCTGAACAGCTTCGTAGCCGTCAGTCTCCACCGTTTTGATCTGAGTAACGACACAGGGACCGGCTTCAATAACAGTGCATGGAATGTTCTTTCCATCAGCACTGAAGACGGACGTCATGCCGACTTTTTTTCCAATCAATCCTGGCATTTCTACTAATGTTTAAATAATGAATAAATAATAATCTGTTTTTTCTTCCGGAAGACTGTCGGGATGCTCCCCTCAGGAGCATCACCCGCCTGTCATCCGCTCTTGTCTCAGACCTTGATCTCGACTTCTACTCCGCTGGGGAGTTCGAGCTTCATCAAAGCATCGACGGTTTTCGATCCTGAATTATAAATGTCGATCAGACGCTTATAAGAGGACAATTCGAACTGTTCACGAGACTTCTTGTTGACAAAAGTCGAACGGTTCACGGTAAAGATACGCTTGTGCGTGGGGAGAGGAATCGGTCCGCTTACCACAGCACCCGTAGCTTTCACTGTCTTGACGATCTTCTCGGCCGACTTGTCGACCAGATTGTGATCGTAAGATTTCAGTTTGATTCTGATTTTCTGGCTCATAATAATTGTTTTAAATGAGAGTCCGTAGAGCTATTTACACTGACTCCGTTATTACTGAATTAAATCTGTTCTACCTGAGCGTTCCTTCAAGACCTCCCTGGCCAGGTTGGCACTGACGGGGGCGTATTCAAGAAACTCCATACTGCTGGTGGCACGTCCCGAAGTGATGGTACGTAGCGCCGTCACATAGCCGAAAGTTTCAGCCAGAGGCACGGTGGCCTTCACCACGCGGGCGCCGGAACGGTTGGTATCCATGCCGGAGACCATGCCGCGGCGACGGTTCAGATCACCGATGACATCGCCCATATTCTCTTCGGGGGTGATAACCTCCAGCTTCATGATCGGCTCCAGGAGGCAGGGCCTTGCCTTTTCACAGGCGTGGCGGAATGCCTGCATGGCGCAGACCTCGAAGGAGAGGGCATCGGAATCCACCGGGTGGAAAGAGCCGTCGAGCAGGGTCACTTTCAGGCTGTCCATCGGATAACCTGCCAGCACACCGTTCTCCATGGCGGTCTTGAATCCCTTTTCCACGGAAGGAATGAACTCGGTGGGCACGTTGCCGCCTTTGACTTCACTGACGAACTGAAGGTTACCATCGAATTCGGGATCCTTGGGACCGACCTTGACAATGATGTCGGCGAATTTACCGCGACCGCCCGTCTGCTTCTTGTAAACCTCACGCAGCTGCACTTCCTGAGTGATAGCCTCCTTATAGGAAACCTGAGGCTGTCCCTGGTTGCACTCTACCTTGAACTCGCGACGCAGACGGTCGATGATGATTTCCAGGTGAAGCTCACCCATGCCGCTGATGACCGTCTGCCCCGACTGCTCGTCGGTATGGACGGTGAAGGTGGGATCTTCCTCGGCCAGCTTAGCCAGTCCCATGTCCAGTTTGTCCAGATCCTTCTGGGTCTTGGGCTCGACGGCAATACCGATGACCGGTGCCGGGAAATCCATCGACTCGAGGACAATGGGCTTGTTCTCTTCGCAAAGGGTATCTCCGGTGCGAATGTCCTTCACGCCGACAATGGCGCAGATGTCGCCGGCACTGATTTCCTCGACCGGGTTCTGTTTGTTGGCATGCATCTGGAAAATACGGGAGATGCGCTCTTTCTTGCCGGAGCGGGAATTAAACACGTAGCTGCCGGATGTCATCTTGCCCGAATAGACACGGACAAAGCACAGTCGGCCCACATAGGGGTCGGTGGCGATCTTGAAGGCCAGGGCCGTCAGAGGCTGATTCTCTTCCGGAGTGCGCAGCACTTCCTGTTCAGTACGAGGGTCCGTACCCTTGATGGCTTCCGTATCGAGCGGACAGGGAAGGTAGGCACAGACAGCGTCCAGCAAGGGCTGGACACCTTTGTTCTTGAAAGAGGTACCGCAGACCACGGGCTGCATTTCCTGGGCCAGCGTGGCACGACGGATGGCGCGGCGGATTTCGTCCTCTGTGATGGTCTCCGGTTTGTCGAAGTATTTTTCCATCAGCTCGTCGTCGAATTCGGCAGCCTGCTCCAGCATCTTGTCACGCCATTCCTGAGCCTCGGCAAGCAGCTGGGCGGGAATCTCTTCGACCGAGTATTCCGCTCCCATGGTCTCGTCGTGCCAGTAAAGGGCCTTCATACGAATCAGATCGACCACTCCCTTAAAAGAGTCTTCGCTGCCGATAGGAATCTGAATCGGACAGGGATTGGCGTTAAGCACCGTCTTCATCTGCTTGACCACGGAGAAGAAATCGGCACCGGAGCGGTCCATCTTGTTCACATATCCGACACGGGGGACATTGTATTTGTCGGCCTGACGCCAGACTGTCTCCGACTGCGGTTCGACGCCGCCCACGGCACAGAATACGGCGACAGCGCCGTCCAGTACCCTGAGGGAACGTTCCACCTCGACAGTGAAGTCAACGTGTCCCGGAGTATCAATCAGATTGATCTTGAATTTTTTGTCAGCATAGTTCCAATAGGTGGTGGTGGCAGCCGAAGTGATGGTGATACCTCTCTCCTGCTCCTGTTCCATCCAGTCCATGGTCGCCGCACCGTCATGCACTTCGCCGATTTTATGGGTAAGACCGGTGTAGAAAAGAATACGCTCTGAGGTCGTAGTCTTTCCGGCATCGATATGGGCCATAATACCGATATTCCGTGTGAGATGCAAGTCTACTTTTGCCATATACCTTAGTCCTTACGCTGCCAAATTAAAAACGGAAGTGGGCAAATGCACGGTTAGCCTCGGCCATACGATGCATGTCCTCTTTACGTTTGAATGCTCCGCCTTGGTTGTTGTAGGCGTCCATGATCTCGGCAGCCAGCTTGTCTGCCATGGTCTTGCCGCCACGTTTGCGGGCAAACAGAATAACATTTTTCATTGAAATTGATTCCTTCCGGTCCGGACGGATCTCGGTAGGTACCTGGAAAGTGGCACCGCCGATACGGCGTGATTTCACTTCGACCTGAGGGGTAATGTTGTCGAGGGCTACTTTCCAGATTTCGAGGGGAGTCTTCTCCTCGTTGGGCATTTTTGCCTTGACGATATCCAAAGCCTGGTAGAAAATCTCGAAGGAGACGTTCTTCTTGCCGTCATACATCAGATGGTTGACAAATTTTGTCACCTTAGTGTCGTTAAAAACGGGATCGGGCAGGATCACACGTTTTTTCGGTTTAGCTTTTCTCATCTTACTTGAAAATTACGTTTTTGTTTGGTTGTTACGATCTTCAACGTCCTCGCCCGGACATTTACTCAACCTTCGGAACAACAGGTTCCTACAAAACCAATACGGAAAACTTGGTTAATTAATTGCTTTTACTTTGTTTTAGGACGCTTGGCACCGTATTTGGAACGTCTCTGGGTACGGGAGGCGACACCGGCCGTATCCAGGGTACCACGGACAATGTGGTAACGGACACCGGGGAGATCCTTGACACGACCGCCGCGGACCAGTACGATGGAGTGCTCCTGCAGGTTGTGACCCTCACCGGGAATGTAGCAGTTGACTTCCTTGGAATTGGTCAGTCGAACCCTGGCCACCTTACGCATAGCTGAGTTCGGCTTTTTGGGGGTGGTGGTGTAAACACGCACACAAACGCCGCGTCTCTGGGGGCAGAAATCAAGGGCAGGAGCCTTGCTCTTGTCCGTCAGGCTCTCCCTGCCTTTTCTTACTAATTGCTGAATTGTAGGCATTTTACTGTTTTTTGTTCTTAGTTTGATATATGATATACACTCTCTGCAAAATAGCGCGCAAAGATACGAACTCTTTCCTAATAAACCAAATAAGTCTGTCAAAAAAATCCGCAATCAGGCTTCTCCCGTGGAAAAGCCCACCGGCGGTATGGCCTGCGGCTTGCGGATGGGGCCGAACTGCTGCTCATATTTGGCTATGTTGTCCTGCAATGCCAGCAAGAGTCTTTTGGCATGTTCAGGCGTAAGAATGATACGCGACTTCACCTTGGCCTTGGGCACCCCGGGCAGCATGCGTATGAAGTCGAGTACAAACTCTGCACTGGAATGCGAGATAATGGCCAGGTTGGAATAGATTCCCTGGGCGACTTCCTCGGGAAGTTCGATGTTGAGCTGGTTCTGAGAGTCCTTGTTGTCCATGATACCTTTTTATTTTTGACGTATGAATATTTGCACAGGGGTACCGCAGAAATCAAATTCGCCGCGCAACTTGTTCTCCAGGAAACGCCGATAGGGCTCCTTGACATACTGCGGCAAGTTGGCGAAGAAAATGAACGAAGGCGTCGTCGGGCCCTGGAGCTGGGTGACATATTTTATCTTGATATACTTGCCCTTGGTAGCCGGCGGCGGATAATTCTCAATCAGGGGCAGGAAGAACTCGTTCAGGCGGGCGGTCGGTATATGCCGCTGGCGGGCGTCGTAGACTTTCTGGGCCGCTTCGAGAGCCTTGAAGATGCGTTGTCTGGTCAAAGCCGAGGTAAAGACAATCGGGAAGTCGGTGAATGGAGCAAAACGGGAACGGATGGCTTCCTCGGTCCGGCGCAACGTGTTGCTGTCCTTGCCCTCGACCAGGTCCCATTTGTTGACACAGACGACCAGGCCCTTCTTGTTGCGCTGGATGAGTTGGAAAATATTCATATCCTGGCTCTCGATGCCGCGAGTGGCATCGATCAGCAGCAAACAGACGTCGGCCGTTTCGATGGCCCGGATGGAACGCATCACCGAATAGAACTCGATATCCTCGCTGACCTTGGCTTTCTTGCGAATACCTGCCGTATCGACCAGGAAGAAATTGAATCCGAACTTGTCGAAACGTGTCAGGACGGCATCACGGGTCGTGCCGGCCACGTCGGTCACAATATGACGGTCCTCGCCGATAAAGGCGTTGATCAGGGAGGATTTGCCGGCATTGGGCCTTCCAACCACGGCTATGCGCGGGATGGCCTCGGCCGACTGCTTGTCATCCTGCTGTTCGGGGAAGAGACTCACGAGTTTGTCCAAGAGCTCTCCCGTTCCCGAACCGTTCATGGCCGAAATGCAGAAGGGGTCGCCCAGGCCCAGCCTATAGAACTCGGCCGAGGCATAGCTCATCACGCTCTCGTCGGTTTTGTTACAGACCACCAGCACAGGACGGTTCTTGACCCGGCGCAGTATCTCGGCCACCGACATATCCAGATCGGTCAGTCCGTTCTGCACATCAACCAGGAAAAGGATCACATCGCTCTCTTCGATGGATATTTCCACCTGGCGGCGGATCTCCGATTCGAAAACATCGTCCGATCCGACGACCCAGCCGCCGGTATCGACCACCGAAAATTCCACGCCGTTCCAGACAGACTTTCCGTAGTGTCGGTCACGGGTGGTGCCCGCCTGATCGTTGACAATGGCCTGACGGCCTTCGACCAGCCGGTTGAACAGGGTGGATTTCCCCACATTGGGACGACCTACTATGGCTACCAAATTACTCATATCAATATTACTCAGGCTTGTAGCCCAGCGATTTGAGCATCGCGTCACGGCTACGCCAGTCTTTTTCCACTTTGACGAAAAGCTCCAGAAAGACTTTACGGTCGATAAACTTTTCAATATCCCGCCGGGCTTCGGTGCCCACTTTCTTCAGGGCGGCGCCGCCATGGCCGATAATAATACCCTTCTGCGTCTCGCGTTCGACCAGGATGACCGCCTGGATATTGACCCGGTTTTTCTCTTCCTTGTACGATTCGACCACCACCTCGACGGCATAGGGGATCTCCTTCTGGTAATAAAGCAGGATCTTCTCGCGGATGATCTCGGAGACAAAAAAACGCAGCGGCCTGTCGGTCAGGGCATCCTCGCCGAAATATGGCGGACTTTCGGGCAGCAGTTCACGAATGCGACGTTGCAGATAGTCCACATTGAAACCATGCAGGGCCGACATGGGGATCACCTCGGCCCGGGGCAGCAGGGCTTTCAGTTCGTCGGTCTGGGCCTCGAGCCGGGAGGGGTCGGACAAGTCGATCTTGTTGACGACCAGCAGCACCGGGATGTCGGTCTGCCGTACTTTTTCCAGAAACTCGCCGTTCTTGTCTATCTTCTCTACCGTATCGGTGATATAAAGCAGCACATCGGCATCGACCAGTGCGGAGGAAGAGAAAGCCAGCATGGATTCCTGCAGGCGCGAGGCAGGTTTAAGCACTCCCGGGGTATCGGAATATACAATCTGGCAGTCAGGCTCGTTGACAATCCCCAGGATACGGTGACGTGTCGTCTGGGCCTTGGAAGTGATTATCGATATCCTTTCCCCGACCAGCGCGTTCATCAAGGTTGACTTTCCCACATTGGGATTTCCTACGATATTGACAAATCCGGCTTTGAACATAATGATGTATTCAATGAAAAGAAAAACGGAGACGCAACTATTGTACAATACTGTGTCCTCCGTTCATTATCAAGCATCCAGGCAATCTTCCCACAGGGGGGAAAGCCCGGAAGAGCGGTCAGCTTCCTCAGGAAACCTTCTCGGTCATTTCGATAGCCACCTTGCCACGATAGTAGCCGCATTCGCCGCACACCGTATGATATACGTAGTGGTTACCGCAGTTGGGGCAGACGGCCAGTGTGGGAGCCTCAGCCTTGTAGTGGGTTCTTCTCTTTGCTGTTCTCGTGTTCGAGTGTTTGTGTCTAGGATGTGCCATTGCTTTATCTGTTTAAATTAATTATTATCCAAATCTTTCAGTTTTTTCAGCTCGTCCCACACGGGATTGGTCTCGGTTTCCTCCACCTCCTCCGGAAAATCCTCATCCAGCAGGAAGGCATCCTCGTCCTCCTCGTCGTCCATGCTCTTGGCCAGGTGCTTGCGGAGCTTGGAGGACATGGCTTTGTTGCATTTTCCCGGCGGATGCACATGCTTGAGCGGTACGGCCAGGGCAATGATCTCATATAGGAACCAGGCGATATTCAATTCGCCGTCGGTTTCCGGAATGATGATGACCTCCTCGCTCTCTTCGGCATACTCCGGACCGAATTTCACAATCAGGCGACTCTCTTGCTCAATGGCCAGAGGCATATCCTCCAGGCAACGGTCGCATGGCACTTCGACAACTCCATCGAGTCTGAAAAGCACCTCGTAGAGGAAGCCTGTATTGTTGACAGTGACCTTGGCATGGACATTGCCTTTGCTCACCTCGGGACCGTCAATCAGGGTAAACCAGTTAGTATCCAGCTGATACTCATATTCGTGGCTTCCCACCGAGAGACTTTTCAAAGGTAATTTGAACGCATCGAACTTGCCCATGACTCAGAGCTTTCTGAAAAACCGCGCAAAAGTAGTGTTTTTTTTCAACAAAACAAACTCCCCATCAAAAAAGCTTGGGAAAAAGCAGCCGGCCCCGTTATCGGAGCCGGCCGTCCATGCATGACTTGTCCAAGCCTTATCTGCCGCCCCCAGTACGCTGGCTCACTCCTGATGTCAGGATAGCCAGATGGAAAGACATAGCCTCGGGCACCTCGTCGAAAAAGTCGGAAGCCGTCACGAAGACCGTCACCTTGCCGACAGCCAGCTGGCAGTCGATCGTACGGGTCCATTGGTTACCCTCCGTATCCTGATAATGACAGACATAGGGCAAGAGCTGCTGTGCGCCTACCAAATTGACATAAGTGAGAACCACTCCGTTGTTAAAGACTTCTTCTGTAATTTCAGGAACGTCGAACGAACAGGCATAATAGAGCGGGCTGTTGGCCATGGGTTCTTCGTATTTGGTCCAATTCTGGACACCGGCAGTCAGCGTAATATTCTTGAACTGCGTATCCAGACCGTCAGTGCCGTCACGGCCGTCACGGCCGGCCGGTCCCTCACAGGAGAAAAGAGCGGCAAGTACTGCTACGCTCATCAGACAGGAAAAAACTTTTTTCATCTCAGGTTTTCGATTAGATGTCAAACTTACAATACAGGCATTTCTCCCACTTTGTCGTCGGGCAGGACGGCATTCAGGACAATACCGACGATGGCTGCGACGGCCAGGCCGGACAGCGAGGTGAAGCCGATGGAGATCTGGTCGTTCAGGCCGTATTTGATACCGATGGCCAGCACCAGGATGACGGCTGCCACCAGTACGTTCTTCGACTTGGACAGATCGGTATGGCTCTCTACCAGGTTACGTACGCCGACGGCCGAAATCATACCGTAAAGAATCAGAGAGATACCTCCGATGGTGGCCGTAGGCATCAGGCCAATCAGAGCCGCGAATTTCGGGCAGAACGACAGCAGGATGGCAAAGCAGGCGGCAATGCGGATGACACGGGGATCAAACACACGGGTCAAATTCAGTACGCCGGTATTTTCACCGTAGGTGGTGTTGGCCGGGGCGCCGAACAAGGCGGCCAGCGAAGTGGCCAGACCGTCACCCAGCATGGTGCGGTGCAGGCCGGGATCTTCCAGGAAGTTCTCCCCTACCGTGGACTGGATGGCCACCACATCGCCAACATGTTCGACCATGGTGGCAATAGCTATGGGGAACACGGCGATGACGGCCGACAGCAGGAAGGCCCAGTCGGGATGGTCAAAGACAGCCAGGACCGTGTTCTCCCGGGCCACAGGCAGACCAATCCAGGCGGCATCCCGAAGGCTGCTGAAATCCACCTTGCCGATGCAGGCGGCAAAGACATAGGAAGCAAGCACACCCATCAGAATGGGGACAATCTTGATGATACCCTTACCCCAGATATTGCAGATGATGACCACCAGGATGGCCACCAGAGCAATCCACCAGTTGTCATTGCAACTCGACAGGGCCGTGCCCGACAGGGCCAGACCGATGGAAATCACAATGGGACCGGTAACAATGGGCGGGAAGAACTTCATGATGCGCTTGGTGCCATAGACCTTGATGAGCAGGGCCATGAGCAGGTACAGCAGGCCGGCGCAGAACACGCCCACCGAGGCATAGGCCAGCGACAGGCCCATGGACATGCCGGCTTCGGCACCCATCATCTTGACGGTGGCATAGCCGCCCAGAAAGGCAAAGGAAGAACCCAGGAATGCGGGCACTTTCCCTTTGGACACCAGGTGGAAAAGCAAAGTTCCCAGACCGGCGAACAGCAAGGTGGAAGAGACCGACAGTCCGGTGATGACAGGCACCAGGATGGTGGCGCCGAACATGGCAAACATGTGCTGCAGTCCGAGGAGCAGCATCCGCGGAGTACCCAGGGTGCGGGCATCTCTGATACCCTTAGTGTTGACTTCTGTAGTATTCATAATATGTATAGCTGTGTTAGATTTTTTCTCCGTAGGCCAGGTCGCCGGCATCGCCAAGGCCGGGAACGATATAGGCATGTTCGTTCAAGCCGGGGTCGATGGCAGCGCACCAAAGCGTCATATTCTTCTGATTGCGGAACATTTTCTTGATGTAGTCAACCCCCTCCTTGGCGGCAATCACACAGCAGAAATGAACCTGAGCAGGCGTCCCCTTGGAGCAGAACGCCTCGTAGGAAAGTTCCATACTGCCGCCGGTGGCCAGCATCGGATCGGCGATGATCAGCGTCTTGCCTGTCAGGTCGGGAGAAGCGATATACTCGACCATGATGCCGACCTGATTGCACTCCTTGTCCTTGTAGAAACGATAGGCCGACACGAAAGCGCTGCCGGCATGGTCAAATACATCCATAAAACCTTCGTGAAAGGGCAAACCGGCCCGGAAGATAGTTCCCAACACCACCTTGTCTGAGGGCACCATAGTGGGGGCTGTTCCCAGGGGGGTGACGACATCCTTCTGTGTGTACTCGAGCGTCTTGCTCACTTCGTAGCCCATCATCTGGCCGATACGGCGGAGATTATGCCGGAATCTGGCCCGGTCGGTCTGGACATTCACATCCCTCAGCTCAGCCATATACTGATTGATGACACTGTTGGTGTCGGCAAAATTGATGACTTTCACTTGGATTCGGTTTTATCGTTGGACATGAAATGGTTAATACTGTTCTTTTTCGTTGGGGAAGTCACAGGATTTGACATCCTTGATATAGGCCTGGGCCGCCTCGATAATGGTATCCTGCAGATTGGCATAGCGGCGCAGGAAACGGGGCGTGAAGGCCTGGGTAATGCCCAGCATGTCGTGGGCAACCAGCACCTGGCCATCGACATGAGGGCCGGCACCGATACCGATGACCGGAATCTGCACGCTCTCGGTCACCTGCTTGGCCAAGGCGGCAGGAATCTTTTCCAGCACCAGGCCGAAACAACCCACTTCCTGCAACATCAGGGCATCTTCCTTAAGCTTGTTGGCTTCGGCTTCCTCACGGGCGCGCACGGCATAGGTGCCGAACTTGTTGATCGACTGGGGAGTCAGCCCAAGATGCCCCATGACGGGGATACCGGCACAGAGTATGCGTTCGATGGATTCGCGGATCTCGCTGCCGCCCTCCAGCTTGATGGCATCGGCGTGAGTCTCCTTCATGATGCGGATGGCGCTGGCCAGCGCCTCCTTGGAATTACCCTGATAGGAGCCGAAAGGCATATCCACCACAACCAGGGCGCGGGTGATGCCCCTGACAACAGATTTGCCATGATAGATCATCTGGTCCAGGGTGATAGGTAGCGTGGTCACATTGCCGGCCATCACATTGGAGGCCGAGTCGCCCACCAGGATGACATCCATGCCAGACTGGTCGATCAGCTTGGCCATGGAATAGTCGTAGGCCGTCAGCATGGCTATTTTCTCCCCCCGCTGCTTCATTTCCCAAAGCCGGTGGGTAGTCACCTTGCGGGTATCTTCACTGTGTACTGACATTTCTCTATGTTTATGTATAAATTGGCGCAAATTTATAGCATCGGAAAGATTTATCAAAAAAAACTTTGCCCACCCTGAAACCAGGGGTTTGCTCAGCGACACTGCCCTTTCATCCACTCAATGGAACGGTGCAGGGTTTCGGTAAAGCGCCAGTGAGCCGAAGAAGGAGTCACTTCGAGTATCTTGGGAGCCTTGATCTGATTCAGGGCGGCACAGACCGACGTAGGCGGACAAGTGCCGTCGTTATGGCCGTATGAATAGAAACCGGGCACCTTGATGCGACGGGCAAAATTGACCACATCGTAGTACGAGAGAGTTTTCATCTCTACAGCTGACTGCTCGGGAGGAACGGGGCTCTTGGAATAAAAACGGGGCCAGCCGCCAGCTCTTCCGTAAAGGAAGCCCGACACATCGCACAAAGCCGGATAGAAAGCTGCCACAAAGGTAATCCGGGGATCCAGGCCGGCGGCGACTATCGACAGGGCTCCGCCCTGGCTGCCGCCCGTCACGCCGACATTCTGTCCGTCGAAATCGGGCAGAGAACACAGATAGTCGATGGCACGCACCAGACTGCAATATATCCGGCGATAATAGTAGCTGTCGCGATGACTGATGCCCACTTGGGTAAACTCCCCCACTTCCGTCTGACGGAGTCTGATAATCGAATCCGGGGCATCGACCGGCAAGGCGTGCACATCGATGGCGAGCGTGATGAATCCCTCCCTGGCATAATCGGGCAAGGGATTGATGCGTTTGACCCCGGCCCCGGGTGGAATCAGCAGCACCGGATGACGTTTGCCGTCCCGGGGGCGGCTAAGCCAGCCATAGAGATAGCAGCCCTTCTCATAGCTCTGGATTTTGACCATCCTGGTCTCCACCTGATCATCGCCGGCCTGCGGCCAAGGGGTTTCCTCAATCGTCATAGGCACCTTGGAAGCCTTGTCCAGTGTCCGGCGCCAGTACTTGTCGAAGTCGGGCGGACAGGCGATGGTCGGCTCAATCATATCGGGGGCAAAAGCCAGTTTGACATTGTCCCGGATGGTCTGTCCTTCCACCTGGAAACTCAGGCGGCAGTAACGGAAGCCGGGCTCCCGCATAGTACCGAACGACACCACCGCCTCGCCCTCGCGAAAGACGGCATCCCCGGCCGTATCGGCAGGCAAGGCATCCGGACCGGCCTCGAAACGGATCACCGTTCCGTCTAAGCCGCGGCCGCCGGCTGTAGCCACGACTTTGACCGTGGCCGTTTCTCCCAGTGCGCAGACACCGTCGCCGTGGGCGGGCAGCACCGTGTAGTCCAGGTAAGCCCGGCCGGGGGCCGAGACCTGCGCATAAAGAAGCCCGGCTGAGAACAGCCAGGCACCTAAACTGATGGTCAAATACTTTTTCATGAACGATTTATTTGATTCTGACAGGCCAGCGGGGTAGCTGATACTGCAACAGGCGGGCGATGCGCCACTGCCCTTCCGTGCTGGGATGCAGCCGGTCGGTGGCAGGCTTGGCGATATAGAGGTTATTTGATTCCAGATTGGGCACGATGCCGCTCTCGCCGTAGAGATCGACAACGGGCACCGACCAGTAGGCACAACCTTGCTTCAGGACAGACACATAGTCCTCGAGAAACAATCCCTGGCCGTTGCAGTAGAACTCGTCGGGCTGGACGTTCTTGTCATTGAACTTGGCATATCCGCGATGGATAGGAGTCATGACAATAATCTGGATGTCAGGATAGTGGGTCTTCAGAAAACAGAGCGCATCGTTGATGCGTCCGCAGAAGGTGGCATCGCCCATGACCGGGATCCGATGCTTGCGACGGACAATCTGAGGACCTTTCACCTCGACTTCCACTTCTTCTTCGTCGAAGAAGTTGCCTACTGGAACCCCCGCATTGTAATCGTTGGTGCCGGCAAAAATCAAGATGGCGTCCACATCGTCGGGATGCTCGTCATGAAGTTTGCGGGCCTGGCCCAGAATCTGGTGCCACTGATGGCCGTTCACGCCGTAGCAATAGGTCTCACCGAAACCCAGCAACTGAGAGAGATACTCCCACCACAGCGTGGTTTCCGGCCCCAGCGTGCGCTTATCGGTCATCGAGTCTCCCAGAAAGGCGACCCGGGCACCTGCCCACTGGGTATGCAGGCTCTTGTCCTGCCTACTGACCTTGACATTGGCATGAGACAGTGCGGCCCTGGGGCCGGCCGGGGAGCCCACCAGCGATTCCGGGGCCGGCTGGCCGGCGGCACCGCTCATAATGGCCGCCAGCAGCATGACGGCAACAAATAATCCTTTCATCTCAGTTAGACTATATCAGGCATGTCGGGCAAAGATAGATACAAAAAACCGACCGACCAACAGTCTCGACGCTATTCCAGTTTCAAGTCCCAAGGCACGAAAATCTGACTTTCGATCCTGGCTTTCATCAGTTCGGCCTTGTCACCGTATTTGGGGGCCACTCGCGAAGAAACTATCGTTGCGTCGTAGGAGCCGTTGCCCCAGCGACGGGCCATGCGGATCATCATCGGATACACCTTACCCTCGCCGGCAAATTCCAGCATGGCTTCGTCCAATACCTGCATGTCATTCAGTTTCATGTTGGTCATCAACAAAGCTCCGGTCTCGGTCTTGAATTCCCTGGCCTTGAGGTTGAAGGCACCACGCAGACCTACATGCGGATACTTGCGCGTCCCCCAGGAGGCCGTACCGCTCCAGTCGTTGGTGAAACCCTCGAATCCCGCCAGCGGCGTACCATAGCCGTCATCGTCCTTAAGCATGGAACCGTCGGCATTGGTTTCGAAGTAATCAGCCGTAATACCGCCATTGAGCATAGCCGAGGCCGCTTCGAAACGCCCCAGTCCATTGAGGGCCTCCACCAGGAAATAGTGATACTCCGTGGCCCGGAACAGGTAAATGTGGACATCGTCCTGATAGGCGTTCACCCGTCGACTGCTGCCGATAGGACGGTACTTGGCCAGATAGGGCTTGTCGCCGTAGCGGTTGCCGCAAATGGTCGAGGCACGCTTCTCTTCCGAAGTGGAATAGCCCGGATTGAAATCATTGCTCTCGAAGCGGTTTTCAATCATGGCCACGCAGGGACGCAGGAGATACTTGTTGGGGTATTCCGAGCTGAAATGGTACAGTAGCCGGTTGGTCTGATTGCGGGTATAGTCATAGATGACTGCGCAGACTACTTCACGGGCATAAGGCTCGGGGTTGTCCCAGAAACGGGCATAGTTGCCCGGCGTGGCAGCCGTCGGCAGCCAGTAGTAGTTCAGTGCCTGGTCGGATATGACCTTGTTCAGGGCATTGAACATCAGGTCGGCACAACGCTGGTAATAGGTCTTGGCCCCCGTATAGTTGTTCTGCCCCTGCAGACAGGCACCTTTCCACAGACAAAGCTTGGCCATCAGTCCGTCATAGGGAGGCGTCATGTAATCCCAATAGCGGTATTCACTGTCGGCCAGGGCGGTTTCCGGATCCAGCCATTCGTACCACGAAAAACTCAGCCGGCCGTTGACCATATCAGTCGAGGCATCGCCGTTGTCCAACAGGTCGATACATTTGTCCACCACCTCTTCGAGATTCATGAGCCGGAACTTGGAGGCATCCGTCAAATCCTGAATCTGAACCATGGGATCGTCAAACCATACGGCCTGACCGTAAATTTCGGCAATAGTCAGGTAGGCCCAGACTTTGACACGCAGGGTCAGGCTCTCCAGGGCATCGAAACGCTCGTCATTGACCAGCTCGGGTTTTTTCAGGCGGAAGGTCCGCATATTGTCCAGATAATCGTTGCAGGCGATTACCACCTCGTACCAGCCTGCCGGATCGGCATAGGAGTTGCCGCTCAGATCTTCGTTGTAGTTGTACAGGGCAATCAACTCAGGCGACGAGCTCTCGGTGGGCTCCAGCAGTTCGCCCCGGGTGTCGGTGAGATAGATCGCCTTGTCGGCGACCGCCTGCAACTTGGTGATAATGCCGATGTAGCCGGTATACACCTCCGTCTGGGAAGAAATATAGTCCTCGGACGAGAGTATGTCGTCCGTCTTGGGATCGAAGAAATCCGAACAGGCCGTCAGGACAGCGACCAGGACCATGAGCCAAAGAGACTTAAGCGAATACTTCATTATCTTATTCATAATCAGACAATTTAATCATTAGAATTTAAGATTGACTCCCACCTTGACCGTCTTGGGAGCGGCCAGTTTGGCATAATCGACACCCGTCATCGCCGTATTGTAGGAATAGGCGAATTCGGGATCCTGGCCAAGATAGCCGGTCAGGCACAGCAGATTCTGTCCGGTCACATAAATGGTTCCTCCCTGGAAAAAGTGCCATACAGGATGGTCGAAACTGTAGCTCAGCGTCACATCTCTCAACTTGATGTAGGAAGCGTCCTCAATCCAGCGGTCGCTGAAATCATTGTTGCCGACCAGGTCTCCATAGACGGCCCTGGGCATGTCGGTCTTCTGTCCATCCATGGTCCAACGGCGGTTCACTGCCAGGCTCTGATTGGAGAAGTCCCGGGCAGATTCCGTGACACGGCGCACAGCATTGTAGGCCTCGTTACCCAGAGAATAGACAAAATTGAAATCAAGCGCAAAAGCCTTATACTGCAACCGCGTGAACAAGCCACCGTACCAGTCCGGGGTAGCGGAGCCCAAAACCACACGGTCGGCATCATCGATGATGCCGTCGCCGTTCTGATCGACGAAATTCACGTCGCCGGCCTCATACTCCACTCCATTTCGATTGAGCATCGGTCGGGTCTTGGTCTCCCCACCCTCCACATAACTGTAAGCTGTGCGGGCTGCCAGGGTTGTGGCATAGACTGGCATGTCGGCATCGGTCTCATAGCCGTAAAAACTGTAAGGAGCCTCACCCGGACGCGTCACTATCGTAGCTCCGTCCGAGAGTGTGCTGATCAGGTTGTCGGCCGTACCCAAAGACTTGACAGTATTGTGCAGGCGGGTGATATTGCCGCCCAGCACCCATTTGAAATCACGGGTATAGACCGGCGCCAGCTTCAGGGAGATATCCAGACCGTGACTGCCGATTTCAGCATCGTTGCTGTAGTGAAGGCCTGTCCCGTAGAGCGAAGATTCCACACGGGTCATCAGTACATCGGTAGCCTGCTTGTTGAAATAGTTCAGTCCCAGGCTCATCCTGTAGTCCAGCAGAGAGGCATCCAGACCCAGGTTGGCCGTACCGACTTCCTCCCATTTGATTTTCGTATTGGGTACATTATTACGCACGATACCGGATATGTTCTGGTACAGGCGGCTGCTATAGTAGTACTTGCCGTAGTTTCCCGAGAAACGGCTGTTGCCGGTCTTGCCGTAATCGGCATGCACATGGAGGCGGTCCAGCCAGCGGATGTCCTTGAAATAATCCAGACCGGTCAGCATGAAGGTGGCCGAGACAGCCGGGAACAGTCCCATGCGGGTAGCGTCCTTGCCTGTCGAGGAAGCTCCGTCAGCTGAAAGCATCAGACCGAGATTGAGCAGATCGGCATAAGTGTAAGCTCCCTGCAGGTAGATGTTCATCCAGTTCCAACGGCTGCCGTAGCCCGAGAAGAAGCGTCCTACGGTCTGCACGTCCGAAAGGGTCTGATAAAAGTCGTTGGCCGTGTTGCGTCCCACACCCATGTCGGTCTCAAATTTGTTCAGCATCATCTGTGTTCCGGCCCGGGTCGTCAGCTGATGTTCGCCGAAGCTGCGGCTGTAGGCGGCATTCAGGGCGGCAAACCAGTTGAGCGTCTCGTTCACTCCCTGACGCACGATGTTGTCACTCTGTCCGTAAGTGTCAAACTGAGGTACAATGTCGTGGTTGTTGATGCCGGGAATGAAAATCCCTTCCTGGTCGTAGTTGTAATAAAGCCCGACCATACCGTTGAAACTCAGATAATTGTTGGGACGGTAGCTGAGACGGGCATTCATGTTCACATCATATTGACGCATGTCGGCCGACAGCGTGTTGATGATGGCCGAGGGATTGCTCACGATAAAGTCCGTGTTGGTATTGTTGCCATAGTAATAAGAGGCGTAGCTGTCCAGCAGCGAGCCGTACATGTCGCTCTTGTAAGGACTCAGTACGGGCGAGCGACGATAGGCGGCCAGCAGCGGGTTGGTCTCCGGTATCATGCCCTGTTCCTGATAGGAGCCGTCCAGATAGGCCAAACCGATAGAGGTGGCGATTTCGACCTTCTTGCTCACCAGCACATTGGAATTGATCTGGGCGCTGAAACGGTCTTGGGATGTATTTTTGAGCGTCCCCTCATCGTGCATGTAACCCACTGAGATATCATACTTGGCGATAGCGTCACCACCTTCCACACGAACCAGGTGATCGGTGGTCATACCCGAACGGTAGAGCTCGTTCTGCCAGTCCGTATCGAAACGGTACAGATAACTGTAGGCCTGACCCGACTGATCGGAATACAGGAAGGGGAAGTTACTGAAAAACGTCTCCATATTGTCGAAATAGGTCATGCCGATATCCGACAGATAGGACTTGTACTGGGAGGCCGACATCAGGGGGATACGGCTGCTATTCCAATTCACGCCGAAAGCCCCGTTGTAGGAAATCTTGGTGTTCATGTCATCCGAAGTGGCACCGTCGGTCTCAATGAGCAGGACGCCGTTCGATCCCAGAGAACCGTAGAGCGCAGCCTCGGCCCCGGTCAAAAGGGTGATATTCTGGATATCGTTCAGGCTGTAGGCCTGGAACAGGCTGCGGGAATAGCCGCCAATCAGCTGGGACTCGTCGGTCGAAGGCATGTAGGGCACTCCGTTGATGACGACCAGCGGGCGGGCATCGGCCGAGAGCGTCTGCAGACCATGCAACAGAAAGCTGGCACCCTCGCCGGGCATACCGCTTTTCTGCGTCACCTGCAGGCCGGCGAATTCGCCCTGAACAGCCCTGTCGATGCTGCCGGCACCCAGGGCGAAATCCTTCTTGTTGAGACTGGTGGCACCCGGTATATCGGATTTCTCCTCAATACGGTAAGGCAGCACGCTGGTCTGCGAATATTTGTATGTGGAAGTACTGAGCAGCACTATTCTCAATTCTGAGGCCGCCCCCGTTCTGACTGTCCGGTTGAAATAGCCGTCAGCCCAGACAGAGAGCCGGGCGCCCTCAGGCACGTCTATGGTAAAACGGCCCTGTTCGTCGGTCAGGACACTTGACACGCCGGAAGCAGAGATGACAGCATCCTGCAGGGCCTGTCCGTCGGCCGACACCACATTACCCCTGATCTCACGCGCCATGAAGGGCAGCGAGACCAAAATCATAGCCAATAATAACTGTATCTTTTTCATTACTCAGGATATTAATAGTTATTCTTGTTGGGACGCAGGCACCAGTGGTGATAGATTATCCTGCTGCTGGTACCGGAAGTGCATTCACAGGTGATATACAGCGGATAGGCCGTGTTGTTGCCCAGGAGGTCGGGAAGCACCAGCTCCTCGATGACACAGCCGCCGTCCGTGTCGTAATTGTTCTTCTTGCTGTTGGTCAGGGCATCCTTCACCTCCTTGTAGCCTTCGGGCCAGGTATCGCTCAGGAAAGTGCCCCGGTCATAGTGGAATTCGGTCGTGGAACCCACCGTGATGGTCGAGGATCCGAGTTCCTGACGGCTTGTGCCGATGACGGCATACACCTTGATGTTGAAAGTCATGTTCAGGTTCTGGGCAAACCCCATGGCAAAACGGTAAGTGCCTGGCGGAATATTGTAGGGGGCCACGTCTGTGACATTCCCCTGCTCGTCATAGACACAATGGATGGTCTCCATGTTCATGTTGAAGCCCAGCGAGGGATCGTCGCAGTAGGCACTCAGTGAGAAGCAGCCGTGCATGGGCCAGACACCGGCCTCGGGAGTCCAGGGTTCGACTTCGGTCTTCACCTCTATAGACTTGAGGTTGAACATGTTGTAATAGATCGATTTCTGCTGGTCGGTACAGTATTCATAATTGCGGTAGTAGTCCTTGATCCTGTAAATCAGCACATTGTTCGGAATATACAGTTTGGTGACCTCATATATCGTACCGTTTGACACTTCGATGGGATGGTCGATATCGACACCCTGGGCTTCCATACGCCACTGACGGTCGTAAATGGACTTCAGGTCGAGAAAAGCCTCGTCATCGTTGTCGACCAGGTCGGCGGGAGAATACTTGCTGCGGAAGAAGGAGGCCTCCAGAATCCAGCGCATGATTATGTCGCGGTCCCTCTCCAGCCCCCAGTTGCTGAGTCGGGCGTTGGCATCGGCCAGGGCGGCATTGATGACCTCATCGGAACTGAGGAACATGGTGGCTGTCAAGGATTCGCTGCTCAGGCTGAAATTCTTGGCATCGAAAAAGTCGTTGGTATAGATCCAGACCGTGTCGTAAATGGTATTGCCCGTGGCATCGACTCCGATGGCCTTGCTGTTCTTCTTGTCAAACTGCTTGCCTCCGGAAGCCAGCACCATTTCCCGGAACATACTGTACTCCTCAGGCAGTTCATTGATGTAGTCATAGAGCGAGACCGGAGTGGAAATCATGGCATCCAGTTCATAGATATAGCCATCTGTGGTACGCACCACCCTGCTCACGGGAGACCCGTTGAATGAGATATGGCTCAGATCTCCCAGCAAGGCCAGCGAATCCATGCCGACAGTGACAAACTTGTTGTGCCACATCAGAATGCGCTCTCCATCGTGGAGGTTGGCCGGAGAGACACTCATGTCGGTCACATGCGAGAAGGCGATGTACTCGGCCTCTTCCTCCCCGGGCTGGACGAAATGTTCGTTTGATACCACCAGGATGGTAAAGAGCTGGGATTTGCCCTTCAGCTTGTCAAACACCCCGTTTTCCTTCAGAAAACCGTACATCTGACTCAGGTCAGCCTGGGCCGGATCGCTCAGATAGGCCTCCGTGGAGACCTGGACATCGGCCAGCTGGTCGTTTTCGATGACCGTCTCTTCAGAAAAGTAATGATCATCCCAGTTCTGGCTGTTGCAGGCAGCAAACAGCAGAGCGCCGACAGCCAGTATTGAAAAAAGGATAGCTTTCGTTTTCATAGTCTTATTCTTCAATGGGGGTGAATTTGATGCAGTCAAACTGGAGACTGAATTTAGAGTTGGAACTGGCCGTGGGATCCAGGACAACGAAACTGAACTCGTGGGCCGTGGTCGCAGTAAACTCCAGCTCATCGTAGAGCACGGCCTCATAGACTCCGGCCGCCGTTTTGGATGAGGAAGTATAGGGTTTGGACGATTTCTGGTTTTCTCCGTCAAAAGCCGTGCGTATCATTCCGCCGTTGCCGTCGGTCACCTTGCGCATAAAACTGTGGTCGCTCAGATAAACATACTGTATCTCCACTTTGTACTTGCCGCGGATGATGGTCGGAGTCCTCATGCTCACCGAGCCCATATAGCCCAGATTGAACACCATACGGTCGTAGTTGTTGCAGTCCTTGAGGTTCTTCTTGCAGTTGACATAGGTCACATAGGCATAGGTCGTACCACCCACGCCCGACTCCGAAACCGTGTACTCGAACGCGCCGCACTTGGAGACATCCACCTTGGTTTCCGAAGTGACCGGTTCGGCAGGCTGATAGGCAGCCGCACCGGATTTTTCAATCACAGCGTTCTTGACTTCGGTATAGTCGGCCAGATCCCAGACCACAGTCACTGGATCGGGTTCCCATACCGGCAGCCAGCTGTCGATCGACTGCAGGTAACCGTTCTTGCAGGCCAGATCACTCTCACTGTCGATGAAACGGGCCGGAGCAGCCTCCAGATTGGGCAGGTTCAGGATCCAGTCCTGATTGAGCGTGTCGGCTGTGATCATCACTACCTGATCGGCAGCTGCCGTTTCCCAGATACGGGAAGTATCACTGCCCGACATGCTGCGCAGATCGCTCAGCGTGTAGTTATTCTTGAGGATATGGTAGGCGACAAACTCATTCAGGGCATTGCCTTCATCGGTATAATCGCTGCCGGCACCCAGTCTGGCCGCCAAATCGTTCAAGGAGCCGATGCCGGCCTCCGAGAAGACACGGTCGCTCACGGCCAGCAGCGTGTAGGCCCGGCGGCTCACCGTATAGCCGCCCGTTTCCAGACGCAACGTGTCATAGGACGTACTGAGAGGCTTGTTCCAGCCGGTCGCTTCGACAGCCGCAGTCATCACCCGATGGCTTCCGCTTTCCCTGAGCCGGTCATAGACGGTTTCCACCAGAGGAGTCATGACGGCATCCACATAGTAAATGATGGCATTGTAGGCATGAACTCCCGACTCAAGGGTACGGGTCTGGCCTCCGAAAACGAACTGCCCGGCCCTTACAGAGTCAATCTCGACCGAAATCTCGTCACCGCTCAGATTGGTCAGGCTGCTGCGCAGCTGCATGCTGCTCACCTGGATGGAATCGAGCATGGTGTGATGCATGATCAGGGCACGGGCATATTCCTTGCCCAACTCTTCGATACCGGCAACTCCCTTGGCAGTATAAAAAGCATTCACCGCCTTGTTGTCAGGGGCCAGTACTGTAAAGGCCTGGGTGGCCTGATTCAACGCATTGTACAAATCGGCATAGCGCAGGACTGTCACCCATTCCGAGTAGTCCTCGTCGGCTTCCAGTGTCTTGGAGGCCGGATTATCGTCAAATATCTGATAGACGCTGCCCAGCTTGTCATCGCCGCAGGCACCCAGCAGGAGCAACAGGGCACCGGATAGCATAATACTGACTATGTTCTTTTTCATATCTGTACTTATTTACTCGTTGAATAATACGGATTCTGTTCCAACAGGGGATTGACAGAAATCTCGCTGTAAGGGATGGGCATGTACCAGGCGTTCTCGTCCTGGAGCACCGACTTGATCCACTCGTCTTTGGTGGTCTGGTTGCCCTCGACCACCTGGTTGATAAATTCGTTCTTGTAGGTTCCGTCGCCATTGTCGTAGCGGCCATAGCGCAAGAGATTGTACCAGCGCTTGCCTTCAGCCAGGAATTCCATGTCCCACTCGTTCATGACGGCATCCAGCATCTCTTTTTCGTCGCTGTCCTCAACATTGATGGTCAGCGCGTTCAGGCATGCCCGGGCACGAATCTGGTTGACCAGGGTCAGGGCTGCGGTCCAGGCCTCCGCCCCACCCTTCATGACCAGCGCCTCAGCCTTCATCAGCATCACATCCGGCACACGGTAGAGGATGAAGTTGGCATCCTCCGAAGGCCGGGTGTTGCCGATATCCACCACATCGGTGCCCTTGTACTTCCAGATACAGAAGTTGTTGGCCGTAGCATAGGCAGTCTGGCTGGCACCATCGGTCACAAATGAGGCAAAAAGCATGCGTCCGATGCGTCCTTCGTCCAGTCCAAGAGCCGTCGCGTTCACAGCCGCCTCGGCCGTCTCGGCACTGAGTCTCTCACGGGCATAGTCGGTATACTTCAGCGTGGAGCTCGAACCGACCGTGAACCAGGTCCCGAAACTGTTGGTCTGCGAGAGATTCTGTTCCCAGTTGAGCTCAAAGATGCTCTCGTTGGAATTGCCGGGGTAGAAGATTTCGTACCACTGGGCCGGATTCTGGATAAAGCGGGGCCGGAAGGAGGTGTCGCCGTCGGGGACATCCAGGATGTAGTTACAATACTCAATGGCCTCGTCATAGTCATGATTCCAGAGACAGACATCGGCCATCAAGGCATACAGGGCCCACTTGGTGGCGCGCCCCTTACTCTGCCAGCCATAGCCGTCAGTGTCCTCATAGACATCCTTGGCAGCGCCGGTAGCCAGGGCGTCCTTGACATCCTGCTTGATGCGGGCAATGATCTCCGCCTCGGAAGACTTCGGTGTCATGTAGTCGGCATCATCGTTGACAAATGCTTCCACCACCAAGGGCACTTCACGGAAGTTCTTGACCAGGAGCAGATAGCTCCAGGCCCGCATGAACCAGGCCTCGCAAAGGTGGGATTTCATGACACTCTCGTAATAGGTCTCGTCTTCGGTCATCACCGAGGGCGCATATTTGAGCACGCTGTTGGCCATACCGATGACCTTATAGACAGAGGCATAGGCGCAGATGCTGCTCGAAGGCGTCATATTGAAATTCTGCAGGTAGGTATGGCTGCTGTTGGTAGAATAGATCGTGCCGCCGCGGACCTCGCCCCAGACTATCATTGTGGGCACGGCCTGACGCATGTAATAGTAGCCGGAGGCTACGACCGCCTCGACATCTTCCTTGGATTTCCAATAGTTGTCGGTGACCTGCTCATTATTGGGCAGAATGTCCAGCCAGTCATTGCAGGATGACAGCATCATGACTGACAGTCCCGCGATTACCATATATATCAGTTGTTTTTTCATTTTCAGCCCTCCCTAGAAATTAATGTTGAATCCGACCGAAATACGCTTGGTGACAGGCGTCGAGGAATTGTCCTTGATCAGTGCCGTAGCAGATGAGGGAATCGACACCTCGGGATCCTGCCCGTTGTAGTTGGTCCAGGTGAACAGATCGTAGCCGGTGCAGAATACCGACAAGGTGTTGATGTTGTACTTCTTCAGCACTTCCCTGGGAACACTGTACGAGAGCGTAAGCGTCTTGAGACGTGCAAAGGAGGCATCTTCCACAAAGCGGTCGCTGCCCAGATAGTTATAGCCCATGCCGTAGAGGGCGCGGGGAATGTCGGTCGTAGCGGCATCTCCCTCGTTGCGCCAGCGGCTCAGCACAGCCGTACTCTGGTTGTTGGTGCCGTACATGCTTTCCAGATCCATCCTGGCCTGGTTGATGACCTTCTGGCCCAGACGGCCGTAGAAGAAGGTGGTCAGCGTCCATGGCTTGTACCTCAGCGTGAAACCGGCACCGCCGATAAACTTCGGATTGGAGTTGCCCAGATAGACAATGTCATATTCGTTGATCATACCGTCGTGGTTGATGTCCTCATATCTGGCATCTCCCGGGAAAACAGTGGTGTTGCCGTTCTTCATGACAATAGGCTCACCGCGGTAGTCGTACATCACCCGGCCGGACTCGTCCAGCGCCCAGGTCTCATTGACATTGTCATAGACACCTTTGTAACGGTAGCCGTAGAAAGAGCCTATCGGGTCTCCTTCCACCACGCGCACCGCATACTGGCCGTTGGCGAAGGTGTAATTCTCTTCCTTCATGTTGACCGGCAGCTTCTCCACCTTGTTCTCATTGTGGCTGAAGTTGAAGTTCAGCGACAGTTTCAAGTCGCGGGTATTGATGGCATCGTAGGTGAAGCGCAGCTCATAGCCCCGGTTGCTCAGCTCACCGCTGTTGAAGTATTTGATGGTGGCATAGCCCGTCGATGAGGGGATGCTGACGCCGCTCAGCAGCAGATCGCTCGTGTACTTGTCGTACAGATCGAAGGTGACACCCAGTTTATTGAAGAAACGCAGGTCGGCACCATAGTTCCATTCACGCGAGGTCTCCCATTTGAGACGGTCCAGCTGAATGCGCACCGGATAAATGGCCGAAAGGCTCATGTATTCTCCCAGTGACTGATAGGCTCCCAGATAGAGAGAAGAACCGGAAGGAGCATTGCCGCTCCATCCCAGGCTGACACGTAACTTGCCTTCGGTAAGCCAGCTGTCGTCTCCGCGATCCCGGAAGAAGGGTTCTTCATGAGCATTCCATGCTACACCGAAAGAAGGGAAGGTACCGAAGCGTTCGCTTTTGCCCATGGCCGAATTACCCTCCCGGTTGATGGAGAACTTACCGACATAACGGCGGTCATAGGTATAGACCACCTGGCCGATACTCCGTACAGAACGGACCATGGAATAGCCCGATCCGCTGGTGGTGACCACACTTCCTGCCACCGGGTCGCTCAGATTGGGTGAAGCATTGCCGCTGGTAGCGCTCGTATAGCTGTAGTTCTCCGACTGTGAAGCATAGACCAGTGCCGTGGCCACTAACGAGTGGACATCGGCAAAGGTCTTGTTGTACAACAGCTTCTGTTCGGTTTGCAGCACCATTCTGTCGGTAAAGGCATCCGTACTCTGGTTGGCATACGAACTGGTCCACAAGACCCCGGTCGCCTCCTGAGGTATGAACTTGCGGTTCTTGGTCGTACGCATGTTCATCGAGACATAACCACGGTAGATGAGCGAGAAGGGGAAGGTATACTGCGCATTGAGCGTCATTTTCTCTTCGCGCTGCATGGTGTTGTTGAAGCCCATACGGGCCATGGCTACCGGGTTATAGTGGTAGGAGCCGTTGAAGCCGCCCTGGAAGTCATCCTCTTGACGGGAGAAATAGGTAGGCAGTTCCTCGCCCGTAACATCATCAATGTAATACGGGCTCTTGTTAGGCATCTTGCGTTGTGCTTCGGCACGCAAAGTGGAAAGCGCATTGGCCTGGCGCTCGGTCTGAGTCATCGTAAACTCGGTGTTCACCATCAGCCGCTCGCTGAAGTCGTAGCGGATATTGAACGAGGTGTTGAAGCGGTTCATGGCCGTCCCGACCGTCGTACCCTGCTCGCGCAGATATCCCAGCGAGAAACGGTAGGTCGCCTTGTCACCGCCGCCCGACAGCGAGAAGCTGTTGTCGGAGGTATAGGCATTCTCGCGCACATAGTCGAGCCATTTGGTATTGACGTTGTACTCGTCGAAATACTGCCAGTCACGCACATAGTTGATGTCATAGGTATTGAACAGCAGGTTCAGCTCGTTGGTCGCACTCTGCAGTCCCTTGGCATTGGCCGCATTCCAGATGGCATCCTGCATCAGGGCCACATACTGGTGACCGTTGAGCAACGGGATGGGATCAGGCTCGAACTTGGCAATCAGCTTGCTGTTGAAACTGAAGGTGGTTTTTCCTTTGGCACCGCGCTTGGTGGTGATGAGCAGCACGCCGTTGGCTCCCTTGGTGCCGTAGATGGCCGTTGCCGAAGCATCCTTCAGCACCTCGATCGACTCAATGTCGCTCGGAGCGATGTTCAACAGGGCGCCGAAATCCTCCTCATTGGCCGTGGCAAAGTTGAAGTCATCGTCGATTTCAGTGGAATACGGAATGCCGTTGACTACGATGAGCGGCTCGGAAGAAGCGTTCAGAGAGTTGACACCGCGGATGCGGATGGCACTGCGTGCTCCCGGGTCACCGCCCACGACAATATCCACACCGGCCAACTGACCCTGCAGGGCTTCGACAATATCGGTCACGGGAGTGGTCTCGATAATCTCGGACATCTCGATTTTCTGGGTCGAGGCTGTCTGCTCGGTAAAGGAGACGCCCATTTCATCGCGCTCGATACGCTTGGCCGTCAGCGTCACCTCGCTCAAGGTCTGGACATCGGCTTCCATGGTGACATCCAGCACCTTCTGGCCTTTATAGTCGAAAGTGACCGTTTTCATGCCGATGTAGGAAAAACGGACGCGGGGATTTTTCTCGTAAGAAGGAATGACAATGCTGTACTGACCGTCCAGGTTGGTGATGACACCGGTCATATAACGGTTGCTGGAACTCACCACCACGACATTGGCTCCGTAGATGGGTTCCCTGTGTCCGTCGAATATTTCCGTCACCGTACCTGTCAGGACCGTATTACTCTGTGCCTGCAGCCCTGTCCATGACAAGAGCGCAAACAATGCAACAATCAGATATCTATATAGTTTCATACGGCAATAAGGTTTAAAGCAGGATGTCGTTAATCAAATGGAAAGCGCCGTCACTGTAGGAAAACGGCAGAGAATGATACTTGTCGGTCTGATACAGATCGACCTGCGTCCCCTGATTACCGTCCTTGTCGATGAAGTTCACTTTCAGGCTGGCACCGTCGTCATTGATCTGCAACCTGTAGGCACCTGATGTATCAAAAGCCCCGGACATGCCGCTGCCAGGATAGGGATAGACACTGAAAGGAGTCAGATCGCTGGTCAGGAAATAACTGCGCAGATAGTTGGCCAGGGCAGCCTTGGTAGGCGTACCGGTCAGCTGATAGGAATCGTCCACATCACAGGTACTGCAGCCTGGAATTTCCTTGATTCTGGCCTTGATAGCATCGTTGGTCGGCACGAAAGCAATGAAGCGGACATCGCCCATAATCACCTTCAAGAGCTGATTCTCGACCAGACCGGCCTTGGTCAGCAGCTGGGAGAACAGATAATAGGGATAGGTATTGTCGTTGCAGACAGCCAGCGTGCGGTTCAAACCTTCGTCGCCGCCCGGCATGAATACCGAAGGACTGCTGTAGGTATAGGCCGTTCCGTTGTCCCACTGGCCGCCGTTGGGAGCAGCGGCGTCTTTCTCCAGAGGGGCGAAGTCGAAATAGATGTTGTCCGTGTAGGTCGGGTTCAGTTGCTTGTTGAACAGGGCACTGGTGGTGATCTTACCGTCCACCACGTACCAGTAGTTGAAAGCCGTATTGGTCTCAATGACCTTCATGCCGGTAACAGGCAGGCTGGAAGCCGAAGCCGAGACGTTCATATTGACCAGAGCGCGCAAGGTCGAAGCTCCCATGGCCGAATACAGGCCGTCGTCGCCCATCATCTGCAGCTCGTGGCCGCCGGCGACTGTCTCGAAACGGATATTCGAGCCGCGGAACTGGGCCGTATCGGGAATCAACGCCACGAACTGGGAATTCTGCGATGCCAGGGCCAGTACCAGGTCGGAGCCGTCGAGGGCATAGAGATACGGCAGGAAGCGGCTCTCCCGGAAAGCGCTGCCGATGACCGAGGAGAAGATGGCCGGCGGGGTCATCACATCCATGCCGTAAAGGGCACCGTTGCAGCACATCTGCCGCCAGGTTACCTGGTCGGGATCGATATTGACCGGCGTTCCGAAAACGGTCAGCACCTTGCCGTTTTTGATTTCCTCAGGAAAAGCGATAAAGGCATCGGCACCGAAGGTCTGGAAAATGAAATACCGCATGATAAGCGGGTCCAGATCTCCGAGACTGCCGTAACCGCTGGAAGCCGTCCAATAGGAAGTGAAGAAGTTGTCAATGGCATCGTTCGAGGGAGCAAACACATTGTAGCCTACCCGGGAAAGCATTGACATGGCCCGATAGTTGGAGACCGGCCACTCGCAGGCGATGTTGGCCAGCGAGGAATGGTTGTGCAGGTATATATCCTGGCCGTTGCCGAAGTCGGTGGTCAGCTCGGCGTCCTTCACATATTCGCTGTAGCTGTCGTAAAGATTGAAGAACACCGAATAGTCCTCGTTGTTCTTGAGCTCGGTATAGATAGTCTCCAAGGGGCGGAGAACCTGGCTGACATGATAAAGGTAACCGTTGTCGGTGATCACCTGATCGTCGTCCACCACAGCGGCATTCGAGACATTGAAGCCGTCGGCCTTGCCCGGATGGCTGCCGCCCGTCCATGCCGTACCCGGGAAGAAGTACTCATAGTTGTAGGCCGGATCGATGCCCTTGGTGGCAAACAGCTGGGTGCTGAACACCGGAATGAAGCGCTCGAAGTGATAGACCAGCACGGAATCCTCTCCCGTCCATTCCTTGACGATGGGATCGCTGCTCTTGGTACGGAACTTGTAGAAACAGCCGGCATCGACCATCCGCTGTTCGGCCGTGGCGGCATCTCCTTCTTCGGGGCGGAAATTGACCAGATTGTCCCAACCGAAGGCATAGTAGAGCAGGTGGAAACCGATCAGCCGCGACACTTCGTCGGGGCTGGCCTGGTACATTTCATCAATGCTCTGATAGCCCTGCTGCTGCAGATAGGTCTGAAAGGCCGCATCATCAGGGGCCATCACCGTCAGAATGGATTTGCCCTTGACTATCGGGGCATATCCCGACAAGTCGATGCCTCGCAGGAAAGTCGTATAGTTGCCTTCCTGCTCGAGCACCTCATAGGCACTGCCTTTGAGCCAGTCCGGCACGGCATAGTGGGGATCCTTGGACAAATCCTCGCAGGACAGCAGTCCCCCAAGGCAGCCCATCAGTCCCAAAAGGCCGTAAAAGATAGTTCTCTTTTTCATGCTCTGGTGGATAAGTTGGTTAGTATTCTATAAAACAATTATTTCCATATTTTCTCGGTTCTCACCGTACCGTCGGCACGCAGGCTGCGGCGCAACAGCAACTGCCGCCCGACAAGAGCCTCGGGTTCAGCAACCTCCTGACCGATGAGCGTATAATAGCGGACCGATACCACTTCGGCCTCCACGCGCTCCAAGGCAGAGTAGCTTTCGGAGCGGACATAGATCCGGCCCGTGGTGAGCAGCTCGGAGAGATCCCACTTCTGGCCCGGTCCGGGCACAGAGGGTTCGACAGCGGTAAATCCGCCACTGAGGCTGACTCCGCCGGGAATATTGAAGATGGTGAAGTAACTGTCATCGGGAATATCGATGGTCACGTCCGTCATATCCAGTTGCAAAGTACCTCTCAGAGAAGATGCGGCACCGAATTTGATCTGTGAGGCCCGGTTCAGGGTCTCCTTACGGTAAAGCGGCACCTGAACGATGCCTCCTTCGGCTATCGTACATCCGCCCGACAGGGTAAATATGTCACTGCGATTGAAGAGTGTATCGCCCACTGCCACGGTACCTCCGCTACTGACTGTCACCTTGCCGGCCACAGTGCCCTTGCCGCAGAGCGTGGCCCCGTTCTTGACGGTGACGGCACCGGTACCGGTCAGAGAGCCGTTGACCACCAGACGGCCTCCGCTGACCGTGGTCGTGCCGGCATGGACATTCTTGCCGGTCAGCCGCCAGTCGCCGCTGCCGATTTTCTCAATGGAGGTCGTGCCGTTATAGCCGCTGGCACTGCAACGGTTGTCGATGACTCCGGCAAAGGTCTCGTCAGTGTTGGCACCACCGACAATCCAGGTCATTCTCGAAGTCTTGGTATTTTTGCTCGTACCCGACAGATAGGTTCCCGACGTGCCGGACAAGCCGCCCAGATAGAGGGTGGCCGTTGTGCTCCAGCTCATGACCTGAGCCGTACCTTTCAGCTCGACCACGCCGTTGGGGATGCCCTTGCTGTTGTAGAGCATCAGCTGGGAATTGCCCGCCGTATTCAGCCCGTTGGCAATCAGGCGGCCATAGAATTTGTCCCAGCTGCCGCGGATGTATTCCCTGAGCCAGGTGACATCCCACTCCAGGGTGCCGGCGCCGCTCACTTCACTCATGATGGAGCAGTTGCGATGGAAATGGATATGTGAATAGCTGTCGTCTTCGACCTCGATGGGGAAATAATAGGTGCCGTAACGGTCGTCCTTGTCCTTGGTGTAGAGCGTACCGCCGGCCATGACTACCTTGTGCAGCCTGTTCTGCAGTCCGTCGATAAGCGTCGCGCCTTCGATATAGAGCGTACCGCCCTGGTCCAGGCGGGTAGCGCCGTCGTAGGAAAAGAAGTCCGTCGATCCGACCGTCACCTGACCGCCGGCCACCCCGATGCCGCCGGCACCTTCCAAGGTGCCGTTCATCGTCACGGTCGATCCGTTGACAATATTGAAAACGGTGTTCTGATAAACCTTGGCCGAGCGGTTGGTCGAGGTACTGCCACCGGTGTACTGCCACTCGCCGCCGTCCCAGATCCAGTTCTGGGCAAATTCCTGGGACGCTCCGATACCGGAAGCCTCGCCGCCGTTTTTCAGGCTGGCAAAACGGAATACACCGCCATGCAACACCGAAGCGCCAGTATAAGTATGGGCAGCTGTACCCATATCCAAAAGACCCGTGCCGAATTTGTTGACCGAAGCCGCACCGTCCAGAGGCGCACCGCTCAAAGTCACGTCGCCCTCGTCGCCGACAACCACGGCCCCCGGTTCGAGGCCTTCGGAAAGAGTGATACTGACTGGCTGCGAGGGAGCGATCAACACCTTATCTCCTTTATTATACAGGTGTTCCTGCCAATTGTCGGCCGTAAAGTTCCAGTCGCCGCCGTTTTCCGCCGCCCAGGTCACCGCCGGCACATAGCTTTCCCACTCGATCATGGCCACCTGTTCGGGCTGGGTCTTGACTGTCAGCACCGGAGTGTAGGCAGAACGCAGTTCCTCGGATCCGTCTTCGAAATAGGCACAGGCTCGCAACTGATAGGCGGTGCCGGGGGTCAGGTCACGGATAACGCAGCGCACGGAGCCTGTCGTCGCCCCGCAGGCGCTGCCGGCGGCAGAGCCGTCAGTGCCTTTCAGACGATAATCGCCGGCCGGAATACGGCACACTTCCTTATAGCTTCCGTCCTGCAGCAGCTCCACCACAAATCCGTCCTCGCCCTCGGTATAGTCGCGCCAGGTAAGTGTCAGCGATGTCGGACTGGAAGCCTCGCATTCAAAGACAAAGGGAGCGCGCAGGAAAAACGGGCGGTCCTTGACCGTAATCGAATTGATATAATTCTCAATGTTGGCATAGCCGTTGGCGGCGATGGTCATGGCATCGTCCAGGGTCGGATTGGTGCCGTTGGCCACCTCCCAGGCATCGGGCATGCCGTCGCCGTCCGTATCCTGAGGCTTGGCGGGACTCCATATCGTCCAGCCGGTGGGCACACCGATAGGCAACTGGTCCTCGTAGGAAATCAGCTTGCCTTCCGTGCCGAAGGAACGTAGCTCGTTGATGACATAAAAATCCACCGGATCACGGTAAGGCAAACTGGCGCCCACGGTCGGCAGCAGACTGTCGATCAGGTCACGTCCGGGGTAGGCCGGCAAGGAAGGATAGGCGTAGGGCACCTCCACGAAGGTAGGCGGGCCGGAATATTCGCTGCGTGAAATCGCTGCCGGGTTGAACACTCCGTCGCGATTCTTGTCCTGCCAGTTGTCGGCCGCATAGATATGGAAGTTGGCATTGCCGCCGGTAAAGGCGTTGCCGCCCACGGCAGGCCCGTTGATAAACAGGTTGTTCGTAGCATTGCAATAGCTCATGCCCTCCGAATCGCCGCCCATCAGATAGCAGCCGTTCTTCCAGTTATAGACGATGTTGTTGACGTACTGGTTGGTACCTTTGATTTTATTGTTGCGTGTACTGTTGTCCACGTAGAGATTCCGATACAGTGTAATGCTGTCGGCCTGCATCAGGCCGCCGGCCGAATGTGACAGCAGGCCCTGGCTCATGATGGAGTTCTGGATGGTGATATTGCCCAAAGAGCCCTTGCCGTCCGAATTGATGCTGAAAGTCTCGTCCAGACCCCAGCTGACACTGAGGTGGTCGAAGATCATGGTCTGTCCGTTGGCCACTCCGGCGGCATCCTTGCCGGAATCACCGTTCTTGCCCATGCGAAAACGCAGGTAACGGACGATGGTGTTGTCGGCGCCCGAGAACGAGACACCGTTGCCGTAGACTGTGATACCCTCACCGGGAGCAGTCTGTCCGGCCACATAAAGATTGTTCTTGAAGACCAGCCGGCTGTTGAGATAGATGACCCCCGAGACATCGAATACGACAATACGGTTGGAAGAGCTCACGGCATCGCGCAGCGAACCTGCACCGCTGTCGTTGAGGTTGGTCACATGATAGACCGATCCGTAACGTCCGCCCACGGCATGACGGCCAAAGCCCTGGGCACCCGGAAATGCCAGCTGCTCGGCCCGAAGGCCACCCGTCATGGCAATCGACAGTACTATGGCCACATACAATCTCTTCATCTTTCTCCTAAATTGACAGCCCGGATCCCGACTGATCCTCCGTACAGACCCGAGCCTGGTTAAAACAAACAGTAAAAACAAGGAGGGAAGACTCCCTTGTGTCAGAGAGTCCTCCCTCACCTGTCATGATTATCTGAACAGTATCTTTTCGACAGTGACTGCTCCGTTGGACCAGAGCTTCTTGACGATGGTGATACCCTGCTCGACCGGGGCGGCCAGACGCAGACCCGTCAGGCTGTAGTATTCGGTATGCAGCAGTTCGGCACCGGCGGCAACCGTAGTCAGGCCGGCGGGTACATACTGCTGTGAATACTGGCCGTTGTTCAGAAGCATGATGTCATAGATGACAGCCTTGGTCGAACCGCCATAGTGCTTGACGCGGACATAGACTTCGTCGTTGCCTTCGTAGCTGGAGACATTACGTACCAGGATACGCTGAACCGGCGGGAAGTACAGGGAATCGACAGCCGTCCAGTTTTCACCGTCAGCCGAGACTTCCACCTTCACATCAAAGGAGGCACTACTGCCGTTGTTGTTACCATTGAAGACAATGATGTCGAACGGTCCCTGATACTTCTTGGTTGATTCAATCGAACCGGTGTAGGGCTCGCCGCTGATCTTAGCACCGAAGGTGATATGGTAGTCACTCGGCTTGCTGATCAGATCTTCGGCTCTGTAAACCATATAAGCCGAAGTGCCGGAATAAACCGTGCTCGAGGGCTGGGTGCTTTCCCAATAGAGCGTCTGCCCCTGAGTCTTGATGACCCAGTCGCTCGAATCGGCTGTTTCGGCATTCTTGGCATAATACCTGAAGTCATTGTAGACAAAAGTCGTGTCATTATCTGCACCGACAAGAGTATCAGCATAAATCGTCATGGCATTCTTCTGCATATAATAAGCCACCTTGCTGCTGCCGCCGGTGGTTTCCCAGTACCAGTCTTCCTTGTTGGCGTTGAACCAGGCGATGGTGTCGCGACGGATATTGGTGGCATCTACCCCCTTGATGGCGACGTCCTGACTGACGGTCTCGGAAGCGAGATAAACACCGCCGGCTGCAAAGGCTGTAACAGTGACAGGCTCATAAACCGTGATCGGGCCGGCATAGACACCGCTTTCATCCTCCTTGGCCGAACCGGTGAAGTTATAGTAGACATCAGCTCCGGCCGTCTGCTTGTGCAGCGTAATCGTGCTGTAGCCATCCTCCCATTTCAGGGTGATGATCGGAGCCTTGGCAATCGACTTGACAGAGACAGCAGCCGTGGCCACAGCGCTGTTGTCGAATCCCTGCTTGGCGGCGATGGCCTTGACCACCGTGCCGTCGGCCGTGATATTGAAAGGCTCGGAATAAAGCGTGCTGCTTTCGGTTGGATCGTTACCGTCCAAGGTATAGTAGATCTTGGCATCGGCAGTGGCAGAAGCCAAAGTAACCGTAGTCACCTGATCACCATATTCAAAGCTGACGGTCGGCGTTGCGCAGGGCGTTACACCACTCTTGGTGGCATAGACCATGTCAATGGCATTGTTGATAATCTGGATGGCATCGTCCGAGAGATTGTTGTCCCCTTCGACAAACATGGCATCGCTGGAAATCGGCAACAGGATGTACATGTTCTTTTTGCCGTGACGATGGATGGCATTGTAGGTGGTCGTACCGTTGGTAATGGTGGCCAGCACTTCATCGTTCTCAATGAGGGAGCCCGTGCTGACAGTATAGCCTTGCATCAGATTGTTCTTGATAAGGGTCGGATCGTACTCGATGAACATCGTCACCTTGCCGCCTTCCAGTTCTACATCGGCAAAAAGGGCATCGTCGCGGAAAGCCTCAGGAATGTCGATAACGGCAATACCGCCGTCGTTCTTGGCCGAGGTCGGATTGGCTCCGGCACCGAAGTTCCAGACCGTGTTCTTGTAGAGGAAGGACTTGAAGTTGATCATCGGCACGCGATTGATTTTCTCCACCACACCTTTGATAAAGGCATGACCGCTGGCCATGGCCTCGGAAATCAGCACGACATCGAAGTTTTCCAAAGCATCCAGCGTATCGGTATCGGCGGCCGTGAAATCCTTGATATCGATAGCGACGGAGTTCACTTCTGCCACCTTCGTGTTGTTGAAAATCGGATCGTTGTCAATACCGCAATAGCCGCTGTAGGAAGAATCATACAGATAGGCCATGGTGACTTCGTCCATGTTGATGGCCTGTTCGCCGGTCACATACTTGACAGCGTTGACAATGATCTTCTGCCCGTTTTCGTTGACAGCCCAGATATTGTCACTTGACATACTGACCAGGACATACTTATAGTCGCCGGCTTCGGCGATTTCGTGCACACAGTTGTATTCCGAGTCGCCCGACTTGGCCACGCCCATCAGTTTGTCGGCCTCGGCTGCCAGCGGAGAATCAGCGATGATGGCACTGGTAAGGAAGCCCTGGATACGGTTGCTCGACGGCTCCTTGGCAGGATCGTAGATATTGATGCAGCCGTCCTCTTCCCTGATCAGACCGGTAAAGAGCGGGTGGTTTTCAAATCCGGGATTGATGTAAAAACCGTTGGTCTTGGTACCGGGATTGGCAGGAGCAGCCCAACTCCAGCGTCCGCTGGTGTAGTTGTAGGCCTTCATCGAGACGATTGGTACAGTTCCGACCAGTTTGACAAGGTTATTACTCAGTGTGGTATTACCCGAGATGGCTTCAGAAATAACCACACAGTCATAAGTACGCAGGGTCTCGTAGTCCGCTTCACTGCCGGAAGGACTGTCAAAGGGGGTCACCTCAAAATTGTCGCACAGAGCGGCATAAACGGGATCCTGATCCAGCGTATAGCCGCCGTCGGCCAGACCATACTTGGCAGCATTACCGCTGTTGTAGCCGCTCGTATAAATAAAAGCGACACTCTTGGCATAAGTTGACCCCAAGGTCAGTACAACTGCCACGAAAAAGAGTAAGAGTCTTTTCATAATTGTTTGTTTAAAAGGTTAGTAATTAAATGGTTGTTATTTTTGATTCATTTCCGTATCTCATTGTCAGGGCATCACCTTGAGACCTTCCCAGCGCACCTTCCATTGGCCGTTGCGCGGGAAACCGGGAGCATAGCCGCCCCGACCGTTCAGCCCGGGACGGCCTTCATTACCGTCCCAGCCGGCACACATCATGGCCACTGCCGTCAGCAGGCCGCCATTGCCCGGCAGATAGAGCCGGAGCCGGCCGTCCTGATAGTTGTGACCACTGACCAGATAGGTGTTGGTGCGCCTATCCATCAGCAGGGCATCGACCGCTTTGTCGGGCATCGACAGACGGGCGGCGCACATGGCCGTCATCGGATAGTCCCAGCCCCAGGTCTTGCCCCAGTTCCAGTTGTCCCAGATCCAGCTGAAAGTATTGGCCATGATGTCCTTGCGTACCAGGCGCGAGGACGGCATCATGCCCAAGGCACCCAATACGGCCATGTGATCCGAGGTATAGCGCGTATCGATATAGGTATCCGTAGCCGTCTCTGCGGCCAGATAGAGTTTGTCATCGTTGTAGGCCAGGGGCGAAAGTTTGTCCAGGATGATTTCCCAGTCCATGTTCTTGGGCATGCCCAGACGCTGCCGCCAGAGCTGGGCGGTCTTCAGCGCATAATGGAAGTAGGACAGTTCGAAGGGCGGATTGACCGTCTCAGCGGCCCGCAAGGTCTCCTGCGCCGGAATTGCTCCTTTGATGACATAGCGGTCTTCCAGCCCGTCATAATCGACAAAGGAAGCCATGAAATCTGCCGTCTCGAAAACGAGGTCCTTGTAGGTGTCGAGTATCTCCGTACTGTCGGGATGATTGCGGTAGAGCAGTTCGGCCAGATAAATGAAATGAGGCTGCTGCCAGATCAGGAAGGAGCCCACTTTGGAGGGTGCCTCGGTGCCCGTAGGATCGGTCATCTTCATCCAGCGCAGGCCTCGGAAGCCCTGCCGGCGGGCGATTTCACGGGCAATGGGAGCCACATCACTGTACCAGCCCATGCTGCGTTCCAAGAGATCTTCCCGGCCCCAGAGAGCAAAATGGGCACCATGCCACCAGTGCATTTCCAGATGATACTTGCCATACCAGCTGTTGTAAGTAAGGCCGGTCTCCTGAGGCGGATACATGCCGGCACACTGGATGGCAGTCAGGTACTGCGACAAGATTACCCGACGTTCCAGTTCGGGAGCACGCGGATCGGTGCACTCGGAAAAATCGACCGCCCCACCCCGTTTCCAGAACGACTGCCATGCCTCTGCCGTGACAGCGGCAAACTGCTTGAAATCGGTTACAGGCGCATGGGCAAAGACTTCCGGCCCGGTAGCGAACCAAGTAGAGAAAGCCAGTTCATTGTCCCGGGTGGTCAGATAGAAAGTATGAGGCCGGTCGGCGGCCGTGAAACTGGCCTCGCCCTGCCAGGCGATTCTCACGTAATAGACCGTCTCGTCCAGCCGACGCTCCAGTAAAACAGAATGGGCATCCGCCTGGATAAGACGCGTCTGGTGTTTTTCGGGATGCGTCCAGTCGGTGGCATCGTCGGCATGACCTCCCGTGGCCCAGGGAAAAGACCAGCGAATCTTGAGCTGACCGGTGCCCAGCAGCGGTGAAGCCACACTGGAAGCCACCATGTCGCAATCCGGCAGGCAGAGTGTATGGGTGGTCACTTGGGCTCCGGCTGCTTTGAAGCGGCTGTCTATCGTACCGCTCCACATATTCAGTTGCTGACTGATATCGCTGAGAGCCTCGGGACCCAGCAGCCGACCTTCGGCGTCGGTCATTTCAAGACCGACATAGCCCAAGTGAAGGCGATGCGGATTGACCCGGAAATAGTCGGCCGCCTGCTGCTGGCGTCCGCGCTCGTTGAATTGAACGGCATACAGCTCATCGCGGTCGCGGAAGCGATATACCTTCAGGGCCTCTTCGGGCCGGTAACCGTTGACGTTGGGAAAACTGTGCCAGCCCCATTGCGACTGGGTTCCCAAGGGCACTCCCAGGGCATAGCGCTGCGGAAAAGACTGCAGACCGGTGGCATCGACCGTATAGGCGAAATTGCCGTTGCCTACCGACAGAGAGGACAGAGAATCAACCGTGCTTACGCAGACCGTATTGCGCAGCACCAGCGCTTCCCTGTCAAGGGGAGCGCTGGTGCCTGTACAGGCAGCCGTCAGGAGGCCCAATGCGCAAATGCCTCCACGTACCGCTATGCTGAGTTGGCTCGTCTTTTTCATTTCTTCTGAAGTTTTGTACTCTCCTTAGTCCGAGGAAAGCAACAATAAAACTTCCAAATATAGAAACATTATTCAGACGAGCAACTAACAAATAACAATATTAACGTTCTGGAACAAATAATTTTGGACAATTATCAAAAAAAACTCTTAGAGTCGACTATCTTCAACGGTGCAGTTCAAGAAAGTCGACTATGGGAGTCGGATCGTCCAGGCTGTGGGGGTGATGGTCACCTTTTTTCTTGACAATTTCAACGATCTCACCGCCCAGGGCACGGTACTCCTTCACTAAGCGGGCCGTATTCTGCTTGTAGGGGACTGTCTTGTCTTTCCGACCGGCCACCACGATGATTGGGATACCGGCTTTGGCTACCGCTTGCAGTTTGTCCACAGGATTCTCCGTAAAACCGGACACCGATTCGGCATCCAGCTGCCAGCAATCCAGGAACTGCTGCCAGTCGGCCGCCCACTGCGGCCGCTTGGTTCCCGGCCAGGAAAACACATCACAGACCGGCGCGTCCAGATATAGGGACTGCACCTTGTGCCCATAGCCGGCAGCCCAGTTAATGGCAAACATACCGCCACGGCTGAAGCCTTCCAGCGTCATTTTTTTGGCCAGGCCGTAGCGCTGTGTCAGATACTTGTAGAGAGCATCGGCAGCCTTCAGGGCCTCGGGCCGGGCATATTCGTCGGCCAGGTCGATGAAGACCACATGCCAGCCCTTTTCGAGCAGAGCCTTGTCCACCTGTGCGTAAGCTCCGAAGAAAGCCGGACGCCATATCCAGGGGCTGCCCTCTGCCACTTGCTTGGGCACCACCACTTTGACCTGACGTTCCTTGTAGTTGAAGTGATAGCAGTCATAGCCTTCCCATTGGGATTTCACCCCGGGCCAGGCCTGTGGCCGGAAATCGGCCGGCGCGGATCTGCCGGTCAGGCGGCGGTAGAAGATCCTGGCCAGCTCCAGGGCTCCTTTTTCGTTGGGATGTATCTGATCGACGAAAAGTTCCGGTTTGTTCGTAAAGGGCGTGTAAAGATCCAGCACTTCGGCTCCCGTTGCAGCTGCTACCTGGTCGATATAGGGCAGCACGCCGTTTTTGATAATCGAGTCGTTGATGCCCCAGTCGAGCCGGTAGGCAGGCACCGGATAGCAGAGGATCACCTTCGGACGGGAGGGCAGCTGCTGAAAGGAGCGCACCAGTTTTTCAAGATCTCCGGGAAATTCATTGCCATAGACCCAGTTGAAGGGCTTGGTGTCGTTGGTGCCCAGCTTGATGGTCACAATATCGGGACAAAAAGCCAGCGCAGCCTGGTATTCAGGCTCGTTGGTCCAGGGACGGTCGCCTTTTTGCAGCAGCGTGCGCCCGCTGACCCCGTAATTGCGCACTTCGTATGCCTCCCCCAGCATCTGCGACAGCAGACCCGGATAACCGTCACGCACCGGATTGGTAATACCGGCGCCATAAGTGATGCTGTTACCCACACAGGCCACCTTCACCTTGCCGGCGGCACTCATCAACATCGTGCTTCCCAACAGGAAGCAGATCAACGTAATTTTCAGACACTTCATAATTCGATTCTTTTATGACAAGAAGCCACCGGCCTCAAAGCCAGAAGCCACAACTCCGCCCTGGGCCGGAAAAACTTCCCATTACAGCTTATTATTTACAATGATCGGCCTCACAGCAGTCCTTGACGCTGGTCTTCAAGGGCGACTGAAGACGGGCGGCAAAATCGGCCACACAGGCAGTCCAGTCGTCCAGGGTGGCAAAACCGCCCTTGTTCCAACCGCCGCCGGAATAATAAGTCACAGGCTTTCCGGCATACCGGATGCAGTTCAGGATATGCCCGTCGGCCAGCATTATGGTGGAGGGGACCCCCATGATGCTGCCCAGATAGATGATACCGTTTTCCTGGTTCTCAGGCTCGGCATAGGTAACGTAACCTGCTTGTGGGTTCATCTTGACATCGCCGAAGACATCCAGCGAGGGCTGTCCTTTCAGTTTGGCCGCCGTTGCCGGGAAACCGCGGAAGGGGAAACCGGCCGCCAGTGCAGTGCCTTCTTCCAGACCATCGTAAGTGATGGTGAAACGGTTGAACATCGAACCGGCATCCAGGCTCACGATACGCTGTTCGCTTACCTGGCGGCCGTTGACGTCATAAGCATCGTATTCCAGGCGGAAGGCGGTACGGATCGGGCCGTTTTCGAGGATCTCGTAACGTTGGAAATTGTTCCCTACCAGACAGAGTTTGCCGTTAATGAAGGGAGCCATGCCACCGGCTCCCAGACTGCGGCCTACCGAATAGAAATCCAGGCCTTCGCCGTTATCCTTGTGATAGACGGCTTTCCCGTCGAACTCGTCCTGGTACCAACGCTGGCTGACCAAAGCGGGGACACGCTTAACCCAGAGATCCAGGCCGCCGCTGATGAGAGCTTCGTCGGGGTCGGTGGCCAGAGCCGGTCCGTACATACGGAAAATGGTACGGTCGTTCTCCCACGAGATGTCATCCTTACGACGCGGCATAAAGGTGGCCTGGGCTTGGACGGGATACTGCGAAGGAATGCCCGGCTTGACGGTGAAGACAGCCGAATCACCGGCCTTGAGGCTCACCTGAAAAATCAGCCGGCCGTAAGCACAGGCATTTTTCAGCATCTGGGAAGGAATTTCCTGCCCCTGGGCATCATAGACGACCACCGGAGCCTCACGCTCAATGCCCAGCACCGGGGCGATTTTTCTCATACAGAACTCAACGGTTTCCTGCTGACGGTCAAGCGTGGAATCGTTGACCACCGTCAGCCGGACGGATTTCTCTTTGCCGCAAGCCGTCAGCAGCAGGACAGCCAGGGCCAGCAAGGACATTTTTTTCATATTCTGATACTTTTATTGGTTGCGTTAGGTGCAAAGATATATCAGAAGACAGATTTATCAAAAAACTGCCGGAGGAAAAAAGCGCAATACCGGGATGGAAAAGATCAGTCGGAATACTTGCCGATGAGACGCACCAGCAGGTCGTTGAGCTTTTCGACCTGATAATAGCCCACCGAAGGCGAAAGATGAGGCAGGCCCACTCCGCTGTCGTCCGTCAGGAATACATACGTACCGTTGGTGGCGATCGCCAGATAGCGCAGCAGGAATTCCGTAGGCTTGTCGACGCCGCTGGCCGAGACCGGAATCACCTTGATTCCCTTGTCGGCCATCCTGCGCACCGACCGGTGCAGGTCGGCTATGACATTGTCGTCGTAATGCGGCGGGGCATCAAGCAGCAGGAAGGCAATGCGCGTACGGGCTGACGAAGACCATTGCAACTGAGACCAGGTTTCTTTCAGGGCGGTGTGTACAGCCTCTGGATAGTCTCCACCGCCGGCAGCTGACTGAGCCCTGATATAGCGGACCGTCTTGTCCAGATCGGAGGTGAAGTCCTGATGTTTGACGACATAGCTGTCACCCTCGTCGCGGTAGAAGACAGCCGCCGTATAGATATCCAGACGGCTGTTGGCCGACTGTACCCGCGTGACGACATCTTCCAAATCCTTTTTCAGGAAATCCATCTCATCGGCCATGGAGCCCGTCGCATCCACCACGAAGGCCAGTTCGACCCTGTCCGAAGAAGGAGTCTGCCATGTCAGGGTGATTTCGTTGAGCGTATCTTTCTGCAAAACAGCCGTCACCGGCACATCTCCGACATACAGACTGCAGGCCGCCACATCGGGAGCTGCCGGCTCCTGGTCATTCAAACCCAGGAAGAGTTCAGCACGCCCCAGATTGTCGCTGCGTGAACTCCAGACAAGAGCATCGCCCTTCTGCAGGCGGACAGGTACATCGACCAGGGGAAGTCCGTCGCTGCCGAGCAGCCTCAGCCCCACCCGGCCGGAAGTGTTGTAATGCCAATAGGAAGGATAGGTATAATACCTGGTACTGTCGTTCTGGGTAGTAAGCAAATCGCACCAGAAAGCCCAGTGGTCCAAGTCGTTCCACTCACCGGCTGTCACCACTCCGGAAGAGAAGCCGCCCTGACGGCCGCCGTTCGCACCCGAACCGGACTTACTGTCCGAGGCATCGTAGTAGCCCTCCAGGCCTCCTCCGTCCGGCAGGTCGGCCACCGTCTCACAGGCACACGACAACAGGGCCATTGTCAGAAGGCCAAGACCGAAAACAAATCTGGAGAGTACCGAAGATGACATGATAATCCGGACATTGTACTTTCCTATAGATGCAGTCCGTGCCGTTTCGTTACAGGGGACACACCGACCTTTTTACAAGTCCCTTATTTTGAATGGATTGTAAGAAATCTCATGATCGTAGGTATCGGTCTGTTCCCAGTTTTTAAGCTTGTTTACCACCAAGTTGGTCAACGGGAGAACCAGAATTTCATAGCAGGTTTTCATCAAGGTCTGGGTAAGTACCAGTTTGATAATGGCCGGATAGGGCACCAGTCCCAGAAAAGCCAGATGGAAGAAGACCAGCGAGTCGCAGCCTTCACCGAAGAGCGTGGAGACAATGGCGCGCCAGGAAAAATGCCGGCCCTGGTCGCGCAGTTTCATGCGACTCATGACGTAGGCATTCACAAAGGAGCCGCAAAGAAAGGCCACAAAACTGGCCAGCGTGATGCGCAGCGTGCTGCCCAGTACCATGGTATAGGCCTCCTGATGGGTAAAATGCTCCGATCCGGGCGCCCAGATGCTCAACTGGAAAAAAAACACTGCCAGGAAATTCATCGCAAAACCGCCCCAGATGATGAGACGGGCCTTGCGATAACCCCAGATTTCGGCAATTACATCGTTCAGGATGTAGGAGACCGGGAAAATCAGCAGACCGGCCGTTGCTTCGACAGGACCGATATGGATGAGTTTCTGTTCGATGATGTTCGCAACAATCAGGCAGGTGGTGAACATCAGCCCACACAGCATGTACGTGACGGAAAGTGTTTTTTTCATTGCTTGTTTTTTTAATGTGGTTTCAACGACACATGATATAATAATTGGGGAAAATGGTCAGGTAATCTGTTTCAGTTCCGAGTAGAGACGCTGCACGGGCAACCCCATCACATTGAAGTAGGAGCCCTCGATATCCTCTACCCCGACCATGCCGATCCATTCCTGTATTCCATAGGCACCCGCCTTGTCCAGCGGATGGTAGTGAGAGACATAATAATCGATTTCCGCATCGCCCAAGGGAGCGAAACGCACATTGGAAACAGCCGAGAAGCAGCGTTGCTGCGCAGTGGTTGTCAGACAGACGCCTGTAAAGACCTGATGAGTGCGTCCCGAGAGAGCTCGGAGCATTTCCCTGGCCTCGGCCTCATCGGCCGGCTTGCCCAGCACCCGCCCCTCTAGCCAGACTATGGTGTCGGCCGTAATAAGCAGTTGGTCGTCCTGCAGACCGGCACGACAGGCCTCCGCCTTGGAATGGGCTATGTACTGGGGGATTTCCGCTCCCGACAAGCCCTCCGGCCAAGTCTCGTCCACCCCTTCCGGGCGGATCACCGTAAAGGGCAGGCCCAGACCGGCAAGCAACTCCCGGCGTCGGGGCGAAGCTGAGGCCAGTAGAATACGATATCGTCTGAGATTGTCCAGCATCACCACGCGAAGGCCTCTTTACTGTCCATCCACAGTCCCTGCTCCTTCAATATCTGCTCCAACAGGTCACGACCGCAGCCGCAGCCGCCGTTGAAGGGAGAAATATACAGGGATATTTCCTTGATTTCCGGTGCCGCATCGGCCGGGCAGCATGGCAGGCCCACCTGCTTCATCACCTCATAGTCGGGGAGATCGTCGCCCATGTAGGCCACTTGTTCGGGCCGGTAGCCTGTCTCCTGCATGAAACGTTCGAAGACATCCAGTTTGTAGCGGCAGTCCATATAGACATGCTTCAGGCCCAGGTTGGCAAAGCGGATGCGCACAGCCTCGGTGCGTCCTCCGGTAAGGATAACCACCTCCAGGCCCTTTTTGGCAGCAAAATGTATGGCATAGCCGTCCTTGATGTTGATGGTGCGCATCGGCTCTCCGTCTGCCGACAGAGGAATGACGTTGCCCGAAAGCACACCGTCCACGTCAAAAACGACAGCTCTGATTCTACTCAGGTCGTAAGGTATCATATTTGTCCGTTATGTCTTGTATAAATCAGTTCGCTCAACTGACGGTAAATGTCGGCCCAAAGAGGCTGACGCCAGCTTTCCAGCAGGGACAGGTGACGGTCGATGATACGACGGTCGCCGCGAACTGCCGGGCCGGTCTGAGCCAGATCGGGTAAAGACCGGTGCACTTTGGCCGCAGTCTCCTCGATGAGCGGCAGCAGCAGTTCAAAATCCAGTTCGCTCTGTTGCATCACATCGCCGGCCACCGCATAGCAGGCATTGACGAAGTTGCAGGCAAAGACTGCCGCCAGATGCATCCCCGCCCGCTGGTCCGAGGACATCTCCCTCACATTGCTGCTCAGGGAACAGGCCAGCGGCTTGAGCAGCTGCATTTCCTGCCGGCCGGAGGCCTCCAGGCACAGCGGAATGCGCTCGAACGACACAGCCCTGTCACGGCTGAAAGTCTGTAAGGGATACAACACACCATAATGGCGGGTATAGGGAGCAAAGACCGTCATGGGCAGGCTGCCCGAGGTATGCACCCACAGGCCTTCGCCGAAGATGGGTATCTGTCGCAGCACATCGTCCAGGACATCATCCTTGAGTGTACAGACATATATATCGGCATCCTGCCGTAGACACTGCACATCATCTGTCAGGGGACAACCCAGTTCGGCCGCCAGCGCAGCGGCCCTGTCACGATGACGGTTGTATATCTGGCACAGCCCCAGCCCTTTTTCGTGCAATGCACGGGAGAGCTGGGTCCCCACATTTCCGGCACCGAGCACCACTATCTTCATAGCTGCTGCAATGACTGCCCGAAGCTGTCGCAGTGCAGTTTCTGCCACTGCATGCGCTCATCGTCGAACGGCTTTTTTTCTTCTGCTTTCCGTCCTATGGCTACCATGCAGAGCACACCGTATTTGTCCGGAATCTGCAACAGCTCACGCACATAGTCTTCAGAAGAACGGCCATCGGCGGTCTGGCGCTTGCGCAACTGCACCCAGCAGCTGCCAAGACCGCATTCCTCGACCTGCAACTGCAGATAGGCTGCAGCAATGGAGGCATCCTCTACCCAGACATCCGTCTTTTCAGTATCGGCAATGACGACGGCCACCAAGGCCGCCTTCGAGACAAAGGCGCTGTTGGCGGCACGGCAAGCCCCCAATGCTTCGAGTCTGTCTTTGTCGCGGACCAGGACAAACTCCCAGGGAGTGCAGCGTTTGGACGAAGGGGCCATGAGCGGTGCGGCAAAAAGCCGCCTGATTTCGTCCTCCGTCAGCTCCGAACTCTGGTATTTTCTGATGCTTCTGCGTCTGTGAAGCAGTTCTGACAGGTTCTCCATTCTATTATTTACAAAATAAGCACTGCAAAAGTACGTTTTATTACGCAGATTCCATTAAATTTGCTTCAAAAATCAGACAAAAGCCGGCATATAGTCGTCATGCATCCGATAAGACTACCCCTTTCCCCCATAGGCAAACTAATTGTCCGCACCAGTTGCCTGCTGCTCCTGTTCCTGTTGCCGGGGAGAGACGGTCTTGCCGCCCAGCCATCGGCCGAAAGCCCCCGGCGGCTCAGCATCTCGGGCTATGTCATGGACCATCGGCGCAAGGCCCTGGAGCTGGCCGGCATCACGGAAGTGCACAGCCAGGCTGCCACGGTGAGCGATGCCAACGGTTACTACGAACTCAGCGTCCCGCAGCGCGACACGCTGACCCTCTACTTTACCTGTCTGTCTTATCAGACGGCTGTCAGGATCGTACCGGCCGAATCCTCCCGCCTGCAGCTCAATGTCATCCTGCAACCCCTGTCGCATTCCCTGCAGGATGTCAGTATCACCGCCCAGTCGCACCGCACCGGCAGCATGGAAAAGATAGACCCCTCGGATATCCGCCTGCTGCCAGATCCGGCCGGCGGCAGCATCGAGGCCCTGCTGGTCACCTTTGCCGGTGTCAGTTCCAACAACGAACTGAGTACCCAGTATTCCGTACGCGGCGGCAACTACGACGAGAACCTGGTCTATGTCAATGGGGTGGAAGTCTATCGTCCGCTGCTTATCCGCAGCGGCCAGCAGGAAGGCCTGAGTTTTGTCAACCCGCAGCTGACAGCCGACGTACGCTTCTCGGCCGGCGGTTTTGAAGCCCGCTACGGCGACAAGGCAGCCTCCGTGCTCGACATCCGCTACAAAGACCCGCAAGAATTCGAGGCTTCCCTCCATGCCAGCCTGCTGGGAGCCAACGTCTATGTAGGCAGTGCGTCCCGAGACGGCCGTCTGAGCCAGATCCACGGACTACGCTACAAGACCAATGCCTACCTGCTGGGCAGCTTGGACACCAAAGGCGAATACCGGCCTTCCTATTTCGACTACCAGACTTCGGTCAACTGGCGTCTGAGCCCGGCAACCACCCTGTCCTTCCTGGGCAATATCTCCCAGAACAGCTATCGCTTCGTTCCGCAGACCCGCGAAACCGAGACGGGCACCTTTCAGACCAAATACTCCTTCCGGGTCTATTTCGACGGCCAGGAGGAAGATATGTTCCGGACGGCTTTCGGTGCGCTGAACCTCAAATACGAGCCCGACCGGCACCTTCAGCTCAGCCTGCAGACATCCCTGTTCCGCACCGACGAGCAGGAGACCTTCGACATCACCGGACAGTACTGGCTCAGCCAAAGTCCCATCAAGAACAGCCGCAGTGACACGGTCAACAGCCGCCTCATCGGTGTGGGCACCTACCATGAACATGCCCGCAACCGGCTGGCAGCCACCGTGCTGAACCTGGGCCACCATGGCACGTGGCAGGGCGATGCCCATCAGCTGCACTGGGGAGCAGCCTGGCAATATGAACACCTCGACGACCGCCTGCGTGAATGGGAAATGAGAGATTCGGCAGGCTATTCCCAGCCCTACAGCGACCAGACCATCAACTTCGTGGAGAATCTCCGTTCGGAAAACAGGCTGGACAACCACCGACTGACGGCCTATCTGCAGGACACCTGGAAAACGCGTATCCGTGGCGGCCTGCTCAGCCTGACGGCCGGACTGCGCAGCCAGTGGTGGAGTTTCAACAGACAGTGGCTACTGAGTCCGCGTGTTTCGGCAGGTTTCATTCCGGCCTGGGAACAGGACTTTGTCTTCCGGCTGGCCGGCGGCATCTACTATCAGGCTCCCTTCTATAAAGAGATACGCGACACGGTGCTCCTCGGCGGGGTCTCGACGGTGGTGCTCAATCACGACATACGGGCTCCCAAATCGACCCAGGTCATTTTCGGTACCGACTATCATTTCAGTCTTTGGGAGCGTCCCTTCAAGTTCACGGCCGAAGCCTATTACAAAAAAATGGACGATCTCATCCCCTACACCGTCGATAATGTCCGTATCCGCTACGAGGGTGTCAATCACGGCTCGGCCCGCACCTGGGGCTGCGACATGAAACTCTTCGGGGAGTTCATTCCCGGCACCGACTCCTGGATTACCCTCTCGCTGATGGACAGCAAAGAGCACCTTGACGGGCAGGTCATTCCCAGTCCCAACGAACAGCGCTACAACATTTCCATGTTCTTTCGCGACTACCTGCCCCGCAATCCCAAGTATTCCATGACGCTGAGGGTCATCTGGGCCGACGGCCTCAGTTTCGGGCCGCCTTCCATGCCCAAAGTGTTTGCCGTCAACCGTATGAAACCCTACCGCCGTATGGACATCGGTCTGTCCCGGCTGCTGGTGGGCGGCGAGGACAAACTCCTGCAACAGTCGTGGCTGCGCAGTGTCAAAGACATCTGGATCAGCCTGGAGTGCTTCAATCTGCTGGGTATCGACAATACCAATTCCTATTATTGGGTCCGGGACATCTCCGGTCAGGAATGGGCCATTCCCAACTATCTGACCGGACGTCAGCTGAATCTGTCACTTTCCGTTGATTTCTAACAAAACAGTCCATGAAAGAAAACAACAAACCCTATACTTTCGACCGCGTTGTCCGGCTGGTCATCGTCCTGGGCGTGCTGGTCGTCCTGGGCCTGCTCGTCAGACGGCTGAGCAGCGTACTGCTGCCCTTTGTCACCGCCTGGCTGCTGGCCTATCTCGTCTACCCGCTGGTCAGGTTCATCCAGGACAGGCTGCATTTCAAATACCGGCTGCCATCGGTCATTGCCGCCCTGATATTGATACTGGGCGTGCTGGTCACCGGCATCTGGCTGCTCTACAAGCCCATGCATGCCGAGATACAGCGTGTGGGCATATTGGTCAACCACTTTGTCAGTCAGCCCGAAGGCCTGAACCTGCCGCCCGAATGGACCGACTACATCAAATCCTACCTGGCAGGCATCGACGTGGAGGCACTGCTCAGTATAGACAATATCGAAAAAGTGCTTCGACACCTGCTGCCTGGCGCCTGGTCGGTTTTGTCGGCCTCGCTCTCCCTGCTGCTCAACCTGGCCGTTGTCATTTTCGTAGTGCTGTATCTGGTATTCATTCTGTTAGACTATGAAAAGCTGTCGGAGGGATGGATCGGACTGATTCCTGCCAAATACCGTCCCTTTGCCCGCGGTCTTTACGAAGACCTCGAAGCCGGCATGAACGCCTATTTCCGGGGTCAGGGGCTGATAGCCCTGTGTGTGGGCATACTGTTCGCCGTCGGATTCCGCCTCATCGGGCTGCCCATGGGCATTACTTTCGGCATCTTCGTAGGGGTGCTGAACCTGGTGCCCTACCTCCAGTCGCTGTCCATCCCGGTTGCCGTCCTGCTGGCCCTGATCAAGGCGGCCGAATACCATCAGAATGTATGGCTGGTGTTGCTCAGCGTGGGCATCGTCTATGCCGTGGTGCAGACTTTTCAGGACACCGTTCTTACGCCCCGCATCATGGGCAACGCCACCGGCCTGAAACCGGCCATCATCCTTTTGTCGCTGAGTATATTCGGCTCGCTGTTCGGCATTCTGGGCATGATCATCGCCCTGCCCCTGACCACCCTGATTATCTCGTATTACAAACGCTTTGTCATCGCCCGTGAGCCGCTGGAGAGCGAAGAGGATAAAGACCGGTGATGCGGGGCAGGATGCAGCCCCCCAAAAAGCGTCCAGAAGAAAAAGAAATCAACAGCGGATCCGGAATTATTCGAAAGTTTCGAGACTGAAATCGCTGCCGTCGAAGACCCCGTAGCTGAACTGTTCGATCCAGTCGCCCAGGATAATGACCCGGCTGCGGCAGACCAGCTGAAAATCCAGCATTATATGCCGGTGGCCGAATACAAAGAAATCGGGAAGGCTGTCGGGATGTGCTGCCGCATAGTCCTTGGCAAAGCGGATCAGATACTCTTTGTCTTCGCCCAGATACTGCTGGCAGCCATCCTTTTTACGCTTGAAATAGCTGTGACGCGACCAGCGAAGGCCCAGCCAGATGCCCCAGGTGGAAGGCAGCACATGGGAGAACAGCCACTGGGTGGTACGATTGTGGAACATCCAGTCCAGGAAGTGAGTACCGCGTGAGGGATCGCCCAGCACATCACCGTGATCGAGGAAAAAACTTTTGCCCTTGAGACTGATCTGCAGCGGGCCGTCCAGCACCTGCACTCCAAGTTCCTCCTGCACGTAGCTGTAGAGCCAGACATCGTGATTGCCGGTCAGCCAGCAGACAGGGATGCCGGCGTCGGTCAGTTCGGCCAGCTTGCCGAAGAAACGGGCATAGCCTTTTGGGACAAGATATTTGTACTCATACCAGAAGTCTATCATGTCCCCCAACAGATAGAGTGCCTCGCAGTCGGACCGGATCTGATCCAGCCAGCGAACCAGCCTACGCTCGTTCTCCCTGGAAGGCACTCCGGCTATGGAGCCGAAATGAGCATCACTCACAAAATAGATTTTCTTATCGCTCATGCTGCCATGTATTTACCGGGATTACATCATCCCCAGCTCCAGCTTGGCCTCCTCGCTCATCATGTCCTTGTCCCACTCCGGCTCGAAAACCAGCTGCACATCGACCGACTTGACCCCCTCGATATTCTCCACCTTCTGGCGGACATCCTCCAGGATATAGTCGGCCATCGGGCATGAAGGGGCTGTCAGCGTCATGTCGATGCGGACAGCACCGTCTTCACCGACATCCACCTTGTACACCAGTCCCAGATCGTAGATATTGACCGGAATCTCGGGATCGTAGACCGTCCTGAGCATACGGACAATCTCCTCCTCTATCTTCAAAAAGGCATTGTTTTCACTCATTGCTTCCCGTGCCTTGACACTGAGCGCAAAGGTACATCATGTCGGGAAAATTCACAAATCCTCACAACAGCCCCTCGTCGGCATAGCTGAAATAGCGCCCGTCGCCGATGATGACATGGTCAAGCAGGCAGATGTCCACCGAACGGGCGGCCGCCTTCATCCGGGCCGTCAGGTTGTTGTCGGCACCGCTGGGACGCAGGTTGCCGGAAGGATGATTGTGGCAGAGCACTATGCCCGTAGCCCTGAATTCCAAAGCCTGCTTGAGCACCACGCGCAGATCCACCGTCGTCTCGTTGATGCCGCCGCTGCTGATGCGGCTGCGCCCCAACAGCCGGTTGGAAGAGCCCAGGTACAAGGCCCAGCACTCTTCGGTGGGCAGGTCGGACAGCAGCGGAAACATCTGCTCGTAGATTTTCCGGCTGGAATTCAGCACAGGCCTCTCCAGGGCCTCCGAAAGCGTGCGCCGCTTGCCCAGTTCCAGCGCGGCGATCACGCTGACAGCCTTGGCCTCGCCCACCCCGCTGAACCGTCGGCAGAGATCCTTGGCCGAGAGTTTGTTGAGTGCCGACAGGTTATTGTCCACACTGCCCAGCATACGGCGTGCCAGCGCCAAGGCGTTTTCTCCCCGGGAGCCGGAGCCCAGGATAATGGCCAGCAACTCCGAGTCGCTCAGGGCGGCGGCTCCTTGACGCAACATCTTCTCCCTGGGGCGGTCAAGCTCCGCCCATTCTTTGATTGTCAGGGGCTGAATTGGCTCTTGAATTTCTCTGTTCTTCATGGTATATTATTATTTTATTGATAAAAGATTAATATATAAGGCCTAAAATAATCCGCCGGCCATAAAGCAGGCGGACTATCTGTATCGTCAGGCCGCAAAACTAGCGGACACGTTCTACATAAGCACCGTTGCGGGTATCGACCTTGATCTTCTCACCCACTTCGATGAACAGCGGTACGCGCACCGTGGCTCCAGTCTCTACAGTAGCAGGCTTCAGGGTGTTGGTAGCCGTGTCGCCCTTCAGACCGGGCTCTGTATAAGTCACTTCAAGAATGACGCTGACAGGCAGATCGACATACAGGACGGTCTCCGATTCGGCGTGGGTCACGACTTCGCACATTTCGCCGTCCTTAAGGAAAGCCACCCCGTTGATCTGCTCGGCAGGAACGGTAATCTGCTCATAGGTCTCGGCATGCATGAAATTATAGCCCATGTCGTCCTTGTAAAGGAACTGGTAGGGACGGCGCTCGATACGGACTTCATCGACCTTGACTCCCGAGTTGAAAGTCTTTTCCAAGATACGTCCGGTCTGAACGTTCTTCAGTTTGGTACGCACAAAAGCAGCCCCCTTGCCGGGCTTGACATGAAGAAATTCTACAATGAAGTAATAGGCACCTTCCAGTTCGATGCACATTCCGTTCTTGAAATCAGCAGTTGTTGCCATAAAATATCACTCTGGTTAATAATTATTTTCTCAGGCGCAAAGTTGCACAAAATCTTCCACATCTGCAAAAAAAATTCAGACGGGAGTTTGTCGGTACAAAAAAAAGAACTACCTTTGCGACCGCAAAAAACGGAACAACAAAAACCATATAACGATGAAGAGAACATTCCAACCCTCCAACAGAAAAAGAGCCAACAAGCACGGCTTCCGCGCCAGAATGGCTTCTGCCAACGGTCGTCGCGTATTGGCCAGCCGTCGTGCACACGGCAGAAAGAAACTGACAGTATCCGACGAAGAACGCATCAAGGGTTGATTCTTATCCGGCTGCAGACAAAGCAAGCCCGACACCAATGTCGGGCTTTTTTTGTCTTTGTAAAATTGCAATATAGTCACTAACTTTGTCAAGTCTGCAGCCAGGGACCGGGGCCATCGCCCGGTGACACAGCGGCCAGACCCAAAACAGCCACAGGAAAATGAAACCGACCGTCAAGAGAATCCTTATCAACCTACTGATATTAGTCAGCTTATCCATTCTGATCATCTTCGCCGCAGAAGCCTGGCTTCGTCACTACACTCACCACAACCAGGCCATCCTCGTGCCCGATGTCACCACGCTCAGCCTGGAAGAGGCGGCCCGGACACTCCAGGACTGTCAATTGCGCTACGAGGTGGTCGACTCCATACACGACAGCAGCCAGCCGGCCGGCGCAGTGCTTGAACAGCGTCCCGATGCCCAGGCCAAAGTCAAGGTCAACCGCATCGTCTTCCTGACCGTCAATGCCCAGGAAGAGAAGATGCTGCCTGTACCTTTTGTCAAGGACTTCTCCCAGCGGCAGGCAACAGCCACGCTCGAGGCCGTCGGCTTCGCGATAGGCAATATCGTTTTCGTTCCTTCGGAATACCGCAATCTTGTACTGGACATCCAATATCAAGGTACCAGCATTGAAGCCGGCACCACTCTGCCCGTGGGCACACGTCTCGATCTGATTGTCGGTCACGGCCGCAACACCGACCAGATACGCATTCCAGACTTCATCGGCAAAAAGATGGATTCCGTTTTCCTGCTGGCCCACAGCTACAGCGTCAATATCGGTAATATCCACTATGACGAAACGCCTGCCAACGACAAGGAATCGGCCAAATATTTCGTCTATCAGCAGGAACCCACCGCCGGCAGTTTCTACCCGGTGGGCAAACGCATCGACCTGTGGATGACACAGCGTACCGATCTGCTGCCGACCGACAGTCTCAACAGCGCCCTTCCGGGCAATTAGCCATGGATCCTCTGAACGACTGGCAAAACGAAGATATCTCCGAAGAGGACATTTTCCCGCAGGAGAAAGAACGCTACGAACAGTGGCATTTTACCGCCGACCCCGGACAGACACTTTTGCGCATTGACAAATTTCTGGTCGCCCACATTGCCAATGTCTCCCGCAGCCGCATACAGGAAGCAGCCGACAACGACATGATCCTGGTGGGCGGCATCCCCGTCAAGTCCAACTACCGCGTCAAACCGGGCGACGAAATCAGTGTCATGGTCGGCTATCGGCCGGCCGACACCGAAGTCCTGCCAGAGAACATCCCCTTGGATATCGTCTACGAGGACAACGACCTGATGGTCGTCAACAAGCCTGCCGGCATGGTCGTGCATCCCGGTCACGGTAACTTCAGCGGCACCCTGGTCAATGCCCTGGTCTGGCATTTCAGGGAACATCCCGAATTTCCGGCAGACGATCCCCGGCCCGGGCTGGTCCACCGTATCGACAAGGACACCTCCGGCCTGCTGGTCATCGCCAAGAATCCGAAAGCCAAAGCCCATCTGGCCGCCCAGTTCTTCAACAAGACCACCCGGCGGGCCTACCAGGCGCTGGTCTGGGGGAATTTCGAACAGGATCAGGGACGGGTGGACTGTCCCATCGGCCGCAGCCGCCGCGACCGACTGCAGATGTGTGCCTACCCCGAAGGAGACGAAGGCAGCAAACCGGCGGTGACCAACTATCGCGTTCTCGAGCGTTTCGGCTATGTCACGCTGGTCGAATGCCGGCTGGAGACAGGCCGCACCCACCAGATACGCGTCCACATGAAGCATCTGGGGCACCCGCTGTTCAATGATGCGCGTTACGGCGGCGACGAAATACTCAAGGGGACCCGGTTCACCAAATACCGTCAGTTCATCGACAACTGTTTCGCCGTCTGTCCCCGGCAGGCCCTGCATGCCAAAACCCTGGGCTTCGTCCATCCGGTCAGCGGCAAGGAACTCTTCTTCGACAGCCCGCTGCCCGACGACATGGGCCGCCTGATAGAGAAATGGCGCAACTATACCGCTTCACGGGAAGATATATTTGAACAAGAATAACAGACATGTCTATGCGAAAGATTGCCATTGTAGCAGGAGGCGATTCCTCCGAATATGAAGTTTCCCTGAAGAGTGCCAGGGGGCTGAACTCCTTTATCGACCACCAGAAGTATCAGGTGTGGATAGTGATTCTGCACGGACAGCGCTGGGAAGCCTGCCCCGAAGGGCTCGACAGCCAAGTGCGGGTCCCCGTCGACCGCAACGATTTCAGTTTCGAGTGGAACGGCAACAAGACCGTTTTCGACCTGGCTTGGATCACCATTCACGGCACGCCGGGCGAGAACGGCCTCCTGCAAGGCTATTTCGACCTGATCGGACTGCCCTATCAGTGCTGCAACGTGCTGGCGGCCGCCCTGACCTTCGACAAATACACCTGCAACCACTACCTCGGTGCATTCGGTATCCGCACAGCCCGCTCCATCCTGCTCAAGCGGCCCGAAGACTTCGACAAACAGCAAATCCTGCACACTTGCGGCATGCCCTGCTTTGTCAAGTCTAATGTAGGCGGTTCCAGCTTCGGCACGACCAAGGTCAAAGAGGCCGGCCAGCTGAAAGAAGCCGTCGAAATCGCCTTCCGCGAAGGGCCGGAGGTCATCGTCGAATCCTTCCTCGACGGCACGGAAGTGACCAGCGGTTGTTACAAGACCCGGGAGCGCAGCGTCTGCCTGCCGCTGACCGAAGTTGTCAGCCACAACGAGTTTTTCGACTATGCCGCCAAGTACAACGGCCAGGTCGAGGAAATCACCCCGGCCCGCATTCCCGATGCCGTCCGCGACGAGATTCAGGCCACCACGTCCCGCATCTACGACCTGATCGGCTGCCGGGGCATTATCCGGGCCGACTATATCATCTGCCGTGACGGCATCTATCTGCTCGAAGTGAACACCACCCCCGGCATGACCGCCACCAGTTTCATTCCCCAGCAGGTTCGCGCCAACGGCCAGGATATGGGTCAAGTCATGGACGAAATCATCTCCGACATCCTCAACTGACACTGCCATGGACCAGTTCGACGACATCCGCTCCTACCGGGAGTCCGACTACCAGATTGCCGTCAGGAGACTCTGGGACGACCCTCAGTTCCTGTCACTACTGTCCCAAGTGCCCTTCGTCAAGGATGCTGCACAACTGCGAGAGCAGGTACTTGGCCTGTCCAGTCTGCACGACTTCCAGCAGGCCGTCATCATTCCGATGCTGGGTCGGCTCTGCGCACTGGGCACAGAGAGTCTGAGCCAGGACGGGCTCGAAAGACTCGACCGATCCAAGGGCTATCTGTTCATTTCCAACCACCGCGACATCATCATGGACTCCATCCAGCTCAACCACCTGCTGTACGGACAGGGCATGGAGCCCGGTGAAACGGCCATCGGAGACAATCTGCTCATCCAACCCTGGATAGCCGACCTGGTGCGTCTGAGCAAATGTTTCATCGTCCGGCGCAGTCTGTCTGTCAAACAACAGCTCATCGCCTCCAGGGAACTCTCGGCCTATATCCGCGACACCCTCTGCCGCCGCAGTCAGTCCGTCTGGCTGGCCCAACGTGAAGGACGCGCCAAAGATTCGGACGACCGCACGCAGAAAAGCATAATAAAAATGTTAATAATGAGCGGTGAAGGTAACATTCTGAAGGATTTGGCGTCTTTGAATCCGGTGGCGCTGAGCATCTCCTACCAGTATGATCCCTGCGACTACCTGAAGGCTAAAGAACTGCTCCTCAAACGAGACCGTCCCGATTTCCGGAAAAAACCGCAGGACGATCTCCTGAGTATGACTACCGGTATGACAGGGACCAAGGGGCAGGTGCACTACCATGCCGGCGCCTGTCTCGCCAGCAGCCTGCTCAAGATGGACGAGGGCCTTCCCAAGAACGAATTGCTGGACCGGGTCTGCACGCTTATAGACAGGGAAATACACGCCGGCTACCGGATTTACCCGGGCAATTATGCCGCTCTGGAACTGCTCGGCCGGCTGCCCGGGCATGAAGACTTGGCAGCCCTCAGCGGCCACGGCGGCTGCACGGCCGAAGAGAAGCGTCTCTTCGAAGACTACATCGAAAGGCAGATCTCACGGATCGACCTGCCCGATTCCGAAAAGGACACCGTCTTCCTGCGGGAAAAACTTCTGGAGATGTATGCCAATCCTTTGATTAATCATAAAAGAACAACTATATGAAAAGCCTTTTCAAAATCAGTCTGAGCCTGCTGGCGGCAGCGATGCTGTTTTCCTGCAATGACAAAGAAGAACTGCCCGTCTATCTGCAGACCATGGCCACCGTCCATTCCTCCGACGGCCAGCTTGACTATTTCAGCTCCGACATCGGTGTGGCACTCCATCCGCAGGAAGATCTCTACTGGACAGACAGCATCAAAGACGGCGGACGCATCCTGCTGTATTTCTACACCAAGGACGACACCTCGCTACCCGACTGGGAGATTAATGTGACCGCCTACAAGGAAGTATTGGTGCAAAATCTCACCCAGTTCGAGAGCTCCGACCGTGACACCCTCGACAACCAGCCGCTCAACGACATGTATTCCGCCTGGATCGGCAACGACTACATGAATATCCTGTTCACCAACTATGTCTCCTCGGCCCAGAAAGCCCAGAAATTCGAGTTGGTCAGAGTCAAAGACAAAGACAGGACACAGCCGGGACAATGGCCCTTGGTCTGCCTGGAACTGAAGCATAACACTCCGTCCATCTCCCCCTATTATGTTCAGGAGCAGGTGACCAGTTTCGACCTGCGACCGCTCAAGGCTGAGTTTGCAGGCCAGGACACGGTCTATATACAGTTTGGCTATAAAGTTGAACAGCACTACACCCACACCTTTACCTATGCCCTCAAATAAGCATCTGCTGCAGTTGGCCGTCCTAAGTGCTCTGCTATGGCTCGGTGCCTGCTCTCAGGATCTTTACCAGGTCGCCGACGATTTCCGGATCGATCTCGGGGTCGCCCAGGCCGACCGTCAGGACAGAATACATCTGCTGCTGGACGACGGCAAAAAAATCTATCCCCGCAACTGCGACTATGTTTTTGAGACAGGCAAGCGCTATAAACTGCACTACACCCTCACGGCCAATCACTCACAAGACAGTGCCGCCTGGGAAGCCGAATTGCTGGATATCTTTCCCGTACAGGTAATTCCGCTCACCTGGGAGCCCGACCCCGGACTGATGAAACAGCCCAAGGATGCCGTCAAGATCGATCGGTTCTGGCTGGGAGGAGGCTATCTGAACGTTGCGCTCAGCTACCGCTATCAGGACAACGCCGGACAACACCGCTTCCTGCTGGTCAGCCAGGGCTACACCGACAAGACGCTCACCATCGAGCTGCAGCACTATCCCGATACCGACGGTACAGGGGCGGAACAGGCCGGCGTCACCCTCTCCTTTCCGTTGTCGAGCATGATTTTCTACCCGGAGGCCGACAATCTTACCGTCCGGGTGACAGAAACCGACCACAGCGGCAACATGGTCGTACGCAACTACGACCTGCCCGGCGGCAACAAGCAACGCTGAACATAACACTTCTGACAGACAATATAAACGCGCCCCCGTCTTGAGAACGGGGGCGCGTTATTTTGAAAGCGTCAGGTCCTATTTCAGGCAGTTCACCGTATCGGAGGCAATCATCCATTCCTCATCGGTGGGAAGGACAATCACTTTCACGCCGGCATCCGGTGTCGAAATAAGGGCAGTGTCTCCATGTACCCGATCGTTGACAGCATGGTCGAGTTTGATGCCCATCCACTCCAGACCGGAGCAGATTTCCGAACGGGCATACGACTGGTTCTCGCCCACGCCGCCCGTGAAGACCAGCAGGTCCAGACCTCCCATGGCAGCCGCGAAAGCGCCGATATACTTTTTGATGCGATAGTGGTACATATCCATGGCCAGACGGGCACGGTCATTTCCCCCGTCGGCAGCACTGACCAGTTCACGCATGTCCGAAGACACGCCCGACACCCCCATGATACCGCTCTTCTTGTTCAGCAGATCGCTCATCTGCCGGGGAGTCAGCTGCTCTTTTTCCATAAGATAGGCCACCGCTCCGGCATCGATGTCGCCCGAGCGGGTGCCCATGAGCAGGCCTTCCAGAGGTGTCAGACCCATGGTCGTGTCAATACAGCGGCCGTCCTTGATGGCGGCCAGCGAGCCACCGTTGCCGATATGCGCCGTAATGATACGCTGATGCTCGTAGTCCAGGCCAAGCACTTCGCAGGCCTTGGCCGATACGTAGCGATGGCTGGTGCCGTGGAATCCGTAACGGCGGACGCCGTATTTCCGGTAAAACTCGTAAGGAATACCGTAGGTATAGGCCTTGGCCGGCATGGTCTGATGGAAAGCCGTGTCGAAGACCGCCACCTGAGGCATCTTGGGAGCGATTTTAGTCACCGCCTCGATACCCAGCAGGTTGGCCGGGTTGTGCAGCGGGGCCAAATCGGCGCAAGCTACGATATTGTCAATCACTTCGGGAGTAATGAGCATACTGGCATTGAATTTCTCTCCGCCGTGGACCACCCGGTGACCGACCGCATCAATGTCGTGCAGCGACGAGATGCAGGCGTACCGGCCTTGGGTGAGCAGCTCGAAAATAAACTCAATTCCCTTGGTATGCTGCGGGAAATCTTCTTCGATGATCACTTTTTCTCCCGAAGGAGTCGTCAGTTTCAGGAAGGAGCCTGGCAGACCGATTTTTTCGATGCCGCCCTGGGCGATAGCCGACTGGGTTTCCATGTCGAACAGCTTGTACTTGATGGACGAGCTGCCGCAATTCAATACTAGTACTTTCATTTTAAACTTCGTTTAAAATGCAATATGGGCGGCGCCTCGGCATAGTCCAAGCAAGTTTGGCCTCTGCCCTCGGCTTGCACCACATAACATTTTGGTTATTATTTCCTCTTAATTCCTATAGCCTGGTTGCAAGTGATGACTATCATCTTGTAGACATCATCGACCGAACAGCCGCGCGACAGGTCGTTGATGGGAGCCGCCATACCCTGTAGGATCGGACCGATGGCTTCGGCATTGCCCAGACGCTGCACCAGTTTGTAGGCAATATTGCCTGCTTCGAGCGTCGGGAACACCAGCACGTTGGCATGTCCGGCGATGTCGCTGCCCGGAGCCTTGGCCGCAGCCACCGAAGCCACCAAGGCGGCATCAGCCTGCAGCTCGCCGTCAATTTTGAGCTGGGGGGCCATTTCATGAGCCAGACGGGTGGCTTCGACCACCTTGTCGACCATCTCATGCTTGGCACTGCCCTTGGTCGAGAAGCTCAGCATGGCAATCTGAGGCTCGAATCCGGCGATGTTGCGGGCGGTGGCGGCTGTCGAAACCGCAATCTGAGCCAGCTCGGGAGCTGTAGGGTTGGGGGTGACGGCGCAGTCGGCAAAGACCATCATGCCGTCGTAACCGTATTGCTTGTTTTGCAAGAACATCAGAAATGCCCCGGAGACCACTGAGATACCCGGCAAAGTCTTGACAATCTGGAATGCCGGACGCAGCACATTGCCCGTCGAATTGCGGGCACCGGCCACTTCGCCGTCGGCATCTCCGTTCTTGATCATCAGGCAGGCCAGATACAGCGGATCCTCCACCTTGCGGCCGGCCTCTTCGAGGGTCATGCCCTTATTTTTTCTCAGCTCGAACAGCAGCTGGGTATAGGCCTCTTTCTTGTCGTGGCAAAGCGGATCGATAATGGTAGCCTTCTCAATGCTGTCCAGATGGTTTTCTTTAGCTAAAGACCTGATTTCTGACGGATTGCCTATCAGGATGATTTCCGCGACGCCGTCCACCAGTATCTGGTTGGCAGCCTTCAGTGTTCTGATTTCCGTTCCTTCTGCCAGCACAATCTTCTGCGGATAAGCTTGTGCACGGGAACGCATTTGCTCTAACAAACTCATTTTCTATGACTTATTATCAAAAAGATCTGAATTCCCACTCTTCTGGCTTGCCATGACCGACTCCTGTCCGGGGGCCTTGGCTGCATGGGAAGGTTCCCTATGTTGTCTGCGCAACTGTCGGGCTGACTTATGCTGGACAAGAAGTTCGTCCAGGCGACGTTCCAGCTCGGTGGCCGTCAGCTGGCCTGTGATGCTGCCGTTATGTGCCAGGGCAATCTGGCCGGTCTCTTCCGAGACCACGACAGCCACGGCGTCAGTCTGCTGGGCAATGCCCAAGGCCGAACGATGGCGCAGTCCGTAACTGGCAGGAATGTCGGTACTGCCCGACACAGGCAGGATGCAGGCTGCCGCCTCGATCTTGCCGTTGCTGACAATCATGGCTCCGTCATGCAAGGGAGTATTCTTGAAAAAGATATTCTCAATGAGTCGGGCACTGACCACAGCATCGAGCCGTTCGCCCGTCAGGACATAAGGGTCCAGGCTTACATTCTGTTCGATGACAATCAGTGCACCGGTCTTCTTGGAGGCCATGTTCTTACAGGCCAGGACAATCTGCACAATATACTGCATCGATGAGCGCTCCGTCTCCTTGGGAGAAAACAGCGAAACAAAGCTGTTCCACTGCCGCCGGGAGCCCAGCATGACGAAAAAACGCCGGATTTCGTTCTGGAACAACACTATCAGGGCTATAGCACCGACACTGACGAACTTGTCCAGCAGACCGCCCAGCATCTTCAGCTTCAGTACATAGGAAACCAGCACCCAGAGAGCCAGGAAAGAAAGCACCCCGATAAAGATGTTCAGCGCACCCGAGTTCTTCATCAGCTTGTAAATGCCGTACAAGAGCAGCGATACGAGAAAGATGTCGAGTATGTTCAGCAGGTTGGGTAGCATGGGGCTGTATTTTGATAAGTCATAAATAATTTGACACACTGCACGGCCGGCGCCACATCGTGGACACGCAAGATATGAGCACCTCCGCACAGGGCCAGGGTATTGAGCACGGTAGTGCCGTTGAGCGCCTCTTCGGGCTTCAGCTCCAGCACCCGGCAAATCATCGACTTGCGCGACAAGCCGACCATCACCGGCGCATTCAGCAGCCTCAGGTCGGGCAGGCGCCGCAAGAGCTCATAATTCTGCTCCAAGGTCTTGCCGAAGCCGAAACCCGGATCCACGACAATGTCGTTCACACCCAGGCTGTGCAGGCGCTGCATACGCTCGGCCAGATAGCGACAGATGTCCGTCATCAGATCGTCATAGACGGGAGCCTGCTGCATGTCGGCAGGAGTGCCCTGGATATGCGACAATACATAAGGCACCTGGCAGCGGGCCACCGTCTCGAACATCCGGGAATCCATGTCGCCGCCCGAAATGTCGTTGATCATGGCCACACCGTAGTCCTCGACGGCACGACGGGCCACTTCGCCGCGATAGGTGTCCACCGACAACAGCACATCGGGATAATGGTTTCTGATAGCTTCCAGAGCCGGCAGCAGACGCTCCAGCTCCTCCTTTTCCGACACCTGCTTGCTGCCCGGACGGGTCGAACAGGCACCGATATCCAGTATGTCGGCCCCCTCGGAGAGCATCTCCCCTACCCGCTGCAACAAAGCCGGGACCTGCTCACAGCGGCTGCCGGCATAGAAAGAATCGGGCGTCACATTGACAATTCCCATCACCCGCGGCCTGTCCAGTCGCAGGAGCTGTCCGTTCATCTGTAGAGAGAAAACCATTCGAGCGCCCGTTTAACATTCAAAGGACAAAAATAATAAATGCCAAACCCAAATGCAAGTATTACCCGCCGCAATCTGCAAGGCAGCCGTAAAAGATTAATCTACAAAGATACGCACCAGGCTTCCGACAGAGGTATCCTGGCCCCCTTCGGCGGTGACACGGCCGGGGTTCACATCGAAACGACGCACAAGAAGGCGACCGACAGCCTCGGCCCGTTCGCGGGCATTAGATGGATCCTCTCCCTGCTCCACAGTTCCGACCAGTCTGACACAGGCCTTGGGACGAGTCTTAAGATACATTGCCACCGATGAGACCTTGTTCATTTCGACCTCCGTCAGTTCGGTACTGTTCGGCCGGAAGGCGATGTCCGCCCAGGCTTCTCCGGATTCCGGTGCCGGCTTCGTCTCCGGCGCAGGTTTCGTCTCCAGAGCTGGTTTCGTCTTCGGAGCAGGTTTCGTCATCGGAGCAGGTTTCGTCTTCGGAGCAGGTTTCGGCTCTGCCGTCACTACGGCAACAGTAGCCACAGCCGCCGTGTCAAGGACCGGGCCGTTCTTTCCAATCTCATACGCCCGTACAAAAGTCCGCGCCTTTTTTCGATGTTTTTCCGGGTCGGATGTGACGGTCTGCTTCCGGGCATCAGCCCGAGTATGGACATCAGCCGGCTTCCCGACATCGGCCATATCACGTCCGATGGCAAAGTCCGACGAAGGCAGACTGAACACAGTGTATTTGCGAAAATGATGCGTACCGTTTGAATTACGGAAAGAATAGTTAAGTCCGACAGACACTTGCACGGCCGAATAATCGGCATGGAAACCCGTTCTGGAATAGCGGTCCAGATTGTACAGAATAGCCGGTTCCAGGTACAGCTGCCACTGATATCCGGCACCCAGATGACAAAGCAGGTTCATGGCCAGCTTGGCCGTCAGGTCGTTGTTGTTGCCGGCCTCACCGGCCGTCAGCCCGAAAATATGGTTGATGCCCGGCCCGGCCAGTGCGGCAATTTCCACGCGGCGGGGCTTGCCCGGATAGCCTCCCAGCAGCCTGCTCAGATTGACGTTGGCCAGCAGATGGGCATTCAGAGCCTTGACCACATTGCTGCTATATCCGAAACGGTAGTCTTTGAAATAACCGGCCGCCTCAACTGCCCAACCCACAACGGGAGTCATCATGCGCCCCACGCGCAGCGAGGCCTGAGGATTCAGGTTCTGCAGCCATTCGTTGTCGGTGGTTTTGGTTGCCACCCCCGTCTGTACACCCACATACCAATTGTCGCTCCAGCGGGAGACCTGCAAGGCTTCCTGGGATAAACAAGCAATATTGCCCCAGCCAAGGGCCAGGGCAATAAATATGATGAAACTCTTTATCTTCACTTTACTGTCTGTCCTTGACATCTTCCAGCTTACCGCTGAATTCCTCGATGAAGAAATCCTTCCAGACCTTGCCTTCCTTATAGGAAGCTGCGCTGGAAGCCGGCACGTAGATGGTGCACCACGTCAGATCCACTTTGTCGAAAGCGTTGGCCTCACAAGAAGGAGCCGTCGCAGAAAGACAATAAATGGAGTTGAGTGAAGTGCAGTAGGCAAAAGCACCGGCAGCAATGGATTTGACACCATCCGGAATCACCACCGACTTCAGCGCGGCACAGCCGAAGAATGTTTCCGTTTCGATAGCTGTCATGCCCGAAGGAATCTCCACGCTCATCAGTGAAGAACAGCCCTCAAAGACACCGGCGCCGAAAGTGGACACTCCAGCAGGAATGTTCAGAGACGACAATGAAGAACAGTTGTAGAAAGCGTAGTTCTTGATGGTCTTCACACTGGAGGGAATATTCACCGACGACAGGGAATTACAGTCACGGAAGGCATATTCGCCGATAGAGGTCACATTGAAAGTCTTGCCGTTATAGGTAACAGTGGCAGGGATGGTCACAGAACCCGTGTAGGCCGTCCGGTTGTTGTCGGAAAAGACTTTGTAGGCGACCTCCAGATCTGTAGCCGAGATACGGTAGTAAAAAATACCGTCCACCTCACAGTCGTAGGCATAAAGAGAAGTGCTCATCGACATTGCGAGCACAGCCATGGTCAGTGTCAGAACAAAACGCTTCATTTTATGAACTTATTAGTAATAGTACATCGCGACAAAGTTATAGAAATAATTCATGCAAGACGATACTTCCGGCTATTTTTTTTATTCACCCGACTCACGCCCTACCGTCACATGAGTCTTGCCCGTGACATTGGCCTGATTGCCGCCGCCATAGACATTTCCCAGGATATTGGCACCGACGACTTTCCGAGGATTGGTATAGTGCAGAGGATTCAGCGTCTCGTAATCCGGGTTTTCCGTATCCGTTGTCAAAGTCTCCAGGCTGATCTGGGTCTGAGTGCCGACATTGACATAAGTGTCGCCGATGACATCCGCCCTGTTACCGCCGCCGAAGACCGTACCGATGGTACCCAGTTCCAGGTCAGTGGCATCCTTGTACTTGAAGCTCTCGTCATAGTGCTCCGTATCGTTCACATCGCCCGTGGCACCGTCGGCAGGCTCATAGACGCCGTTCACCCAGCCTTGGCACATATTGATGTTCACATGCGGATTTCCGACAACCAAAGCCTCCAGGCCGCCGCCATAGACCGTGCCGATACGGGTGGCTGACTTGACATTGATCTGAGGATGGGAGTATACTGAGTCGGCAATTGTCACACCATCCACACCGGGCCGCTTGAGCGTGCCGTCGTCGTTATAGCCATAGACCGAATAGTCGGCCTGGTTACCGCCGCCGTAGAGTTCGCCGATGATGATGGGCAGACAGCCGGTTTCCTCAATATTGACCGTAATGGAGCCATAGATATTGCCGGCCTGGTCGTTACCGCCGAAAACTCTCCGATAGTGGCCTCCGGTGATATTCAGCACCACATCGTTGTGGATATCGGCCAGACGGGAACCGCCATAGACAGCCGACATGATACCGGGAATACACTTCATGTCGATTTGTGCGACACCGGCCATGTAGGCTTCGTTGCCGGCCCCGAACACCTCATCGACCACAAACTCACAGGTAGCCAGATCCTGGTCGCCCAATGTGACAATAGCCGAATCGACCACATTACCCAAAGTATTGCTGCCGCCGAAGACATGATGGATGATACCGCCGAGGATCTCGGTATGCGCCCTGCCCTTGCCATAGCGTCCGCTGGAGGTATTTCCAGTGTAAGCCGCCTGGTCGATGATGCCCACATCGGCGCCCGGGTTGGCCATCCAGATTCCGTTCTTGAAAATCCTATCCTTACCGTTACCGCCACCGAACACATAATCGATCTCGAAGGTTCCAAGGATATGGACCTCACTGGCCGGGACAGGAGCTGCATTGCCGCCGCCATAGACATATTCGATACTGGCGACGTCACAACCGTTCACAATCACTTCGGAATAGCTCGTCGAAGGCTCGGCCGGATCGTAGGCGGCCAGATTACCGCCGCCATAGACAGCCTGCACCTCATAGGTGCCGGTCTCATGTGCACCGCCGCCGACAGGCACCGTACGGTTCACCACGACCTGTACCAGTCCCTTAGGCGTACCGTTGATGTTGTTGCAGCCGAAGACACGACCGTTGACAGGAATGGTGTTATGCTGGTCGTCTTCACCGTAGGAGATGCCGAAGGCTACGCCGTCAAGGACGACCTTTACGTTGCCGTTGACCAGGGCCGCATGAGTGGCATCGCCCAGGCCGCCGCCATAGACATTGCCATAGACCGTACCCTTGTAAAGGTTGACCTGTGTCGTGTTGTCCGTATTGGTGTTGACATTGCCCAGGGCCGAGCCGCCATAGACATCGCCGTAAACGGTTGCTGCGGTCGAACCGTCCTGTACGCCGACATTGACCGTCACATTGCCGTCCACCCCGGTTGCCGGGCCGTAGCCTCCGCCATGGACATTGGCCGTTGCCGAGGCATCCGTACCCATCTGGCCGCCCGTGAGCGTCACGACAGTGTTACCGCCGATCGAACCCGAAGTATTACAGCCGCCGTAGAGACCGCCCGTCACCTGACCGCCGACCAGTATCACGGCAGCATCGGCCGAGACACCGGCCTCGTTGCCGCCGCCATAGACCGTGCCCACCGTACCGGCACCAATCTCGACATCCGTACTGCCGGTAACGGCAGCCAGGTTACCGCCGCCGAAGACACTGGCAGCCGTGGTGTTGTCATTCCAGGTGTAAACCGTCGGATTACCCGTCACAGCGGCCGCATCGCCGCCGCCGAAGACAGATCCGGCCACGGTGGCCACATAGGACTCATGACCTTCTGTGGGATCGCCCACAGTCACTGTCGGATTGCCGGTGACAACGGCCGGCTCACCCAGACCGCCGCCATAGACATTCTGGCTGATTGTACCGTTGAGGATGTTCACGGCCAGCGTTTTGCCGCCAGGAACAGTATAGGGGGCCTGGTTACCGGCACCATAGACATTCTGTATGCTGTTCTGGTCGCAACTGCCGCTCCAGTTGACATTGACCTCGACACCGCCGTTGATCGTTCCGCTGGCATTGTTGCCGCCGAAGACACGGTTGATCTTGCCGCCGGTGATGTTCAGGGTAATGTCGCTGTTGATGTCGGCCGCATTGGCACCGCCATAGACATCGCCGATACCCTCGGTCTCGCCTCCGGTACAGCCGATGGTGATGGTGCCGGCGTTACCGGCAGCCACGTTGCCGCCGCCATAGACCTCAGTAATGTGCAGTTCGCAGCTGTTGTCATCCTTGGCGATATTGACAGCCACCGTACCGGTGATGTTGCCCTTGCTGTTCGAGCCGCCGAATACCTTGTTGATGGTACCGCCGGTGACCTCCACAGAAACATTGCCACTCACGTTGGCCTCCTTCTGCGGACTGGCCTCGGCATCGCCGTGACCACCGCCGAAGACCATACCCGTTACGGTGCCGCCGTCGATGTTCACGTCCGTTCCGCCGACATCGGCCGCATTACCGCCGCCATAGACATTGGCAATGGTCGTATTGCACTTGTTGACGACATTGACCACAGGAGTACCCACTACGTTACCGGCATCGCCACCGCCATAGACATCGCCGCTGACCACAGCCACGTAGCTCTCATGGCCGGAAGCATTGTCGCCGATGGTGACCAGCGGATTGCCCGTCACCTGGCCCTTGGTGTGATCCGAAGCCAGGCCCTTGCCGCCACCGAAGACATTACCGCTGACCGTGCCGTTCTTGACGTTCACCACCGGATCGCCCGTATAGGCAGCCAGGTTACCGCCGCCGAAGACATTGCCCACATACCAGCCGCAATCGGCACTCTCCCCTGTCTTTTCGATATTGACCGTAATGTTGCCCGAAATCGATCCGCTGGTATTGTTGCCGCCGAAGACATTGGCCACCATACCACTGTTGATATCCAGCACGATGTCGCCGGCAGTCACATCTGCCTGGTTGGCACCGCCGTAAACAGATCCGATGCCTTCCAGCTCATAGCCGATGCGATTGTCGGTAGTGTTGGCATTCGTGTGATTGTTCGTTCCTGTTGTCGTCCAGGCACCCGTGCAGCCAATGGTCAGATTGCCGGCCTTACTTGCCGCCATGTTGCCGCCGCCGTAGGCCTCACCGATCATCATGTCGCAGTTGGCATCGGCTGCCTTGTCGATATTCAACGTTACCGTACCCGTGATGCTGCCGTTGATGTTGCCGCCGGCAAAGACACGGTCTATCTTACCGCCGGTGACCACCACGCTGGCATCACCCGTCACATTGGCCTGCTTGTCACTATGGCCGCTGCCCAAGCCGGCCTGGTCACCATGACCGCCACCGAAGACATCGTGATGCACGGTGCCGCCGGCAATAGTGACATTGGTCGCCGGCACATCGGCCGCATTACCGCCGCCATAGACATAACCTACCTCAGTATTGCATTTGTTGGGTATCAGCACCGTCGGAGCAGCCAGGCCGGTCACCTTGGCCGCGTTACCGCCGCCATAGACCTCGCCCAGCACGATGGCCTGATAGGCATCGACCAGCAGGTCGCCGACAGTGACCACCGGAGCCGCCGTCGAGCCTTGGATCTGCGTATCGTCCTCAGGATCGCCGTTACCGCCGCCATAGACATTACCGCTGACCGTACCGTTCTTGATGTTGACCGCCGGACTGCCCTCGTAGGCAGCCAGGTTACCGCCGCCGAAGACATTGCCCACATACCAGTCGGAAGCACAGTCGGCATCGTCGTCCTTCTCGATGTTGACCGTAATGGTACCGGCTATCGATCCACTGGTATTGTTGCCGCCAAAGACATTGGCCACGATGCCGCTATTGATGTCCAGCACGATGTCGCCGGTAATCACGTCGGCCTGGTTGGCACCGCCATAGACGGCCCAGATACCTTCCAGCTCATAGCCGATACGGTTGTCGGTGGTGTTGGCATTCGTATGATTGTTCGCTCCCGCCGTGGTCCAGGTGCCCGTACAGCCGATTGTAACGGTGGCCGCCTTGCTGGCAGCCAGGTTGCCGCCGCCATAGACCTCGCCGAGCTTCATGTCGCAGTCGCTCTTTTTGTCGATGGTCAGGCCGATTTCGCCGGCGATGCTGCCGTTAACGTTGCTTCCGGCAAAGACCTGGGCGATGGTACCGCCCTGGATATCTACCGAGGAATTGCCCCTGACATTGGCCGACACATCGCTGTGACCGCTGCCCAGTGCCTCCTGGTCTCCGTGTCCGCCGCCAAAGACATGGCCGATGCGGCCACCTTCGACAACGACCTCTGTTTCGAGACAGTCGGCCGCATTACCGCCGCCATAGACATAGTCGATGGTATTCTCACAACCGTGGATTCTGACCACCGACTTGCGCACACCGCCGACGATGCCGGGCCAGGGATAATATCCTGCCGGGTTACTGTCGGTAGCCTCGAGACGCTCGGAGATATAATAATCATCGTAGATGGTGCCGCTGAAATCGGTCGCGGCCACTCCCGTCAGCACATGAGCCAGGTTGCCACCGCCATAGACTGCATTGAGCGCGTAGCCGTCATCGGCCACCGTGTTGACGCCGGAAGTGTGTGCGGTGCGATAGACATCGACCTGCATAACCCCCAGGGGCGATGAATAGGTATCGTTGCCGGCAAAGACATCGCCTCCGATCACCACCGTATTGGAGACCTGCCCGGCAGTTCCGACGTTGACCTGAGCCGGGCCGTCGACAATACCTGCTGTGGGTGAAGTCGTGCTACCCTTACCGCCTCCGAAGACATGGCCGTTGACCGTACCGTTGAGAACATCGACCAGCGTGCCGCCAAAATCGACGTGACCGTTCTCGCCACCGCCATAGACATTGCCATAGACCATGGCTCCGGTTTCCACAATCACATGGGAGCCGGTCACATAGGCCATTTCGGCAAATCCGCCGTCGTCATAGAACTCGTCGAGCGAACTGTCGTGACTGGGGTCGTTGGCTTCACCGCGGCACGATCCGAAGACATTGCCGCCATACCCGTGAGCCACACCGTCGCTGGTGCCCACGCCTCCCTTGATTACTACAGTAGCCACGCCGTTGCCGGCATCTGCATAGGAGTTGGCCGCGGTGCCACGCGAGAAAGATGCGGGATCAGCCTGCCAGAAATTGAGCCGGCAATAGGGACCGTAGTCACCTACCGAACCCATCGATCCGCCGCCATAGACATTGCGGTGAATGGTGCCGCCGGTAATGGTGACCAGAGTGTTGCCGCGTACATAGCCGGCACTCATCGAATAGCCCTTGTTGTCACCCGAAACGACCTGGTCGATACCACGGCCTGCGCCATAGACATTACCGGCCAGGTCATACAGTGCTTTTTCCTCCTCTGTACACGAATCATAGTCCTTGGGGATGGCGATGCCTATTTCGCCTCCGCTGACGCTGACATGGGCATTGCGCTGCACATGGCCGCTTTCGCCGCCGCCGAAGACCGAACCGAAAATGCGACCACCCTCGATGCTCACCCTGCTGTCGGCCGTGTAGGCCAGACTGGCACGGATATCGCGGAAAGTCGTTGCCGTACCACGACTCGATCCGAAGACATGACCGTTGTTATCGCCGTCGATACCGATGATTCCGCCCGTGACGGTGACATAGCAGGTACCCTTGTCCGCATCGGCATAAGTGATGGTATTGTAGCGCTCCGACTCCGGATCGGCCATATATCGTTTGTAACGTCCCACCGAAGCCAGCGAACCGCCGCCATAGACATTCTGATGGATATGGCCGCCGCTCACCACAACGTTGGTCGAGCCAAAGACACGGCCGGCGAAAGGACTCACCGTGGTGGAATTTTCAATGGTACGGTCCAGACCGCGGCCGCCACCATAGACATTGCCCACGTAGTTGTTGATCCAGGTGTATTCACCATGACGCTTGCCGTTGCCGACATGGCCGCCGCTAACCATAACCAGGGTTGAATCGAGCACGTGGCCGTTCTCGCCGCTGCCGAAGACAGCCCCCCGTACAAAGCCTCCGCTAATGGTGACATGGGCAATGTTGACATAGCCCAGGCCTCGATAGTTCACACCGGCCATACCTCGCGAGGAACCAAATACACGTCCGTTGTTGCGGCCGTTGGTGCCGATGCGCCCGCCACTGACCACCACGGTGGCCAGGCCGCCGCTGACAGAAGCCTTGGGTTGTCCCTCGACAATACGGTAACGTTCTTCCTCCGCCAGATCGGCAGCAGCCTCCCCGGCACTGTAAGTCGTGTACGAACCCACCGAGGCGATACTGCCGCCGCCGAAGATACTGTGATAGATGATGCCGCCTGTGACAGTCAGATGAGTATTGCCATATACACGGCCTGCCGTAGCACTGAGGTTGGTGTTGCTGACACCATAGTGGTCCACGCCGCGGCCGCCGCCATAGACATTGCCCAGGTAGACCGTCGCCGGACCTGTACCATCGGTGCGGGTGATGGTGTCGCCCGCGATGATGCCGGAATAGTAGGCAATGCCGTGGATGGTGGTGTCAGCCACTGCCGGCCGGTTCTCAACCGGGAATTTTTCGGTGTCGTAGCTGCCATAGTCGGCAGCCGTTTTGCCACCTACCACACCACCGCTGACGGTGACATGGGTGTCACCCAGCACATGGCCGTTCATACCGCCACCAAAGACAGAAGCCCGGACATCGGCATGAGTGTTGTTGGTCTCGTCCGATAGAATGTTGACCTCTGTCTCGTTGACAAAAGCCATATGAGTCACCTGGGCATTGCTGGCGCCGGCCACGCCACGGCCGCCGCCATAGACATAACCTTCGTTCTCGCCCATCTGGCCTACCTGACCGCCACTGATATTGACCTCAGTCTTACCCGTATTGGGCCAGCAGCCCGTCGGGCTGGAGTTAAGGAAGTCCGGCTGTCCGTCCACCAAAGGATAGGTGTAAGTACCGACCGAAGCAATACTGCCGCCGCCGAAGACATTGTGCAGGATGTTGCCCCCTGTGACGTTGACCTGGGTGTTTCCATAGACACGGCCAGCCGAGATACTGAAAATAAGCTGTGCAGTAGTAGGATCGCTGGCAGAAGTATGGTCAACACCACGGCCGCCGCCATAGACATTGCCTCGGAAAATCACCTTACCCGTACCATTGTTGTCTATCTCCATTTCGTCGTCACTGTCATCGGAATCGGGAATGAAGACCGAAGGATAATCAGGCAGATAGAATCCGTTGTGATGCAGACGCAGGCCGCCGATGGTTCCGCCCTGGATATCGACCTGCGTATGGTTCTTCACGTGGCCGTTCTCGCCGCCGCCGAACACCGAGCCGACTACCTCGGCTGTGCCGCTGACGGTGACATGGGTATTGTTGGTGAATGCCAGTTCGACATAGAGCTCATGATCGACATTGTCATCGTTGGGGAAATTGACACCACGGCCCGAACCATAGACCATGCCCTCATTTTCACCAAGACACTCGAAGTTCTGTGCAATGGTGTCGGCTGCTCCGGCACTGCCCCCATAAGGATAGGAAGACAGCGGATTGCCGCTGGCATCGACCAGGCGGTTGCCAGCCTCGTCATAGAGCAGGTCGTCCCAGGAGGGGCCGATACGTCCACCACTGACGGAGACGGTGGCATTGCCAGTATTTTCGGTGAAATTATGCACGTTGCCGCCGAAAACAGTGTGGTCCGTAGTGATGGTATAAGTTCCCACCATAGCCAGCGAACCGCCGCCATAGACCGAGTGTCGGATATGGCCGCCCGTGACGGAGACATTGGTGTTGCCATAGACCTGTCCGGCGGTAACACTCAGATGGTTACCCACTGTGGTGCGGTCGATGCCACGGCCGCCGCCATAGACGTTGCCGGCATAGACAGGATTGCTCGAGCCGTTGTCCGAACTGATGTCACGATAGCGGTGTGGAATACGCACCCCGACCGTACCGCCGCTGACCGTTACACGGGTATCCTTGCTCACATGACCGTTCTCGCCGCCGCCGAAGACCGAGCCGCGCACCGTGCCGCCACTCAGGTTGACAACAGCGTTGGTGACATAGGCCCAGGCATGATAGCCTGCCTTACCCAAACCGCCACCGAAGACATTGCCGTGGCCATTGATATCGACAGGACTGATATCGTCCGGGCCGACCGTACCACCACTGACGGCCACAGTAGTGGTGCCTTTGGTGGCATCGACGCCCGTCACCAAACCTTCTCCGTCGCGGGTATAGACACCTACGGAAGCCATCTCACCGCCGCCATAGATACTGAGACCGACACTGCCGCCCGTCATGGTGACACTGGCACTTTCTGTGACCACTGCAGCTGCCGCATCGTCCTCGCTGCCCTTGCCGGCACCGAAGATACTGCCGCCCACCGAGCTGTTGTCTTTCTGCATCAGCACTGAAGTGTAGCCCGTCACACTGGCCATCGAACCGCCGCCGTAGATATTGCCGGCAACGGTGGCAATACGGCTCTCATGACCTGCGGACACATCGCCGACAGTCACTACCGGATTGGCCGTCACTACGGCCGGTTCACCCAAGCCGCCGCCGAACACGTCGCCGGTGATGCTCGTACCGCTCTTCTTGTGCAGCACGTTCACCATAGGACTGTTGATGGAGGCATCGGCAGGTGTATAGGCAGCATTCTTGCCGCCGCCATAGACATTGGTCAGTATCAGAGGACAGTCGGTGTCCTCGTCGTCGATGACATTGACCGTGATGGTACCGGCTATGTTGCCGCCGGCATTGTTGCCGCCGTAGGCATCGACTATCGTGCCGCCTTTAAGATTAAGGACGACATTGCCCCAAATGGTGCCGCCTTCGTTGTTGCCGCCGAAGACCTCGTCAAAGTCGCCGCCCAAGACCGTCAGTGTAAGAGTGACAGGCCGGCCGGCCTTAAAATCTTCTTCAGTACCCATATCGGCGTTTCTCGATCCGCCGAAAAGTACGCCGGTACCTGAAGTTCCGCAGGGTATGGTCATGTTGACCGATCCGCCGGGAGCTTGGTTGCCGCCGCCATAGACCTCACCGACCAGACGGGTACAGACAGGACTCTCCGAGAAATCGATGCTGGAGACTCCCCGTACGATACCCTTGGTGTTGCTGCCGCCGAAGACCTTGTCGATAATACCGCCGTTGAGCATAACCTGGGCATCGCCAGCTATATTGGCTCCCGGATTGCCGGTACCGGCACCGTTACCGCCACCGAAGACAAAATAGAGCCGGCCACCGTCGACGGTAACGGCATTCGCCGGCGTATTGGCCGCGTTACCGCCGCCATAGACATATTCTATCGTATTGTCACAATTGTGGATATGGACATGGGTCGAGGCCCCTTCCAGACTGGTGGTGTAGTGAGCCAGGTTACCGCCGCCATAGACCTGGGCGATGGCATAGGCCGCCTGGGCCGGTACCTGATCGAAGGACGAGGGATCGGAACCGAACGAGGGGCAGGCATCGGCCAGCGTATGGCCCGTGTGATAGACATCCACATAGACATGCCCCGCAGGAGAGCCGGCCAGGTTGTTGCAGCCGAATACATTGCCGTCGATAGTGACGGAGTTGCTCACCTGAGTGGAAGAACCGATATTGACATGGACCGTGCCGTTGACCACTGCTTCGGTCTCTACAGAAGCGATATAGCCGTTGGCATCGAGCGTGGCCGCACCCAGACCGCCGCCATAGACATTGCCGTGCAGCGTTCCGTTCAGGAAATTGACCGTGGTAATGTCTTCCACCGCATCATTGACACTTCCCAGGGCAGAACCGCCATAGACATCGCCATAGACCACCGGGAGAAGGCTGCCCGACTCATCGCCGACAGTGACCGTGACATGGCCGTTTGTACTGGTGGCAGCACCGTAGCCGCCGCCGAAGACATCCAGTCTGTTGCCGTCGGCACCGACATTGGCATTGATGTTGACTGCTATATCGCCCTTGACAAGGCCTCTGACGTTGGCACCGCCATAGATACCCGTCAAGTACTGGTCGTAGGTGTTGATATTGACCACCGTGTTACCTTCACTGGTGGCCGTCGTGCTGTCGTCGCCCTTGCCGCCGCCAAAGATGCTGCCGTGCAAAGTGGCACTCGACAGGGTGACCGTTGTGGTATTGGAAGTCGAAGCATTGACACCGCCCAGGGCCGAACCGCCGTAGAGGTCGCCATAGACAGTGGTGCCGTTGAGGGTGACCGCGATATCATCGGTCGTCGTCGTGCTGGCGCCATAGCCGCCGCCATAGACATCGGCCTCGTTGCCACTGCCCGTAGCACCTACCTGTCCGCCGTTCAGGGCAATGACGACAGCGCCCACACTTCCGCTGGCATTACAACCGCCATAGACACCGCCGTTCACCTGACCATTGGTGAGGGTGACGCCCACCGTGCCGCTCACACCGGCCGCATTACCGCCGCCGAAAAGTCGGCCCACATGGCTCGAAGCATTGGCATCGTTATAGGTGACAGAAGTATTACCTGTCACGCCGGCAGCATCGCCGCCGCCATAGACATCGCCGCCGACAATGGCTGAATAGCCGGCATTAGCATCGCCGATGACAACAGAAGGATCACCGGTGACAACAGCCGAAGCACCTTTACCGCCACCATAGACGTTGATGCTCACCTCGCCGTTCTTGATATAGACTTCAGGAGTGCCGCTATAAGGAGCCAGGTTGCCGGCACCATATACATTGCCTACATACCAGCCGCAGCCGTCCGAAGTCTTTTCGATATTGACGGTAATGTCGCCATAAATGGTACCGCCGTTGTTGTTGCCGCCAAAGACATTAGCCACCATACCGCTGTTGATGCTGAGCGTGATGTCGGAATGGTTCTCCGAAGTACCGATATTGGCATTGTTGGCACCGCCGAAGACCGTGCCGATACCTTCCAGTTCGTAGCCGATGCGGTTGTCGGTGGTGTTGGCATTCGTGTGATTCTTATCGCCGGTGGTAGTCCAGTCGCCCGTGCAGCCGATGGTCACCGAGCCGGCATTACCGTCTGCCTGGTTGCCGCCGCCATAGACCTCGCCGATCTTCATGGCACAAAGGCCCGTTTTTTCGACCAGCACACTGACCTCGCCGCTGATGGTACCTTTGCTGTTGGAACCGCCGAAGACCTGACCGATGGTACCGCCATGGATATTCACCGTCACGTCGCCGCTCACATTGGCTTCCGTGGCAGGCTCAGCATCCTTGTCGCCGTGGCCGCCGCCGAAAACCGTACCGATGTTGCCGCCATAGACGGTGACACTGGTGGCCGGCACATCGGCAGCGTTACCGCCGCCATAGACATAGCCGATGCTGTTGTCACAGCCGTTCACCACCACCGTAGCTGGTGTAGTGACGACCGTGGGACTGTAGTTGGCCATGTTGCCGCCGCCATAGACTTCGGCCAGGGCATAGCCCGATACGGGAATATCCGTGCCGTTGACGGTCACCGTCACAGCGCCCTTGGGCGTACCGTTCACATTGTTGGCACCGAAGACATTGCCCGTCACCGTGCCGCCGTTAATGACCACATCGGCCGTACCGTTGACCAGCGCCGCATTTTCGGCATCGCCCAGACCGCCGCCGTAGATATTGCCGTTGACCGTACCAGCCGTCAGGGTGACGGTGGTGGCATCGGTAATTTCGTCGTTGACATTGCCCAGGGCGGAACCGCCATAGACATCGCCGTAGATGTTGACATCAGCACCATTGATGGTCACATTGACATTGCCGGCCGTCTCGGTGGCCTCACCGTAGCCGCCGCCGTGCACATTGGCCAGGCTGTTGGCGGCCCCTATCGTACCGCCGGTGATATTGACAGCAATGGTGCCATCGACCGAGCCCTGGCTGTTGCAGCCGCCATAGACACCGGCAGTGACCGTACCGTCGGAAATATTGACAGTGGCCGTTCCCGTCACATCGGCCGCATTGCCGCCGCCGAAGAGCTTGGCTGCGGTACTGTTGGACTTCGGGAAATTGACCGTAGTGTTACCGACCACCTTGGCAGCGTCGCCGCCGCCATAGACATCACCTTCGACAACGGCCACATAGGCTTCATGACCGACAGTGTTGTCGCCCACAGTCACTGTCGGATTGCCGGTGACCGAGCCCGGCACACCCACCTGGTCGCCCGTGGCCGAAGGATCACCCTTGCCAGCGCCATAGACATTGCCGCTGACCGTGCCGTTCTTGATGTTGACCACCGGGCTACCGGTATAGGTAGCCAAGTTGCCGCCGCCGAAGACATTGCCCACGTACCAGTCGGAGGCGCAGGAGGCATTATTGTCTTTTTCAATATTGACCGTGATGGTACCGTAGATGTCGCCGCTGGTATTATTACCGCCAAAGACATTAGCCACGATACCGCTGTTGATATTAATGACGATATTGGAAGGCGTTTCCGAGGTGCCGATGTCGGCCTGGTTGGCACCGCCATAGACATAGCCTATACCTTCCTGCGCATAGCCGTAACGATCGCCTCCGGCCAGTGCCACCAGCGTGCCGGTGCAGCCGATATTGACGGTACTGGCCACGCCGGCCGCCTCGTTGCCGCCGCCATAGACCTCCCCGATTTTCATGTCGCACGAGCCGGTCTTGTTGATGGTAAGAGCAGAGGTGCCGGTGATGGTACCGCGACTGTTCGAGCCGGCGAACACACGTGCTATCGTGCCGCCATAGACATTGAACGTGACATCGCCGTTCACATCGGCATATTTCGAAGGATTGGAGGCATCCTTGTCGCCGTGTCCGCCACCGAAGGCATCGCCTATCGTGCCGCCGTTGACCGTGATGCTGGAACCCTCGATATCGGCCGCATTACCGCCGCCGTAGAGGTTGCCCACCTGCGTGGAACAATCGTTCACCACGATGACAGGAACGCCATCGACATCGGCCGCGTCGCCGCCGCCATAGACATCGCCCAGGACGATGGCCGTATGGCTGCCGTTGTCGTCGCCGATGGTCACAGAAGGATTACCGGTGACCTTGCCCTTGACACCGCGCTGGGCACCGTCGACCAATTCGCCGGCACCGCCGCCATAGACATTGCCGCTGACCGTGCCGTTATAGACGTTCACCGTGGGGCTACCGGTATAGGTAGCCAAGTTGCCGCCGCCGAAGACATTGCCCAGATAGCTATCCGAGCATGTGCCGTTCCAATTGACCGTAACGGTTATTGTGCCGCTGATGTCACCGCTGGTATTGTTGCCACCGAACAGGTTACCCACACGGCCACCCGTCATTTCCAGATTGATATTGCCTGTGATGTCGGCCTGATTGGCACCTCCGTAGACGTAGTCAATCATATCACCATCCTCCATACAGCCGATGTTGATGGCACCGACATTACTGTTGGCCATGTTGCCGCCGCCGTAAAGCTCGCCAACCTGGATGGGACAGCGTTCGAATGCCGCTCCAGTAAGGGGATTGGTACCGCTCTCTGTCCGAGACTCGGCATTGACGGTGATGGTACCACCAATCGTGCCCTGGCTGTTGCTACCGCCGAATACTCTCAGGATGGTGCCACCATATATCTTTGTCAAAGTATTGCCGGTGACATTTGCTGCAGTCACTGTACCATTACCACCGCCAAAGACGTTCCCGATGACATTGCCACCATAGATGGTGACATCGGTAGCTTCTACTCTTGCAGCATTACCACCGCCGTATACATACTCTATGCTGTTGTCACAGCCATGTACCGTAACCGTTGGATAGCCGTTTCCATAAGTATAGTCGGCAGCATTACCGCCACCATAGACGGCAAAGAGGGCATATTCGTTTTCAGACGGAGCCGGATCGGTGCCGTAGATGTCCACTTCGACACTCCGCTGCGGTGCACCGTTCACATTGTTGGCGCCATAGACACCACCCGAGCCGTTGGCTCCATTGGCATCGGTTTTCTTGACACTACCACCATACACCTTCACCTGCACAGGGCCATAGACGTTGGCAGCCGTGTTGTTGTCGCCCAAACCGCCACCGTAGAGCGATCCGTTGATGACGCCCTTGTTCATGGTGACATAGGTATGGTAAGTGTTTGTTGCAGCAGTACCATTCACATAGCCTAGTGCCGAACCGCCATAGACATCGCCATAGACGGTGACGCCAGGTGTCGTCTGGCCTGTAGCACCAAGGGTGATATCCACATTCTGGCTGACCCGCGTAGCCGAGCCGTAACCGCCGCCGTGGATGTTGGCAGTCTGTGAATCAGTACCCACTTGGCCTCCGTTGATTTGCATGGTGACGTTGCCGGAGATGGTTCCCTGGGTATTGCAACCACCATAGACACCGCCCTTCATTGTGCCGCCAGTCATGTACATGTTGACGTCAGGACCATCTTGCTGGTTAGCACCTCCATAGACACCACCTTTGGTCGTAACACTGTTCACAGTGCCATCATTTCCCTCATTAGTACCACCTGTGATATAAATGTAGGTTTCGTCTAATGAATAACCATAGTTACCGCCGCCATATACACCCCGTTCTATATAGGAGTCATCGGCGATTACCAGATTGGAACCGAAGGTCATTTCGCCGCAGGTGGTGGCACCCTGTCGTCCTGCACCGGCAGCATACACATTGCCGCCATTGGCATAGCCCAATACTTTTGTACTGCCTTCACTGTCAACAGCCGCATTGCCGCCGATATAGACATAAGAGGTTCCGTAGTTCTGTCCACCATCATTATCAGTACCGTTACAACCGGCGGCAAACCAGCCTTTCACCTGTCCACCGGTCATGACCATCACACGACTGCCACCAGAAGGCGATTTTGCCGCACCTCCATAGACATTGCCATGGATGGTGCCACCCTTGATGCGTAGGTTGAAGGAAAGCCTTTCGTAATTCGTTGTGGTACTGGGAGTGTTGTTATTAGACGGTGCATTATTGTAGCTGTCAATGCCTCCGCCTATTGAACAGATGTCACCACCTTCAATTACAACATTTCGTGTACCCACATTAGTTTGGGAACCCGCAGAACTGAGATACATACATTGTCCTGCACCGCCTTGCAGATAGGTGGCTGTATTAGTACCCTCCATAAAGAAAGTAGAACCAATGGTTCCGCTCTTGACTATCAGGTCGAGGGTGTGTTTGTTTTCTCTGTTACCACGATCGGAGAAGTTGCCACTATAACCAAACATGGGGCCATAAATAAATTCAAGAGTAGAGTTAGCACCCTTGGCTCTATCATAGTCATTACCCATGGTAATCTTGGCGTTAGCTGCAGTTCCAGTAACCGTAAATCCAGTATTATCTGTTCCGCTGTTATAGGTACTATGGCCTTTGTAGAAATCAAAATACTGGTATGTGCCACTTTCTACCTTGATGCTATATTGCGGACTCGCAACTGTTCCAGTTCCATTATATCCAGTTATCAAATTGGCACAGCGGCTGGTGGTTGTCATTCCACGTCCAATCCAGAGGTTCCTATAGCCAGCATTGACAGTATTCTGGCTATTCCACCTTGTAAACTCTATCTTCGTCACACCATTATTATTCGGCGTGATATTACCAGAGAATGTATAAGTCCCTCTATAGTCACTACTGCCGTCAGGCTCCACCATCATGATGGTGACAGGTGACGTTGTCGTTATCGTTCCCGTCACGTTTCTGTTAAGCACCAAGATGTTGGTCTCGTAGTTACCGCCAGTTACGTTATAGGTAATGTTGTTATTGTTTGTTGCATAGGTGATATTGTTCAAGTTCACCCACGTTGCCTCTAACTCAATCTCGGCCGATGTACAGTTGACACTGGGGTAAGGCAGATTGGTAAACACAATCTCAGCGTCGAGAGGTAATACGGCTTCATCGGCATAGCCGCTGATGTAGTCGGCGCCCTCTTTAATTCTCCAACCGCCAAAGCCCTTGCCATTCGGACGCTTGCTGAAGGGATTGGAGATAACGGTATATGGATATTGGCCAGCAGTGGTTCCCTGCTCCAGTGTTTTGTAGTATACAAATTCGGTCTCACTCTCATCGACAGAGACAGCACCGCCATTCGCCTTATACGTAATCTTGACATTGCGGGGATTCGGGCTATAAAGCTTGCCCTCATAGTTGGTGTTGTAGTTGCCACCATCCACGCTGGCATCCACACCGCTATAGTAGGTCCAGTTGTGGTCCTCGTAGTCAAATAGTGTAACGGTACCGCCAGAGACTCCAGAAGGAATCGTTACCATTTCAGATGCCACAGGTGAATTGTTCCAGCCATCTTTTACGGCAATGGCCTTGATGGTGGTCATTGCAGCAAGACCTGACAGACTGCCTGAATACTGGCTGCTGGATGTTGTCGGGTCGCTACCATTGGTGGTGTAATAGATTGTGGCACCGGCTACGCTGCTAGTAATGGTTGCGGTCCCTGCATCAGCATTAACTGTAATGACCGGCTCGGGGAGGGTAAGCGTAACAGATTGCTCTGTGACATCGGATACATTGCCGCTACGGACGGTGACGGCTTTGATGGTGACTGGCGAGCTGGTGCTGCCAGAAAGGTCAATGGCTCCACCGTACACCGTACCCGTCGAAGCCGTCGGGTTGCTGCCGTCGAGGGTGTAGCGGATGGTGGTGGCGCCTGCGGCATCGGTAGAGAGCGTGGCGCTATTGCCGCTGACGCTGATAATGGGCGCCGAAGGTTTGGTGCCCTGGATGGTGATCTCCTTCGTGCCTGTAAGGGTTGTACCGTTGGGAGCAGTCGGTGTGCCGCCAGTGGCTGTGACTGTCAAGGTGAGTGTCAACGTCACATCACTTTGCGGAAGAGTGTTGACAGTAACCACACCTGAAGTACTATTGACCGTAGCATAACTATTGCTTTCCAGACTCCATGCATTGGTAAGGGTTGCATTAGCAGGTGTGCCCGTAAAACTGTTACCGTTTACATCAACATAATGGTCTGCATTATTGAAGTTATAGTTTGTATATCCAATGCGATAGGCTGCGCCTGTTGCGGTATAGTTGGAATTACCTGTTGCCGTTAAAACATCAGCTCCATTGATGGTAGGATTGGTGGAGATGGAGGCATTGTTGCTAACAGTGACCGTATAATAGGTATAGCGGTTGCCGTTGGCCTGATCGTTGTTTGTCGTAAATGTTGTTGCACTTGTAGCTTTAAAATAGTAGTTAGTACGATTTGCTCTATATTGGAGATAATTGTCACCCCTCCAAGAATCAGTCGAATTCCCCAATGCCCCATTAGCATTTAGATACATTGTTGCATCAGTATAAGAACGGATATTTCGCCTCGTAGTACCCAAATTACCACTTGCTCTCCATGCTGACGACTGGTCAAACCGTAGGTCGCCAGACTTTAGTGTTCCATTGTCGTTGTACAAGTACCCATAAGTGGCATTGTAGAAGACATAGTTGGTTTGCGCTTTCACTCCGCTCGCGCAGAGCAGGAGCAAGGCGGCCACAAGGAGGCTGCGTTTGAGCATGGTCCGAGGAAAGGTCGAAAATCCAAGCGGATGGCCGGTCATGCCATCCGTTTGGATCATATTGTGTTGAAAGATATTCCGAATCATCTGCTGAATCTTATTCTGAGTCATATACTGTATCATTTCGTACTTAGTTCTTGGTTCGTTACCTCGGCACCGCTATCTTCTGGCGGTTGACGATGTAGATGCCTTCTGAAGCGACCGGGACGGCCACCTTAGTGTGCGGAGCCACCAGTACGCGGGCCACCTGGATGCCGGCCACATTGGTCACTACCACCGTCGTAGCCACGTCGAGCGTACTCTCTACCCAGACCGTCAGCTTGCTGCCATAGACATCCAGCCGGCCTTCGCCCGTCAGGGCAGGACGGAGAGTCTGGCTATTGTCCAAACTGCCGATGTACAGGGCGCTGGCCCGACGGCGCGGAGCCGGCGAGACGGGTGCTGCTGCAAAGTACGGACGGAAGGGCAGGACCACGACAGGATCCACAGCCGGATCGCCTGCGCCGGGAGCAGCCGGGACAGTCTCGTAGCGGCTGCCCAGGGCATCGAGCGTATAGATGTCGGCCGTGCCGGCGTCGAAAGTCTCGCGCAGATAGCTGGGAGTGAAGACATAGCCGTCCTTGGCCGTCTTGGCAGCAGAGAGTTCGTCGTCGCTGACGGCGATATCGGCTCCTGTAGCAGAGGCGAAGGTGACTGTCTGAGCCTCCAGCCGGGCCGGTGCCGTGCCGTAGGTATGCTGGGCCGAGAAGCTGCCGCTCATGTCAAACTCATAGTAGCGGCTGCCCGGGAAGCCTACGATATACGGGGTGGCCTTGGCCAACAGCGGATAGTCTTCGTAGGTACGGGAAGTCTTGTAATAGGTCTGGTACTTGTCCCTGTGGGCATCCTGTCTCGACTCGCGACTGTAGTAGTAGTCCCAGAGGAAGGTGTTATCGACCACCTTGTCATCGCCTGCGACAGCCTCGGGATAGGCAAAGCGGGCCGTGTCGGCCTCGGCCGAATGAGCCTTGATGCCCTGGAATTCGCGCAGCCAGTATTCGTGACCCACTTTGGAGCCGGTATTCTCATCGACCGAGCGGCTGCCACTGTAGAAGTGGGTGATTTCACCCTTGTCCTGCGTAGTGACCAGTTCGGCTGCAAAGGGCAGGCTGACGCCTTCCCAGCCCGTCGAGGCACTGACATAGTTGTCGGGGGTACGCTGATACCACATCCGCATGCCGGTGGCAAAGCTGTAGGCAATCGGAGCATTGAAGTCCTCCTTATCGACCAGCAGATGGTCGTTGGTGGCTGAATAGCTGCCGCCGTTCTGATAGACGGCATGACCGTGAATACCTTCGATGGTGGTCGAACTGACCACATCCACCGTGCGGTAATCGGCATCTGTCTCGGTATAGGCAGGCTCGCTCAGGCGGGTACTCAGCGTATTGTAGGTCTTGGTGGCTGCATCGTTTTCATTGCCCGTCGAAGCCGGTACATAGACCAGCAGGTTGCGCGTCAGGTCTTCGTTGTGGAAGTTGATCAGACCGTCATCATCGAGCAACGGTGCATAGAAGAAGCCATGTTCGTCCATGCGGTGCTTGTAGCCCTTGGAGACATCGTTGTAACCCGTAAAGTCGATGGCCGTCATGTCGGGATAGACCTCGTGCGACTCGTCCTCCGATATAGCCGCGAAGACGGCATCGGCATTGAAATGAGCCTTGCTCATCGTCTTGTTGCGGAAATAGGCCGGAGCACGATAGACACGGTTGGAGCCGGAAGAAGCCAGACGGTCGCCCGACTTATTGATATGCGAGGGATCGTCCTGATGCGTACGTACATCGTCATAGCCGTAAGTGAGCGTCTGTCCGAAGAACAGGTAGTCGTCGGGCCAGATGGGATAATAATGCACACCGCCGGAGGTTTCAATCATACGTACATTGTCGCTCTCGGGGATGCTACCGCCGGCATAGACGAAGTCGCCGTCCTCGTAACGGTATTCCACATAGCCGGGCGTGTAGTTGGCTTCATCCTGATACTGGATCTCCTTGACGGTCATTTCATCGTAGGCATCGAAGAAGGAATACTTTGCTTCGGTGTCTGCATGGCTGGCATGGTCGTTGTAGCGCTTGCTCAGGTAGAAGCCGTTCAGGTTGTAGGTTACCTCGCCGTTATAGAAAGCCTGTGCCGGCATAGCTGTAGCCTGGCCGTGCGTATTGTCGGCAGGAACGGCATAAGCCAGGGTGTCGGGATAGTAGCTGTTGACAATCTGGAGAAGATGGTCTTCGCCCGTTCTGGTCGGATGACCGAAGACGGCATAGACACCCTCGGCCGGCGTTCCGGTCGTGGCAATCCAGCAGTTCTCGACATAGCCCTCGCCCTGGTCGGCCACACCACCTCCGGAGAAGGAACCGGTCACACCAAGGTTATAGACATCGCCGCAGAGATGGCCGAAGAGCGAATGGTCCAGACCGCTGATCGTATAGCCGTCGCCATGGAAAACACCTTCGAAGCACTCTCCTTCGCCGTCGGCTATCGGAGTCCAAGATTCATTGTGGCTGACATTGGTGCGGAGGATGAATTCCAGGTTGGCACCGCCCTCGACACGGCTTTCCATGGGCACGTGGCCGTCCAGACGACCGCCGCTCACGCGGACCGGAGCCTCATCGACATAGGTCAGGGTCTCATAGCTCAGATCGACCAGGTCGTTAAGCAGATCCAGAGCATTCTTACCGCTCGAACTGTAGTTGTTCAGATATATCTTCGAGGAACGGTCCACATCGCGATGATCGATATAGTAGTGGTGATCCTTGTCGTTCATCACCGTAGCCAGGTCGTGATAGTTGGCCACGCTGAAGGGAACGGCATTGGAATAGGTCTTGCCCAGATAGGTCTTGGCATAGTAGGCCACGTAATAGCCGTTCTGATACCAATAGACCGGTGTCACATTGTTGTAGAAGGGCTGGCCGTTCTTGTGCGAAGCGGCATCGTGGTCGTTGGAAAAGACTTCCCAGCCCGAACTGAGCACTTCGTAGGCACCCGGGGTGACACTGGGCACTTTCAGGCCGACAGACGAGCCGGGCAGCACGGTCTTGGGTTTGTTCAATTGTCCGATCTCGGGCACACCGCTCTTGAACTGCAAGTGAATGTTGAGGATATGCTGCTCGGTCACAGGTATGATATGCAGTCCGGCCTCGTCGCTCTCCTCATATTCATAGAGGAACATGACGGTGATGACCTTGTCCTTGTTCAGGTCGAAGATGTCCGACTCGCGAGAGACATACAGCGTGGAAGTCTCGATGGGAGTATTGCCGACGATGGTGAAGTCGGTCTGCAGGTTGACCACATTCTCAATCTCCGAGTCACTGACAATCGTTCCCTGCGGTACCGTGGCTCCATCCCCGTAAGTCGTTCCGGCTATATCCTCGAAACTGGTCGGAGTACCGGTCACGCTGCCGTTCTGGCCCACTACATACGAATTGCGGCAGTAGTAGTAAATGACCGTGCTGTAGGTGGTCACATCGCCCACCGTGGTCGGTGTGCCGGCCTGCTCTGCCGTAAAGCTGACAACAGCCACGTTGGCCTGCTGGTCGGTGCTGAGCGAGCCATAGACCTCATCGGAAAGTGTCTGGCCGGCCGTATAAGGCACTTCACCCCTGACAAAGGTGTTCTTGACAATGTAGTAATTGCCCGGAGCCGTCACCTCGACAGCCGTGTAGAAGTAGCGCTCGTTGGGAATGCCCTCGTATTCGGTGCGCGAAAGTTTGTCATTGGGATGGACAGTGACCTCCGTATCGTTGCTGTCGAAATAGGTCAGATTGGACGCGCCCTTGTAAATGGCATCATAGTCGATCGGCTGGTAGGCCGAGTAGAGACTCGGGCTGTTCGTGCCGTCGTACAGGGCCGTATTGCCCGTATATGCAGGATCTATGAGTACATCCAGGGCATCGTAGTTGAAACTGAAGTCGGCCCGCTCCTCGGACGACATGGCGCACCAGGTGTCGATGGCCCGGTAGGCAGTACCCGTCTCGAAGAGATCGCCGCCGTAGTTACCGCCTTCGGTGCAGATATAGGCCTTGGCCGTATATTCCTCAAGCACCTCGTCGGTCAGCGTCGGATAGGTGGCCTGCAGGTCGGCCAGCTGTGCAGCGCTGAGCAAATCGCCCACATAGATGTAGTCGGTCTCGCTCAGGGCCAGCGTGCTGGTCACTACGCTGGCCAGGGCCACCTTGCTGCTGATGGCAGACCACTGTGCATCGGTGTAGTCCGACTTGGCAATGGCCACACCGGGATAGAGATGCTGTTCGACATCGTCCTTGTTGCGCGTCGTCAGTTCGGCGGTGACCACCCAGGCCTCTGCGAAGTCGGCCTGCTCGGTCAGGGCCTCGCGGTTGGCTGCGGGAATGCCCATGTAGGTATCATAGACACGGCTGGTGATGATATCACCCTGATTGTATTCACGCTGACCGTAAACACCGGCCCGACCTGTGTTCAGATAATAGGTGGGAGCTTCCAGATAGCCCGCCTGGCCGGTATATTGTTTGATGTTCAGACGGTTGGCCAGGGACATATCGCCCGTGGCAGGCGTATGCCAGTCGTTCCATTCCATCGGGTTGTTGATGTCGTAGGTCAGAACATAGCCCGTCGTATGGCTCAAGTTGTTGGTGGGCCGGAAGACATCGGTAAACAAGACCTTCTCTTCTCGGTCGAGATTGTAGATGCTGTCGGTCGTGGCGGCCAGCAGGGCCTCGTATTCGTCGGGCAGCATGGTGTAGCCCTTGGGATAGACCGTCTCGCCTATCTGAGCTTTGGCCACGGTAGTATAGGTCTCGCGGACAAAGCGGGCCTTGTCCTCGCTTCCGAGCAGCATGTAGTCCCAATAAGTGATAGGATCGTTCAGGCTGTAGGTGACGTTGTTGATCATCGTGGTCTCCCCGGTCGTGCCGATCCGGCTCGTACCGTCCTCCTCGTAGTAGGCATAGTAGTTGGGCTTGATGTCGTACAGCAGCATCTTGCCCCGCGATTGGGCGGTGACGGTCAGCGGAATGCTGACATTCTCGGAATAGGCCGTGGCCGAGCCGGTATAGGCGGATATATACTGGTCATAGACATAGATACTGCCCTTGATATACCAGTAGTGGGCCGGAGCCGCACCCTCTCCCTGATAGCTGTTGGCCGTGGGATAGCAGTCATCGACAATCTGCTTGAGGTTGTGGATGAAGTTGCCCGAAGTCTCTATTTCCTCGTAGTTTTCGGAGTAGCTGAACTTCCTGTAGGTACGGCAGTTCTCATTGTAGGGCGACAGGATGACCTGAGACCACTCGGGGTGATGCGTCTTGGTGCGGTGCTCGTTCTTGGCATAGACAGAGCCGCCGCCCTGCCCCTGCAGGACATTGATCAGGTCGAGTTCGATCACGCCCGTGACATAGCCCCACTGCGTTTCGCCGGTGCCCTCGCCTTCTTCCCGGGTGATTTCCAGATAGACACCGGAGGCCAGGGCCACCTTGTTCTGGCTGGTACCGTTGTTGCGGTTGGGCTTGTCCTTATTGTTCAGCTTCCAGGTGTAGTAGGAAGTCGTACCGTCGGCCGCATAGGAAGCACTGCTGTTGTCGGTGGTACGCACATCATCCATAGTCACGTCGCTGGTCAGGTTGCCCAGGTAGTTCACCACGCTGTAAATACCGAAATAGTTGCCGTGGACACGGTCTTCCTCGGTAACGTCGCCGGCCTGCGATACGGCCTGGTTGAGCGACAGCTCACCGACACGGTTGATGGTGTAGTTGGTATAGTCGGCCTTCTCGGGGACACGGTCACGGGCACCCTGCAGTACCATACGGCTGCCGAAGACACCCACCATGTCAGCACGCTGGATGGTATTCAGCAGACGGCCTGCATAGATGGAGCAGAAACCGGCTTCCACCCAGTAATCGGAATTGTAATAGGCTGTTCCCTCGAAGAGTTCCTTGTATTCCTCGGCCGTGAGCTGGGCACCGGCATCGTAGGGTTTGCCGTCCTTGTCCTCGCAGTGGGCCTTACAGTCGTACTTGAGCTCGAAATAGGCACGTTCGCGGTCGTTCAGGGCGTAGTACTCTTCCAGGGTGATCTGGTCCGAAAGTCCATAGAAGTCGGTACCGTAGTTGCTGATGTGCAGTTCGCGGTAACCGTCGACAAAGGTCAGGTTGCCGTCGCCGTAGAGACCGCCCGTATGTTCGGTACCGATGGTAATCAGGTCGCGGTGATAGACATCGCGCAAGGCAGCCGATGCATTGCCATAGACAGTCTTCGTGTTGATGAATATCTGGTCACTTCCCGAAGAGACATTACCGCCGGCAAAGACAGCATTGTGGATGTGGATGCCGTCGAGGTTCATCTTGTCCCACTGGGCGGCATCGGAGGTTTTGTTCTTGAGTTTGTTCAGGTAGTCCACAGGGACATAGTCGCCCTGGGCGAAAGTCTTGCCGTCGATGGTGATACCGCCGGCATCGGTGACCAGACAGGCAGGAGCCACCTCGACATTGCAGTCGAGGGTCATGTTATTGTCCTTATTGCCGTCCAGGTAGTAGAAACCGCCCCCATCGGTGGGCATACCCTCGACCAGGGTCTCGTCGGTGGCCCTGACACCGACCTTCTTGCCGGTGGCGCTATAGACATAACCGAGGTTACCACCACCGAAGACATTGCCGTAGCCCAGAGCCACACCCTCGGTCGTACCGACCGTGCCGCCATAGACGTGTACATCCGTGCTGCCGAAGACAAAGCCCTTGGACTTAAGGTCCATGGTAGCGACCTCCTCGGCCGTATAGAATTTCGTGCCGTCGCCGCCCCAGTTGTCAAAGCCGCGGCCACCGCCGAAGACATCACGCAAGACGTTGCCCTTGTAGAGATAGACATGGGTCTCACCGGCCTTGTATATTTTGGCTTCGTTGTCCGGACCATTGATAAAGGTGCTGGCATCGGTCGGAGCATCGTCCTTCAAGGTACCGCGTCCGATAGGACCGATTTCAGCGCCGCCGTACAGGCTGCCGCGCAGCGTTCCGCCATACATGGTCACATAGGTGGTATCCGTATAGCTGTTGGCGACATAGCCGCCGCCGAAGGCATTGCCGGCATCGTCCAGCATGGTGTTGGGCGTGTCGTAGCCGCTATCTTCCAGTTCCTCCACATAACTGCCGCCCTCGTAGCGATAGCCGACATACCCGTTGTTGACGGTCAGGTGGGCCCTTCCGTAAATGGATCCGCCCTCGCCGCCGCCGTAGGCGTTACGCAACACTGCCGGAACACCGTCCAAGTAGGCTGTGCCATCCAATTTGCCCACTACCACGTTGGTGATTCCAGGGATATCATTCTCGACTGAAATCGTCGAAGCGTCGTGATAGCCCACGTCGCCCCGCCAGCCGCCGCCATAGACATTGCGCACCGAGCCGCTCTGGACATAGGCATTGGCAGCCGCTATAAAGGTGACAGCATCCTTGTCCTCATAGAGATTCTTGACAGCACCGCTTTCACCGGCAGCATAGATATCACGACCGACCTCGCCGCCCAGCAGGCTAATGTAGGTGGCACCGCTCACGACAGCCTCCAAACCGTAGCCGCCGCCATAGCAGTAACCGCTGACATAGCCGCCCTGGTTAATACGGACATTGGTGTTGTATTTCTGGACGATGCCCAGACCATCCTTTACACTGCCGTCTGCCAGATCGGTTGCCAGGTCGACAGACCGGGCCAGCCCGGTGTTCAGGAACTCGTTCTCGTAGCTGCTGCCGGCCACCGTGTAGCCGCTGCCGTTGTCTTCGGCATAGCCGGCGCCCAGGGTCAGATCAAGCGCACCGCCGGCGGCCACCGTCCGGTCGCGCCAGGCTTCGACGGAAGCCTTGTTGAGCACCTTGCCGGCACTGCCGCCGCCATAGACCTTATATAAATCGGCGCCGTCGTTGAGGTTCACCTCGGTATATTGCGCCCATGTATCGGCACCATAGCCGCCGCCATAGGCATAGCCCGTATAGCCGCGACTGCGGTCAGACCAGACGACCGAACTGATATTCAGCTGAGTATATAACGTACGACGGGCATTGTTGTTGCCGCCGAAAAGGCCCCAGGAAACCACGGCTTCCTCGCTGTCGTAGTTGACATGCGACTCATAGACATCGCAGGGCACTTCGTTGGTCAGGCCGTAGGCACCGCCGAAGATGTTGACCAAGCTGACGGTGGAACCCTCAGGCACATTGACTATCGTCCGTCGGGTGACACCTTCGCTGAAGCTGCCGCCATAGACCGAATTGATCTGGCCCCTGACCAGGTCGATGACCGCGGCCGCCGTCACAGCGTCGGCATTGGTCCTGGCCTCCTCGGGGTTCACTCCCATGCCCAGACCGCTGTAGTCGCCCGCGCCAAAAATCTCGGAGTTCTTGAAAGTAGTCAGGTTCTGAGGCACATCGACCAATACATAACTCCTGTTCTGCAGCGAGTCCTTGCCGATTTCGCCCGTATGGCCCTGGCCGGCGCCGTAGATTCTGTCCACCCTGTTGGTGGCGCGGTCGTTCGGCTTGAAGTTGACAAAGGCATTCTCCATACGCGGCTTGGTAAAGCCGGGACGAGGATGACCCAGGTTCCCGGAAGTGGTGCCCGTGCCGCCTGTCGTATAGGTGTAGGCGTCGTAGAGCGGGTCGGTATAGTCGTAGTCGCCGTAACAGCCGCCGAAAATGTATTCCACATGTCCCTGGAGATACTCGATATAGGCCGAAGCCACCAGCACGTCGGGATCGGATTTGCCAAGAGGATTATAGACTTTGTCTATGGCCGTCGCGCTGACACGGCTCTTGAAATTCTTCTCGCCCAGGATGCGTCCGCCCAGGTCGTTGCCGCCGTAGATGTGATCACGGACCCAGGGGAAGCCCAGCCGGCTGCCATCGTTGTTGCCCAGGCCCACGTAGGTCTCGGTATGGCCCAGGATGTCGGCATTACAGCTGCCGGCAAAGGAGTTGAAAATACGGCCGTTGCCCAGATTAATCCGCGTGTTGCCGGCAATGGGGCCTTCGAAACCGCCGCCGTAGATGAACTCGCTTTCGGCCATATCGGGCGTGTCACCCGAAGCCAGGCGGGCAACGCCGGTATTGTTGCCGTTCAGGTTGACGTAGGTACTGTATCTCTCGTCATACTCGTAAACGTAGCGTCCGTACGCATCCCTCAGGGCATTGCCGCCGGCATCGGTCTTCTTCTTGCCGATGGCGCCGCGCTCGCCGCCGCCGAAAATCTGGAAGGTATAGCCCTTGGTCAGGTTGACGGTGGCGCTGCCCCAGATCTCGGCATCTTCGCCATAGCCGCCGCCGAACACGTTCAGGGCCGCACCCAGCACGTCCATTCCCTGCTCGTCGAGGATAACGCCGGAATTTCTTGTGAGGATATAGTATTTGTCGTTGTCGTACAGCTTGACACCCGTCGAGTCCTCGTCCACCTGGTCGAATACCAGGTTCCTGTCGATAATCGAGCCGTTGAGGTTGATGACCACATTGCCGTTGACATGGCCCGAATTGTAGCAGCCGCCATAGACATTACCCCCCCTCAGACGACGGTTCATGTCGTTCTCTGAGCTGATGCCGCCTGCCGGCAGTGTCGTAGGAGGCGTGACATCTTCGCGGGTACGGACATCGAAGGTATTCCATTCGAGCTGGCGGTTTCCGTTGGCATCCAGCACATAGGCGTCGCCGTCCTTGAGCCAGCGCTTTGGCTGGACCTTTACACCCGACAGGGTCAGTCTCAGACGGTCCCTGATGTTGCCGCTGCCGTCGATATAGCTGCCGCGCTCGTCGGCCGACCCCAGGATACCGCCCTCGAAGGCGGCGTTCAGTCCGTCATGGGCAGGCACGTTGGCGTTGTTGCAGCCGCCTACCAGTTTATTGAAGATGACGACCTTGTCGTCGAAAACAATCTCGTTGATGCCCGAATAGGTCATACTGCCCACGTTGCCGCCGCAGTAGAACGAGCCGAACAAGGTGGAGTATTCCACATAGTTGTCAGCAAATTCGACCATGGGCAGGATGCTCATGGCCGCACCGTACATATAGGTAGCGAAGGTTGCGGACTGGGTCAGGTCGAGCGAGCTGAAATCCAGCGTATTTCCGTCGGCATCCTCGACCGAGTTGGCATATTTGTACAAAACACCGTTGTCGAGCGTATCGACCATGTTCAGACCGTTGTTGCCCAAGAAGACCTCGTCGGCCATGACATAGGAACCGATCTTCAGTTTGGACGAGGCGACTTTGCCCGAATGGCCGCGCAGCGTGGTGCTATTGCCGCCGCAATAGATGGAACCGCCGATCAGCGTGGGGTTCGAGCTGCTTTCGCCCCTTACCGAAAGGGAGACCGACTCGGTGTTGGGACGGAACAAGTTCAGCGCCTCGACCGAAGAGGCTGCCGCAGAAGGATCGTAGTAGAAATCGCCGTAGATCAGATCCGAGCTCAAAGCGGCATTGTCGGTATAGGCATACGAACCGTTGCCTCCGCCATAGACATCGCCTTCGATATTGTTGAGGATATGTACGTTGGCGCCGTAATAGACGCTGCCGGTGATATCGTTGCCGCCATAGACATTGGTGATATGGCCGGCCTTGACCAATACGCGGGCGGCATAGCCCTGCTCCATGGTCTCGCCGTCGAAAGTTTCGGCGGGCATGTCTTCGCCTTCGCCCTTGTCGCCGCGCGGATCGACATCGGCCATACGACAGCCGCCATAGACATTATGCACGGTCATGTCGGCACTGAGCAAGGGCAGCAAAATGCCCGTCGGACTGGTCATCGCACCCTGGTTACCGCCGCTGAAGAGGTTGTTGACGGAACCTTGCAGCAGATACCAGTTGGGACGGATATCCATATCGGCCTGGTCGTTGCCGCCGAAGACACGCACAAACTGATACTGGTCGGTAAAAGTACTCCAGTTGATGTCCATATCGGCCAGACGAGTCTTGTCTTTCCAGGTCTTCTCGCCGGCCACCACGTCGGCCTGTAGCTCGTCCAGCTGCTGGGAAGCTATGACCGTACTGGTATTGTCCAGGCAGATGTCCACACTACGCCGCACCGTGGCAGCGTCACCGCCGCCGAAGACATAGCCGAAAGTGCCGCCGCCGATTTCCAGATAGGTCCGGTCCATAATCGGGCGGTTCAGGTCGCTGAACACGGCATTCTTCAGATTGCCCTGATAGTCGGACACCGAATCCGTCAGGGTCAGCGAGCCGCCGTCATAGGCACCGGGATAGTCGCCATTGCCGCCACCGTAGAGTTTGCCCACAAAGATATGCTTCTGGGTCTCCCCTGCTCCGGGAGTTTTCTCGGCACTCGAATGCAGGAAGGCATTCCAGGTAGTATTGATTGAATTTTCAGCCGCATGAGTCAAGGCCGCAGGCAGGCTTAAAGCCACCGTCTTGGTCCAGTCCCATGTCTCCGAGGAACTGATGTTGCCGGAAATATCGTTGCCTCCATAGACGGCATCCACCAGCAGGTCGGACTTGATATTTGCCCCGTCGATATCGACATACGTGTAACCGTAAATGTCGGCCATGCGGGCACCGCCGAAGACAGCCCCCCTAAAGTCGCCGCCCTGCAGCAACACAGTCGTCGTCCCCATCAGGTCGGCCTGATTGCCGCCACCATAGACATTCTGCAACAGCTGCCCGCCCTTGACGGTCACCTGGCTGTGACCAAAAACATAGGCGGCCGCACCATCGCCGGCGCCGAACAGACCACCGTGTATGGTGTTTCTCCATGTGGTGCTGCCGATAACGGCCTGGTCGGTCACCGTTACGGAAGTTCCGCCGTAGATACGGCCGTTCTCACCACCGCCGAAAACCGTCCGGATAGCTCCCTGGTGGATATTGACCTCCGTGGCCGCCGTCAGGTCGTCGGTAAATGCCACATCCTCCTTCTCGGCGGCGGCATCCACCACCTGGGCCGTGCCGACATGCCCGTTGCGTCCGCCGCCATAGACATCGCCTCCAATGGAGATGTTCACCTGGGCCACGAGCGCCGAAGGCAAGAGCCCACATAGGAGAAGGAGCAACATCGCAGCCGTTTTCCTGAGACGGCCGCCGAAAAGACTATATGTCGGAATATGACAGTTCATGTTCAATCGTCAGTTCAAATCAATGACCGGATTGTCCAGATCCGGTTCGGAAAGTTGGTACAGATAGGTCGGGTTGACCGTCAGGTTGATGGTATATTTCTGTCCTCGGGTCAGGGAAGACAGCAGCGTCAGACGGCTCAGGTCGTTCTCGGCCCGGCAGTCCTTGCGGACCAGATTGCCTTTTGTATCATAGACATCATAGATGCTGATCAGGGTGAAATCGTTGCCCAGACCGGGGGTAAAACAGCCGAGCACCGAATGATAGTCTTCCGTCAGTTCCAGCCCGTCCTCGTTCAAGAACATGGTCGTCGAATCGGAGCCTGCCGTCACGTCGAAACTGACGGACGTCAGTGGACTGGCGCCAGTGCCGTTAGCCGCGATGGTGACGGTGGCATCGACCGAGCTGCCGCCAGCCGTCCGAAGACGCATCTCCTTGAGCTTGACAGTGCGCAGCGCCTTGTAGCCGGCATCGATTCTGATGTTGAAATCCAGCCCCGCATAAAGATGCTCCAGCAGCAGATAGACATAGTTGTAGCCGATTTCCTTGCCCAGATAGCCGAACTGGCCCAGGCGCAGGGCGACCGGCGACTCGTCGGCACTTTCCACTCCCTTCACGCCCGACACCACGCAAAGATCGGCCGGGGTGACGGCATCCAGTCCTTCGATGGTCATGACCGCTCCATTGGCGAAACTGCCGCTGTAGGGGGCCACATCGGCCGAAGAAGCGATCTCGGCAGGCATGAAGCCGTAGAGATAATACTGGAGAAGCGACTTGACCTTCACATTGGAGGTCCACAGGTCTGCTCCCTGATAGGTGAAACTGCCGCTGGCGGCAGCCACGCTCTCGCCCGCGCGTGTGAGAAAGACGCCTATCGTCGCATAGTTTAGCTCGGGGCTGGGATGCAGTGCCGAATACAGGACGTAGCCCGCAGGAGGGGTCACAGTGGCCTTGGTCGCCAGACCCGACAACTCACAGAAGCTGCCGGCATAGGGTTGCAGGCGGAGCATATCTTCGCCGGACCTACGCTCGCGGTCCTCACGGCAGCCTGCCGACAGGCAAGCCAGCAGCACCAGCAGACAGACAAATATGTTACCAGTTGTATATTTCATTTGTGACAGATCCTCCATCAGTCCAGTCAGATATATAGACGGCCACCACCTCCAGCATGTCGCCGTTGTAGAAGTAGCCATAGACAATCCAGGTATGGTTGCGCGAGAAGTCGCCGGCCTCCGACATGGTGAAGGACACCGACTGTTGCTCCCGCTCCCCTACGGTATAATAGATCTTACCGCTCAGCCGGCGGTCGCTTTCGCGCAGGTAGTAGGGGCCGCAGGCCGTCAGCTCGCCGCCGTCGATACCTCCGTCGATAAGCGTTTCATAGGCCGCTGCCGTCTGGTCGGTGTAGGCATATTGCTGCACATCATCGGTGGTGGTCCCGACGGCCAGATCGTCGGTCCTAAGGGCGCTTTCCGTGTTTACATAAGTGGCTCCCACCCGATGGCTGCGGGCCGTCCAGGCATCGTTCAGGAAGAAATATTCCTCCTCGGGCAGGACGTTGGCATCGAGGGTGATGCGGTTGACCGTGACAGTTTCCTGCACGGGTTCGTCATCCTCGAGACGTTTGGTAAAGACAAAGCGTACTTTCGAGACGGTGCGCACCAGCGTCACGGTCGCAATCGAGCTCTCGCTGCCGATGCGCAGCACCGGTTTCTGCCCGAAGACAGGCTGGTTCTTGAGTACGCCCGACATGGGCAGGCCCTCGGTGGGCACCACCGAGACCACGGGCGAGGTGCCGAAGTGGCTGCTGCCCATCACGGCGGCCTCCACCTGGCTGCGCGTCGAACTCTCCGACAGCGTCAGGCCGTAGTTCTCAAGCGCGTTGGCCAGCACATAGACATCGACCGAGGGCTTGTTTTCGGCAAACTCATCGCTGACGTTCATCTGGTAGATATCGCTTTTCTCGGCATCTAGAATATCGACGGCGGGCGACAGATAGCCCACCAGATCGCCGCTTTCATGCTCGAACACCCAGATCTGCAAAGAAGAAACGCCGGTCTCGAAGGCCGTGGGATCGACCTCGCCGACATCGGCCTTGGTGAGCAGCGGATGCTCCCGCGTATATACATAAAGCGTCAGCACCGTCCGGTCGGCATCCTTTTCGCGGCCGCGACGACAGCCCGTCATGCCGGTCATGGCCAGCAGACTGCACATCAGACACAGTATGTAAGCAAATCTTTTCATTCTCTCCATCCTAATAGACAATCGGCACTGTCGAAGAAGTCGCCTGTATCCAGCTGGTGGTCAGCTGCACGCCGATCTCCAGCTTGGGCGACAGCAGGTCGGGCAGCACATGATAGGCCCCGGCCAGCGAATTGACACTGACATTGACGGTCGTCACATAATCCTGGGTAAATACCCGCTTCTTATAGTCTGCATCCTGGACGGCAGGCGGTGTGGCCTCGCCGACCAGATAGAATTTCGTTCCTCTGTAAATCAAGCCGTTGACTCCCTTGAAATCCTTGTCGCTGTTGTTCTCGAATTCGAGTACGAACTTGACGTTCTCGTCGTCGCGGCTCTGCACCACCAGCGTACTGGTGTGACCGTCCGAGGCGGCAGCGGCACTCAAGCAGAAGTAATCGGTACTGTTTTTCTTGACATTCTTGTCGTAGGCAAAACGGTCGTCGGCCTCCGAGTCGCCGTAAGGCAGAAACTCGAAATCGAGCGGACGTTGGCTGCCCACAATCACTCCGGTGAGCGGAAAACTCTCCGCACCCACGGTGACAGCCGTGCCGACGGCATCGGTCAGCGTGGACGAAGCCAGGCGGTTGAGCTGCAGCTGCAGGCAGGCCACCGCATACTGGGCCGGCTCGATCAGAGCCACCGACTTGGTGCTTCCGTCGACCACGGCATTGTCATGTTCATAATCCTGCAGCACCCCGTCCCAGGTGGACTGGGAAGCATACAGCCCGCGTTTGTCGCGTGCGTCCGAGGTCTTGATGCGCGTGTTGGCAAAATAGTAGAGCTCGGAGGGATAGACATAGCGGTTGATGGCATTGACCACGGCCATCGTCGTGGTTTTGGTCTGGGGCTCGAACTGCCCCGTAGCAGTATTCCAGCGCAGCACGGCAGCGCCGTCAGGCAGGCAGAGGCTGGCCGGATAGCCGTCCATGGCATCACCCAGGGCTGTCACCCGCCGGGTTCCACCGTCGAAAGTAATGCCCGGATAGGTCGAGATACGGCTCAGGATATCGGCCTGCAAAGCCGCCTCGAGGGTGTTTGCTTCAAAACTCAATGCAGCCACCCGGGCATAGAGTTCGTTGATAAAGGCCTGGACATTGACACTCGCACCGGCCATCACCTGAGTGGTGCCGTCGTTTTCGCGGGCGATAAAATTGGTGTAGTAGGCTCTCAGCTCCGACTGGCGCGCATTTTCCCACAGCAGGACACGCTCATCGACCTGGCCGCGAGCCTGGGCGATATAGGTCAGGTAGGCAGCCAAGGCCGTGGCTTTGGCATCGATGACATCCGGATCGCTGTAGATCTCCTCCGGGCGGAAGCGGATGTCGGCCGGGGCCCAGTCGGCCGGATAGTCGGCCAGCAGCGAGCCGTTGGCCATTTTTTCGTCGGCGGTGGGCTCAGGGTCGGCGAAATCGGTCCTGGCCTTGCCGTATAACAGGAACGAAGCCACCCCTTCTTCCAGGGAGCAGTCTTCGTAGTAGAAGAAACGCGAACGGGGATCGTCCTTGCCGAAATCCGACAACAGCCGGTAGCTCCGTTTGAGTTCGGGCACGTCCGAAGCCGTGATTTTCCTTGTCACCGTAAAGGGTATCAGCTCGATGCTCTGCAGCTGACGGAAGTTGTTGTCTTCCTGGGTCACGGTGGTGGACATCTTCACCGAAGGCGTCCTATATGAGCGGCAGAAGAAACCCAGGTCGGCCATCACCAGCGTGTCGTGGCTATAGCGCGTCCAGTGTCCCGAAAGACGCGGATCGCTGATGCTGGCGAAACCCGCATCGGAGTCTTTACAGCCCGTCAAGGCAAGCGACAGCACAGCCATGCCGTATAGAAGGCCTCGTTGCAGCCTTGCGGACAATGTCTGTCTCTGTGTCCTTCTTCTCCTTGTCATTTGTTTTTTCCAGGTTTCTGTCTGTCTCTATGCATGAATCACTTCGCGCCGGATTTTGCCGCACCGGCAGCCGCTCTTACAGCTCGATATCGTGGCCGCCGCCCTCCTTCCAGTCGAGCGTCACCGTGGCACCGACCTCCGAGGCACTGCCCGTGGGCACTACTGCCCCGTCGGAACGGACAAAGGCCTTGATGATTTCCAACTGGCCCGCCCGGAGCGGCTTGTTCATCGAGAGCACCGTCTCGGTCACCGTGTGGTCGGCCAGCGTGGCACGCACGAACATCGTCCACAGCGCCTCACGGCTGCTCTCGGCAATAAAGGGTTCGGTCACTTCGATAATGCTTTTCGTATCTGGCTCGCGATTGTCGCGCGAGGGAAAGTTGACCGAGGCAAAACAGAGCTTCGATCCCTGCTCATAAGGCAACAGGTCGTTGACGACCACCACCGAGTCGGTAAACTGATAGGTGCTGTCCCTGAGGCTGAAACTTGTAGCAAAGCCCGTGGTCAGCACCTTGATGTCGCGCAGGTCGCTGCCGGCCGTGTCCAGGACCAGTGCCGTGGCACAGTTGGCCATGTACAGATGCACGTCGAAGGACTGGTCGATCCCCTCGAGCACATCCATCGCCTGACGGGCCGTAAACAGCCCCGTCTTATGCGGACGGATGGTATCGACCGCCGCAGCGCGTGTATTGAGCGGACGCTGCAGCAGCCTTGCGCTGTTGCAATACTCATCGCCGTCGAGGTCCACCAGGAGGTTGTCCTCCAGGTTGGCCGCACACAGGTGCATGTACTCGCGCATGGGCAGATGCAGCGTGTAGCTCGTCTGGTTGGCGTCGATCGTGTCGATCCAGTGGTAGAGCCGGTGCTGCTCCGTATCGACGTCGTAGAACGACAGGTCGATGTCGTGGGCCTTGTCTGTGAAGATGTCGCGCAAATAGGAGCGCAGCTCGGTGGCCACATAGACATCGGAAGTCAGGTTGAGCTCGGTCTGCAGCTTGGTGGACATGTTGGTCACCAGGCGCAGCTCGTAGCCGATGCGATAGCTGTCGCCGCAGTCGCTCTGGTCTTCGTCGATCATGGCGCAGGCAGATGCAAAAAGAAGCGACACAAGCAGCAGGACAGATACACCTCTCCTCAGCCACGCTGTCGCAGCAACGCAGGCGGTCATCTGTTTTCTGTAAGCGTCCAAACGGCTAAACAAGTGATTTTGAATCATGTATTCTGTCCTGTTTGCTAAGGTTTCCAATCTGCCGCTTCGGCAGGCCGTCATGGTCTGCCGAAGCGTAGTTTGGTTTTGGGTTTTCCCCCGTCTGCGGCGGATATACAGGACATCCGCCGCAGGCTGGAGAACTTTAGTTTAGTACTGTGCCAGACATCTCAAAGCGAGAGTCCGGCAAGCAATCAGAGTTGTCCCAATTCAACGTTAAAGGTCAGACCTTCCTGCCACTGCAGATCAACGGCCAAACCCAGTTCCATCTTCGGAGTGCGAAGATCGGGAATGGTGTTGTAGGCATTGCAGAGGGAGTTTACACCGATGGTGAAGTTGGCAATGGTCTTATAGTCCTGCTGGAAGACCTTCTTCAAGGAACCGCTGGTGGCACCCGAAACTTTCAGCTCGGCAACCAGGTAGAAGCGAGAACCGGCCGGAATCAATTCATCATTGACACCGAAGAATTCTTCCGAACCGTTTTCAAATTCGATGGCGACACGAACCACTTCATCGTTCGTACCGGCAGCGACATCAGCGGCAGGATTGGGCACGCCCGGAGTTTCAAGCACCAGGGTGTAGTTCTTAGCCGCCGGATCGGAAGAGGTGGCAGGAGTCGTTCCGGCCCATGTAGGATCATAGACCACATGGGTGCCGGCCGCCGTAGGCTGGAATTTCCAGTCAACATCGCCCTGAGCGCCAATCAAAATACCGGTAACAGCAAACGAAGTGGAGGTCAGATCGACCTTGGTAGGTTCTGCGGTTCCGTCATTGGCCTTCAGCGTTCCAGCCGTAATCTTCACGCCGGTCACCAGCTGGGCAACTGCATACTGGATTTTGTTGTCCAGAACAACGCCACGGGTGGTATTGGCCACTTTGGTACCGTCATCGTACAGGGCAACAACGTTGGTCCAGGCAGCCTGATCATCATACTCGTCCTCATGAGTTCCATTCGAAACATGAATCGGAGTATTGACATAATAGTACAGTTCGGCCGGCTTGACATAGGTGTTCAGCTCAGGAGTACCCATACCCGAGTTGTTCTGAGCGGCAAAGGCGAAAGCGTGAGAAGTGCAGGCCACACCGACAGCACCGTCCGGCAGATTGATATTACGCGGGAAGGTCAAACCGTCAACAGTGGTCTTACTAGCATCGACAACGGTTTTGATGGCTGCCATCCTGTCATTGGAGCTGGCACCAAGGGTCTCAGACAAATCTCCCAGCATCGAATCAACGGAGTTGGCAGAACCAGCCTTATTGCTTTCATACAGGGTCTGAATATCGGTGATGGTCTGCTCGATGGCTTCACTGGCAGCGGCAGCAGCAGCACGCTGATTCTCTATTTCGGTAGCTACATTATTCAAGGCAGTCAGCAAAGAAGCAGATTCAGTATCTCCATTCACAGTGGCAACCGTATAATCGGAAATATTCACCTGTGCAAAAGAAGTATTGTTGGCATTTTCACCGTTTGCAGCAAATGTAGCTTTCAGTTCACCATCGGTCGTGGAAGTTTTCTTGCCGTAAAAAAGGAAATTGGTCGTACCAATAGGCACGGCAACATCATGATAAACTTTACTGTTGAACTCCGTTCCAGTCCCATGATAGTTCAATGCTGCAATGTCAGCCAATTCGATAGGAGCAGTGGTCACCTGTTCCGTTCCGGCGGTAACAGCCTGAGGGAAAGGATACAGCTTGATATTCGTCATTCCCGAGAATGTTTCATCTTCCTGCGCGTCACCGGCAGTCATACGAGTCTTAAGGGCACCAGGAATAGAGATCGAGAACTGTGTCTTCACAGCTTCACCGTCATAGGTAGGATTGATGTCCTCCTTGCTTGCTTTTTGGCAACCGCCCAGGGAAAGCAGCGAAACCGTAGCCACGAAGGCCAGGGTGGTTTTGAAAAACTTTTTCATTTTTGTTTGTTGGATAAGTGTTGATAATTTGTTTGAATTTGCTTGCTTGAATTTGTTGCTTGAGGATGATGTTTTCTACTTTTTGGTTTGTTGTTTTAATTGTTAATTATATTGTTGTCTATCTCGTTATCTGTTGTTCAGTTGTTTCAGGTTTTCAACGGCATCGGGGTTGCCGGCCTCGGCCGCACGGCGGATGTAGTCGAGTCCGCTCACGTAGTCGCCCAGCAGGTAGAGGGCCGTACCCAGCGTATTGAAGCAGCGCGGGTCGTCCTTGACACTGTCGAGCAGATCGACGGCCTCCCGGTAACGTTCCTGGCTGATGAGCTGCGAAGCCTGGTTGATGATGCCGGCAGCCGGATCGGGTACGCGGTCCCAATAGATACGCAGGTAACCCGAATTACGCTGGTCGGCCAGGATGATGGGCTTGAGCTTGGGATAGGTGCGCCGACCATTCATGGCCTTGAGCTGCTGCTCGCGACGGACAGGGTCGGCCTCGGTGTCGATGATGCGGAGCACCTCCTCTATCTCCGAAAGCGAGAGATCGCCGTTGCCGCCGGCCAGACGCAGGTCGTTCATCTGGTCGCGGAACTCGGTCCAGGCCTCACCCCCGCCGATGGTATCGAACAAGCTGTCGGGCAGGCTGATACGGTCCTGGATATATTTCTGCAGGGCCAGGGCACGCTCGTCGGCCAGCCAGATATTGTGCTGGAGCGGACCTTCGACCGAAGCCAGACCGATAATCTGGATACGGCGGATAATCGAGACGGTGTCCTCGGCAATCTGCCGGGTTATATTAATAATGGTGTCGAGTACCGGAGCGTTCTCGCGGAAATCGTACCTGAGCTCGATCTTGTCCAAGGGGAAATAGACATAGAGCGCCCCTTCTTCCTTGCGCAGGATGCGGGTCTTGTCGTAGGGACGGTAGGCCGAGAAGGGCTCCAGGATGTTATGGTAGGACTGCATTTCCTCGGCACGGCCGCCCTTTTCGGGCACCACGGCCAGCACGGGCACGAAGTCTTTCGGACGCTCGGACAGTTGCTCGCAGACAAGTGCGGGACCGGCATCGCAGGTGCAGTCTTCGGTAGTCACAGAGGCACAAAGCGTGACGCCATTCTCGTCCTTGAGCCAAGGATAGTCGGCCACGTCGAGCAACACCTGCCGGCTGACGGTGGAGGTATCTTTGATATCGCGGAAGTTCTCGTCGAAGTCGGTATGGTCGAAATAGGCGGCCCTGCGCTGTTTCTTGGCATTGGTGCGGCCTCTCCAGGTGACTGGCTCGAGAAGCAGGGTGTCGTTCTGGCCGCAGAGCATGGGCGTGACCGTGGTCAGGCTCTTGTGCCGGTCGGGCCGGATGTCGTAGCCGAAGCGGAGCTGACGGCCGTTGCCCGACCATTCGGTGTCGGTCAGCGTTACCTGCTGAGCCCCGGCAAGCAGCGGGAAACTAAGCAATAATATATAAAGGAACCGTCTCATCTCTCAGCTTTCCTCATTTAATGTAGTAAATAAGACTGATCCCGGCCTTGGGCGTTACAAAAATTTTGTCCTCCGGGCCGAAATTGGCACCGCAATGGATGCACTCATATCGATCGTACCAAGTCCAGCCGACATCGACGCCGATTTCCGCCTCGATGCTCCAGCGGTTGGCCAGTATCCACGAATAGCCCGCACTCAGGCCGGCACCTATGGCATCGCCCTGGTAGCGGTTGTTCTCCACTTCGGTGAACATCAGTCCCAGCGGCATCTTGTAGCCACCTATATTATAATGTGTCCAGAAAACGTTGCCGCTGATAAAGAACTCTGCAAAGGGAGAACAGATCCAGTAGCGCAGTTCGGGCTCAATGAGCAGATGCTTCTGCCGCTTGTCCACATCCTGGCTGTAGTCAAAGGGATTGTACAGGGGGAAAGGCTTAAAGCCCAGCGTCAACTCTGTCGTCCACCGTTTGCCGGTACGGAGTTCCAGAGAGAGGTTGGGCGTGCCAGTCACGTCGTAGAGCAAGTTGTTCTTCACTGCCAGCTGCTGGGCCTGGACGCCATTCAGCAAGCAGGAAACTAACAAGCTGACTATCAAAGCAACATTTACCAGAAGAACTTTCTTCATCTTCAAGCATAAATTCGACACAAAGGTAAACACTTTTGTGTGAAAAGTAAAAATAGGGGGGGTAATTAACAAACTGGTTTCATATTTTTACATTTTTAACTACCAGCGCAGGGAACACTTCCCCAAAAGTGGTGAAAAGCAATAATATACATTCGATAGTCATTTCTTCCTTCGGCCAGATTATTTAAGATTTCCACCTGCAACGCACCGAAAAACCAAGCTCATCGAACCGTTTCAGCGCCATTCCCCTCTCTGTCAGGCTCGACGAGGAGCTGGGCTATACGCCCGGCACACTGGCCGCTGCACAAACCCGCATTCTTGTGGAAAAAGAGCTAAAGAACAGACAGGCAGCCTCTGTAAAGGACCGGAAGAGACTGGTCAAGGACAAAATCAAGGCCAACGGCGGCTTCTGGTCCTACCAGGGCATCCCGGAACATCTGGACGACGATGCTATCATCGGCGAAATCAAGTCGGTTTTCTCCGATGCAAGGGAAGAGATACTGGGCAGCGACCATTTTATGGTGTTCATCAACGGAGGGAGGGTGAAACTGTATTTCTTTCGACCGGAAAATCCGGTCAAGACAATGAACGTGGGGCTCCGGTACAATCATCTGAAAACGCCCACGTTGCAAGAGCTCCTGGGAATGAAAGTCTATGCCCTCTGTGTCCGTTCCGTCTTCAGAGACTACTATGACATTTACAGCTTGCTGGAAAACGGCATGAAAGTGGAGGATGCCGTCAGCTATGCGAGCTATCTCTCCCGGCATCAGATACGCTCCAAGACAATGTACTCCAGGCTGCTCTCCCCTCAGCTTTTCCGTAAAGACGAAGATTTCCGGGGGATGTCTCCCCGTTGGAACGTAACGGCAGAAGCCATAAGAGACCGAATAAAGCAGGCTCTTGAAGAGGAGTGCCTGTTAAGATAGCCCGGGCAGGAGCTCTTCGAGACGGTTGGAGCGGGAGCCTTTGAGCAGGATGGTGCAGCCCGTCAGGGGATGGGTCTGCAGATAGGCCTGGCAGTCCTCGGTGGCGGCAAAGAAACGGGCCGACGGACTGGCGACGTTGGCGGCCGCCCGGGCAAATTCCGGTCCGATGAGCCATGCCTGCTCGATGTCGGCTCCGGCCAGCCGGCCGAGCAAGGCTTCGTGTTCGGCCTGGCTGTAGGAGCCCAATTCGCGCATACCACCCAGTATCACCACCTTGTGAGGCTGGCCCGAGGACAGGAAATTATCCAAGGCCGCATTCATGCTGGTGGGATTGGCATTGTAGGCATCGATGATAAGCACATTGCGGGCGGTCTGCTGCCACTGCGAACGGTTGTTGGAGGGCTGATAGGCGGCAATGGCCGCATCAATGTCCTCGGCTGGCACGCCGAAATGCCGTCCGATGCAGACGGCAGCCAGGACATTCTCCAGATTGTAGCTGCCGATGAGACGGGTCGGCAGCTCATGTGTCTGCCGGGATGTCGTTGCCTGCCAGCGCAAGCACAGACGCGGCTCGCTCTGAAGCACGTGCCCCACGATGCAAGCGGCGGGAAAACAGCCCTCCTCCACCGCTTGGGAGGAAACCCCGCCTGGAGCCTCCGGGGATATCTGGGTGGTATAGGTGATGCTTTGCCGGCAGCCATCCCGGCCCAGATGCCCGACGGCTATCTGCCTGAGCCATGCATTGCCGGCATTGATGAAGGCCCGCCCGCCGTGCTCATGCAGAAAGTCGTAGAGCTCGGCCTTGGTGCGCATGACCCCCTCGAAGGACCCGAAGCCCTCCAGATGCGCCTTGCCCACGTTGGTGATGATACCGTAGTCGGGCTGGGCTATCTCGACCAGTTCACGGATGTCGCCGGGATGGCTGGCGCCCATCTCGATGATAGCCAACTGGCAGTCGGGCTGCAGGCTGAGCAGGGTGAGCGGCACACCGATCTGATTGTTGAGATTGCCCTGTGTATAATGTACCCTGAAACGCCTGGACAAGACCGCAGCCGTCAGCTCCTTGGTGGTGGTCTTGCCATTGGTGCCGGTGATGCCGATGACGGGGATGCTTAGCTGGCGACGGTGATATGCGGCCAGCTGCTGCAGGGCCCGGAGCGTGTCTTCGACCAGTATCATACGCGGATCGGCCGCTGCCAGTTCGGGACGGTCCACTACGGCATAGGCGCAACCCGCGGCCAGCGTCTGGGTCGCGAAGTCGTTGCCGTCGAACTTTTCGCCCTTCAGGGCAAAGAAGAGACTGCCCCGGGGGCACTTCCGGCTGTCGGTCGTAACGACCGGATGCTGCCGGTACAGCTCGTATAATGTTTCTGTTGTCGCAGTGGTTTCCATCCTCTATGATTGAAATACATTGTGGTAAAGCAGGCAGCAAAAATAGCAACATTTTACCGAAGTCCTATGCCTCCCCGGCATTTTTGGAGGATGGAGCCGGCACGTTCGCCGGGTGGCAGTTTGCCGGAGCCGCCAAACGGAACTACTCACCGCCGAAGGTAGGGGGCCAGGCGAACCAGGTCGGCAGAGGTGAAGTCGTCGAGAAAACCGAGCTCGTCCGCCGAATGCAGCCCACCGCGCTTTTTTCGCAGGCCGACCAGCGCCCGGGCCTGCCGCCAGCTCAGATAGGGATGGGAGGCCAGCGTCTCCACGGTTGCTCCGTTGAGCGAGAGCCGGCTGACGGCCGTGGTGTCGATGTCGGCAAGCAGTTTGAGCTGTTCCAGGTTTTCCGGCCGGAGGCCACGGATTTCGTCCAGCTGTTCCAGGGAGACAAAACCGCCCAGCTGACGGCGGTAACGAAGAATGCGGGAAGCCGTGTAGGGGCCGATACCCTTGACTGCCACCAGTGCTGTGGAGTCGGCCCGGTTCAGGTCGATGCGGGTTGGCCGGAAGTTCCGGACAGGTCGGCCGTCGGAAGCCGCCGGAGCCGGCCGGCCATTACGGACGGGACGCTCGGCCGGGGCGGGCTGGACAGACGGCCCGAAGTAGCCGGTTTTGCCTTTTTCCGACACCCGGGTCTGCCCGGCAGGCAGCACACCGGCCTCATAGCTTTGCTCCTGCAGGACATCCTCCGACAGAGTGCCTCCGGGCAATGTCCCGCGTGGCGATTTTTCTATCGGCTCTGTCAGGGCAGCCGGCGGCTCTTCCGAATCCGGCCGCCGTTCTTCGCGCGACCAGATCCTGAAAGTCAAGAACTTGATTAGCAAGACGCCCAATATCAGCGTCAGCAGGGACAGCTGTTCTGCCCGGTAGAGACGGAAATTTTTCATAGTATGTATGTACTGTGTTTCTCGACGCAAATATATTAATTTATTATTTCTCTATTATTATATCAATGATTATTTCTGGCAGATTCTGAGGTGAGTTAAAAGATAAACTGAAGGGCATCAGATTTAAAAATGTCGTAATTGATTTGTTTTTCGACAGTCTTGCCGTATCTTTGAAAGCTAATGCAGACTCAGGTACGAGTATGGATAAGAACCTATACATCATCGGAGGTTGTAATGGGGCAGGAAAAACAACTGCTTCATACACAGTATTGCCAAAAATCCTGCATTGTAAAGAGTTTGTCAATGCCGATGAAATTGCCCGTGGACTATCGCCATTCAATCCTGAAAGCGTGGCCTTAGAGGCAGGGCGTCTTATGCTGCAAAGAATCAACACTCTTATAAATCAAGGTGTTTCATTTTCTATTGAAACAACCCTTGCCACTAAGTCCTACATCCATCTTGTTAGACAGGCCCAAGGAGAGGGATATCGTGTCATGCTTCTTTTTTTCTGGCTCAACTCACCAGAACTGGCCATGAAAAGAGTGGCTGAACGGGTGTCAAAAGGAGGACATAACATACCTGATAATGTAGTCAGACGGAGGTATTCTGCCGGCATCATCAACTTATTCAACTTGTTTATAAATCAAGTAGATTATTGGGATATATATGACAATAGCGTATTTCCCCGCAAACAAATCGCTTGCGGAGGTAAAAACGCGGAAGCTGTCATCTTCGAAAAAAAACTGTTTGCAAAAATTCAAGAGTATGTCAAATAAGGAAGTCCATGAGTTTTCCAACATGCTGAGGCAAGGTCTGGAAATAGCTGAAAGGAATATGCTGGAAGAAAAGGCCTTGCATGATGAAGACATCATTGTTTCTCCTGATGGTGAAACTTTTCAGCGCATACCCGCCCGACAGATTATCGAGGAAACATCTGAAGGAGCTGATGAACAGCAGTGTTAGTCCTTTTTGAAAGCTAATGCAGACTCAGGTACGAGTATGGATAAGAACCAACTGAAGACATTGTCGGGAAAACTGCCGAGATTCACGCTGACCGTCTTGTGGACGATTGTCATCGTAGTGGCCTGTCTGATCAATCTCTCGGACATACCCGATGAGGTGCCGACTTTCGAAGGCATGGACAAGGTGGTTCATTTTCTGTTCTATTTTGTCCTCTCACTGGTTTTCATCTGGGAATATCATCACCGCCGGAACCTGTTCAGATCCGACGGCCGGGAACTCAGGCTCTTCACCCTGACCCTGCTGCTGACGGCCATCCTGGGCGGAGGAATCGAATACCTGCAGAGCCTTACTTCCTACCGGGGAGCCGAACAGACGGACCTGACGGCCGACCTGGCCGGAGCTTTGTTCGCCTTCCTGTTCTATTACATTGTCGCACTCTATCGTAAAAACAAACCTCATGAAGAAGAACCACAGCCATAGCAAACTTCCCGGCCGGATGACCGCCCTGCTGCTGCTCGCAGCCAGCCTGCCGGGCATGCAGGCTGCCGACCTCTGGGTCAGCCCCAAGGGAAATGACAGCAACAGCGGCAGCTTTGAGGCGCCCAAAGCCACCTTGCGGGGAGCTCTGCGGGAAGCCCGCGAAATGCGCCGCCTGGGCCGCGAACTGGGCGACGCCATCCATATATGGCACATACCCGGCACCTACTATCTGGACGAGCCGATACTGATACGGCCGGAAGATTCCGGCACGAAAGACTGCCCGACCTATATCCACGGCACGAGGTACAGCCAGCTGCCCCGACAGAGCGACGACATGGAGGGTGTACAAGTGACGATAAGCGGCGGCATGCCCCTGAAAAACTGGAAAAGACTAAGCAAAGCGCCCAAGGGCCTGCGTGTGCCTGCGGCCGACATCTGGTACACGGATGTTCCCAGGACCGGCGGACAGCAGCTGCACTTCCGCCAGTTCTACGTGAATGGAAAAAAGGCACTGAAAGCCTGCGACATAGAAGATCCAGACCGGCTCAACAAGATATTGGCCGTCGATAAAGAGCGGCAGACCATCACCATTCCGGCGCCTAAAGTCAGGTCGTTCACCAAGGTGGACGGCATGGAATTCTTTATCCACCAGATGTGGGAGGTGGCCATCTTGCGCATCAAAGCGATAGAGATCAAGGGTACGCAAGCCGTGCTGTCGTTCCACCAGCCCGAAAGCCGGCTGGAGTTCGAGCATCCCTGGCCGCCGGCCGTCATCGCCGAAAGCGGCAACTCGCCCTTCCGTCTGAGCGGAGCCATCGAGCTGCTCGACCAGCCGGGCGAATGGTACTACGACGAGCACTCGGGCCGCCTCTACTACTATGCCTCCGCAGGCCAGGACATGAACATGGCCGAATGTGTCGTGCCGGTACTGGAGAACCTGATCCGGGTCGAAGGCAGCCTGGATGCGCCTGTGGAGAACATCGTCTTCGAAGATCTCAATTTCAGGCACAGCACCTGGCTCAGGCCTTCGTTGCAGGGCTATGTTCCCCTGCAGGCGGGCATGTATCTGCTGGATGCCTACAAGCTGCAGGAGCCCGGCACTCCGCTCAAGGAGAATCTGGAGAACCAGGCATGGATAGGCCGGCAGCCTGCCGCCGTGAGTCTGCGGGGGGCCAGGAACGTCAGCTTTACCGACTGCCGTTTCAGCCTGCTGGGAGCCTCGGGCCTGGACTATGTGGAAGGATGCAGCGACAGCCGCGTGTATGCCTGCAAGTTCAGCCACATTGCCGGCAGCGGGCTGGTGGCCGGCAAATTCTCCGATCCAGGCGTCGAGACCCATCTGCCCTATCAGCCGCAGGATCTTCGGGAGGTATGCAGCAACCTGCACATCACCGAAAACGAAGTCTTCGACTGCGCCAGCGAATACTGGGGCTGTGTGGGCATCATTGCCGGCTACGTGCGTGATTTCCTCATCGAGCACAATGAAGTCTTTGAACTGCCCTACAGCGGCATCAGTGTGGGCTGGGGCTGGATACGGACTGCCAACGTGATGAGAGACAACCGCATCCTGGCCAACGATGTGCATCATTTCGGCCGGCACAACTACAGCTGCGGCGGCATCTACACACTCTCGGCCCAGACGGGCACGGTCATTGCCGAGAACTATATCCACGACATCTATCACCCCGACTATGTCCACGACACGACTCAGGGCCACTACATCTACCTCGACGAGGCCTCCTCGTGGATGACCATCCGCGACAACTGGTGCACCGAGGCCAAGTTCGGGCAGAACCAGCCGGGGCTCAACTACTGGGAGAACAACGGTCCGCAGGCCGGCGACTGGATCAGGACTAAGGCCGGCCGCACGACAGGCGGAAAGAAATAATGGCAAAAACAATCATATCAATTCATTAATCAACTGTTTCTTATGGAAAAGAAAAAAGGAAGCTTGAAGAGTACGATTACCGTGTCTCTGACCAATTATCTTGATGCCGGCGCCATCGTGGCCGGTGCCAGCGGCTTGACGCTGTGGCAGGAATACCTGGGTCTGTCCGAAGGACATCTGGGCTGGTTGAACTTTGTCAGCGCCAACTGTCTGGGGGCGGCCATCGGAGCCATCATCGGCGGCTTTCTGGCCGACAAATACGGCCGTAAGTTCATCTATACCTACAACATGCTCCTCTACATGCTGGGCGTCGCCATCGTCATTTTTGCCGTCAATTTCCCGATGCTGCTGGCCGGGTTCCTCGTCACGGGTATTTCCGTGGGCGTAGGGGTGCCCGCCTCCTGGACTTATATCTCGGAGAGCTCCGAGGTGGGAAAGCGCGGACGCAACATCTGTATCTCCCAGATGGCCTGGGGCATCGGCCCGACCATCATCCTGTTCCTGGGTATGCTCTTCGCCCCTGCCACGGCCGGCAAGGAGAGCGGTGTCCTGTTCGGTGTCATTGAAAGCTGTGTCAATGCCCTCTCGGGCGGATCTATTACCGGGGCTGCCCTGAACGTGTTCAGCAGCCGCGTGGTCTTCGGCTCGCTCTTTATCGTGGCACTCGTTGCCTGGCTGCTGCAGCGCCGCCTGGACGAATCGGCCGAATGGACAGCCATGAAAGCCGAAGAGAAGGCCGAGAAAACGGCCGGTGTATTCTCCTCGTTCGGCACGCTGTTCTCCAACAAGAAGGTGGTCAAGACGCTGGCCTTCCTGGCCTGCATGTACCTGACATGGAATCTGGTGGCCTCTGTGATGGGTTTCTTCCAGCCTCATATCTACGAGACGGCCGGTGGGCTGTCCAACAGCCAGGCCAATATGCTGGCCTCCGGGCAGTGGCTCATCATCATTGCCTTCACCTTCCTGCTGTCCTTTATCATTGACAAGGTCAACCAGCGCTGGGTATTTGCCCTGGGTGTCGTCATCGGCATCTGCGCCTGGTTCATCATTGATTTTATCGGTATCACCGATATGAAATACCTGGTATTGTTCACCGTCCTCTGGGGCCTCCACTCCGGTCTGGGCGTACAGACCTTCTATGCTCTCTGGGCCACCGAGCTGTTCCCGGCCAAATACCGTGCAGCCGCCCAGGGTGTCATGTTCTTCTTCGTACGCGGCCTGTCGGCTGTCTGGGGGGTGGTCTTCGCCTACATCTACGGGGCCAACGGACAAGGCTTCGGTCTGGCTGCCGCCATCATGACCGGCCTGCTGATCGTCTCGCTGCTCATCGGTGTGTTCTGCGCTCCCGAAACCCGCGGCAAGACACTCGACCAGATAACCAGAGAGAGATATGGCGACAATATCTGACAACAGTTCGGTTCAGACCTCGAAAGCCACCTGGATCTGGTATCCGGGTGACTTCGAGATCTGGCTGGGCAACCGTTTCAACAACCGTCGCACCGAAAGAGGCGGTATGTTCCCGCCCTTCTGGAAACAGGACAGCCACTGGGCCACTGTGGAGTTCTCCAAATCCTTCACGCTGGAAAAGGACGAAACCCTCCACATCACGGCCGAGGGCAGCTACAACCTGATGCTCGACGGCAAACTGCAGTTCGGTCAGCCCAAGGACCTGATACTGCCGGCAGGAGAACACAAGCTCAACATCAAGGTGCACAACCTTGCCTCGCCGCCGGCTCTGTTCATCAAGGGTACGACAGTCCATACCGATGCCAGCTGGCTGGTGACCTACGAGGACAAGATCTGGATCGATGAAAACGGCGTGGCCCACGGATCGGGCATCTATGTCCACCCGGGATTCGAGAATTTCGACAGTGCCGGGCAGCTGCCATCCCAGTATCGTCTGCGTCGGAAGACCGTGGCTGCGGTTTCGATGGAGCCAGTGAAAAAAGGAATGCTCTATGATTTCGGGAAGGAGACTTTCGGCTATGTCCGTCTGGCAACCATCGACGGTCAGGGGACTGTCGGGATCTATTACGGAGAGAGCCGTGAAGAGGCACTCGACACTGATTACTGCGAGACGCTGGACCGTGTGGAAATCACCCAGGAGAGCATCACCGACCTGGCTACCGGAACGGTCTGCCCCTACTCCGACAGCTATACCCTGCCCTCGAGCAAGGCTTTCCGCTATATCTATGTCGTCGCCCCGAAAACCTTGCTGTTCGAAGTGTCGGCCGACTATGAGTACAATACCTTCAATACCGCTGAAAGCGGCTTTTTCCACAGCTACGACAACGAGCTGAGCAAGATCTGGCGGGTGAGTGCCCACACCATGGATCTCACCACCCGGGAGTTCTTCCTGGACGGCATCAAGCGCGACCGCTGGACCTGGTCGGGCGATGCCATACAGTCGTACCTGATGAACTACTACCTGCGATTCAACAGCCGGCTGGTACGCCGCACGATCCGGCAGCTCAGGGGCAAGGATCCTGTCACAGCCCATGTGAACACCATCATGGACTATAGCTTCTACTGGTTCAAGTCGGTCTATGACTACTATTTCCACACTGGCGATGTCGGTTTTGTACGGGAAATCTATCCCCGGATGCGCAGCCTGATGGACTACTGTCTGGAGCGTCTCGATCAGGACGGTATGGCCGCAGGACAGCCCGATGACTGGATTTTCGTGGACTGGACAGATTTTCCCATGCCCAAACGGGGGGTGATGTGCTTTGAGCAGATTTTGTTCTGCAAGGCTCTGGAAACCATGAAACTATGTGCCGAGCTCTTGTGCCGCCATCCCCTGAGCGATCCGCCTCAGGGCAGTCTGAGCAGAAAAGACTACGAAGCCGATATCAAAAAATACGATGCGCTGTTCAACAGTCTGCTCAAAAAGACGAAGAAGCTCTTCTGGAGCAAAAAGCTCAATGCTTTCATGCACAACATGGACCAGGGCAAGGTCAATCCCATGATTACCAAGTTTCCCAACATGTTTGCCATCCTCTACGACTATGTGAGTCCCCAGGAAAAGAAAGAGATTCTCAGACAGGTCCTGCTCAACGACAAGATAGAGAAGATCACCACTCCGTATATGCGTTTTTACGAGTTGGAAGCCCTCTGCGAAATGGGACAGCAGGAGTCGGTACTCAAGGAGATCAAGGCCTACTGGGGGGGAATGATACGAGAGGGGGCCACCTCCTTCTGGGAAAAATACAATCCTCAGGAGAAAGGGCTCCAGCACCTGGCCATGTACGGCCGGCCCTACGGCAAAAGCCTGTGCCATGCCTGGGGAGCCAGTCCGATCTATCTGCTGGGCAAGTATTTTCTGGGGGTACGCCCCACCTCTCCGGGTTACGCCACTTTCGAGATAAAGCCCTGTCTGGCAGGCCAGCGGTCGATGAACGGCCGGGTACCGACACCCCATGGCATCATTGAAGTGGCTGTCTATAGCACGGACATCTATGTGACAATTCCCGAGGGGAAGGGCGAACTGGTGTTCTACAGCAACTGTCAGCCTGTATGTGAGACAGACCCGGTCAGACGGGATCTGATCGACCGTAAATGCTATCGTCTGAAGCTCACGGAGCCCTACAAGAAGTACCACGTTCACTATGAAGCTATCTGACATGCTGCTGGGAAATTTGCTGAAGAAAAAGGGAAGTATCATACTGTACGCGCCCCTGCAAGGTCGCTGGCTGGCGCTCGAAAAGGTGAAGGACGCTGCATTCAGCCAAGGCATGCTGGGCAAGGGCATAGCCATCGTTCCCAGTCAAGGAGTGGTCGTGGCTCCCTGTCAGGGGCTTGTCACCGTCCTTCCCGAAACGGGACATGCCGTCGGACTGCAGCATCCCTCGGGTGCGGAGATATTGATTCATGTAGGCCTTGATACGGTCAAGCTGGCCGGACAAGGTTTTGAGCCTCAGGTCCGGCCGGGCGACATAGTCGAGACGGGGCAGGTGCTCCTGCGTTTCGATCTGACCGCCCTGCAGGCCGCCGGCTACGACACCACCACTCCCGTGGTTGTCTGCAATGCCGACAGCATCGGGACGCTGGATATTATTCCACATGATCGTCTGAACCATTCCGACCAAATCATACGTATCAGACAATGAAAGACTACAAAGGAGAAGGCATTGTCGATGGCATAGCCATCGGCCATATTGTTCTCTACCGAAGGCCCGCACTGGGAGAGTTTGAGCAGCCGGTCCAGGACACGGCTGCCGAGCTGGCCCGCTTCCGCCAGGCATGGCAACAGGCCGACAACGAGATGGCACTTCGCTATGAGAAGGCCCAGGCGCTATTCCAGAAAGACCGGGCCGACATTTTTGCAGCCCAGAAGCTGATGCTTGAAGACCAGGAGTTCATCGGCCGGGTCGAAGAAAGCATCCTGCACGACAAGCGCACGGCCGTCTATGCGGTCTTGCAGACCAGTGAATTCTATGCCGACGTTTTTCTGGGCATGGAGGACGAGCTCATGCGCAGCAAATCGGCCGATATCCGCGATGTATCCTCGATGCTGGTACGGTGTCTGTGTCAGGGGGAGAACGAGCGAAGAACCGAGACTCCAGGCATAGTCGTGGCCGACTACCTGCTGCCGGGCGACCTGATGGAGATGGGACAGGAGAATTTGCTGGGTATCATTGTCCGCCATGGCTCAGCCTCCTCACATCTGGCCATCCTGGCGACCGAGATGAATCTGCCCATGATTGTCTGTCCGCAGCTGGAACTCAATCCGGATCTAGAAAGCCGGTCACTGGCCATGGACGGTGGCGAAGGGCTTATTTTCATCGATCCCGACAGTTCGACCATTACCCTGCTCAAAGAAAAGAACCAGGAACTGATCTACCGACGGCAGGTTCTTGCCTCCACAGGCGAAGTACTCAGCTATCAGAGTCACCGCATCGAGCTGCTGGCCAACATCGGCAGTATCGAGGACCTGCGCAAGGCCGTCGCCAACGGCTGCGACGGTATCGGCCTGTTCCGTACCGAACTCTCGTTCCTTGGTTGTCGCCGGCTACCCCGGGAAGAAGAACTGACCGAATACTACAGACAATGTCTGGACCTGATGCCCGACCGTCAGCTGGTGTTCCGCACATTGGACATCGGCAGCGACAAACAGATTCCGGGTCTTTCCACCGAAAAGGAAAGCAATCCGGCCCTGGGCTGCCGGGGCATCCGCTTCTGCCTCAGCCATCCCGAGCTGTTCAAAATGCAGTTACGGGCCTTGCTGCGGGCCGCCGTCAAAGGACGGGCAGCCCTGATGTTTCCGATGATCACTTCCCTCAGTGAGGTGATACGTGCCAAGGCACTGCTGCAGAAGGCCGCCGCGGAGCTCAAGGAAGCCGGACTCCCCTATCGCGACGACCTGCCTCTGGGAGTGATGATTGAAACGCCGGCCGCCGTCATGCTGGCCGACGAGCTGGCCCGGGAAGTAAACTTCATGAGCATCGGCAGCAACGACCTGGCGCAATACACACTGGCCGCCGACCGCGAAAACGAGGCACTGGCTGCCGAATTCGGCAACCGGCATCCGGCCGTGATGAAAATGATTGGCCTGACTGTCGAGGCCGCCCGCCGACAGGGTGTCGGTCTGAGCCTCTGCGGCGAGCTGGGACACGACCTGGAGGCACTGCCCGAACTCCTGCAGCTGGGGCTGACACGCTTTTCGGTAAGCCCGGCCCATCTGCCGGCCGTCAAAGCCAAAATCCGTCAGATATGCAAACCATAACACACGTCATACAAGATTCGCTGGGCATCCACGCCCGCCCCGCCGGCCTGCTGGTCAAGACGGCAGCCGGCTTCGCCTCGGACATCCGGCTCACGGCCAAGGGTAAGACCGTCAGCCTGAAAAGCATTCTGGGGCTTATGACACTGGGGCTGAAACAGGGAGACCGGATGGACATTACTCTGGACGGCCCCGACGAAGCAGAGGCAGCTCAAGCCCTGACGGCCGTTCTTCCCTAGAGAGACAGCCGTTTTTCCATTGAGAGACTGAGAAGATGATGATATATTTACAGAGACTGGGGAAATCGCTGATGCTGCCGGTGGCTTGTCTGCCCGTGGCCGGCATTCTTATCGGCATCGGCTACTGGATAGAGTCGGCACTGGGAGTCAATGTGGCGGCCACATTCCTGCAGAGGGCGGGAGGAGCCGTCATAGAAAACATTCCCATCCTGTTTGCCGTCGGAATAGCCGTCGGCATGTCCGAAGACCGAGGCGGCGTTTCGGCCCTGGCCGGCCTGGTGAGCTGGATAGTACTTGCCAGCCTGCTCTCGACGCAAAGCGTCACACTGCTGACCGGCAGAGAGGCCGACCCGGCTTTTGCCAAAACCGAGAATGTATTCATGGCCATCATCGCCGGCCTGATCGGTGCCTGGTCGTACAACCGGTTCAAAGACACCCACCTGCCCGAGGCACTGGCTTTCTTCAGCGGCAAGCGTTCGGTGGCCATCATGGCTGCCGCCCTGAGCTGCCTGGTCAGCCTGCCACTGCTTTTCATCTGGCCCTGGCTGTACAACGCACTGATAGATTTCGGCAGCTGGATCATGCACTTCGGGGCTGCCGGCGCCGGCATCTATGTCTTCCTGAACCGGCTGCTCATTCCCCTGGGGCTGCATCATGCCCTGAATCAGGTGTTCTGGTTTGACGTGGCCGGGATCAACGATCTGGGCAGTTTCTGGAGCGGGCAAGGCATACTGGGAGAGACCGGCCAGTACATGACGGGCTTCTTCCCCATCATGATGTTCGGACTTCCCGCCGCTGCGCTGGCCATGTATCGTACGGCCCGCCCCGGAAGGCGCAAGACCGTCGGCGGACTGCTGCTGGCCGCGGCTCTCAGCAGTTTCCTGACCGGAGTGACCGAACCGCTGGAGTTCTCTTTCATGTTCCTGGCTCCGGGGCTTTACCTGGCCCATGCCCTGCTCAGCGGTCTGACAGCCTATGTGACAGCACTGCTGCCCGTCCGGGCCGGATTCAACTTCAGTGCCGGGCTGGTCGACTATCTGCTCTGCCTGAAAGCGCCCATGGCACTCAATCCGCACTGGCTGCTCCTCATCGGACTGGTAGTGGCAGCTGTCTATTATCTGGTCTTCCGCCTGATGATCGTCTGGTTTGACCTGCCCACTCCGGGCAGGGAGAAAGGACCTGGCCGGTCCGGGGATAGGACGTCCGCGTCTGCGCGTCATCTGTTCCGCAGACCGGGATCCTTGCCCGAAACGGCGACGCCTCCCGACATGCCGCAGCGGGAACTGGCACGCCGCCTGGTCGATGCTCTGGGTGGCAAGGATAACATCCGCCGGCTGGACAATTGCATCTCCCGCCTGCGCATTGAGCTGGCCGATGACAGCCTGGTCGATGACGCCGCTGTCAAAGCCGGCGGCGTGAGCGGTCTGATCCGTCCCGGCAAGGGAAGCATACAAATTGTCATCGGTACACGCGTCCAGTTTGTGGCCGATGAAATGAGAGAATTAATCACTGAAAAATAAATCACGATGAAACTTAGAGTATTACTGACCGGGCTTGCCTGCGCCCTCCTGCTGTCCGCCTGCCGGACTGCAGCCAACCAAGAACAGGTGACCATCCTCCTGGCGGACCAGGACAATCCCCGTATTGAATTTGCTGCCGAAAAACTCTCGGCGGCCCTGAACGACTGTGGTTATACACTCGTCAGTTCCGAGACACCGGCCCAGGAGGGCAAGGTGCTGGAAATTGTCATAGGCACCGGCGACGACACCCTCATGCAAGAGGCCGGTCTGGAGATTCCCCAGGCCAAGGAAGCCTTTCGCCTGTACCGGCATGACAACCGACTCTATGTGGCCGGCTATGATGCCAGCGGCGCGCTGTACGGCTGTATGGAACTTTGCGACCGGCTGGCCCGCGATAAGCGCCTGCCTGCCCGGATCGACTTTTCCGACCAGCCCGAAATGGTGCTGCGCGGCACTTGCATCGGCGTGCAGAAGACCTACTGGCTGCCCGGCCGCAGGGTCTATGAATACCCCTACACCGAAGAACTCTTCCCATGGTTCTACGACAAAGAACTGTGGATTGAATATCTCGACATGCTGGTCGAAAACCGCATGAACTCGCTCTATCTGTGGAACGGGCATCCCTTTGCCTCTCTGGTCAAGTTGCCCGACTACCCCTATGCCCTGGAAGTGAGCGAGGAAGACTTCCAGAAGAACGAGGAAATATTCAGTTTTCTTACCACCGAGGCCAACAAACGCGGTATCTGGGTCATCCAGATGTTCTACAACATCATCGTGTCCAAACCCTTTGCCGAACACCACGGCATTCCCACCCAGAACCGCAATGTGGAGATTACGCCCCTGCTGTCGGACTATACCCGCAAATCGGTGGCCGCCTTCATCGAAAAATATCCCAACGTTGGCCTGCTGGTCTGCCTGGGTGAGGCCATGAACACCTGGGACGACGATGTGAACTGGTTTACCAAGACCATCATTCCCGGAGTGCAGGACGGACTCAAAGCCCTGGGGATCGAACAGGAGCCTCCTATCGTACTGCGTGCCCACGACACCAACTGCAAGATGGTGATGGACGCTGCCCTGCCCATCTACAAGAATCTCTACACCATGAACAAGTACAACGGCGAGTCGCTCTGCACCTACGAGCCCAGAGGCCCCTGGACCGAGACTCACCGCTCACTCAGCGCGCTGGGATCCGTCCACATCGAGAACGTACACATTCTGGCCAATCTGGAGCCCTTCCGCTACGGTTCGCCCGATTTTGTACAGAAGAGCGTCAAAGCTATGCACGAGATACACGGCGGCAACGGACTGCATCTCTATCCCCAGGCTTCCTACTGGGACTGGCCCTACACGGCCGACAAACTCTCCGACGGCTCCCGTCTCAAGGAGATGGAGCGCGACTGGATCTGGTACGGCACCTGGGGGCGCTACGCCTGGAAAGCCGGTCGCGACCGTCAGGAAGAAATCGACTACTGGCGCTACCGCCTGGCCGACTATTACGGCTGTTCCAAGAGTGATGCCGCGCGCATCCTGGAAGCCTACGAACAGGCCGGCGAGATTTCGCCCAAACTGCTGCGCAAGTTCGGCATCACCGAAGGCAACCGCCAGTGTTTCCTGTTGGGCATGTTCATGAGCCAGCTGGTCAATCCCAACCGCTGGACCGTCTATCCGGATTTCGCCAATTCCTGCGGCCCGCTGGGTGAGAAACTCGAGGTCTGGGCCGAAAGAGAATGGAACGGCGAGCCTCATGAAGGCACCGACCTGCCGCCGGCCCTGATAGCCCAGACCCGCCAGCATGCCCGGCTGGCCGTACAAGCCATCGACAAGGTCAGAAGCGTCAGTCGCAATGCCGATGAATTTGCCCGCCTGAAAAACGACATGCACTGCTATGAAGCCTTCACGACCAGTTTCGACGACAAGCTCGAAGCTGCCATGTCGGTGCTGCGCTACAAATACAGCAACGACCTGACCGACCTGGATATAGCCTATTCCTGGATGGAGAAAAGCCTGGCATCCTACCGCCGGCTGGTCGAGCTGACCAAGGACAGTTATCTCTACGCCAACAGCATGCAGACTTCCCAGCGCCGCATTCCGGCCAGCGGAGCCAACGGACGCAACAAGGAATGGTGGGAGCTGCTGCCGCAGTTCGAACAGGAATTGGCCAATTTCGCCGCCAATATACAGAAACTCCGGGATAAGGAGTCTGCCTCGACCGACATCGCGCCTTTTCAGGCAGCCGATGTCAAGATTCAGGCACCCCAGGGGGAATGGGTCGGGCTCAGCGAAGGGGCGTCCCTCTTCTACGACCGTCCTGAGACCATCCTGCAGATCGCTCCGGAGCTGAAAGGTCTGAAGGCTTTGCGCGTGAACACCATGCAGCAGCGCGACGGGGTCACCTCCCTTGAATTTTCCTGCCAGGAGCCCGTCACCCTGTGGGTCGGCTACTATCGGTCCATCAGCCCGAGCAGCCGCTATATGCAGGCCCCGCGTCTGGAAACCGATGCCACGGCCAACGACTACGGGCAGGCAGACATCAAGATTGCCAATGCACTGGAAATTGCCCGCATGCCGGCAGTCAATGTCCACAGCTACCAGTTTGATCCAGGACAGCACAATATTACCTTGGGGCGCGGCATGTGTCTGATACTTGGCTTCTCCAGGCAAGTGAACGACTTCAAGACCCGCGATGCCGGCCTGAAGGAATCTTCTTCCATTGACTGGCTGTTCTATTAATCGATAAACAATTGTGCTGATGAAACAAAGGGGACTGATTCTCGCTTTGCTGCTGCTTGCCGGCGGAGCCTTTACGGCCTGCCGGCAAGGAGTGGCTCCCGACACCCGGACCGAGATCCAGTATCTGTCGGGACGGGATGCCGCCACAGCGGTCCAATGGGACTTCCTGTGCAGCGGCGGTCAGCAGGCCGGCCAATGGGGGCACATCGACGTGCCCTCCTGTTGGGAGCTGCAAGGCTATGGCACCTACCAGTACGGCGTGTTGCTACGCGGCCAGGATGCGCCGGCTCCCGCTGACGAAACGGGACTCTACCGTACCCGTTTCCGTGTACCTGATGCCTGGAAAGACCGTGTCATCGACCTGGTCTTCGAGGGAGTGATGACCGACTGCTCGGTCAAGCTCAACGGACAGACGGCCGTCGGCCTGCACCAGGGAGCCTTCTACCGATTCTCGGCCGATGTGAGCCGGCTGCTACGCTACGACGGGCAGGACAACGAGCTTGAAGTCCTGGTAAGCAAGGAATCGGCCGACCCCAGTGTCAATGCAGCCGAACGCAGGGCTGATTTCTGGAATTTCGGCGGCATCTTCCGCCCCGTTTTCCTGACAGCCCGGCCTCAGCAGCATATCGGCCAGGTGGCTGTCGATGCCCAGATGGACGGCCGTCTCAAAGCCTGCATCCAGACAGTCGGCACCTCTGACGAAGGCTATCGCCTGGTGGCCCGCCTCAGCGACATGGACGGCCGCCGCATCGGCCGCCCGGTCAGTGTCACGGTCAATGCCGGCCAGTCCCTGATTGAAACCCGATTCAGCCATATCCGGCCCTGGACGGCCGAGACACCTGCGCTCTACCGTCTCTGCCTGGAACTCTATCACGGCCGGCAGCTGCTGCATGCCACGACGCAGCGCATCGGCTTCCGCACCATCGAGGTGCGCGAAGAGGACGGCCTCTACATCAACGGCAGCAAGGTGCTGGTCAAAGGCGCCAACCGCCACAGCTTCCGGCCCGAGACCGGCCGGGCCCTGAGTCGTCAGGACAACTTGGACGATGTGCGGCTGATGCGACAGATGAACATGAATGCCGTACGCTTGTCGCACTACCCGCCCGATCCGGACTTCCTGGATGCCTGCGACAGCCTGGGTCTCTACGTCATGGACGAGCTGGGCGGCTGGCACGGCCACTACAGCACGGCGGCAGGCACGCCCCTGGTCGAGGCCATGGTGGTCCGCGACCAAAACCATCCTTCGGTCGTATGGTGGTCCAACGGCAACGAGGGCGGCTTCAACTATGAGCTGGAACCGGTGTTCAAACAGGCCGACCTCCAGCAGCGTCCGGTGCTCTATCCCTGGTCCAACCGCAACGGTTTCGAGACCCAGCACTATCCTCTCTACGACCGCATGAAAATGGCGCTGACACGTCCTGGTATCTATATGCCCACCGAGTTTTTGCACGGGCTCTACGACGGCGGTCACGGGGCAGCCCTGTGGGACTACTGGGAACAGATCCGGCGCCATGAGCGTGCCGGCGGCGGCTTTTTGTGGTCGTTGGCCGATGAAGGCGTGTTGCGCACCGATGAAGGCGGCCGCATCGACTGTGTGGGCAACTATGCCCCCGACGGCATAGTCGGTCCCCATCACGAGAAGGAAGGCAGTTACGACGCCATTCGCCAGATCTGGTGCCCTGTCCATGTCCAGCCCGCCGGAGCCCCGGCACCCGGTGACGAGGCACTGGCCCTGCAGGCCGACCAGAACATCTTCATCGCTGACCTGGCAGTGTTCAACGGGCGTTTTCTGATAGAAAACCGCTACGATTTCATCAATCTCAAGGAATGCCGTTTCGACTGGGAACTGGTCAAGTTCCGGCTGCCCAGGGACGACAAGAGCGGCCATCGCCACTTTGGCGGCGGCCAGGTTGCCGGCCTTGACATACCGCCCCGCCAGAGCGGTGAGCTAAGCCTGGACCTGCCTCCGCTCTGGCAGCAGGCAGACGCGCTCTACCTGACGGCCTTCGATCCCCGTGGCGACAGTCTCTTCACCTGGAGTTACTATTGGAAAGTGCCCGAACCGCTCATCACCGAGCCTACCGATCCATCGGCCGCCGCGCCGGCCTGCCGCGTGGATGGTCAGACGCTACATGTCTGCTGGAAGGAGGATGACCCCGCCAGCGACCTGCTGTTCGACTTGCGCACCGGCCGCCTGCTTCGTCTGGGCAGAATATCCCTTGGCAACGGCCCTCGCCTGGTTGCTGCCAAGCGCACCACGCCCGAAAAACGGGGCAACCCTAACTGGATGCAGGACCGGCCCAAGGAACGCACCTTCGAGAACATAGCTCCCGACTCGCAACTCAAATCCTTCACCTGGGAGGACGATGAAGGCATGCTGCTCATCAAGGCCGCCTACGAGGGTCCGCTCCGCTCCATGCAATGGCACATCAACCGCCTGGGCGAAATCCAGCTCGACTACGAATACCTCTGGGAGGAACCCACCGAGCTCTGCGGCATTTGCTTCGACTATCCCGAAGGGCAGATGCAGAGTCTACGCATGCTGGCCGAAGGTCCCTACCGGGTCTGGCAGAACCGGCTCCACGGCCCGCGCCTCGATGTCTGGGCCAAGGTCTGGAACGACCCCGTGCCCGGTGAGAGTTTCGACTATCCCGAGTTCAAAGGCTACTATGGCCACTGGCAATGGGCCGATTTCCATACCGCCGAAGGGCGTTTTGTCTGGCACAACGGCCGCCATGGCAGCTATCTCGGTCTCTACACGCCGTGCGACGGACGCGACGGCCTCATCTACACCCTGCCCCCCACCGGCCTGGCCGTGCTGGACATCATCCCGGCTGTCGGCAACAAGGGGCATGCCCCCGACATGACCGGTCCATCCGGTCAGATACGTCAGCTTCATGGCCCGCAAAAGGGCCGGCTGATGATCAGTTTGGAATAATCATCGACAAAAAAACATACCACTATGAACGATCTGATCAAGAACCAAGTCCTTCCCGTTGAAATAGTGTTCCATCCCTCGTGGTGGAACAAGCACTGCGGCATCACCTTCGACGAGGATTTCTTCTATAATCCTAAGAAAAGAGTCGAGTGCGAAGAGCGCATGGAGCGCGAACTCTACGACCGCTTCGGCCGCTGGGGCCTGGGCGCCGACAAGGGCAGGATGCTGCCCCAGATCGGTGCCGTCCACAATGCCGCCGGCTACCTGCTCTCCGAAATGCTCGGCTGCGAGATCCGCTACAGCGACGATGCAGCCCCCCAGGTGATCTGCGCCCACCGGGAAGATTTCGAGGTGGATGTCGAGGGTGCCTTCCGGGGCCCGGCCTTCAAACGGCTGGAAAAGCTTGTTGCAGAGCTTAAGCAGACCTACGGCTATGTGACGGGCGATATCAACTGGAGCGGCATACTAAACCTGGCCATGGACCTCAAGGGCGAAAACATTTTGCTGGATATGATGCTCGAGCCCGACCAGGTGAAGGCCTATTTCGACAAGATCGCTGCCGTTATCGAGCGTTTCTTCTGCTACATCTTCTCGCTCACGGGAACCACCTCCATCTCGGTCAACCGCAATGTCATCAACATGAAGGGTTCGGTCTATCTGCAGTCCGAATGTTCGCACACCATGATTTCTGAGGAGCAGTATGAGGAGTTTCTGCTGCCCTACGACATCGAGTGGAGCAAGAAATACCAGCCCTACGGCATCCACTACTGCGGTCCCGATCCGCACCGCATGGCCGAAAAGATGGCCATGGTCCCCCATCTGGCCTTCCTCGATGCCGGCTGGGGCGGCGACATGAAGATTTTGCGTCAGGCTCTGCCCAACACCCTGCTCAACGTTCGTCTCGATCCGGTGAGCATCAACCGCATGACGTGCGACGAGCTCGAAGGCCACATCCGCCGGCTGGTGGGCGACAGCGGCCCGCTCGAATTGACCGGCCTGTGCTGCATCAACATGGATGCCAACGTGACCGACGACAAGGTCGATACCATCTTCCGCACCGCCCAGGCCCTCAGGGAGGGGAAATGAGCAGACCGACGCAGTATTTATGTAAAATAGACGGATTATTAGTATCTTTGCAGCTCGTAACACAAGATAATTACAACTTGAAGGAGCACTTATTATTAACAAGAATTGCACACCCAAAGAATCTGTTAATAAAAATTTACCGATTCCTGCATACACACCACTCTCGCCCCTTTCCCAAGGGCCTTAGCCTGCTGCCACGAGCTATTTCCTCCAGCGTTTGAGCATCGGGAAATAGCTTTGCATCATCTGCTTGTATTTCAACTTGGTGAGAGGCTCAGGCATATGCTTGTTCACCTCGTCGACAAACTGGACACAATGCTCAATCATCTCGTCCATCGTGCAGTCTTGCAGGAAATGGCCATCGACATAGCAATACTTGCAATAGTCCTCGCTCGGGCTTCCGTCGGCGTTGGTGCCCACAACTTCACTGCTCAGCGGCATACCGCAGCTTTGGCAAAATTTCTGTTCCATAGTTTCGTTATCCTTGATAATACGTTGATAAAACTCCACCAGAGAGTCGTATTCGTGTTTCATGTAGGGTGAGTAGTCCACCACCGGCCGACCCTGCCAATCGTAAACACAGATTCTGAAAAATGAGTGTTCAATAGGCTCATAAACAGGCACCTGATTGGTTTCTACCCGCGGACCGCCGGCAAAAGCGCCGAGCATCGCTCCCTTGCGGCCGCCCACCATGCCGCCTAGCAGTGTCATGGCTGCCCCTGCCAGGGGACGCCGATGGACCGTCGTTTCCTCCCTGTATCCTATGACGCGGACTTTGGGATCTTTCACCTCCCGCTCATCAGTCTTCACACTGCCAACGATGCGGCTGTCAAGGAAGATACCGGGCTTGGGTTGCAGGAAATGGGCCGGTGCTTGATACAGGACAGGGTCTATACCACTGTTGTAGGAGGTTTCGCTGGTGTATTCCGGAACAGGTTTTCTTCTCTCCCTCCTATTCCTGAACACATTGTATCTGGTGGGCAGCACAATGTAGATGACGAGCCACGCCAAGACAACGACGGCACATAGAATCAAAAGTATTGTGATCGGATCATCCATGACAAAAAAACGAGGACACACAAAATGGGTGTCCTCGCAAAGATACGTTGTTTTTCCTTTTAGCAAAAACTTTGCCGGTCCCTACCCATGGAGACCACCAGGCTCAGGGCGACGGCCAGGACGGCTACCGGATAGATGAGGTACTGTTTCCAGCTTTCCAGGAAGAGACGGAAGCTCTGCCACAAACCCTCTTCGACCGACTTGGCATCGACGGGCCAGAGGAAGGCTATAGCCGTTGCCAGCACACCTGCCGCCAACCCGATGGCCAATGCCACGATCAGTGCCACACGGCCATGGCTGCGCTGACGCTCCACCTCGGCCTTGATGCCCTCCACAGCCTCCATCCGATGCTTGGTCTCAAGGATGAAGGTGGGGTCGTCTTTGACCACGGGCTTGTTTTCGCGAAGGATTTCGTCTATGTCTTTCATATCACTGTATCAATTGCTTTAAATGGTTACGTCCCATCGAAAGATGGTATTTCACAGTGCCTTGCGGCATATCCAGGATGGTCGCGATCTCCTTGATGCTGCGGTCTTCGAAGTAGAACAGGGCTATGGCGGCCTTTTCGTTGCCGGGCAGGCGTTCGAGGGCCTGATACAGCCCCTCGTAGCGGAAGGAAGCATCAGTGGCGTCCAGGCTGGGGACATCCAGCGCCTGCTCCAGGGGCACCTGGTCGGGATGCGACCGGCGGCAATGGTCCATGTAGCAGTTGTAGGCAATCCGAAGGAGCCAGGTGCTGAATTTCGACAGGCCCAGGAAGGAGCCCGAGGCCACATAGGCCCGGATCAGCGCATCCTGGGCCAGGTCGTCGGCCAGAGCGGCGTTGCCGTTGCACAGGGCAAGCAGGAACCTTCTCAAAGGCTCCTGCTCCGTCCGTACATATTCGATGAACCGTTCCCGGGTCATAGATTACTTCTCCAGGGCGCGTTCTTCGGCGGCAATCTCGCCGGCCAGCATGCGCTTGCCCACGAAATAAACGATGAACAGGGCTATACCGACGGCCAGCAGGATGGCTCCGAGTCCCATCAGGAAGATGGGGCCTTCGTTTTGGGCACCGCTTTTCCACAGCAGGCCACCCCCGATCAAGCCGGCAACGCCCAGCAGGGTGTTGATGCAGGCGCCGGTGAGCCGGCCCAGCAGTTTTTCCTTCAAAGTCTTCGGCTTGTTCTGCTGTGACTGTGCCTTGAAAAAGTCGGTGTCGATGGTAGCCCCCGACTCGATGGCCTTGAGCATGATTTCGGTCTTTCTGTTGGTCTCGTTCTGTTGGGCGCGAGTTCTGAGCCACACCACCACAATGGGTAATACCACGCAAATGCAGATAGGAATCAAAAAATCAAAATCCATAGTTGTATTCTTTAAAATTGTTCGACTTAAGCCCGTTTTCCGGAAGGGTTTCGCCAGTTAGACGGAAACGACGTCCGAAAGGTTGGAAAAAGTCGAAAAAAAATATCGTTGACCGGTCAACGACGATGCAAATATACAACATCTACAGCGTTGGTTGCAGGGAAATGATTACCTTTGGCGGTGGAAAAGACCGATTCATCGATCGGACAACCAGCATCCTGTCCCTATGAGCGAATACAGAAACATCGACCTGAGCGCCTGGATCAAAGTGGGCGAAGGCGGCAATGGAGTCACCTACGAGAACCCATCCCAGAGCGACATCATCCTGAAAGTCAACAAACCGCGACTCAGTTGCCTGGACACAGTCAAGCATGAGTACGAGGTGTCCCAGGCAGTGGAGCGACTGGGCCTGTCCACCCCCAAGATGTATGAGATAGTGCGTGTGGGAGAGGCCTACGCCACCATCGCCCAGCGCATCAAGGACAAGAAATCCCTGTCGCGCATCTGCCACGACGAGCCGGAGCGCCTCGACGAAATGGCCGCCTTGCTGTGCGAACAGGGCAAACAACTGTTTGCCACCCCCTGCAACACCCGTGTCTTTCCCAGCCGCAAAGAGCAGGTACTGCAAGCTATCGACAAAGCCACCTTCGTGCCGTGCAAACATCGGCGTCTGATCCGCTCGTTTGCCGAGACCATCCCGGAAAACGACCATTGTGTGCACGGTGATTTCCAGACAGGCAATCTCATCATGGCCGGGGGCGTATGCTATTGGATCGACCTGGACCGTTTCGCCCACGGCGATCCCATGTTCGACATCGGCCATCTGTTCCAGATTTGCAAGGTGTATTCGTCCATGAAGCAAGTGCAGGACATATTTCACATGAGCCAAGAGCAGCTACTGCGCCTATGGGATGCCTTCGCCACTGCTTATACTGGACAGGACAACCACGCCGGGTTTGACCATCTGGCCGGAAAGTTCGCCTGCCTGGACATAATCTTGCGTACCCATTTCGTAGCGCCCTCCTTCGCGGAAAAGATCTTTTTCGGCCTCTATGTTAGGCGACTTTTCAAACAGTTTTATCTGAAATGAGACCCCTGCTCTCCCTTATTCTGGCAACCATGGCAATCTCCCTTCCTGTATCGGCACAACAGTTCCTCCCCGTCAAAGGCATCGTCAATGCCAGAGACCTGGGCGGCTATATCATGCCCGACGGAACGCATGTCCGCGACGGGCTGCTTCTGAGAACGGCAGGCCTGTCCGATGCCACCGAGGCCGATTTGCAATATCTGGCCGACCTTCCCGTCACCAAAGTCATCGATTTTCGCAAAGATGAGGAGAAACAGGGCAAGGACGACCGCATCATTCCGGGAGCCGCCTATGTCAGCATTCCTGTCGATGCCAGCGGCAATGCGGCCGCCGAGGCTACTGACGAGGAGAAAAAGAGACTGGCCGGCCGTGAAAAATTCGATGTCAAAAGAATCATCGTAATGATCGCCTTCAACGAGAAAGCGAAAAAAGTGGCCCGGGAAATGTATACGACCCTGCTTTTTGATGAGCAGTGCCAACAGCAGTTCGCCCGGTTTTTCCGCGAGGCCCTTGACACGGAAAGCGGGGCTGTGCTCTATCACTGTACCCAGGGCAAAGACCGCACCGGCATTGCCTCGGCCCTCCTGCTGGCCGCGTTGGGCGCTGACCGGGCGACCATCGTAGCCGATTTCGATGCCACCAACCGCGTCTATGAAAAGGACGTGAAAAAATATGTCCGCCGAGTGAGGTTCCTGGGAGGCAAGGAAGAAGAAATCGGCGTGGTCAAAGCCTTTCTGGGATGCAATACCGACAACTTCATCAAAGCTCTTGACCGCATCGACCAGGAATACGGCTCGATGGAAAACTACCTGAAAGGCCCCGTAGGCCTGACGGAGGATGACATCCGTCTCCTCCGCCGACGCTATCTTGCGGCCAAATAACTGCCGGCATGAGGCGACATAGGGAATTGCAAGAAGGGGGAAGAATCATTATCTTTGTCGGTTCTGTAGTCTAAACAATCAGCGACATGAAAGTCATTTCGTACAACCTCAACGGCATCCGCTCGGCCCTAAGCAAAGACCTGACAGGCTATCTCAGACAAGAGAACGCGGATGTCGTCTGCTTTCAGGAAACCAAAGCACAGCCCGAACAAATAGACTCGTCCGTTTTCTGGGAGCTGGGCTACCAGTACTGTTACTACCATTCGGCCGTCAAAAAAGGCTACAGCGGCGTGGCCATACTCTCCAAAATGCAGCCCGACCGCGTGGTGGTTGGCATGCAGAACGAAACCTATGACAGCGAAGGGCGGATTCTGCGGGCCGACTACGGCGATTTCAGCGTCCTCTGCGCCTATGTGCCTTCGGGCAGTATGGGCGATGAGCGTCAAGCCTTCAAAATGCAGTTTCTGGCCGATTTTCAGCAGTTCATCGACCAGCTGCGCCAAGAGAGGCCCCGCTTGCTGATCTGCGGCGATTTCAACATCTGCCATAAGCCTATCGACATCAATCATCCCGAACGGCACACCAAGGATTCCGGATTCCTGCCCGAAGAGCGGGAATGGATGGATCGCTGGGAAGCCGCCGGCCTGACTGACAGTTTCCGCCAAATAGATCCTTCCCCGGAAAAATATTCCTGGTGGAGCTTCCGCGCCGGTTCCCGGGCCAAAAACCTGGGCTGGCGCATCGACTATCACTGGATTACCGACAATCTGCGTCCCTGCCTGACAGATGCCGCCATCCGCAGCGAAGCCGTGCAAAGCGACCACTGCCCCATTATGATAGACTTGAGTATCAATTAGCGCCATGTCACCAGCCAGAGACTTTGCCTTCGGTTTTCGGATTGCCTTTTTCGCTGTCGCGTTGCTTATCATCGTGGCCTCGACCTGGTTTTCCAACCGACTGGCCCGACAGATGGCCCGTGAGGAACAGGACAAGATGGAGATATGGGCCGAAGCCATCCGCCTGCTGGCCCAAGAGACTGAATCGGAGGACGATACTCATTCAGACTATTCCCTTACACTGAAAATTCTCGAAGGCAACACGAGCATACCCGTGGTGCTGGTCAATGAACAGGGCGAGATCCAAAGCTATGCCAACCTGAAACTGTCGACCAAGGATCCCGAAGGCGACCTGGCCCGACAGGCGGCCTCGATTATCGGCCAGAACCGTCGCATAGAAGTAAGGCTGAGCGACGAAATCACCCAATATGTCTATTATGCCGACTCTCTGCATCTCAAACAATTGAAATACTTCCCCTACGTACAGCTGGCCGTGATGTTCCTTTTTTTGATGGTGACACTGCTGTCACTCAGCCTCTCCAAGCGTGCCGAACAGAATCGTGTCTGGGTGGGACTGTCCAAAGAGACCGCCCACCAGCTGGGGACACCGATCTCATCCTTGCTAGCCTGGGAAGAACTGCTCAAAATCAAAGAGATAGATCCAAGCCTGCTCGCTGAAATAGAAAAAGACACCCGACGACTGCAGACCATTGCCGAACGCTTTTCAAAAATCGGCAGCGAGCCCCGGCCGACACCCGAGCCACTGGCACCGGCCGTGGAAAACGCCGTCAATTATATCCGGGGACGCTGCTCACAGAAAGTATCCATCAATACGCATTACAATGACGAAAGCCTGTATGTATACCTGAATGTTCCTCTTTTCGAATGGGTCATCGAAAACCTGTGCAAGAACGCCATCGATGCCATGGACGGCGACGGACGCATCGACATCACCGTCGGGCGTGAACGGAAAGAGGTGTACATCGACGTACAGGATACGGGCAAAGGCATCGCCAAGAACCGCCTGCGTCAGGTCTTCAAGCCCGGCTATACGACCAAAGCCAGAGGTTGGGGACTGGGCCTGTCGCTGGCCCGGCGTATCGTTGAGGAATATCACCACGGAAAAATCTTTGTCAAACAGTCGGAACTCGGCCAAGGCACCACCTTCCGTATATTAATGAAACAAGTAACGGACAAACAGATATGAAGCATTTAAACAAGATCCTTTTTGCCGCTGTTGCAGCCGCAGTCGTGCTGCTCACCCTGAGAATTTACTTCCCGGAAGTCTGGGTCAACACCTCCAAAGTCGTATCGCTCGACCAGGAGAACCCATTTCGGTTCACAGGCCGCAGTATTGTCTTTCAAGACAGACACATCGGCCTGGGTCCCAAAGCCTTTTTTGTCGATGCCAGCCTGTCGGACAAAATGGCGAGTCTGTTCCCCTACGTCTATAACGACATCCGCGAGGCTCTCCGACACCTGCCTTCGGGGACGGAGGAGGAGCCTGCCGTGCTTTACATTGCCCCTAATGTCTATTGGATAGACGACCCCGACGATCCCGAAATACGCAAGCCAGAACAAGGGGGCACCCCTTATGGCATGGTCTTGGGACAAAGCTGGATCTCGCTCTACGGTCTCTCGGCACGTCCCGAGAATGTCGTGCTGGCCTGTAACCGCGGACAGACACAGGGTGCCGAGGGCAATTTCACCATGTTCCGCTTTACGGGTGACGGTATCCATACCGAGAACATCACCCTGGGCAACTACTGCAATGTCGATCTCAGCTATCCGCTCAAGCCTGAACTGGGACGGCCCAAACGCATGAGCGCCATTACCCAGGCTCAGCTCGTCCTTTGTCAGAGCGACAAGGTGACGGCCGTCAACTGCTCGTTTATCAGCCGTCTGAACAGCTGTCCTTTTGTCGGAGCCAAAAGAGCCTATTTTGAGAACTGCCATTTTGAATGTACAGACGACGCTCTTTGCGGCAATGGGGTCTATCTGGGATGTGACCTGGATTTCTACAGTTCAAAACCCTTCTGGAGCACCCACGGTACCGGCGCCGCCTTTTTGGACTGCGATTTTCTGATTCGCACCGACGGCACTCAGTATCTGACCAAGGTCGGTGCGCCGGTGGCACTGATCGACTGCCGCTTCCGCCACGAAGGCGACGACCTGCAGCTCAAATGGGCACCCTATCCCAAAGCCTCGCTGCGCAGCTATCAGTACAACCTCACACTCAACGGCAGGCCTGTCTCCTTTAACGAGGATCGGCCCGAACTGACGGTAGACATGGAAGGCAAGCGCGTGCTGAACGCCTATCGCATCGACAATCACGGACAAGCTGTCTATAATATCTATGGCCTGCTGCGCGGCAAGGACAACTGGGATCCCACCCGACAGAAAGAGCTGATCGAGCAGTTGTCACAACGCGACCAAACCGACTATACGGATATTGCCACCATGCTGCGCATACAGCCCGATCAGGCCTCGGTCGAGACCGGTGTCACAGGGGCCGCCCTCCATTGGCAAATGTTCCGTTTCAGCGATGCTCCGACCCGCCAGACCGTCAACTGGTATCTGGACGAGAAGGACCAGAAATTTGCCAAACTGGTGGTCAGCGGCGATACCTGTCATGTCTATGGTGCCAATTTTGACGACCGCACCCGTACCTGCATTGTCCGTGCCTCTACCGAATCCGGGCTGCAGGCAGCCGCCGCCGTCGAGATCCGCCCCCGTACACTTTCCGCACCTGAATTCATTCAGGCCCCCTATGTCATGCTCAATTCCAAGGGCAATCTGTATGTCTCGTACAAACTGAATCTGAAGAACCGTTCCGACCAGTCACAGATCACCTGGTTCCGCTGTAAGGATGCCCACGGACGAGAAGCTGTACCCGTGGCTGTATCACGGCTCAATGTTCCGGAAATGGTCTATCCCCTCACTCGTGCCGATGTAGGTTATTACATCATGGCCAGCATCGCTCCCAAACATATCCGATCTTTGCCCGGACGGCCCATGACAGCCATTACCGCCGCTCCGGTCCAGGCTTCGGACATCAAGCATGAGTATGCCATCCACACAAATTTCCGCAACTTTCCCACCGGCTGGCAGCCTCAGATTTTGCCCGGCTTCTGGACGGTGGACGGATTTAAACCGGCCGATACCCGACAGTACGGCTGGCAGGCTCCTTCCAATACGGAGACCTGGTTCTACGGCAAAGCTCAGGATGGTGCCGTCGGCTATGGGCTGGTGCAGGACAAAAAAGGTGCCCGCCTGCTCTACACGCCTGTGGCAGGCGACTACGGCGACATGAGCGTCTCCCTGCTGGCCGATCCCTGCAAGACGGCAGGACAGGGCTTCGGCAGTGCCACGGGACAGTACCTGGATGTCTATATCAAGTTTGACACCCGGACACTGACGGGTTATGCGCTGAGAATCATGCGCACCACCAAATATGCCAATGCCGTGGACTTTGTCCTGATGAAATACCAGGACGGGCAGACCGAGGCTATTTCAGAGCCCGTATCGTCCACCTGTTTCCGTACAGGCTGTCAGATTGACCTGAGCGTCCGTGGGGACGTTTTCCAGGCCGCTGTAGCCACTTCCACACCCCTGAGCGAACATCCGGACGGATTACCCGGAGAAGTGCGCCTGAGCGCCCGTATTGAGTCCAATGCCTTCGGCGGTACCGGCATCCAGCACACCGGCACGGTGGGTAGCAGTGCCATCATGCTGCATCAACTGGATGTAGAATGGAAATAAACCTTTCCGCGGGGGAAAATAAAGAGGCCGTCGGTCTGCACCGACGGCCTCTTCGTTTGATTATGGTTCGAAGTACTTATTAATATCCTCTCTGAGACTATTCAGCTTCGGTTGTTTCCTCGGTCTCGGCAGCAGCCTGCTGATCGGACTCCATGCGCTCAAATTCTTCCTTGGAACCGACAATGAGTTTGTCAAACTCACGCTGTCCGGTACCGGCAGGAATCAGGTTACCCGTGATGACATTTTCCTTCATGCCTTCCAGATAATCGACCTTGCCCTGGATAGCGGCCTCGTTGAGGACCTTGGTTGTCTCCTGGAAGGAGGCTGCCGACATGAAGCTACTGGTTTGCAGAGCGGCGCGGGTGATACCCTGCAGGATCTGATTCGAAGTGGCCGGAACCACGTCACGTACGGTGACGAGTTTCAGGTCGCGACGTTTCAGACTGGAGTTCTCATCGCGCAGTTTGCGGGCAGTGACAATCATACCGGGCTTCATGTTCTGGGAATCACCGGCATCGACGACAACTTTCTTGCCCCAGATGCGGTCGTTCTCCTCCATGAATTCGTTCTTGTCAACTTCCTGCTGTTCTAGGAAACGGGTATCGCCGGCATCGACAATCTCGACCTTGCGCATCATCTGACGCACAATGACCTCAAAGTGCTTGTCGTTGATCTTCACATCCTGCAGACGATAGACGTTCTTAACCTCGTTGACGATGTATTCCTGGACAGCCGTCGGGCCCTTGATGGCCAGGATGTCGGCCGGAGTGACCACACCGTCGGACAGCGGCGTGCCGGCACGGACAAAGTCGTTGACCTGAACCAGCACCTGCTTGGACAGAGGTACCAGATATTTCTTGATATCTCCGGTCTTGGACTGGATGACGATTTCACGGTTACCACGTTTGATACGTCCCAACTCGATGACATCACCGTCAATTTCAGAGACCACAGCGGGGTTCGACGGATTACGGGCTTCAAAGAGTTCAGTAACACGGGGAAGACCGCCGGTGATATCACCCGACTTGGCTACCGCACGCGGAATCTTGACCAGTATCTGACCGGCCTCGATCTTTTCTCCGTCCTCCTTGAGCAGGTGAGCGCCTGCAGGCAGGTTATAAGAGTGGACACGCTCGCCGTTGGCATCCAGGATATGGATGGCGGGCACTTTGGAACGGTCCTTGGGTTCGATGATGATCTTGTCCTTGACCTTGGTCGTATCATCGACGTAGGTCTGGAAGGTAACACCGTCTTCGATGGTGTCGAACTGCAGACGACCGGACTCTTCGCAGATGATGACGGCATTGTAGTTGTCCCACTCGCAGATGAGCGTTCCCTGTTTTACCTTGTCACCGGGCTTGACATACAGTTTGGAGCCGTAGGACAGCTGGTGAGTGGTGACCGTATTGGTCTGGGGATCGATCAGGCGGATTTCGCCATAACGGCCGACAACAATCTGGGCGTTGGGATCGTCCGCCGAAGGAACGGTATGAAGTTCGTCAATATAGACATCGCAGTCGTAAGGAGCCTTCAAATCGGAAGCCACCGTGTCGCTCTTGGCTACACCACCGGCGTGGAAGGTACGCAGTGTCAGCTGAGTACCGGGTTCACCGATAGACTGGGCGGCAATGACACCGACAGCCTCTCCCTTCTGAACCATGCGGCCTGTGGCCAGATTGCGGCCATAGCACTTGGCACAGACGCCCTTGCGGGATTCGCATGTGAGCACCGAGCGGATCTCGACACGGTCGATGGTCGAGTTCTGAATTCTCTCGGCAATGGGCTCGGTGATCTGCTCGCCGGCAGCCACGATAAGCTCTTCGGGATTTTCAGGATTGTAGATATCGTGTACAGAGACACGGCCCAGGATACGTTCGTAAAGCGTGCATACGCCCTTCACACCCATGGCCGTCAAGCCACGCAACGTACCGCAGTCTTCCTCGTTGATGATGACATCATGGGAGACATCGACCAGACGACGGGTCAGATAACCGGCATCGGCCGTCTTAAGGGCTGTATCGGACAATGACTTACGGGCACCGTGAGTAGAGATGAAGTATTCCAGCACGGACAGCCCCTCCTTGAAGTTGGCCAGAATCGGGTTCTCGATAATCTGGGCTCCTTCGGAAGCTGACTTCTGCGGCTTGTTCATCAGACCACGCATACCGGAAAGCTGACGGATCTGCTCTTTCGAACCACGGGCACCGGAATCCATCATCATGTAGACAGAGTTGAATCCCTGGTCGTCCTCGGCCAGCTGCTGGATCAGAATTTCGGAGAGTTTCTTGTTGACATCGGTCCAAACATCAATGACCTTGTTGTAGCGCTCATTGTTGGTGATCAGACCCATCTTGTACTCGTCAGAGATAGCTTCGACGGCATCGTGTCCTTCTTGTACGAGCTGTGCCTTCTCCTTGGGGATGATCACATCGGACAGGTTGAAGGACAGACCTCCTTCGAAGGCCATGCGGTAACCCAGGTTCTTGATATCGTCCAGGAACTGAGCCGTACGGGCCACACCGCACTTGGCAATCACGTCGGAGATGATATTGCGCAGCTCTTTCTTGGAGAGCAGCTTATTGACAAAGCCGACTTCCTCGGGCACAAATTCGTTGGCAATGATACGGCCGATGGTCGTATCGATGAGTTCGCCGTTGATGCGGACCTTGACTTTGGCGTGCATGTCGGCACGACCTTCGTTCAAGGCAATTTTCGCCTCTTCCGGAGAATAGAAGACCAGACCCTCACCCTTGACGCCGGAGCGTTCCTTGGTGATGTAATACAGACCCAGTACCATATCCTGCGAAGGAACAGTGATCGGCGAACCGTTACTCGGATTGAGGATATTGTGCGAAGCCAGCATCAGCAGCTGAGCCTCGGCGATAGCCTCGTTACCCAGGGGGAGGTGGACAGCCATCTGGTCACCGTCGAAGTCGGCGTTGAATGCCGTACATGCCAGCGGATGCAACTGGATGGCCTTACCCTCGATCATCTTGGGCTGGAATGCCTGGATACCCAGACGATGCAATGTCGGGGCACGGTTCAACAGAACGGGGTGACCCTTCATGACATATTCGAGGATGTCCCAGACCACCGGATCCTTACGGTCGACGATCTTCTTGGCCGACTTGACGGTCTTGACAATACCCCTTTCGATGAGTTTGCGGATAATGAACGGCTTGTAGAGTTCGGCGGCCATATCCTTGGGCAGACCGCATTCATGCATCTGCAGTTCGGGACCGACCACGATAACCGAACGGGCCGAATAGTCCACACGCTTACCCAGCAGGTTCTGACGGAAACGTCCCTGTTTGCCCTTGAGCGAGTCGGACAAGGACTTGAGCGGACGGTTCGAGTCGGTCTTGACGGCGCTGGCCTTGCGCGAGTTGTCGAACAGTGAATCGACGGCCTCCTGCAGCATGCGCTTCTCGTTACGCAGGATGACTTCGGGAGCCTTGATTTCGATAAGCTTTTTCAGACGGTTGTTGCGGATGATGACACGACGGTAGAGGTCGTTGACATCCGTCGTGGCAAAACGGCCGCCGTCGAGCGGTACGAGCGGGCGCAGTTCGGGAGGGATGACCGGAATGACATTGAGGATCATCCATTCGGGCTTGCTGGTGTCTTTGGCCATACGGAAGGCTTCGACGACCTGCAGGCGCTTGAGCGCCTCGTTTTTACGCTGTACGGAAGTCTCTTTGCCGGCGCGGTCACGCAATTCGTAGGAAAGTTCGTCCAGATCGACGCGCTGCAGCATATCCTGGATGGCCTCGGCCCCCATCTTGGCGATGAACTTGTCGGGATCCTTGTCGTCGAGGTACTGGTTCTCGCGAGGCAGCTTCTCCATCAGTGCCAGGTACTCCTCTTCGAGCAGCAGATCTCCGGCATGGACCGGTTCCTCTCCCTGACCCAGAATACCGGGCTGGATGACAATATAACGTTCGTAATAGATGACAGCATTCAGTTTTTTGGTAGGCAGTCCCAGCAGATACCCGATCTTGTTGGGCAGAGAGCGGAAGTACCAGATATGGGCTACAGGCACAACCAGCTGGATGTGGCCCATACGCTCACGGCGGACCTTCTTCTCGGTGACTTCTACGCCGCAACGGTCGCAGACAATGCCTTTGTAGCGGATACGTTTGTATTTGCCGCAATGACATTCATAGTCTTTTACCGGACCGAAGATGCGCTCGCAGAACAGACCGTCACGTTCGGGCTTATAGGTGCGGTAATTGATGGTTTCGGGCTTGAGGACCTCCCCTTTCGACATGGACTTGATTTCGTCGGGAGAAGCCAGACCGATGGTAATCTTGGTGAAATTACCGCCTGTTTTGATATCTTTCTTAAAAGCCATATGGTGTAGTAATATTGTCGTTAATTAATCCCAGTGAATACTTAAGCCTAAGCCTCTCAGCTCGTGAACCAGCACGTTCAAAGATTCCGGTACGCCGGCAGGCGGCATCGGATCACCCTTGACAATAGCTTCGAAGGCCTTGCTGCGACCCGTCACGTCGTCCGACTTGATAGTCAGGATTTCCTGCAGGATATGGGCAGCGCCGAAGGCTTCCAGTGCCCAGACTTCCATTTCTCCGAAACGCTGGCCGCCGAACTGGGCCTTACCGCCCAGAGGCTGCTGCGTGATGAGAGAATACGGACCGATGGAGCGTGCATGCATCTTGTCATCGACCATGTGGCCGAGCTTCAGCATGTAGATGACGCCCACCGTGGCAGGCTGGTCAAAACGTTCACCAGTGCCGCCGTCGTAAAGATAGGTCTTGCCGTAGCGGGGGACGCCGGCCTTGTCGGCCCATTTTTCGAGATCCTCCAGACTGGCACCGTCGAATATCGGAGTGGCAAACTTGACACCCAGTTCCTTACCGGCCCAGCCCAGAACGGTTTCGAAAATCTGTCCCAGGTTCATACGCGAAGGCACACCCAGCGGGTTGAGCACAATATCGACTGGCGTACCGTCGGCCAGGAAAGGCATATCCTCCTGACGGACAATACGTGAGACAATACCCTTGTTACCATGGCGGCCGGCCATCTTGTCACCGACACGGATCTTGCGCTTCTTGGCCACATAGATCTTTGCCAGTTTGATGATACCAGAGGGCAGTTCGTCGCCGATGGTTTCATTGAATTTCTGACGTTTCAGCTTGGCATCGAGCTCCTTGACCTTCTTAAGGTAGTTGGAGATGAGATCTCTGACCATATCGTTCCGATGTGCATCGGAGGTCCATTTGCTCAGCTGGACTGTAGAATAATTGATTTCCGACAGCCTGGATTGATTGAACTTCACACCCTTGGGGATAAGCTCCACATCCAGATTGTCCTTGACACCTTGAGAAGTTCTGCCCGAAAGCAGGGTCCAGAGCTTGTTGAGCAGGATTTCCCGCAAGCGGGACATTTCTGCTTCGAACTCCTCTTCGATCTTCGGCATGCGAGCCTTGTCGACCAGATGGCTCTTGCGGGTCTTGAGGGCTTTCTCGTAGAGATGAGAACCGATGACCACGCCACGCAGGGAAGGCGTAGCTTTCAGAGAAGCGTCCTTCACATCGCCGGCCTTGTCGCCGAAGATGGCACGCAGAAGTTTTTCCTCGGGCGAAGGATCGGATTCGCCTTTGGGGGTGATCTTACCGATCAGGATATCACCGGGCTCGACATGGGCACCGACACGGATGATACCATGTTCGTCCAAATCCTTGGTGGCATCCTCACTGACATTGGGGATATCGGAAGTGAGTTCTTCCATGCCCCGCTTGGTCTCGCGGACCTCCAGAGTATATTCATCGACATGGACCGAGGTGAAGATATCTTCACGGACCATGCGTTCGTTCAGCACGATGGCATCTTCGTAGTTGTAACCCTTCCAGGGCATGAAGGCCACCTTCAGGTTGCGGCCGAGGGCCAGTTCGCCGTTCTGGGTGGCGAAACCTTCGGTAAGCAGCTGGCCGTATTCCACGCGATCTCCTGTACGTACGATAGGACGCAGGTCGATAGTCGTACTCTGGTTGGTCTTCTGGAACTTGGTGATATGATAGGTCTTGACGGCATCTTCGAAGCTGACGAATTCCTCATCTTCGGTGCGGTCGTAACGGATCTTGATGGTAGTGGCATCGACATATTCCACGACACCGGCGCCTTCTGCCATGAGCTGGGTCCTCGAGTCGCGGATAATCTGACCTTCCAGACCGGTACCGACTATCGGTGCCTCAGGCCGCAGCAGAGGCACGGCCTGGCGCATCATGTTCGAACCCATCAGGGCACGGTTGGCATCGTCGTGCTCCAGGAAAGGAATCAGGGAGGCAGCAATGGAGGCGATCTGCGAGGGAGATACGTCCATGAGGTTGACCTCACCAGGCTCGACGACCGGGAAATCGGCCTCCAGACGTGCCTTGACGCGATTACGGATGAACTCGCCCTTTTCGTTGAGCGGTGCATTTCCCTGAGCCACCACCTTGTTCTCCTCTTCCTCGGCAGTCATGTAAACCACCTCGTCAAGCTTGACCTTGCCATTTTCGACGATACGATAGGGGGTCTCGATGAAGCCCAGATCGTTGATCTTGGCATAGACACAGAGTGATGAAATCAGACCGATGTTCGGACCTTCCGGGGTCTCGATCGGGCAAAGACGGCCATAATGCGTATAGTGTACGTCACGAACTTCGAAGCCGGCACGCTCACGCGACAGACCGCCGGGGCCGAGAGCCGACAGACGGCGTTTGTGGGTCATTTCGGCCAGAGGGTTGGTCTGGTCCATGAACTGCGACAGGGCGTTGGTGCCGAAGAACGAGTTGATGACCGACGAAATGGTCTTGGCGTTGATCAGGTCGACGGGATAGAAAACTTCGTTGTCGCGGACGTTCATGCGGTCGCGGATGGTACGGGCCATACGGGCCAGACCGATACCGAACTGGGTATTCAGCTGCTCGCCTACGGTGCGTACGCGACGGTTGCTCAAATGGTCGATGTCGTCGACATCGGCATTGGAGTTGACCAGTTCGATCAGGTAATTGATGATATGGATAATGTCCTCCTTGGTCAGGACGCGGATATCCATGTCAGTGTCCTGATTGAGTTTCTTGTTGATACGGTAACGGCCGACATCGCCCAGGTCGTAGCGCTTGTCCGAGAAGAACAGGTTCTGGATGACTTCACGGGCGCTGGCGTCATCGGCAGGATCGGCATTACGCAACTGGCGGTAAATGTAGTTGACCGCCTCTTTTTCAGAGTTGCTCGGATCTTTCTGCAGGGTGTTGAAGATAATGCTGTAGTCCGAACGGCCTTCCTGCTCGCGATGCAGCAGGATAGTCTGGGAACCCGACTCGATAATATCGTCGATGTGGCTGGTCTCGAGTACCGTCTCGCGATCGATGATCACTTCATTACGCTCAATGGAGACCACTTCGCCGGTATCCTCGTCAACGAAGTCCTCCACCCAGCTTTTCAGTACACGTGCGGCCAGCTTGCGACCTACCAGGCGCTTGAGGCCGGCCTTGGAGACCTTCACTTCTTCGGCCAGGTCGAAGATTTCGAGGATGTCCTTGTCGGACTCGAAACCGATGGCGCGCAGAAGCGTGGTAACGGGCAGTTTCTTCTTACGGTCGATGTAGGCGTACATGACATTGTTGATGTCTGTGGCAAACTCGATCCAAGAGCCCTTGAAGGGGATGATACGGGCCGAATAAAGCTTGGTTCCGTTGGCGTGAACGCTCTGTCCGAAGAAGACACCGGGAGAACGGTGCAACTGGGAGACAATGACACGCTCGGCCCCGTTGATGACGAAGGTTCCCTTGGGGGTCATGTAAGGGATGGCACCGAGATACACATCCTGCACCTTGGTCTCGAAATCTTCGTGATCGGGATCGGTGCAGTATAGTTTCAACTTGGCTTTGAGGGGCACGCTATAGGTCAGGCCTCTTTCTATGCACTCTTCGAGGCTGTAGCGCGGCGAGTCGATGTAGTAGTCCAGAAATTCGAGGACGAAATTATTCCTTGTATCCGCAATAGGAAAACTCTCGGCGAATACTTTGTACAATCCTTCGTTTTTTCGTTTTTCAGGGGGCGTATCTAATTGTAAAAAGTCTTGGAATGACTTCAACTGCACTTCCAGGAAGTCCGGATAATTGATCGGGCTCTGAATGGAGGCAAAATTTACTCTTTTATTCGGTGTATTTGAGGACATTATCGAGGGATTTGAAACTTGAAAAAGATATAGACACAAAAAGGCATAGAATCCCCTTGTATCGGGGATTCTAAGCCTAGTCACCTGTAAACCAGGTGAGTACTTTTATTTAAGTTCAATTTCTGCGCCTGCCTCTTCGAGGGCTTTCTTCAAAGCTTCAGCCTCGTCTTTTGCAGCACCTTCCTTCAGAACAGAGGGAGCAGCATCAACCAGGTCTTTGGCTTCCTTCAGGCCGAGACCGCAAGATTCCTTGACAGCCTTGACGACAGCCAGCTTAGCAGCACCGGCCGACTTGAGAACGACGTCGAAAGAAGTCTTTTCAGCGGGAGCTTCAGCAGCACCGGCAGCAGGACCGGCGGCAACAGCGACAGCAGCTGCGGCGGGTTCGATACCATATTCTTCTTTCAGGATCGTAGCAAGTTCGTTCACTTCCTTAACGGTCAAATTTACTAATTGTTCAGCAAAAGCTTTCAGATCTGCCATTTTTGTAATGTATTAAGATGTTTGTAATAATTTGATTATGAATAAAATCGTAGGCGGACCTACGCTTCTCTCTCGCCGAGGGTCTTCAACACACCGTGAAGAAGAGTTCCTCCGCTTTGGAGTGCAGAAACCACGTTTTTGGCCGGGGATTGCAGCAGGGCAATAACGTCTGCGATAAGATCGTTCTTGCTCTTGACATGAACCAAGGTCTCCAACTGGTCGGAACCAATATAGAAACACTCTTCTACATAGGCGGCTTTCAAGGCTGGAACACCATCTTTGCCGACTTCCTTGATCAGCTTGGCAGGCACATTGCCCGTGTTGCAGAACATCAGGGCAGTATTGCCTTTCAGCACCGGATCAAGTGCCGTAAAATCGCCTTCCAGACTCTCCAGAGCCTTCTTGAGCAGAGTATTCTTGACGACAACAAGCTTGATACCGTCGTTGAAGCAACGCCTTCTCAAAGCACTTGTCTTCTCGGAATTCAGGGCGGTGATGTCGGTCACATAGAAATGTGCATACTCCTGAATCAATGATGCGATTGACGCAACAACAGCACTTTTATCTTCCTTCTTCATAATTACTTGTTTTATTCTTCAATGCTCTTCGGGTCAACTTTGATACCGCGACTCATTGTTGTTGAAAGATAAATGCTCTTGATATAAGTGCCCTTGGCAACGGTAGGTTTCAGCTTGATCAGAGTCTGTACAAACTCACGGGCATTGCCGTAAATCTGCTCGGGGGTGAAGGAGACTTTACCGATTGAGGTATGAACGATACCGCTCTTGTCAACCTTGAAGTCGATCTTACCCTGCTTGACTTCCTTGACTGCTTTGCCGATTTCCATCGTCACTGTGCCGCTCTTGGGGTTAGGCATCAAGCCACGCGGACCCAAGACACGTCCCAAAGCACCGATTTTACCCATAATGGAAGGCATTGTGATGATAACATCCACATCCGTCCAACCGCCTTTGATCTTTTCGATATACTCGTCCAGACCTACATAATCAGCTCCGGCTTCTTTAGCTTCAGCTTCTTTGTCCGGAGTACATAAAGCTAACACGCGGACCTGTTTGCCCGTGCCGTTAGGCAACGAGACAACGCCACGTACCATCTGGTTGGCCTTTCTGGGATCCACACCAAGGCGAACGTCAATATCAACAGAAGCGTCGAACTTGGTGAAAGTGATTTCCTTCAGCAAAGCGGATGCTTCCTTGAGTGTATAGACTTTACCCACCTCAATCTTATCCTGGACCAACTTCTGATTTTTTGTCAGTTTACTCATCTTCGTTGTTCAATTTAATTGTTAGTGGGAAATTCTCCTTGTACTGTGATCCCCATGCTCCGTGCCGTACCGGCTACGAGTCTCATGGCCGATTCGACGGTGAAGCAGTTCAGGTCGGACATTTTGTCTTCGGCAATCGCCTTGATCTGATCCCAGGTAACAGAAGCCACTTTCTTACGGTTGGGTTCTGCGGAGCCTGATTTCAGCTTGGCAGCCTCGAGCAGCTGGACAGCTGCCGGAGGAGTCTTGACGATGAAGTCGAAAGACTTGTCGGTGTAGTACGTAATCACAACAGGCAAGACTTTACCGGCCTTGTCCTGAGTTCTGGCGTTGAATTGCTTACAAAAGTCCATGATGTTGACGCCCTTAGAACCCAAAGCAGGGCCTACTGGCGGAGAGGGGTTTGCAGCTCCTCCCTTAATCTGCAGTTTAATTTGTCCGGCAATTTCCTTAGCCATTTTCTTCTAATTTAAAATTTGTGGATTGTGTTGTTGTGAGACGATCCTGGCGGCGCGTAACCCCCGCTATTCTTTCTCAACTTGCATATAACCGAGTTCGAGCGGAGTCTTACGCCCGAAAATCTTCACCATAACTTTGAGTTTCTTCTTCTCGGTGTTCACTTCCTCAATGACCCCGCTGAAGCCGCTGAAAGGACCATAATTGATCTTGACGTTCTCACCGACGATGTATTCAATGTTGAATTCCTCGCCAGCCTCCTGCAACTCATCGACCTTACCCAGGATACGATTCATTTCAGACTCCTGAACGCACTGCGGAGCATCCATGCCGCCCAAAAATCCAAGGACATTGGGGACATTACGCAGGGTGTGGGGAACTTCACCGACGAGCTCAGCCTCCACCAGCACATAACCGGGCAGGTAAGAACGTTCCTTGAGGACTTTCTTACCGTTCCGCTGCTGATAAACCTTTTCGGTGGGTATCAACACCTGAAAGACATGTTGACCCAGGGAAGTGTGTGCCATGGCTTGTTCCAGGTACTCCTTCACCTTGGTCTCCTTGCCGCTGATGGCACGCAGAACGTACCATTTTCTCGCTGTATCAGCCATCACTGCTAAAGATTAAAGGACTTTCTCGTAAATGAAGGTCAGCAGGTTTTCGAAACCTAAATCTATGACAAACACAATCAGCGCAATCACCAAGGAAGCAGTTAATACGACAACTGCGCTGTTGCTGAGTTCGGAGAGCGTAGGCCAGGAGACCTTGTGCACCAACTCGTTGTAAGACTCCGAGACATAGGTTGCGATCCTATTAAAAAACTTTTTCATTATGATGCGGTTTTATTGGCACGGGACGAGAGACTCGAACTCCCGACACTCGGTTTTGGAGACCGATGCTCTACCAACTGAGCTAGTCCCGTAAAACATTGGAAAGTCCCCGAAAGGACTTTCCAATGATGATATTAGTCAATCAGCTTGGTGATCTGACCGGAGCCGACGGTACGACCGCCTTCACGGATAGCGAAACGCAGACCTTCGCTGCAGGCAACCGGGTAAATCAGGGTAACGGTGATTTCCAGGTTATCGCCGGGCATTACCATTTCAGTTCCTTCGGGCAGGGTGATTTCACCGGTAACGTCCAAAGTACGGATATAGAACTGCGGGCGATATTTGTTGTGGAACGGAGTGTGACGTCCGCCTTCTTTCTGAGTCAGGATATAGACAGAGGCCTTGAAGGAGGTATGAGGAGTTACCTGTCCCGGATGGGTGATAACCATACCACGCTTGATTTCGTCCTTGTCGATACCACGGAGCAGCAGACCGACGTTATCACCGGCTTCACCCTGATCCAGGATCTTACGGAACATTTCGACACCGGTAACGACTGATTTCAGCTTTTCGGCACCCAGACCGATGATCTGAACTTCGTCGCCGGTCTTGATGACACCAGCTTCGATACGACCGGTGGCAACGGTACCACGACCGGTGATCGAGAAGACATCTTCAACAGGCATCAGGAAGGGTTTGTCGGTAGCACGGACGGGCAGGTCGATCCAGTTGTCGACAGCATCCATCAGCTCCATCACCTTCTCTTCCCACTTGGGATCGCCGTTCATGGCACCCAGGGCAGAACCTCTGATGAAAGGAGTGTTCTCCGAGTCGAACTGATACTGATCCAGCAGGTCGCGCATTTCCATTTCGACAAGGTCAAGCATTTCGGGGTCGTCAACCATGTCGCACTTGTTCATGAAGACAACCAGCTTCGGCACGTTCACCTGACGAGCCAGCAGGATGTGTTCGCGGGTCTGGGGCATCGGGCCGTCGGTAGCGGCGACAACGATAATAGCACCGTCCATCTGGGCAGCACCGGTAACCATGTTCTTCACATAGTCGGCGTGACCCGGGCAGTCAACGTGTGCATAGTGACGCTTGGCGGTTTCGTATTCAACGTGAGCCGTGTTGATGGTGATACCTCTTTCTTTTTCTTCGGGAGCGTTGTCAATCTGATCGAAAGACTTGACTTCGGAAAGACCTCTCTTGGCCAGAACCATGGTGATGGCGGCGGTCAGGGTCGTTTTGCCGTGGTCAACGTGGCCGATAGTACCGATGTTGACATGGGGCTTGCTTCTAACAAATTGTTCTTTTGCCATAATCAAAAAGTTTATATTAATAAGTAATCAATCTTCCACTTGAACTTTGAGCCGGTGCCGAGAGTTGAACTCGGGACCTCTTCCTTACCAAGGAAGCGCTCTACCACTGAGCTACACAGGCAAAAAAAGAGCGGGAAACGGGACTCAAACCCGCGACCCTCAGCTTGGAAGGCTAATGCTCTATCAACTGAGCTATTCCCGCAACTTTACTCTACATTCTCTAATTAAGCGAAGTTTCATAGTGGAGATTTCAGAACCGGCCGAACAGCCCCGGGCCGCCTCGCGATGTCCTTAATTAAAGAACCTGTCACCAATATTTCAACTTCGGGAGCAAAAGCTCTACCTAACTCTTTGTGGGCAGTGATGGATTCGAACCACCGAAGGTAAAAACCAGCAGATTTACAGTCTGCCCCATTTGGCCACTCTGGTAACTGCCCGATATTTAGATGTTTATGCCTCAATGAGTTGCAGCCGTCACGACGACTTTTCAATTCGGCGAAACGGCTGCAAAGATATGGACTATTTTTGAATCGCAAAAATTTTCTCCCAAAAAAATCATTTGGCACGCATTTTTTCCTTGAATTTCATGAGCTGCTTCTGGAGGGCATCGACATCCGCATCAATAGCCTCTTCGAAGGTATCACTTGTTTTTGAGGCGAACAGGTCCTGTCCAGAGACGGCCAGACGTATCTGTGCCTCCTTGTTGGCCGCCGTCTCAGGCTTGACAACCTTGAGCGTCACCTCTGCAGCCAGAATGCCATCATAGTACTGATCCAGTTTCGACACTTTTTTCTGGATGAAGCTTTTCAAAGCTTCTGTTGCATCAAAATGCACATCTTGAATTCTGATTTCCATAACAGATCTCCTTTTTCATTTTCAGCCCCGGGGATGAGCCTGTTTATATACCTTTTTGAGTTCTTCGAAAGTCGTATGGGTATAGACTTCCGTTGCCGAAAGGCTGGCATGGCCGAGCAGCTCCTTGACCGCCCCCAGCTCAGCGCCGTTGTTGAGCATGGAAGTGGCAAAAGTGTGCCGCAGCACGTGCGGACTTTTCTTGGACAGCGAGCCCACGGTGGACAAACGTCCGTGCACCAGACGATAGACTTGCATGGGATAGAGCGGACGGCCGCCTTCCCTGACGAAAAACGCCTCGGCCCTTTCCACACCCTGCCGGTCCAGGAAACGGCTCCTGGCCTCCAGGTAGGAGAGGATCTGGTCCTTCAACACCTGTCCGAATGGAATCAGACGCTGCTTGCTGCGTTTCCCCTCGACGCGGAGCAAGCCTGCCGGCAGATCGACACCGGGCAGAGTCAGCCCAATAAGCTCTGCCCGCCTCATTCCAGTCTGAACAAACATTTCAAGAATCAGCCTGTCGCGGACCGACACAAAGTCGTCCGGTTGCTCCTCCCCGACGTCAAGCAGTTCTTCCACTTCTCCGTCCTTGAGGAAAGAAGGCAGCGGCTTGTGCACCTTGGGAGGACGTACCCTGGCTACAGGGTCGGCACTGACGGCCGACTCACGCAGCAGGAAGTGCCAGAAAGACCTCAGGGACGAGAGTTTGCGGGAAACGGTACGGGCTCCGCAACCGTCTTCTTCCATGAGGGACACCATCCAACTGCGGATCATGTCGGCATCGACTTGGGCGACATCCGTCGTCTGACAGGCATCGGCGACATAGGCCAGGAACTGTTCTATATCCCTTTTATACGCAAAAACGGTATGGGAAGAATAATTCTTCTCATACCGCAGGTATTGTATAAAACGCTCCAGCCACATCTCGTTGCACTTTTGTTATCCGGCAACGAATATAGCAAAGCTATTTCTTCAAAACAATTTTTTCGGGACTTTTTTTCGTCCTCTCGGCTACACCTCCTGTGAATCGAGATTCAACACTTTGTTAATCAGACGGAGCACTTGCTTAAAAGACTACTCCTCAGACTGCTGGAGCTGCTGCACGTAAATGGCCTTCATCTTCTGCTGGCGCTTGGTGACGGAAGGTTTCGTAAAAGCCTGTCTGTTTCTGAGTTCTTTTACGGTACCCGTCTTCTCGAATTTACGTTTGAATTTCTTCAGAGCCCGTTCGATGTTTTCTCCTTCTTTGATGGGAACTACGATCATAGCTGTAATTGATTGATTAATTTGTTTGTTGATTAATTCGGAGCGCAAAAGTATAGAATGCTTTTGACATGACAAAATATTTTCCCGGGATTATTTTTTCCTGACAGAGGCGGCCTTCTTGGAAGCCGGCTTGGAAGCCTTGGCCCTGGCTGTGCCTGCAGCAGACTTACCAGTCTTTCCGGCGGCTGCCTTGGATTTGGCCCGGGGCTGGCTGTCCATCAGCTTGAGGCAGTCGTCATAACTGAGCATGGCAGCATCGGTCTTCTTAGGAATCTTGTAATTGACTCCGTCTTTGGCAATATAGGGGCCAAAACGGCCGTTCATCACCGTCAGACCGGCATCCTCGGGATAAGTGCGCAACACTTTCTTAAGATCGGCCTCACGCTTGTCGGTAATCAGCCGGACCGCATCTTCCAAGGTGATGCCCAGAGGATCATAAGACTTGGGCAGGGAGACAAACTTGTTGTCGTGGCGTATGTAGGGGCCGAAGCGGCCTACGCCGACCGTCACGGCCTTGTCCTCGAACTCGCCCAGCTGACGGGGCAGTTTGAAGAGATCAAGGGCCTGCTCCAGAGTGATGTTCTCCATGAGCTGATCCTTTTTCAGGGAAGCGAAGAGGGGTTTTTCCTTGTCCTCGGCCGTACCTATCTGCACGATAGGTCCGAAACGCCCGATTCTGACCGAGACCGGACGGCCCGAAGCAGGGTCGGTGCCCAGCTGGCGGGCTCCCACCTTCTCTTTGGAATAGGTATTAGCCTCCTCCACCTGAGGATGGAAGTTCTCATAGAAGTTTGCGATGAGTTTCTGCCAGTCTTTCTTGCCTTCGGCTACTTGGTCGAACTGCTGTTCAACCGAAGCCGTAAAATTGTAGTCCATGATCTTCGGGAAATGTTCGGTCAGAAAGTCATTGACTACCATACCCGTATCGGTGGGGAACAGTTTGCCTTTCTCAGATCCGGCATTCTCGGTTTTGGTTTTGTCGCTGATCTTGCCGCTCTTGCCCAGCTCCAGAAGGTTATATTCGCGTTTTTCTCCTTCCCGGTTGGCTTTGACAATATAGTCACGCTGCTGGATGGTGCTGATGATGGGGGCGTAGGTCGAAGGACGGCCGATACCCAGTTCTTCCAGCTTGTGCACCAGCGAAGCCTCGGTGTACCGGGGCGGGCGCTGGGAGAAATGTTCCGTGGCGACCGCCTTGTCCAGGTTCAGCTTCTGACCCTTTTTAAGGGGAGGCAAGGAGATGGATGCTTCATTCTGCTCGTCTTCGCCACGGTAGCCGTACACCCTCAGGAAACCGTCGAACTTGACGACTTCCCCCAAAGCAACGAGTTTTTCTTCCTGACCTGCCATACCGATCGTCACGGTGGTCTTCTCAATAAGGGCGTCCGCCATCTGTGAGGCAGCGGTCCGTTTCCAGATAAGATCGTAAAGGCGTCTTTCGGGCAGGGTACCTTCGATGCTGCGCACGTTCATATAGGACGGACGGATAGCTTCGTGAGCTTCCTGTGCTCCCTTGCTGCGCGTCTGATACTGCCGGGTCTTGACATATTCGGGGCCCATCGTGGCCTCAATCTCGGCACGGGCAGTGCCCAGAGCCAGCGATGACAGATGCACCGAGTCGGTTCGCATATAGGTGATTTTACCGGATTCATACAGTCCTTGGGCCACCCGCATGGTCTGCGAAATAGAGAAGCCCAACTGTCGGGCGGCTTCCTGCTGAAGGGTCGAAGTGGTGAAAGGGGCCGCCGGGCTGCGCTTGGCAGGTTTGCGGGAGATATTTTCCACGACGAATTCAGCCGACCTGAACTTTTCGAGTAAATCGAGTGCCGCCTGTTTGCCGGAGAGTTTGTCCTGATAGTCTGTCTTGAGGGCCACCATGTTGCCGTCGGCATCGGGCAGCATGAAAGTGACCACCACCTTGTAGTAGGGCTCCGGGGTGAAGTGCATTATTTCGCGTTCGCGCTCGACAATGAGCCTGACGGCGACCGACTGCACACGACCGGCCGACAATGAGGGCTTGATACGCTTCCACAGGATGGGCGACAGCTCAAAGCCGACCAGACGGTCCAGCACACGACGGGCCTGCTGGGCGTTCACCAGATTGAAGTCGATGCCGCGAGGATGCTTGACGGCCTCTTCGATGGCGTTCTTGGTGATTTCATGGAATACAATACGACGGGTGTTCTCTTCCTTGAGACCCAGGACATCGTACAGATGCCAGGCAATAGCCTCTCCTTCGCGGTCTTCATCGGAGGCCAGCCAGACAGTCTCGGCTTTTCCGGTTGCCTGACTGAGTTCGCCGACCAGCTTTTTCTTGTCCGGAGAAATCTCATACAAGGGCTGAAAACCATGATCTATATCTATGCCGAATCCCTTTTTGCGCAAGTCTCTGATATGGCCGAAGCTCGACATGACCTTGTAGTCTTTTCCCAGGAAACGTTCGATAGTCTTGGCTTTGGCTGGAGACTCGACAATAACTAAATTTTTCTGCATTAGACGGTGAGTGTTACGTGCGACAAAAACGGCGCAAAAGTACTATAAAACCCTTCGAGCGCAAAGGGTCCTCGGTAAAAAAAACTCGCATCTCTTCCGCCGGATGGGCGGAAAAAGAGTTACAAGCAATTAATAATTAACTATTTATACCAGCTTGCATAAAACTGATAATTATCTGAAATCCGTCGGTTGATGGTTTGCGTCTGCTGGGGATCCGCAAACTTGACGAACTTGGCCGGCACGCCGGCATAGATGCTGTAGGGCTCAATCTTGGTGCCGCTCAGTACGACGGCTCCGGCGGCCACGATGGCCCCCTCGCCCACAATGACATTGTCCATCACCACGGAGCCCATGCCGATCAGGGCCAGGTCTTCTATTTTGGCGCCGTGAATGGTGACATTGTGACCGATGGAAACGTTGTTGCCGATCTCTATGGTCGATTTCTGGTAGAGCGTATGAAGTACCGATCCGTCCTGGATGTTGACATTGTTGCCGATACGGATGGAGTTGACGTCGCCGCGGACGACGGCATTGAACCAGACAGTGCAGCCGTCCCCCATGACCACGTCACCGATGATGGTGGCATTTTCCGCCAGAAAGCAGTCCTTGCCGATTTGCGGATCGAATCCGCGTACAGACTTGATGAGAGCCATATTGTTCTTGATTTGAATATCTACCTATATTATATTGTGGCAATAGGACGGATCTTGTCCGCAAGCCAGTTTTTTTCCGCCTCGTCGAGCCAGGGGGAAAGCCCCGCCTCCACCCGGCGGTGATATGCATTGATCCAGGCGATTTCCTCCGCACTGTACAGTTCAGGAGCGATGGAAGCCCTGTCAAAGGGACAAAGGGTCAGCACCTCAAACCCAAGGAAACGGCCATATTCGGTCTGGAACTTTTCTTCTACCAGCAGCATGTTCTCCAAGCGGATGCCATACCGGCCGGCACGGTAAATGCCCGGCTCATCGGACAGGAGCATGCCGCTTTGCAGCAGGACGGGATTCTCCTCCATGCGTATGCTCTGCGGCCCTTCGTGCACATTAAGGAAATGCCCTACCCCATGGCCCGTTCCATGCAGATACTGGGCGCCGTTTTTCCAAAGGAACTGTCGCGCCAGCACATCAATCTGACAGCCGCGGGTATTGTCGGGAAAGACAGCTTGGGAAAGGGCGATATTGCCTTTCAGGACGGCCGCATAATCGACCAGGTAAGACCGGGGAGCCGCCCCCAGGACGTAAAGGTTATGAGTGCGGGTCATATCGGTGGTTCCCTGCAGATATTGACCTCCCTGGTCGATGAGCAGGATATTGCCCGCAGCCACCGGGGCACTGCCCTGGGAGGCCGGTTCGTAATGGACGATGGCAGCGTTTGCTCCATAAGCCACAATGGGTTCGAAACTCTCGCCCCGGCAGCCCTCCTGGGCCAGGCGGAAGGCTCTGAGCTTTCGCGAAAGTGCCATCTCGTCGGGGTTTGCTCCACGGGCCAGTTCCGCTTCCAGCCAGCGCCAGAAACGGACATAGGCTACGCCGTCCCAGACCATGGCCTGCCTGAGTCCGAGTATTTCGGTCTCGTTCTTAACGGCCTTCATCACAGTGGTGGGCAGGGTGGCCTCCACCACCCGACATACCGATGGTATATGCTGATAGACAGCATAATTCAACCGGTTGTGATCGACAAGTACCCGACTGCCGGCAGGCAAGTGTTCAAGATACTCCGGCAACGCCGTATAAGGGCCGGTGCCGATTTCGTTGCGGGCGAGATAATCCTTTACCTCCGGGCCAAGTTTGGTCTCTTCGGCAAACAACATGCAACTATCCGGACCGAGCAGCAGGTAGGCCAATGATACAGGGTTGTAATCGATGTCTCCGCCGCGCAGATTGGTCAGCCAGGCGATATCGTCCAGAGAACTCAGCGGCAGATAGTCTGCCCCGGCCTCCCGCACAGCCGCCCTGACCGCCGAGAGTTTGTCCCGGCAGGAACGTCCGGCATAGCGTTCTTCCAAAATGAAAAAGGGATGATCTGGCAAAGGAGGACGGTCCACCCAGACCTGCGCATAGGACTTGAAGTCGCTCTGAAGACGGCAGCCCCGGACTTCCAGGGCTTTTTTCAGGTCAACGACTGTCTGCATGGCAAAGACCTCACCGTCCAGGCCGACCTTACGACAACCCTGCTCCAGCAGCCAGTCTGTCAGAGTGGGACAGCCGGCTGTCTTGAGTTTAAAGAGAGTGATCCCGCTGCCCGCGAGCTGCTGCCCGGCCTGCAGGAAATAGCGGGAGTCGGTCCACAGGCCGGCCCCGGTCAGGGACACGGCCAAGGTACCGGCACTGCCGCTAAATCCGCTCAAGTATTCGCGATACTTGAAATGGTCGGAGACATATTCGCTCTGATGGACATCATCACTGGGGATAATGCAGGCATCTATGCCGCAGGAGCGCATGAACTGCCTGAGGGCAGCCAGGCGCTCCGGAACAGTGTTCATTGTTCAGCCTACCGCTTGGATGTGACATCTTTCTCGTACTGCTGGATGCAGCCGATGAAATCCTCGCCTACGGGAACATCGTTCCTGAGGTTGAAGTAATCGAACACGGCTCCGAAAGGCAGGGACTTGGCCTCCTCCAACAGCGCGAGCCGCTGGAAATACATCCCCTTGTCTTCGTAGTCGCGAAGCATGGCCTTGGGCTCGAGCAGAGCCTGAAGGATGCATTTCTGCGTGGCACGAGTGCCGATGATATAGGCACCGATGCGGTTGATCGAAGCGTCGAAATAGTCCAGGCCGACGTGGGCACGGTCCAGCGCGTCTGCGCGGACCAGTTCCTTGAACAGGTCAAGTGTCTGGTCGTTCATGATGGTCACATGGTCGGAGTCCCAACGGATCGGACGGCTTACGTGCAGCATCAGCTCGGGCACGTACATGAGCAGGGTGGAGACAAAGTCGCTGACATTCTCGGTGGGTTCGTAGTGGCCGGTGTCCAGCGTGTACATCTGCTTGCGCGTGGCGCAATAGGCGGTATAAAAGTCGTGTGAGCCTACCGTGTAGGATTCCAGTCCGATGCCGAAGAGTTTGGCTTCGAAGCAGTTCTTCACGCCGTCGAGTTTTTCGGTCATGATCTCGTCGAGCGAAGCGGCCAGGATTTCACGATATTTCTTGCGCTGTACGGGCACGTCCTTCGAACCGTCGTGTACCCAGATATTCATGATACAGGGGTCGTTCTGGGCTTTACCCATGGCATCGGCAATGCGGCGGCAGCGTTTGGTATGCTCAATCCAGAAATCGCGGATGCCCTTATCGGGATTCGAAAGGGTCATATCGCCGCTCTTGGGATGTGAGAAGGAGGTGGAGTTGAAGTCGAGCTTCATGTCGTTGGCCTTGGCCCAATCAATCCAGCTCTGAAAGTGCTTGACCTCCACCTGGTCGCGATCGACGAACTTTCCGCCGAAATCGCCGTAGATTTCATGCAGGTTCAGACGGTGCTTGCCCGCCAGCAGGGTCTTGACAAATTCGATATCCTGACGCACCTCGTCGATGTTGCGGGCACGGCCGGGATAGTTGCCGGTGGTCTGAATGCCTCCTGACAAGGCTTCGTTGCGTTCGAAGCCGATCACATCGTCGGTCTGCCAGCAGTGCAGGGAAATCTGTTGCTTCTCGAGCAGGTCAAGCACCTGATCTGTATCAATGCCGATGGCGGCATAGCGTTCTTTGGCGACCTCATAGGCCTGCCGAACGTTTTTCTCTTTTACCATAAACCTGTGTATTAAATTGTTATTAGAATATTGATGTCTATTTTTCCACGATAGAACGGAAACGCTGATAGGCCAGTTCCCAGGCCGTACTGTCCTGAGGCAGATAAATGTTGGTCTGGATGGAGGTGGAAATCAGCTGACGCATTTCCCGGAGGTCCTTGACGACTCCCAGGGCCTTGGCCTGCATCATGACATTGCCGATGGCCGTGGCTTCCGACGGGCCGGCCACGACCGGTATGCCTACAGCACTGGCCGTATGCTGACAGACAAAGGGGTTCTGGGCACCGCCGCCGATGATATGCAGTTTCTCGATCTTGAAAGGAGCGACATTCTGCAAGTTGGCCAGGGTCATGCGGTATTTCAGAGCCAGACTGTCGTAGATGCAGCGGATAAACTGGGCATGATTCTGGGGCACCAGCTGGCCGGTGCGCTCGCAATAGTTCTCGATAGCCTTGACCATGCTCGGAGGATTGGCAAAAGAGGGATCGTCCGGGTCGATGAGCGAACGGAACGCATCCGCCGAGGCCGCCAGCTCGGCGATGGTGGGATAAGAATAGGATACATTCAGTTTTTTCTTCCATTCCTTGCGGCACTGTTCCAAAAGCCACATGCCGGTGATGTTCTTCAGGAAACGGGTTGTACCGTCCACCCCACCCTCATTGGTGAAATTCATCCGGCAGGTCTCGTCGTTGATGATCGGATCCTTGACCTCGATTCCCATCAGCGACCAGGTACCACAGCTCAGATAGGCAAAACCCTCGCTCTCGGCCGGTACGGCTGCCACTGCCGAGCCTGTATCGTGACCGGCCACGGCCACGACAGGCACCTTGCCCAGCCCGCTTTCTTCGGCCAGCGCATCGGTCAGCGGGCCGATAATCACACCGGGGTTGGTAATTTCGGGCAGAAGGGCGGGATTGATGCCGGCCGCCTCGAGCAGGGACTGCTCAAACTGCTTGGTACGCGGATTGAGCATCTGCGAGGTGGAGGCGATGGTGTACTCGCAAATCATCTTGCCTGTCAGCATATAAGACAGGGCATCGGGCATGAAAAGAATCTTGTCGGCGGCTTCCAGTGCCGAGCAGCCGGCCAGACGGGAGGCATAGAGTTGGTAGAGACTGTTGAAGTTCATCACCTGGATGCCCGTCAGGTCATAGACCTGCTTGCGCGGCACCAGCTGGAAAAACTTCTCGGGTATGCCATCCGTATAAGGATCGCGGTAGGCGCGCGGGCAGCCCAGGAAAGAGCCGTCCTTACCGACATAGACAAAGTCCACTCCCCAGGTGTCGATACCGATGGCATCGATATGCCGGCCTTCCTTAGCCGCGGCTGCCAGGCCGTTTTTCAGAGATTCGTACAGGCTGTAGATATTCCAGTAGAATTTACCGCCGATGGGCAACAACAGATTGGGGAAACGGGTGAGCTCCTTCATTTCCAGTTTTTCCCTGTCCAAGGTGGCCAGGATGGTTCTGCCGCTGGTGGCCCCCAGGTCAAAAGCAAGAAAATTGTATGTCTTTTCCATAAAAAATTATTGAATAGTCAGGGTAATGACCGACTTGGCCGGTACGGTCAGCGTAAGTTCGCCGGTTTTACGGTTCAGTTTGGCAGCCTTGAAATCCTGCAGCCGGATATTCTCGGGCTGCTGAAAGGTATTGTGGACATCCAGGCGCTCGGCTGTCAGAATCTGTCCGCTCACCGTGGCAGCTGTCATGCCCCTGAGCTGGCAAGTCATCTGGACCGCATTCTCCGGATCGATATTGACCACCGACAGATGTACCACCCCCTCCTTGTCCCGGGAGGCACTGGCATTCAGCGCCGCAAGACTGTGCGAGCCTTCCACATAGAGCGGAGCATCCAGTTCTACGGGAAGGTTGGTGGCATCCTGATGTACTTTGTACATGTTGTAGACGTGATAGGTCGGCGTAAGCAGCATCTTGTCGCCCTCGGTAAGGATGATGGACTGCAGGACATTGACCATCTGGGCGATATTGGCCATACGTACCCGGTCGCAGTGCTTGTGGAAAATATTCATCGTGGAGGCGCAGATCAAGGCATCGCGCAGCGTGTTCTGCTGATAGAGGAAGCCGGGGTTGGTACCCGGTTCCACATCGTACCAGGCGCCCCATTCATCGACACAGAAAGCCACTCGCTTGCGGGGGTCGTATTTGTCCATCACCTCGCTGTGCCGGGTAATCAGGTCGTCCATGGCCAAGGCTTTCTCCATCGTGACGGCATATTCTTCTTCACTGAATTTCGTGGCCGAGCCCTTGCCGCCGGGCCCCCAGCCCTTGGGTACCGTGTAGTAGTGGAGCGACAGGCCCCACATACGTCCCGAACCGATATTTTTCATCAGCACCTCGGTCCAGTTGACATCGCCCGAATTGGGACCGCCGGCAATCTTGCGCAGGCGGTTGCCGCTGTAGTCACGGCAATAGGTGGCATAATTGCGGTAAAGGTCGGAATAATGCTCAGGGGTCATATTGCCCCCGCAGCCCCAGTTTTCGTTGCCGACGCCCCAGAACTGTACTTTCCAGGGCTTGTCCCGTCCGTTCTGCCGGCGAAGGTTGGCCATGGGCGATTCGCCGTCGAAAGTGATGTATTCAACCCACTTGGACATTTCTTCGACGGTTCCGCTGCCCAGATTGCCGCAAATATAGGGTTCCGTGCCGATCAGTTCGCAAAAGTTCAGGAACTCATGTGTTCCGAAGGAGTTGTCTTCCACCACCCCGCCCCAGTGCGTGTTGATCATCTTGGGACGGCTCTCGCGGGGTCCGATGCCGTCACGCCAGTGGTATTCATCGGCAAAGCAGCCGCCGGGCCAGCGCAGGTTGGGTACCCTGATTTCCTTGAGTGCCGCCACGACATCGTTACGATAGCCGTCGGTATTGGGAATCGGAGAGTCCGGTCCCACCCAGATGCCGCCATAGATGCAGTGCCCCAGATGTTCGGAAAAGTGGCCGTAGATATGGCGGCTGATCTGGGACCCGGGCTGATCCCCGTTGACGATAAGCGTGGCTTTGTCGGCGGCCGATACGCCCAGGACCACTGACAGCACCAGGCCGGACAATACTGAAATATGTTTCATAGCTCTGTTGTTTGGTAGATAGACAATGGCTTCCCCTTTGGGGCAAAGATAATGTTTTATCCCCGACTTCAAAAGGATTCCAAAGATAATCAGCAGAACCTACAAAGCCAAGCCCGGCCAGCTATTTTTGCAGAAAAAACTTCGGGAAGGACGTCCGTCCGCCACCATCACTCAAAACGGATGGCCTTGACAGGGACGATCCGGCTCACCAGCATGGTGGGCAGCAACATCATCAGCAGTGACGCGGCCACCGTACCGACATTGATCAGCAGGATGTAGAACCAGTTGAACTCGATGGGCACCGAAGCCACATAATAGACCGAAGGATCCAGGGGGATCAGATGAAAAAAATACTGCAGGGCGCAGAGCCCCAGTCCCAGTGCATTGCCCCAGAGCAACCCTTTGCCGATGAGCATGGCCGACAGCCAGACGAAAATCCGGCGTACCGCAGCGTTGTCCGCCCCCAGTGACTTGAGCAGCCCGATAAGACGGGTGCGCTCCAGAATCAGGATCAACAGGCCGGAAATCATGTTGAAGCCCGAAACAAAAATCATCAGTATCAGGATAAACCAGACATTCATATCGAGCAAATCGAGCCAGCCGAACATCTCGGGATTCAGGTCGTAGACCGACTGGGCGTAATAGGTATAGCCCTTGCTGTCTGCTATGTCGAACAGACGCTCGTAAAGAAGCATATCGGTCCGGGGCAGACGGCGGATGTCGTCGACGAAGATTTCCAGCCCGCCCGTCTGCCCCGGCTCCCAGCCGTTGAGCCGGGCTATCTGGCGGTTGTCGACCAGCACGAAAGTTTTGTCGAACTCTGAAAAGTGGGTGTCGAAAATACCCGAAATTGTCCATCGTCGGGCCAGAATCCGTTCATCACGGGTGAAATAGGAGACAAAGCTGTCGTCGGTTTTCAGTTCCAGCAGGTCGGCCAGCGTACGGGAAATGAGAACTTCGGCAGAAAGCGTGTCACTCCCGTAATCGGGCAGGCGGCCATCGGTCATCCGCTCCTGGAGGAAATCCCAGTCAAAATCGGAGGCCACTCCCTTGAATACCACCGTCTGCACATTGTCCGAGAGTTTGATGATGCCCGGTTTGGTGGTGAAATGCTGGATATGACGGACATTGGGAATGTCAGCCAGCCACAGCGGCAAACTGTCGGACTGCTCGACGGGAGCCATTTCGTAGGAAAAGTTCGACTGATAGCTCGTGAGCTGGATATGCGAACTGAGCCCCACCACATTGCTTTCGACCTGATGCTTGAAGCCGATGACAACGGCAACGGAAATGAGCATCACGGCCAAACCAACAGCAATACCGATCAGGGCTATCCTCACAGCGGGCCGGGACACGCGCTTGTCTTGTTCCGTACTGAAGAACAGACGCTTGGCAATATGATAGGTATAATCCATGACAACTGTAACCTCCGGGCAAGGCTGAGGCCTACATGGTGCGGCCGGGATAGACAGCCAGCGAACGACGCAGCAGGTCCATGGCGACAGCCAGATCGGCCTGGTTCATGGTGTAGGAGATACGCACCTCATTACGTCCCACGTTCTGCAGGGAATAGAATCCCGAAGCCGGAGCCACCATGATGGTCCTGCCCTCGTGTTCGAAGCTTTCGAGCAGCCAGGCGCAGTATTTGTCGGCATCGTCGATGGGCAGACGGGCCACCGTATAGAAAGCACCCATGGGTTTGGGCGTGTAGCAGCCCGGAATGGCGTTGATGGCCTCAACCACGAAATTGCGGCGGGCCAGGTATTCGTCATAGACGCCCTTCATATACGACTCGGGAGCATCCATCGAAGCCTCGGCCACCAGCTGACCGATCAGGGGCGGACAAAGGCGGGCCTGGCAGAACTTCATCACGTCGCGGCGCACCTGCTTGTTCTTGGTGACCAGCGCGCCGATGCGGATGCCACACTCGCTGTAGCGCTTCGAGACCGAGTCGATGAGGATGACATTGTCCTCGATACCCTTGAGCTGCATGGCCGAAATATGCGGCGTATCGGTATAGCAGAACTCCCGATAGACCTCGTCCGAAAACAGGTAGAGGTCGTATTTCCTGACCAGCTGACGGATATGCTCCATCTCCTCGGCGCTGTAGATATGGCCCGTAGGGTTGTTGGGATTGCAGATAAGAATGGCCCGGGTGCGCTTGGTGATCATCTGCTCGAACTCCTCGAACGAGGGCAGCGCGAAATCGTTGTCGATACTCGACAGGAAAGGCCGGATAATGGCTCCGCCCGAAATGGCGAATGCCGTATAGTTGGCATAGGCCGGCTCGGGCACCACAATCTCGTCACCCTGATCCAGACAGGCCATAAAGGCAAACAGCACCGCTTCGGAGCCGCCGGTGGTGATGATGATTTCGTCGGGGGTCACCTCGATGCCGAAACGGTGATAGTAGGCCGCCAGTTTCTCACGCAGGCTGAGCAGGCCTTCGGAGTTGGTATATTCCAACACCTTGCGGTCGATATGCTGCAACACGTCCATGCCGACCTGAGGTGTCGGTATGTCGGGCTGACCGATATTCAGATGGTATATCTCGACACCCCGTTTCTCGGCTTCGCGAGCCAGGGGCACCAGTTTACGGATAGGCGATTCGGGCATGATCCACCCGCGATGTGAGGGCAAAGGCATAGCTATCAGTTGAAAACTCTGCAAAGATAGTGCAATCCAAAGGCTTTTGCAACAACACCGGGATTATTTGACCGGTAGTAATTGGCTTCTGCTGTAGTTAAGGAGAATGCTTGAATGCTTATAATTTTAGGGTGATTATTACAAAAAAACAGCCTAGACATGAAAAAATTGACATAAACCATTATCTTTGCGCTCGGATGAATATTCTTTAACAAAGAAACACATTACATGTATGCCATGGGATAGATTAAACATAGCACGGCACAAGCGCTTCATCCATGGAGTTTGCGCTATATTATTCGTTGGAGCTGCCATATCTTCCCTGTTTTTGACTTCGGATAAAGTAGTCGATGGACTATTATTACCAAAACGTTATGCGGTTATTCTGTGTATTTGTGGCATCTTATTATTGTTATCAGTTGGGGGTATTAACTCTCATTTGGCAAATAATGATAGTAAAACAAGATTAAAAAAGCGGGGGGGGGGGCTCCCGAAAAGGGAATTTGTCTTTTATGCTTTAGTGACATGCGTCACTGCCAATATGCTGTATTCTTTGGGGAAAGCATTTGTTTCAGGTGAAGCAAATGTGACAGGTTCTTTTGACAATTCAGCCGGCATTGTATCCTCTGTGTGTATCACGGCCCCATATTGTTTTTTGCTGTTGAAGAAGAAGAGTTCTTATGCTGTACCCATAGCAATACTTGTATTATCAGCCATATTTCTATTCCTCTTATACACCAAATCCAGAGCTGGTATTATAACCCTAACAATCATCTATATCTTCCTCCTATCTCATTTATTTAAGAACAGGACTCAAGCAATCAGAGTTTCCATTGTTCTGTTTCTAATACTATCATTCGGTTTATATTTTGTAAACAAAGATTCTTCCGACGGAAGATTTTTGATTAGCCTCTGCTCTATTGAGATGATTAAAGATAAACCGTGTTTCGGCTTTGGATTGAATGGGTTCACCTCTCATTACATGGATTACCAAGCGCACTATTTTGCAGCTCATCCGCAAAGTCGTTTTGCTATGTTAGCAGGAAATATTAGGCATCCTATGAATGAGTACCTATTGTTGCTTGTCAATTTTGGAATAATGGGTTTTTCTGTCCTGTTATTATCTGCCTTCTTTTTCTTACGCGCTGTTACTAAGAGAACTCTAAATGCGTTATGCTGGGGAGCTCTGCTATCATTGTTATCCTTAGCTATTTTTTCGCTGTTCTCATACCCCTTTTGTTACCCATATACATGGTTGATTGTTTTGCTTAATATGTGGACACTAATAACGGAAACACACTTAGGTCAACGGACAACCGCATGCATTCTTCCCTTTAGGTTTGTAAAATTGGTTACAATAATATTATCCATCTGTTGTATTGTTTTCATAACAAACAAGACTTCTCTGGAATTAAAGTGGAAGGAACTGGTTGACAAGGTAAACTATGGCATAATCGATAACGACATTACTGACGGATACAAATCATTGGAAAAGGAGATGGGCAATAATCCAGCATTCCTTTATAACTACGCTGCCGTGTTATTATCATTTGAAGATTATGATACTGCATTAAATATTGCTTTGAAATGCCGACAGCACTGGTCGGATTATGATCTAGAGTTAATGCTCGGCTTGATTAATATGCAGGTTTTTCACGCAGACAAGGATGAGGTGTCTTTTCATAATGCTCTATCATTTTTTGAGCACGCCTCTAAGATGATTCCCTGTCGTTTTATTCCGCTTTACTACCAATTGCAATTATATCAGAAGACTTTATCACTAAGTGATATGTATAGGCTCTCAAACGAGATAATAACAAAACCCGTCAAAGTACCATCAGATAAGGTGACGGAAATCAAATCATTAGCAAAAAACATCGTTAATAATATCGAGAACTATAATGTGGGAAAATAAGACTTAATGACAAAGAGGAAGTCTTTTCATGGAAGACAAGACGTATCGATATGATTACGGCCTCAAAAGGAATCGTACAACCATGAGTAATTATCTTTAATATATTTAATCATGAAGAAAATATCATTATTATCCCTTATGCTTCTGGGGTTCCTTTTGGGCAGTTGCTCAAAAGATGATTCAAGCATTTTGCTGAAGGGAGAAGAACCACAGATGGAAGAAGCATCCCTTACGAAAGTAGTTCGACCGGAT
>JAFUDT010000015.1 GCA_017464285.1 Bacteroidales bacterium | reverse complement strand
GCTCGGCCATGAAGTTCAGGTAATCTTCGAGCAAGGTATAGCCGTCGCCGTCGGGGTCGGCATTGGAATCGCTGAAGTCTTCGGCCGGCGAAGCGGGATTGGTGCCGCAAATCGCCTCAAACCAGTTGGGCAGGCCATCCAGGTCATCGTCAAAACCCTCCGCCCAGGAAGCCTCGGGATAGATATCAAAACCACCGGCTTCCTCTTCCTTGTTGATGAATCCTCTTTGACAACTGGAACCCTGATAGGTCCAACTGCGTTCGAGCGACTCCCTCACATTCCGCTGGTCGTGCTCGTCGAAGGCCGGCTGATTGGCACCCACGTTGCTCATCACAATCTTGTAAGCATCTTCGGCCGAATGAATTGTGGCATACGAGGGGAAAAAGGGCTCATCGACAAAGGGTGTCCAGTCGAGCACCTGATTCCCGGATAATTCATATTTGTAAGTATCGTTCAGTACATCCCCGGTCTTGGTACCGGCATAGTCTTCCCGGATATTACCGTTCATATAGACGCTCTGCGTACCTTTGCCCGTGCCTTCCAGCTGGAGTACCATAATCTGCCGCTTGTTCGTATCGGGCCCCATCTTGTAATAATTGCCCACGAAGTTCACCTCATGAGCGGCCCCGTCAGTAGCACGTTTCCACCAGTTGTAACAGACATTGTTGAACAGATCCAGACGGCCGGCATAGTAGCCGTCGCCGGTCAAACCGCCTCCCATACTCCAGTTGCGGCCCGAACAATTGACCAGAAAATTGTGATGATAGCTTCCAATGTCACCACCAATGGTTGCAGCAAAACCATGTCCCATACCCAGTGCCTCACTGATGGTGGAGTATTGGAAGGTGACATTGTGTGCATTGCGGCCGCTTACGGTCTCATCCGAGCCCCATGAAGTGGAAATGTGGTCACAGATGGTATGGTCACTGCCTGATATTCCCATCGCATTGCCATGATTGGTTTCATGATATCCTCTACGGAAACGAATGTGACGACAAATAACGTCATCTCCCAAACCCATATTACAATGTATCAAACAAATGCCATTACCAGGTGCCGACTGACCGGCTATGGTCAGATTGTCGTCAGTAAATACCGATTCGAGGCCCACCTCTATCATGCCCGAAACCATAAAAAGAATGGTACGCGGCTCACCGCCTTTGTCTATAGCTTCACGGAAGGAACCTGGACCAGAGCTGTTCAAGTTTGTTACATATACCACCTTGCCATCGCGGCCGCCATTGGCAAAACGGCCATAGCCTTCGGCACCCGGGAATGCCAGGTGACGAGGCCGGAAGGTCCAGACATCGCCCGGAGTCACCACTCCATTGGAATCCATCTCATCTACCCGCCAATAATAAGTATGTCGGTTGGACACCCGCTCTTGCAGATAACTCGTATCCTGAGCCGGAAGAGAGACCACATAACAAGTGGAACTTGTGTCGGCTCGACCAACGGACACCTCATCGGTCCCGAAATACAAATAGTGCTTAGTAACGTTCGCTCCAGCAGATGACCAACTCAGAGAAATGGAGCCGGCGTCGGCATCGACATGCAAATCTCCGTCGGACGGATAGGGCTTCTTGGACTTGGCCGTATTGTCGGTCGTATTCAGTTCAAAGCCATTCATCAAAGGCGAACCCGACAGTTTGGTCTGCGTCCCCGTCTCGTTGTCGAAGTCATCTTCCGCATCTGTGTAGAAACGCAAGACCACCGAATCGGCCTCGGAAGCCACGGAAAACGACAGCATGGTGGAAGCCGCATCACCCGTGGATGTTTTCTGCCACGAACGAGTCACAACAGCCTTTTCCACACCGTTCACTAAAATATGAATGGGGAGGCCGCAATATTGGGCCGGATCCGCCCAGTCGTTGTGGAAAGTCTGGATGGTATGTACACCCGAGGGCAGTCCCTTGATGATCAGGGAATATTCTCCGGGGTTCTTGTCTCCATCCATCGTCAGACCGTCCATGGTGAAACGCGAATTATCGGTCGCCGCCTGTACCAATGCCTTGCTCCAGCTGGCACGGACACCCTCCGACCTCAAGATCAACATCACATTATCGACCGTCTTTTCGGAATACGTATTGGATTTGCCTACCGCCCAGGGCGTGTAGCCCGGTTCGAGCACTTCGGCATCCTTACGGCTGGCCTCGTTGAAATCAATTTTAATCACAGGCTTTTCCTGCGCCGACAGTCCCAAGCACGATAGCAGCAGTCCGGCTGCCAGGGCCATCATTTTCTTCATCTTTTTCATCAGGATGCTTGTTTATAGATCACATATTTATTGTATTGTATTGTCTTACCTCACCAGCAACTTGCTTGAGGCTTCCCGGCCGTCACTGTCGGTGGTTTTCAGGATATATACCCCACCCGAGCG
>JAFUDT010000014.1 GCA_017464285.1 Bacteroidales bacterium | reverse complement strand
TCTTCCTCGCTTTGGAACGGGTAGAACGAGGACGTGTACAGATCCGTGAAGCCGTAGCATGCAATCATATCGGCGAAGGCTTTCTCGAAGTCCGGGCCGCTGTAGTTGATCCCAGCGGCGGTGGAAAGCCCGGCTCCAGCACCGATGAGGACGGCATCGGCCTGCACAATGGCCGTCTCAGCCTTTTGCAAGGGCGTTTTGATAAAGTTCATGGTCGATATCTTTGAAAGTGTTGAAGATGATGGTTTTTACGGATGAATCCGGGTGGCCAGCCATCCATGAACGGACGGTTGAAACGGCTATCCCACACGCCCGATCGTTGGGAAAGCGGAATTCTCCGGTGGAGATGCAGCAGAAAGCAACGGACTCCAGCCCCTTTTTATGTGCAAGGTCCAGACAGGAAGAATAGCAGGAAGCCAGCTGCACTTCCTGCTGGCGAAGCGGCTGGGGAGTCATCACAATGGGGCCGACGGTGTGTATGACATACTTTGCCGGGAGGTTGAATCCGGAGGTGATCCGAGCGCTGCCCGTGGGCTCTTCCGTGCCGTGCATCATCTCCTCGCACGCAAGCCTGAGCTGTACGCCCGCTGCCGAATGGATGGCATTGTCAATGCAGCGGTGAAGGGGCACAAAACAGCCCAGCATCTGCGAATTGGCAGCATTGACGATAGCATCCACTTTGAGGCGTGTGATGTCGCCTTGCCATTCCAAGATGTCATTCTGAGCGATGCGAAGAATCTCCACTGCGCCTTTCTCCGCCAACTGCACTTGTAACTGCTCATCCTGAACCCGCAGGAACTCCTCAGAAGCGGGCATCGGAAGACGCACGTTCATCAGTGCCCGGAAAAGATCCCGGCGCTCATGCCGGGAGTCCGGCATAGGCATCTGCCGATACCTGGGATTCTCATCCAGCAGGTATCGGCAAAGCCACTCAAGTCGAATATTTTCAGAATCCGAATTTTCCATTGGCATTCAGCCTTTTGTCTTCCGGGAGGATGGGCTCGATGGTATCCCAGTGTTCGGCAATCTTGCCATTCTCGATGCGGAAGAGGTCGTAGTAGGAGGTGTGAGCGCCGCCCAAGTAGCCTTCGCTCACGGTAAGGACGAAGTTGCCTTTGCCCAGCACCTTGTGGAGCGTGTCGTACTTCATCTCGATGCCCTGTTCAGCCATTGCTGCAAGAGCTGCGCCAAGGCCGTCCAGACCGTCAGCAATGCCGGGGTTGTGCTGGATGTACTTGTTGCCGTCATAGTAGGAGGCAATCTTTTCCGGATGCAGACCCATCAGGACATCCTTCACGAAGTTTTCGGCCAGGGTCTTGTTCTCGGCCGTCTTGTCAAGGTCTTTGATTTCGGTGGCACCGTCCAGCATGGCGTGACCGGAAGGATTGGCCGATTTCGGCGTCTCCTGCAGGTTATCCCAGTGCTCTACGATTTTGCCGTCTTGGAAACGGAAGATGTCGAAGCCAATCTTGGGGCCGAAAAAGTTGTAGTCGGTGTGGGCGACCACATAGTTTCCATCCTGGAATACGCGCACGGTGTTCACCTTTGCGGCCTCCGGAAAGTCCTTGAGGGCACCCAGGGCGGCACCGAATCCGGCCAGACCGTCGGCCACGCCCAGATTGTGCTGTATGTAATGATTTGCGTTGATGTAAGCGATGGGCTCGGTTGCCCCGGTTTCGATGGATTTGAGTTCCTCGACTACCATTCTTTCAAAATCAGTGTGTGCCATGATGCTATTGCGTTTAAATTGTTTTGATCTGTTTGACGATGCAAAGGTATGGCAATACTGAATATTTGTCAAGTAGATACTTTTTTGTAAGTATATAGTTTTTTCGTAAGAAATGGGGAAGAATGCAATTGACGCGACATATATGGTGATTACTTTTTTGAAAATATTTTTTTCGAAAGTAGTTATTTCACGCTTACTATTGGAAAGTATAAATATCTTCTTTACCTTTGCTGCATCCAATCACGCGTTATGAAAGAAGTCAATACCGCTTATCTTACTTGTCCCATTCGGAATGTCATCGCCCGTTTCGGCGACAAATGGTCCCTGCTGGTCCTGTATCACCTGCATAAGTATGGGACCCTTCGCTTCGGTCAAATATATAAGGAAATGAGTGATGTGTCCGAGAAGATGTTGTCGGCCACGCTCAAGAGTTTGGAACGGGACGGCCTTGTTAGGCGTAAAGCTTATCCGGAGGTACCGCCGCACGTGGAATATTCCCTTACTCCGCTTGGAGAATCTTTAATGCCTCACGTGGACGGCCTCGTCGGCTGGGCGGTGGAACACTTTCAAGATGTCACGCACGGGAAAGTACTTGTATAAACCTCAGAGCCATGAAAGAAGCACAGGATTTCCTAAAAGAGAACAATGAGGTAGCATTTGCCACCGTTGGAAATGGGCGGCCGCAGATGCGCGTATTCCAGATTATGAAGCAGTCGGAAACCACTCTCTGGTTCGCCACGGGTCCACACAAACGCGTCTATGCGGAATTGCAAGAGAATCCCGCTGTAGAGATTCTTTCCCGGAAAGGAAACGTCTCAGTTCGCGTGAGCGGCGATGCCGTATTTGATGTCCCGGACGATATCTGCAAGGAGATCTACAAAACCAATCCGGTCCTGCCCAGGTTATATCCGGACTACAGGTCCCTGGTCTATTTCCGTATAGAGATTGACCGCCTGGATTACTATGACCTTACGCCTACTCCACCGATTCTCCGCCACTATGACCGCGCTGCTGGACAGTATGTGGATTTGAATCCTTTTGGAGAAAAAAAGCGTAATTGACATATTCGTATTTATTAGTATGAGTTGGCTTTCATTGTTGGTCTTAGCCATTCTTGTAGCTGCTACCTTAATTGCAATAAGAAAACAAAGCAGGCCAAGAAGAGTCATGCGAGAAGGGAAACTCCTGAAAAGCGAGATGGTCTGCAAGGACGGAGAAAAGTTTTATGTGGAGAAAGTTGCTTTCAAAGACTGGCATGTCAGCCTGCATCACTTTTATTTGATTTCCGACAGAATAAGTGAAGGGCGCACCATCGTTGAACAGAAATGGAGTTATGAAGATTTCTGTGACGTCACCATTCGCTTGGATGACTATACATATGCACTCAACCGCCAAGTGGAAGTTATTGCCCTTGTACGCAGTTTCAGGCCCATCCCGGTCGAAGAATTTGATCGGATTGCCCGGCCATTGATTATGTAGCAGCAGAAGTCTGGATTCATACTGTTTCACAAGAGAAGAGTCAGATATATCCTGTTTCACAGCCATTTAAGGCTGCGCCTAGGAAATGCAAACAAGGTTGACCTTCTCGCCCTTAGAACTCATCCTTGAAACATTCTAGCAACGTTGCTTATAAGGTAGTTTTAAAACCGATACTTATTCGTGTGAAATCTCCAAAAATATTTCATAAAACACGAGGTTTGGTAACTTTCTCGGAAATCTGTGACAAAACTCTGTCACAAAAGGTGGTTTTGTGACAAAACGCTCTTAAATGACCGGAAATCAGATTAAACGCCAAAAAAGCGAAACTAGCCGAAATGACTCTTTGACGAGTTCATTTTCAGCTAGTTTTGGCACAAAAATAACAGTTTTGCAGAACTTATAACTAATTGATTATAAAACACTTACTTACCGATGCAGAATTTCGAGAAGATTTGCCCGAGGACTTCGTCGGTGGTGATGTCGCCGGTGATGAGGCCGAGATAGTAGAGACATTCGCGAAGATCTTGGGCAATGAAATCTCCAGACAGGCCGTCATCCAAGCCTTGCAGGACTCGCCGGATGGCAGTACGGCCATGGTCGAGAGCTTCGAAATGGCGCAGGTTGGTGACAATGATCTCGCTTTGTGATATTTCCGGCAGGCGGACTGTGTCGATGAGCATTTGCTCCAGACGGTCGATCTGCCATTGCTTTTTGGCTGAAATGGCCAGCACCCTGGTATTGGCAGGAAAGCCGTCGGGAATCTCTGTGAACTCGCTGGCTTGAGGATCCGGCTGCGGCCGGAGGTCGGCCTTGTTGTAGAGCAGGATGAGGGTCTTGTCTGTGCAGCGGGGCAGAATCTGTGCAGACAGTGCTTCAATCTGTTCCTTGGACCGGGTAGCATCCAGCAGCCACAGGACAATGGAAGCCTGGTCGATTTTGCTGAGGCTGCGGTCAATGCCCAGACGTTCAATCCGGTCGTCGGTATGCCGCAGACCGGCTGTGTCGATAAAGCGGAAGTCCACTCCCTGCAGGTTGACAGTGTCTTCGATGCTGTCGCGTGTGGTGCCGGGAATGTCCGAGACAATAGCCCGGTCCTCATGGAGCAGGGCATTGAGCAAGGTGGATTTTCCGGCATTGGTCTCGCCGACGATGGCTACCGGAATGCCGTTCTTAAGGGCATTGCCCAGACGAAAGGAATCTGCAAGGCCCCCGATAAGTCTTTCAATTTCTTGAGCGAGAGCTCTCAGTTCGTGCCGGTCGGCAAATTCCAGGTCTTCATGATCGCTGAAATCCAGTTCCAACTCCAGCAGAGAGACGAGGCTGAGTAATTTTTCACGCAATTTCCCCAGCTCTTGGGAAAAACCGCCACGCATCTGCTGCATGGCCAGCCGATGGCCCGCCTGTGAGGAGGAGGCAATCAGGTCGGCCACAGCCTCGGCCTGACTCAGATCCATCCTGCCGTTGAGAAAAGCCCTTTGTGTGAACTCACCGGGCCGGGCCTGACGGCATCCTTGTGCGAGGAGCAGTCGCATGACCCTCTGCAGTATATAGTCTGAGCCGTGGCAGCTGATCTCGGTGCTGTCTTCTCCAGTGTAGGAATGTGGTGCCTTGAATACCGAGACCAGCACTTCATCGACAGTCTCTTCTCCATCGACAATCAGCCCGAGGGTCTGGGAGTAAGGCCGACGCTCCGTCAGTGGTGGCGCCTGCCTGCCGGCCTGTGCATTGGGCCGGAAGATGGCCGAAGTGGCAGCAAGGGCATGCAGTCCGCTGACTCGGATGAGACCCAGAGCTCCGCCCGGGGCGGTGGCTATGGCGCAGATGGTGTCTGCTGCCAGATGGCTGTTTGGGAGGGTGCCGATGTGTTCGCTCATATCTTGCAAATCAGTCAGCCTGACTGGATTTCTGTTCGGAGGTTTGGGCGGCGGGCTCTCCTTCCGGCTGGCCGGCATTGACGGCAGAGTCTGTTGCACTTGCTTCTTCTCGGGGAGCCGGAGCCTCGGTGCTTGCAGCCGCCGGGCGGGCGGGATTTCCCTGACGGTAGATTTCTTTGGCCATCAGGCCCATGATCTTCTCCAGAAAATTCTTGTCGGTGTTGTTGAAGGCCCTCAGGCGGTCGCTGTCAATGTCAAGCACGGCTTTAACTTCTTCCCCGGCCATGACAGGAACGACAATCTCGGAACGCGACAGACTGCTGCAGGCAATATGGCCGGGAAAGTCTTCGACGTTGGGGACGACCTGTGTTTCACGGCTCTGCCAGGCAGTACCGCAGACTCCCTTGCCATACTGGATGGTGGAGCAGGCTACCGGACCTTGAAACGGCCCCAGTACCAACTGACCGTTCCGGACCAGGTAGAAACCAACCCAGAAAAAATCAAAAACCTCGCGCAATGCTGCCGCCGTGTTGGCCATGACGGCGATTTCATCGGTCTGCCCGGAAATAAGAGGCTGGTACTGTTCCATGAACAGGTAATAGCGGTCGCCGCGGGTCAGGGCATGCTTGATTTGGAAGTTCGGGTCGCGGCGAAAGGTATGGAAACTCTGCCGGATATACTGACGTATGCCGACGGCCGCCACGATGACTCCGCACAGGCAGACGGCTGTCCCCAGGGCATCCTTGGATGACCAGATGAGGATGACTGTCCCGGCGGCGATGACGCCCAGGGCTATAAGCAGGAATAAGACAAGTTTTCTGAGTTTGACGGGATGTGCCATGAGTGTGTTTGGGTAAATAGGTTCAACATGGAATTCTTCGGATCAGATTCTGTCGAGTGACATCCTGATAAGTTGGTCCAGTGCAGGCCGATAATCTGTCAGGGCATTCTGGGCAAAGCGGTTGGCAATGACCATGCAGACGGTGGTGGCCCGGTGTCCCAGAAGCCTGGCCAGACCGGCGATGGCCGAACCTTCCATCTCCAGGTTGGTGATACGCAGTCCCTGAAAATCGAACGAGCGCAACTTTTCATTCTGTCGTGGGTCGGCCAGCGGCACTCTGAGTTCCCGGCCTTGCGGACCGTAAAAGCCATTGGCTGTCACGGTGATGCCGCGAACCATCTCCTGGCCGGCAATACGCGCCGACAAGACAGGATCGGATGCTACGGCATAAAACAGGGGAGAACAGAAATGTCCGGTCCAGCCCAGATGACGGAGCAGAGCTTCTTCCAGTTCGATATGGCGGATTTCATGGCCGTCCCGGTAGAAGTTGAGCAGGGCATCGAAGCCGACGAATTGGGCGGAACAGATGTAGGTGCCTACCGGAGTGTCGCTCTGAAGGCCGCCGCAGGTGCCGATGCGAACGATTTCCAGAGATCTCAGCTCTGTTTTTGCGGTACGGGTCTTGAAGTCGATATTGGCCAGGGCATCCAGTTCATTGAGGACGATGTCTATGTTGTCACAGCCTATTCCGGTGGAAATAACCGAAATCCGTTTGCCTTGGTAGAGCCCGGTCACGGCGTGGAATTCCCGGTTGCGCACATCACATTCGAGATGGTCCAGATAACCCGCCAGAACGGAAACCCTGTCCTGGTCACCGACCAGGATGACTTTGTCGGCCAGCTGTTCGGGGCGCAGGTGGAGGTGAAAGATGCTGCCGTCATCATTGATGAGCAGTTCGGAGGCTGGAAAGAATTTGGCCATGGATTTGCTATTAGTGGTTGTCGAAAGAGGAGGAAACGCTACCTGTGCCGGTATCCGGCATGGCAAGCTCCAGTGCCCTGATCTGGTTTTCGTTTTTACGTATCTCTTGCTGCAGGTTCCAGCAGTCGGCCTCCAGACTTTCTATCTGGCTGGCCAGAAGCCTTTTCTGCTTCGGATTGTCCGTGGCCTGGTAGACCCTGCGCGAGTCTTCGAGCCGGCGCGACAGGCTCTGCAGTCGATCCTTCTGGGATTTGTATTGCCGGTATTGTGCCTTTGCCCGGGCACTGGTAAAATCATTTTCCCCGTGATAGACCAGACCGTCCCGTATGAAGAAGGCTTCTTGCCAAGCTGTTTCCCTGGAGGGAGAGACAGGAGCGGCGAAACTCTTGACAGCCTTTTCGTAGTCTGCCTGTAAACTGTTCTTGACAGAGTCGGCGTTCAGACCGTTCCAGGTGTCGGCAATGGAACGGATTTCCGAGAGTCTGACCAGTGTCTCGCGGTTCTTGCCTTGAACCGGTCTGCGGGAGGTGTTGGGCAGGAAAGTATAGACAATGACCGAGTCGGGAGCCTGGCGGCGGTCGGAAACCAGCAAGCCGCGGCCTATCTGTTCGTCTATCAGGCAGAGGTAATCATTGGCCGTCGAATTGAAGGGCAGAGGCAGAGGCTCTGGGCTGAAGTAGCTTTCGGTGACGGGATTGTAACGGCTTACATACAGGTCGTACCCCCCGATGGACTGATGCCCGTCGGAGGCAAAATACAGGGTGACTCCGTCGCTCATCAGATAGGGATTGCACTGGTTGCCTTCCTGATTGAGGCTGGGGCCGACATTCTCTTTTTCCCAGCCGCCGGGAATTCTGTGATAGGAAACCAGATCAAGGGTCTGGAGAGCGTTGGTTTCGGAGGCGATGAGGCGGTCGCCTTTTTCATTGCCATAGACGAAACCAAGCAGGGAGTCGCGCTGTTGCCACCCCATGCCTTCCCCATAACTGACGGTGCCACAGACAGGGTGAAGGCTTAAATGGCCGGACAGGTCGTTTTTGTGGACAATGAGGCTGTCGATGAAAACCACGTCCTCGACTGCCTGCAGCATTTGTTCGATTTTTTGGCTCTGCCGTAGCATGCGGGCTATTTCGGGGGTATGCAGCCCGGTACCGTAGAGCAGATAGCGGTCCAGGTAGTTCTGGCAGGTTTTGGTCTCATATCGTAGCAAGGCGCAGTCGGCCAGCAGATAGGCGGCCTCTTTGATACGACCTTTGTCTCCTTTTTGCAGGAAGGGGACGGCTCTTTCCTTTTCCCCTGCCTGATAGAGACAGACACCATACCAGTAGTTCAGAGATGCGTCGTTGGGCTTTTTTTTCAACTCGTTTTCAAAAACAGGCCTGGATGTTTCGTAGTCTCCGGCCAGGAACAGTTCCCTGGCCTGGTTCAGCGTCAGGGCTGACAGACGGGACAGGGCACAAAGGCAGAGGAATGGCAGGAGAATTTTTCGCATGGTCCGGAAAACAGCTATCAACATGCAAAAATACATATTAATTTTGTTCCCGAAAACAAGACAGCGCAGTCCATGGGAAAATACACTGCAGAAACCAGACTCTGGTACCGGCTTGAGACCGCACTCAAGAAGGCTGTGCGGGAGTACCGGCTCATTGAGGATGGCGATCACCTGCTTATCGGTCTTTCCGGCGGCAAGGATTCGCTGGCATTGGTCGAATTGCTGGGCCGTATGTCACGGATTCTAAGGCCGAGGTTTCAAGTGACGGCGGCTCATGTCGTCATGGAGAATATTCCATACCAGTCCGATCTGGATTTCCTGGAAAGCCATTGCCGGCAGGCTGGCGTCGGGCTGGTGGTGCTGCGGACCCGTTTCGATGCAGCGACAGACAGTCGTAAGTCTCCCTGTTTCCTGTGCTCCTGGAACCGTCGAAAACAGCTCTTCCAGGCAGCACAGAGCCTCGGCTGCCAAAAACTGGTGCTGGGACACCATCGCGATGACTTTCTCGAGACCTTGCTCATGAACATGTTCTTTCAGGGCAGCATCCAGGCAATGGCCCCCTCCCTGCAGATGGATAATTTCCCCATGCAGATCATACGTCCGCTCTGTCTGGTCGACGAAGCGGATCTGGAGGCCCTGGCCCGCTTAAGACAATATCCCGCCCAGTTGAGGTCCTGCCCCTACGAACGGGACTCTAACCGTACAGCTGTCAGGGAAATGCTTGAAATGATGGAAACCCGTTTCCCGGGTCTGAAGGACAGTCTTTGGGCCTCGATGCAGCATATTTATCCGCAGTATCTGCCCATACTGCCCCCGACAGAATCAGTTTTGGCTGCGGTCAAGGAAGCGGATCTGTAGACTGAGCCGCTGTCCGTCCTGATCAATGAGTGTGAGCCGGTGCAGGCCTGCCTCGGGAGCCAGGGCCATCTGATGCCATTGTCGGGTGCAACCCAGATAGTGCTCATCCAAATGCCAGTAGATAATGGCATCGGTCTGGCGGTGCGCGGCCTCGAAGACGACCATTTTCCTTTGCCCGTCGAAATCGACCGGAATATAGATTTCTGACAAGTTCCGGGGAGAGACGATTTCCATCTGCTGGCGGTCTTCTTCCCGACATCCGGGCATCATCGGCGGCAGGCTCCGATATTCCGGATGCTGCCTGCGATAGTACCACTCCATGGCTGGTGGCAACACAAAACAGGAGTCGTGACGTATGTCGGACAGAGGATAGCAGTCTGCACGGACCTGGAAACGGCCGTCGGCCGAAAGATGGACGATACGGTGGTAGGGGCAGATGCCGGTTTTCTCCCCCCTGGCCGGAATGGGACGGGTGCTTTTGTGGGGGCAGCAGGTGGAGGCTTTGTAGCCGCTCTCTGCACAAATCTCCGCGTAACTGAATTCTTCCAGGGGTTCCGGAAACCAGTCTTTTTCGACGGGCAGCAGTTCGAACAAGTCGAAGAGCAGGGGGGCGGCCGACAGAATACCGGTCAGGCGGGGACGTCCTTCACCATCGGCATTGCCGGCCCACACGGCAATGACATATCTTGGCGTGACCCCTATGGCCCAGGCGTCGCGAAAGCCGAAACTGGTGCCGGTTTTCCAGGCCAGCGGCCTGGCGGAGTTATAATATTGCCAACCGGCCCGGTCTTCCGGGCGACTGAGCTGCCGCATGGCTTCCATGGTAAACCAGACGGCGGCCGGAGAAAAGGGGACATCGGCCTGATAGTCGCTGTCGTGGTAGTGATTCAGCGTGCGGGCCATGGCTGCATAACAGGAGGCCAGTTCCTGCAGACGGCATTCACCGCCTCCGAGTATCAGGGACAGGCCATAGTGGGAGGCTGTCTGTCGGAAGGAACTGAAGCCGCAGGATTTCAGCACATCCAGAAAACGGGATGTCCCATACTGCTGCAGCATTTCAACGGCCGGCACATTCAGGGAGCGGCTCAGGGCCTTGTCGGCAGGAACGGCTCCGCTGAAGTTACGGTCGAAGTTCCGGGGCATGTAACCCGTATAGTTGACGGGTGTGTCGCGTATCAGAGTCTGGGGCAGGATTTCCCCCTCATTGAGCATGGCGGCATAGAGCAGGGGTTTGAGAATGCTGCCGGTACTTCTTTCGGCGCGGATCATGTCGACCTGTCCACCTTTGTCTTTGAGTCCGGGACTGTTGCCTATGTAGAGCAGCGGCTCGCCGCTTTCAACATCCAGAATGAGAGCTGCCAGATTGCATATACCTTCCTCTGCGAGCCTGCGGTGATGTCGCCGGGCCACCTGATTACCTCTGCTCTGAAGGTCTGCCAGCAGGGAGGTCTGCAGCTGTTCACCAGGATGGTACTGATGGATGTGGCCCGTCCAGTGAACGGCCGTCTCGGGCAGTGGCAGAGGGCGTTCCGGCATGGGCTCCTGCAGAGCCAGTTCGTAGTCGGTCTGCTCTATTATCCCACGACGACATAGTTCCTGCAACAGACGGTCACGCTTGTTTTTCAGCAGCTGGTCGCGCCGGCCGGGATAGAGCAGCGAAGGAGCATTGGGCAAGACGGCGAGAGTGGCCGCTTCAGCCCAGGAAAGATCCTCGGGAGGAAGCTTGAAATAGCGCCATGAAGCTGCTTCAAGACCGACCACATTGCTGCCGAAGGGAGCATTGGCTGCATACAGGGCGAGAATCTCGTCTTTGCTTTTAAACCTTTCTGCTTTGAGAGCCATGAGGATTTCCACCAGTTTCTCTCCCAGGCTGCGCGAGCGCTGGCCGCGGGCTAGTCGGGCCACCTGCATGGTAATCGTACTGCCGCCGCTCAGGTTGCGTCCGTGTCGGATGTTGAGCAGCAGGGCCCGACCCATGGCTAGCGGATTGACGCCCGGATGGCAATAAAACAGCCGGTCTTCATACTGAATCAGCGCCTGTACGTACTTTTCGGGCAAAGGGCGGTCTGAAGCCGGGAACCGCCATTGTCCGTCTGGGGCGATGCGGGCTCCGAGCAGTTCATGCTCTGCTGAGAATACTACTGTGCTTGAAGCCTGCCGAAACTCCATGTCCGGAGTCAGCAGGCAAAGCAGAACCAGCAGTGCCAGCACTGTCCAGAAAGCCTTTTTCATGACCGTTTACCTGACGACCTGGACCTTCCGGCCTCCCTTGCGGGCGTAGAAGAGCTCCCGATGGTAGAGAGACTCGCAGCTGACCGGACTCATGACAAATTCGCCGCAATAGGAAGCATTGAGTTTGACAGTGAAAGTCCTGCTTTCGCCTGCATTGAGGCTGAAATAAGTGTAGATACGGTCATCACGGACATCCTGGTAATCGAAGCTATTGCCCTCGGTCTGTTCACGGACAATCTCCCAACCGGCCGGGAACAACTGGGTCAGGACCAGATGTCCGGCCTTCTCGTTGCCCGCATTTTGCACCGTTACCAGAGCATAGAAGTCTGTACCTTGGCTGAGTCGGTCGATGTTGATGGCATTGCCCTGATGGTCGTGATATAGGATTTTGAGCGTCAGGCCCTTGGCCCTGTCGCTGCGGTCCACCTCAGCGGGAGTACCCTGGTTGTTGATGACGGCAAACAGCGTGGACGACCCCCGGTTGTTCAGTATCAGTGAAGCCTTGGCCTTGTCAAAGCTGAGCGTATGGCTCTGCTGGCGGTTACTGAGGACAGTCTGTTCCTTGGCCTTGTTCAGACTCAGGCTGTATTCCATCTGTTTGCCGGCTCCTGTCTTTTGGCAGAAATCTGCCAAGGCCGACATTGCCATGGACAGGCCCTGCATGGAACACCATTCCTCGGAAGAAATCTTTTGCGACAGTTTGACGGCCAGGGAATAGGCGCTTTCGGTTTCGTCGGTCATCAGCAGGCAGTGCAACATGAGGCTTTCCTGACAGAGATCGTCAGCCTCGGCCGTCGCCATGTTGGACTCGGTCTTTTGATTGCGCAGGTCGATAAGCTGCATGCCGGAGTCTTTCATGCCGACCAGCAGGTAGGCCGCAGCCAGCAGATATTTGCTCTGGTTGTTCAAATAGGAGGCTCCCCGCATGCGGTTCATGGCCGTTATGTCGGCCTGTCCGGCCAGGGCCAGTATATAGAGCCGGTGACACTGCAGGTAGTTGTCCCAGTAGGAGGTCTGTGCCCGGTAGGTATTGGCTAAGTTGCGCAGGTAGCCGAGACAGCCGTTCTTCATGGCCGAAGGGACGGCATAACCGGCTTTTTCGGCTTCGAGGAGGAAGTTGGCGGCATAGGCACTGATCCACGGACCCGGGGCATGATAGCCCGGCCAGTAGGCAAATCCCATACCAGAGGTCTGGAAACGGCTGAGACGTTCAATCGACTCGCTGATCTGTAGGCTGATACGGCTCTGCTCCTCCTGATCTGTCTCGGTGAAGAGCGGCAGGTAGAGCAAAGGAAAAGAGGACGAAACACATTGCTCGGCCGAGCGGTGGCTGTAGTCTCCGCTTTCTTTGACAAAGCGCGTGAGGTTGAGCGGAGGCAGCGGCGACAGGGTAATGGATGCCTTGTTGCTGCCTTCTATGCCCAGAGCCGACAGTTCCTCCTGCCAGGTTTCTCCGCTCTTGAGCATCTTGAACTGACTTTCAAAGACCGGAGTGTTGGACTGCCGTATTTCCAGTTCGGTCAGATGACTGCTCTTCTCCTTGCCGGCAACAGCTGTAATCCTTATCTGGGCTGTCCCGGTCCGGCTACCGGTCTGCAGGAAGAAATCCAGGTCGTATTCGCCGGGGGCGGCGATGTCCATGGTGGTGTCTTTTTTGCCTATAATGCGCATCATATCATTGTTCTCCAGACTTACCCTGACTTTTTTGAGGCTGTTGTCCGAAACAAAGATACTGACAGGCAGGCTCACTCGTTCATCCGGACCCAGTGTGCGGGGCAGGGTGGAGAAGGCCATCAGCGGTTCGCGCACGGTCACCTCCTGCTGGGCACAGCCGTAACGTCCGTTATCGGCTGCAACGGCCATCACGCGGACAGATCCCAGATAGTCGGGCAGGGTGATTTCATGGACAGCCTCCCGGCCTGCTTCCAGCCGGAAGGGGCCCAGGACTTTGACCACGGCCTTGAAACGATTGGCCTTGTTCTGTGACTGGTCGATGACCTGATCCGAACCGCCAACCGAGAACAGGCTCTCCAGACGGCTTCCGAAGGCACCGGCCACATCCTTGTACAGATCATAGGTCTTGGTGCCCAAGGCTTCCCGGGCATAAAAATGATCCCAGGGGTCGGGTGTGCGGAAGCGGGTCAGATTCAGCAACCCTTCGTCGACGATAGCCAGGCTGTAGTCCATGGCACGGCGGTTCTGCTCCTTGACTTTGATACTGAAAGTCTGACGGGGACGTACCTCCCCGGGCAGGCTCATGACAGGCTGCAGGTGGGTCGTCTTGTCTTCTACCAGTACCGGAGTGACGCCGTACAGACGGATGGGCCGGTCATTGGCCGACTGGGCATGGGGTTGGAGCAGATGGACGCAGGCATAAATATTGGGAGCCATCTCGCCAGTTACACGGAAGCGGTACTGACCCATGCTTCCTTCGGGGCGGATGAAGGCCTGCTGCAACACCCCCTGGCTGTTTTCCAGGGTGACGAGAGCCAGGGCCTGTTCGGAGGCCGGGAATTGCAGGCAGACTTCCTCGCCTGTCTGATAGCTTTTCTTGTCGGTCATCAGAGTCAGCATCTGGGCATCGCTCTGGATACTTTCATCGCCCCAGGTCTGTCCCAGGTAGAAGACCTGACCGGCCGTATGGCCGTCGGGCAGGTGAACGAGCAGCAGATGACTTCCGTAGCGGTCTTCCTGGGCGGGCAGGGTAAAGGAGGCGCGCCCTCCGTTGTGTGACTGCAGGGTCTGCGTCAGTACCGGCTTATGATAGGTTTTGCCGGCATAGGAAGCCAGGTTGAGCCGGTCGCTCTGATACCACCAGTGATAGTCCAGGTCGAAAAGTTGCACCTGGATGTCCTCCATGTCGATGCCCTCTCCTTTTTCGTTGACGGTGATGATCTTGATTTCATGTGTATCTTCGCTGTTCAGTTTCTTCCAGGGCTGGTAGTCGTAATTGATGGACAGTCCGACATAGTGGCGGTAGGGAGAGAAGACGCAGGACTGCAGCGTGGAACTGAATCCGCCGCCATTCTCGGCCACCTTGGTGTTCAGTTCGACGCGGAGCATTCCGCCGTTCTCCTGAGGATGGTCCAGCTGAATGTCAAAGGATGCCTTGCCTTCGCTGTCCAGGGCTCCGTTGAAGACCGGACGGCCTTCGGAAGAGTACTCCTCGGTCCAGGGCAGGGAGAAGTCGTATTGGGGATAGGCCGTGAATCCGGTTTTCATGGGATGCAGGACGGCCGTGATGTCGGTCTGGGCTCCCGCAGCCGGAGATCCCGTGAGCCATTTGGCTTGCAGACAGGCCGGAGTGCTCATGCCGCTGTGAAGCATACTGTCGGACAGGCTCAGGTCAATTTTCAGACGGTTAGGCTTGATGGTCTCCACACTGAGCGAACGGCCGAATTCCAGATTCCCGATTTTCACTACGGCATGCCAGTTGCCGGTGGGATCGTCGTCTTCGGTTTTGAACCAGAAGGGATAGATGCTGCGTGTGGATTTGCGGCTGGCAATTTTCTTGATCAGCTGTCCCTGTGGATTATGAACTTCCATGACAATAGGACAACCTTCGGGGAGGGATTTAAGCTTATCCTCCAGGACAAAGTTCAGGTAAATGCTGTCGCCGGGCCGCCAGACACTGCGTTCGGCGTAAAGGAATCCCTTGACCCCCTTTTGCTGTTTTTTGCCGGCAATGTCAAAGTTGCTGTACGACAGAGCTGTGCTGTTGTCCATCTTCAGATAGCCCTTTTGCTCGTTCTTCCGGGCAATCAGCAGGAAGGGAGTCCGGCTGCATTGGAGCGAGAGCATGCCGTGGTGATCGGTGCTGCCCTGGCCGACAGGCTGGTTCTGGAAGTCGTAGAGCTCAACCTGTACACCACTCTCGGGTTTGGCCGTCAGCAAGTTGGTGACATAGACGTAAGTCTTGTCGCTGAGGTCGGCTTTGGCGATGATGCCCAGATGGGAACTCATGACGTTGCGACGGGCGAACCTCCAGGAGGCATAGTAGGCGTATGAGCAGGGGTTATTACGTTTTTGCCAGTCATAATCAAGGTTATAATAGGCCATGTCATAGGAATAGCCGGGGTGGAGATCCTCTTCTTCGATGGGTAGCAGGATGCCGTCCATCTGCTTCTCGTCCTCGGGACTGCAGTCGGCATATTGGGCATACTCTTTGCGGAAGCCGATTTCGATGTTGTAGAGAGCCCCCGGCTCCACGTCGATGAGCGAGCCCAGGTCGAGTTTGAAGGTGTTCCATTCCTGCAGGTTGCGGACTCCCTGGACATCCAGGTCGACTTTGGCCCGTCTGATGATGCGGCCTACTCTTTTCAGATAGTAGTCATAGCCCTCGCTCAGGTCGTTGTCCTGCAGGAACTGGAGGATATTGTTGCTGAACACCTGGGTGATACGGACATCGACGGCCTTCAGGGCCACGGCTTCGAAGGGGATGAACAAGGTCCCGTCTTCGGGGATGATAGTCCCCTTGCCGCTCATTTTTACGGCCGGCGGAACGGATCCGAACTGCAGGCTCTGCCGAATGGTTTTGCCAAGTTTCTCACCTTGGGTGTTTTCCAGATTGTCGGAGATCCACAGTTCGATTTCCCCGAACATCCGTTCCTGGGGGTAGAGCCTGACAATCGAGCCTTCGGTCTGTATTTTCAGACGGTTGCCGCCCAAGGAGAAGAGGCCCCGCATGTCGGTGCCGTGCCTGACCGGGCTGGAGAAGCGCAGGGTCACCACCTGATCTTCTTGTCCCGAGACATTGGCCGAGATGAGTTCAAAACTCTCACTGCCGGGAATGCCGACCTGGAAGACTGTTTTGCCTTTAATGCCGGCTTTTTCGGGATTCAGGCTGATTTCCACCACCGATGAGGTACGGTCCGGGACGATGTCATCGATGGTGAACAGGTGCTGATAAGTGGGAGAAGAATGATCCCAGCTGATGCCCAGCGACTTTTTGTCGCGTTTGGCCGACAGCAGCGGTTCTATGCTTTCAGCATCCATGTAGTCCGAGGTTTCGATGCGCCCCGAAATACGATACTTTCCGCCGGCAACGGCTTCCAGCAACGGCTCCTGAAGCCTGATGGCCTTTTTGTCAGTCAGGAAGGAGAAACGCAGTTCGGAAATGACGGCCGGAACCTTTTGCCATTGCGACAGGTTGAAGGAGGCTTCATAGCGGGTATCCCAGTCGAGCTCCCTGCGGGGAGTGAACATCAGTGTATTGGGACTGGTCCAACAGGCTTCTCCGGCAATGGCCGGCTGGAACTTCAGTCCGGCCGCCTGAGCTTCTGTCTTGCGACCCACCTGCTCCTCGGAAACCATGTCCCTGACGAACTTGATGATGATGGGATCGGAACGGTGTATGAGCCCGGAAGTGTAGCCCGAGACATAGTCCTGAAAGAGAGCTGTGTCCTGCTTGGGAGCATCCTTGGGCGATTTCTTGCCATGGCAACCCCAGGCAAAGAGGCAGGCCAGCAGGCCGACCAGACAATATCGGAAAATCTTCATATCAAAAATGTTGATGGTTTATGTTCTGATGCAGATAGCTTATGTTTACCGGCCGCTGCCAAGCGTACGGGTATAGAATTCTGTTTCAACGATACGGAGTTGCCCCGCGGGAGCATTGCCTTTGTCCGCCCGGATGCGGTCGGGCTCCGAATAATCCGACAGGCTGACAATCGAGGAGGCATTCTGCTCCTGGTCATCGACGGTCTCCACACGTATTCTGTCCATGATTTCGGGGCAGTCCAGCGGCAGGGTGACATACCCCAGGCTCAGGGGGGTACGCCCCTGCCAGAGGACAACGGCCTGCTCCTTCTGCTGTGAATCGGTATAATAGCCTGTCACACGCAGATGATAGGAACTGTGCCTCCAGCCGGTCAGTTTGAGACACATCTCACTGAGGACGGCCTTGCGTGAAAGTTGATATTCTATCCAGGCTGTAGCCTGAGTGCCGTCGTTGCGCCATTCGGTGTTCTCGTTGTCGTCAAAGCTCTTGGTGGCCTCTTCGGGGCGGTAGCCGGCAGTGGCACGGCGGATGGAAACGGGAACGCGGGCAATGGTGAAGGAGGGGGTATTGGGTGTAGAGCCGCGCCATAGCCAGGAAATGAGCCCGTCTTTGGGGAACCAGGTGGTCAGGCCGTTCCTGATATCGACCGGGACAGCGTTGAAGCTGACCGTATCGGCCCTGAGGCCCTCAGCTGTTGCGATAACCGACACTTTGCCCGCCTGACGGGTGGCCCGCAGCAGGACACGGTTGACACCGGCTTCGACAGGCAGGTCTTTTGAGAGAACATAGTTGTCTTCCCGTCCGGAGGCTATGCCGCCGCGAAAATCGGCCGGGCCCTCTACACGAAAGTGCAGCATGTGGTCGGCCAGCGGACAACGCTGGCCCTCATCGTCGATAACTTCGGCCGTAACGAGTGCCATGTCGGCTCCGTCAGCCCTGAATCCGTCAGGCCCCTGGTGCAGGCTCAGGCGGATGGCCTGGGGGGAGCCGGCAGTACGAAGGACAGATTCCTCACCGACTTCCTTGCCACGGGCATCATAACCGACCGCCCTGATGCGGCCGGCCTTGAACTTGATGTCCTTGAAAAGGAACAGAAACTGGTGACTGCGCTGGCCGAAACCCTGGCTGATGCCGTTGACAAAAAGTTCGACCCGTTCGGTGTTGGAGACCACGTATACATCCTTGACCGTTCCTTCGGGATAGTTCCAGTGCCCGACGATATGGGTCTTGTAATACTTGTTCTCGATATTGACCCAGCCGCCCCACATGACTTCATGGGCATAGTAGGCATCTTTTGGGAGGCGCATGGCATCGACCTCGCCGCTGCGACGGAAATTCTCCGCTCCCCGGAAATGGGTGTTGGTGTCGGAGAATACTATATTGACGGCTCCTGAGCTGACACGGCGGCCAGTACCCGGTCGGCATTCCCAATAGTCATACCAGCGGCGGACAGTCTCCAGTACGTAGGAGTCCATGTTCATATTGTAGTCACTGGCGTCCTGCCCCCGGTAGAGCGGCCCGTCGCCGTCTTTGTGGAAAGGATGGGAATAGTCGTCCCAGTACTTGCGTAGCCCTTCGTTGCGGTTGTATTCGTGGGCGAAGACCGGTTTGCCGGCACTTTTGTTGATGTACAGCATTTCGCCTCCATATTCGGCCGTCTGGCTGTCGAGCATCTCCCGCGAACCGATGGCCCGGCCCCCGTGGGGATCATAGTAGTCCCGGAGTGTCTTCATTTCGGACATGTGTTCTTCGCTGATGCCTTTGTTGCCGCATTCGTAGAAAACGATGCTGGGATTGTTGCGGTTGTAGATGATGGCATCGCGCATAAGTTCGAGCCTTTGCTCCCACTGCCGCCCCTGGGCGTCTTTTTCCGAATCGCCCGCCGGCATGGCCTGCAGCAGGCCTACACGGTCGCAGGATTCGATGTCCTGCTTCCAGGGAGTGACATGCATCCAGCGTACCAGATTGGCGTTGCCACGTTCCATCAGGCCGTTACTGAAGTCGCTCAGCCAGGGGGCGACCGACATGCCTACGCCGGGCCATTCGTTGCTGGTGCGTTGGGCATAGCCCTTGAGCTGGAGCACCCGGTCGTTGAGGTAGAACATGCCGTTGCGCAGTTCCGTCTTGCGGAACCCCGTGGTGGTCACCACAATATCTTGAGCCGTTTTGCCTGACACGATCGATGTGGAGACGCGATAGAGGTAGCCGTAGCCCCAGCTCCAGAACTTCAGCCCTTTCAGAGGGGCTGAAGCGGTGATGACCGAAGTCTCTCCGGGGGCGAGCGTGACATCACCGGAACGGAACTCCCGGACCATGTTGTTGTCATTGTCCCGGACCACCACGTTGAGGTAGCAGGTGCGGGGACTGTCGAATTCGTTGCGCACCTGTGATTCAACATGCAGCGTGGCCGTCTTCTCCCTTATGTCGATGTTGTCGGCGTAAGTATATACTCCTGTGGTACCCAGGTTGTTGAACAGCGGCAGCGTCTGGTAGAGCCTGTCGGTGCAGTGCAGGATGACGTTCTTGGTCAGGCCGCCGTAGTTGGCATTGAAATTGCGGTCGTTCCACTGCCATGGAGTGCCCGTCTCCCGTTCGCGATAGTCCCAGGAGTTGTCGATACGCACGGCTATGACGTTGTCCTTGCCGCCGGTAAAGACCAGGTCCGTGAGGTCATAGCCGAAGGCCATCACTCCGTCTTCGTGCAAGCCGACCCGCCGGCCGTTGACCCAAATCTCGGCAGCTTGGCGGGCTCCCTCGAATTCAATGAAAATTTTCTGCCCCTTGTGTTTGGCAGGCAGTTTGAAATGCTTACGGTACCAGACCACTTTGGCGGAATGCTGCTGGATGGCCACGGCAAAAGCTTCGTCCTCGTTGAAAGCTGAGGGAAGGCAGACCTGTTTCCAGTCGCGGTCGTCATACTTGACGGCCGAAGCCAGGCTGTCGTCGCCCACATAGAGCAGCCAGTCGGGGTTGAAGTTATAGCGGGTGCGCTGAGTAGCCTGCAGGGAAATCAGAAGGGTGGACAATATGAGGAGGCTGGCTGTTTTTTTCATGACTTTGAGGCTTGCACAATCGTGTTGTGCAAAAATAATGAATGCCCCGCTAATAACAAATACCGTGGATTTATTTTTGGAGAGTCGTTGCCGGATGCCTATATTTGCAGGTCGTTTGAAAAAAAATATGGCAAGAGAAGAGCAAGACTGGTACCTGAAGATGATTCTTTGGCGCGAGAAGCATATCAAAGAATCCACCTTTATACTGCTGCTCAGTCTGCTGGTGGGAGTGTTCACCTCTCTTGCCGCCTGGTTGCTTAAAACGCTTATCGGCCTGTTTCACCATCTGGTGGAATACATCATATCCCTGAACAATGATTACCTCCTCTACCTGCTCTTTCCGGCGCTGGGTATATTCCTGACTGCCATATTCGTACGCTATGCGGTCAGGGATGATATCGGGCATGGTATCACCAAGATCCTGTATGCCATTTCCCGACGCCAGGGGCGCATCAAGCAGCACAATATGTGGACCTCGATCGTGGCCAGTTCGATGACCATCGGACTGGGCGGATCGGTTGGCGCGGAGGCGCCCATTGTGCTCACCGGTTCGGCTATCGGCTCGAATCTGGGCAGCTTCTTCAAGATGAACCATAAGACCCTGATGATTCTTATCGGCTGTGGCGCGGCAGGTGCTATCTCGGGGATTTTCAAGGCCCCTATCGCCGGCATGATCTTTGCCATTGAAGTACTGATGCTTGACTTTACGGCCGCCTCGGTCATGCCGATGCTTGTGTCTGCTGTTACAGCCGCCACCATCACCTACATCATTTCGGGCACGGAGGCCACTTTCGCCTTTGCCAACCAGGAAGTCTTCTCCTTGTCGGGCATTCCCTGGGTCATTGTGCTGGGCATTTGCTGCGGTTTTGCCTCGCTCTATCTGATACGTGGCATGAACACCATCGAAGGCTGGTTCAAGAAAATGGCCGATCCATGGCTGAAGATACTTTCCGGTGCGGTGCTGCTCGGTATCCTCATTTTTTTCTTCCCGCCGCTCTACGGTGAAGGCTATGAATCCATCGAGGCGCTGATTAACGAAAACGCCGTTTCCTTGACCGAGAACAGTCTGTTTTTCGGTTTGGGTCACAATTTCTACATCCTGACGGGCTATTTCCTGCTCATCATCCTCTTCAAGGTCTTTGCCTCGGCAGCCACCAACGGGGCCGGCGGTGTGGGTGGTGTGTTCGCCCCTACTCTGTTCATGGGCGGTTTTGTGGGCTACATCGTAGGCAGTGTGCTCAACTATTACGACCTGGCTTCTGTTTCGCCGGGTCTGTTTGCCCTGATGGGCATGGCCGGACTGATGTCGGGCGTGATGCACGCTCCCCTGACGGGCATCTTCCTGGTAGCCGAGCTAACGGGCGGCTACTCTTTGTTCCTGCCGTTGATGATCGTTGCCCTGGTTGCCTATCTGACTATCCTGGTTTTCGAAAAACACAGTATTTATTCCATGCGGCTGGCCCAGAAGGGAGAGTTGCTGACGCACCACAAGGACAAGGCCGTGCTCACCCTGATGAAGGTCGAAAATGTCATAGAGACAGACTTTGACCAGGTATCGCCGGATGCTACCTTGGGTGATCTGGTCAAGATCATATCCAAGGCCCATCGTAACGCCTTTCCCGTCGTGGATCATGACGGCATCTTCCTGGGACTGGTCCTGATGGACGATATCCGTAATATCATGTTCAGACAGGAGCTTTACCGCCGCTTCAAAGTGCGCCGGCTGATGATTTCTCCGCCGGCAGTGCTCAAAGTTACCGATTCCATGGAGCAGGTGATGCGTATTTTCGATGACACCAATGCCTGGAATCTGCCTGTCACCGACCAGGATAACCACTATGTGGGCTTTGTTTCCAAATCGAAGATATTCAATTCCTACCGCAAGGTGCTGGTCCATTTTTCCGATGAATAAAGAAACACTCAGAATCGTCTATATGGGTACGCCGGAGTTTGCCGTGGCGCCGCTCCGGGCCCTGGTGGAGAACCGCTATCAGGTGGTGGCCGTGGTGACCATGCCTGACAAGCCTGTGGGCCGGGGAATGAAAATCCAGCCCTCAGCCGTCAAGCAGTATGCACTGGAGGCCGGTCTGCCCGTCTTGCAGCCCCAGCGGCTCAAGGATGAGGCTTTTCTGCAGGAACTGCGCTCTTTTCGGGCCGATCTGCAGATTGTGGTGGCCTTCCGCATGTTGCCGCAAGTCGTCTGGCAGATGCCGCCCATGGGCACTTTCAACCTGCACGCCTCCCTCTTGCCGCAATACCGGGGCGCTGCCCCCATCCATTGGGCAGTCATCAACGGAGAATCCGAGACAGGTGTGACGACTTTCCTCTTGCAGCATGAAATCGACACAGGCAATATACTGTTGCAGGAACGCATCTCCATCGGCCCGGACGAGACGACCGGTTCGGTCCACGACCGGCTGATGGCTCTGGGTGCCGAACTGGTTCCCAGGACAGTGGATTTGCTTCTGTCAGGCCGCTGGCAGGCTGTGCCGCAGCAGCAACTGCTCCCGGCTGGCGGAGTCTTGCATACCGCGCCTAAGCTTTTCAAGGATAACACCCGGATTGACTGGCGGCAGACCTGTACTGCAGTCTGCAACTTTGTGCGTGGTCTGAATCCTTATCCCACAGCCTGGACAAAATTGTTGCTCAGGCAGGGGAACAAGACCTCCGTCTTGCCTTTGAAGGTTTTCGATGTCAGGGGAGAGTGCTCCACCGTCCATTTGTTGCCGGGCACTGTCGAAACAGACGGCCGTCACTACCTGAAGGTGGCCGTCGCTGACGGCTGGGTGTGGATCGAGCGTCTCCAACCTGCCGGGAAAAAGGCGATGACGGCAGGCGATTTTTTGCACGGATTCCAACAGCTCCCAGTCTTTTCTCTGGATTGATCCGAAAGAAAAATCACTCCTCATCGACAAAAAAACAGCCAAAAATTTGGCGGTTTGAAAAACAAGTTTTTACTTTGCGGCGTTAAACCTCTAAAAACCATTTGCCTATAAGACCACTTCTACTCTTAATTCTTAATAAGAGAGAAAATGGAAGCTATCAGCAGAATGACCGACGAGCAGTTGGTCAGTATGTTTGCAAATGGTGACAACCAAGCCTTCGATACATTGTTGGAACGCCACAAGGACAGAGTATATAACTATATTCTGCTCATTGTCCGCAACCGCGATCTGGCTGAAGACATTTTCCAGGATACCTTCGTCAAGGCTATCATGACCATCAAGCAGGGGCGTTATACCGAGACGGGTAAGTTCATTGCCTGGATCTGCCGTATCGCCCATAACCAGATTATCGACCTGTTCCGTCGCGAGCGTAACGAAAACACGGTCTCCAACGAGGAATACGAGGACATGGACCTGTTCAACAATTCCAAACTGAGCGAAGAAAACATCGAGGACAGGATGGTGCGTGACCAGGTGCTGAAAGATGTGAACAGGCTGGTGTGCCATTTGCCCGAAGTACAGCGCGAAGTGGTCTATATGCGCTATTATCAGGATCTCAGCTTCAAGGAAATCGCCGACATTACCGGGGTTAGCATCAATACGGCGCTGGGCCGTATGCGTTATGCCGTGCTGAACATGCGTCGCATGGCCCAGGATAATCATCTTTCCCTGGCTGTCTGATTTTTTTCCGGCCGAGGATAATATCTGTTGCGGCATTGCGTTATATAGAGGTCGAAGGGATAGTCCCCTCGGCCTCTTTTTATTTGCTTTGCCTATGGATCAGACTACTACTCTTGACAACGATGCTTCTATGGATGTAAAAAAAGAGGCGGTCAGCGGCCCCAAAGAATCAACTCTGGAATTTTTGCGTATTTTTGCACGGCTGTACACGCCTGACAATGCCGGAACTTTGGTTCTCCCGCAACTCAACTGAAAGCAGACTGGCCGGTCACTGTGCAGACGGACAGCCCCTATTGAATAATCTGCAAACCTTTCCTCTATGCGAATGATTGCCCCCTCCTTGCTTTCTGCCGACTTCAAGAACCTCCAGGCAGACATTGACATGATTAACGACAGTCAGGCAGACTGGTTGCACCTGGATGTGATGGACGGTGTTTTTGTTCCGAACATATCCTTTGGCTTCCCGGTTCTCCAGGCGGTGGCCGGGATTTGCCGCAAACCGCTTGATGTCCACCTGATGATTGTCGAACCCCAGAAGTTCATCCCCGAGGTCAGGCATTTGGGCGCATACATGATGAATGTCCATTATGAGGCCTGTACCCACCTGCACAGGGTGGTTTCGGAGATTCATAAGGCTGGCATGAAGGCCGGAGTCACATTGAATCCGCATACCCCTGTGGCCCTGCTCGAGGATATCATCCAGGAGCTTGACCTGGTGCTGCTCATGTCGGTTAATCCCGGCTTTGGCGGTCAGGTCTTTATCGAAAACACCTATCAGAAAATCCGTTCGCTCAAGGAGATGATACTTCGCCGCGGAAGCACGGCCCTGATTGAAATCGACGGCGGAGTCTGTCTGGACAACTGCCAGGCGCTGTATGCCGCCGGGGCGGATGTGCTGGTCTCGGGCAGTTTCATCTTCAAAGCCGAAGATCCCAAGGCCGTGATTCAGGCAATGAAGGCCTCAAGATAGACTTCTGACAGATCTTTTAAATTTCTAAACTGTTTATTTTGTATTAAAGTATTGTTATCTTTGCGCCTTGTCAAGGATAATGATACCATGAATTTCCATCGAGCCCCTTTTCTTTGGCTTAGTGTGGCTTTGGTGGCGGGAATGCTCTTGCCGCCGTCCTGGAGCGACACCTTGCCGGCTGTCGGCATGGTGGCCGTAGTATTGTCGGCAGTCGTCTTGCTGCCCGACAGACTGTCCTTTCGTTGGCGTTGGCGCCATGTGCCGTTCATTTCCCTGCTCATACTGGCTTCTGTCGTGGGAGCCTGCCTGATGCGTCTTGAGCGGCACGACACTCCGGAATCGGTGCCGGACACTCCCGTCAGGGCTACAGTCCGACTGCTGGCCCCGCCCCGGTCGGGATCGCGTACACTGCGCTGCCGGGTGGATATCCTCTCATGCACAGATTCTTCCTGGAAAGGCCGGAAAGTATTACTGATATTACCCCTGGGAGCGACCTCGGAACAATTGGAGGCGGGGGAGGCGCTGGAAGTGGAGACCACCCTGACGGCCATACGCAATTGGAGTGCGGATTTTGACTATGCGGCCTATATGCGGCGCCGCGGCTATCTGGCCCAGGCCTATGTGGCCGACGGTCAGTGGCATCCGAGTCCTTGCCTTGGTGGTTTTTCCTTGCAGGTGTTTTCCGAAAAGTGCCGCCGGCAGCTGCTGGAACGCTATCGACGGGCCGGGGTGGAGGCGGAAACCCTGGCATTGGTCGCTGCACTGACTCTCGGCCAAAAAGACTTGACAGACAATCAGCTCAGAGAGAGATTTGCCACGGTGGGTGTGGCGCATATCCTGGCTGTCAGCGGTATGCATGTGGGTATAGTCTGCGGCCTGACAGGCTTATTGTTGCGCCTTTTGGGACGTCGCAGACAGATGGATATCCTGCGGCAGCTGCTGCTGACGGCCGCCCTTTGGTGCTATGCCTGTCTGACAGGGCTGTCGGCTTCGGTACTGCGAGCGGTGCTGATGTTTTCCGTTATGTCGGCAGGACGCTGCATCGGACGCCGGGCCGGTTCGTGGAATGTCTTGGGCTTTGCAGCCTTTGTCATGCTTTGTTTCAATCCGCTTTGGCTGTTCGATGCCGGTTTTCAGCTGAGCTTTTCCGCCGTTGCCTCCATCCTGTTGTTCCAGCCCTTTTTTTTGTGGCAGGGACAAGACAGGCCCCGGGGGACGGAACCTTCCGCTGCGCTTTGGGGACTACCTGCCCCTGCAGCTTCGCTCGCCGTTTATTTCAGAGATCTGGTCACTGTGTCACTGGCAGCCCAGATAGGGACAGCTCCGCTGTCGGTGTGGTATTTTCATCAGTTCCCGAACTATTTCTGGCTGAGCAATCTGCTGATGGTTCCTCTGGCCCTGGTCATCACCTGTCTGGCCGTGGGGGTTCTTGTACTGGGCTCTCTTCCCGGTCTTGGCCCCCTGCTCCTGTGGCTGCTCAAGCAGACTTCCGCATGCTTCCTTGGTACGGCTGCCGGCATCAGCTCCCTCCCGGCCGCCTCGCAGGGCAGCCTGCATCCGCAGACCTGGGAAACAGCCCTGGTTTATGTCCTGCTGGTCATACTGGTTGGCATTTCCAAGAATAAGTACTATATTTACAGCCTGAACAGAGGCTTGAGATACCTAAACAACTTGAGACATGATTTCAAAAATAATCGATGAGAACCTCATCCAGCGCATCGACCAGATGATGCTGAAATGTTCTTCGTTTGTCATCGTCGGCCACGAGAACCCTGACGGCGATGCCATGGGCTCCACATTGGCTCTGGCCCATTTCCTGCGCAGCCTGGGCAAGGAGCAGGTGCAAGTCATCATGCCTAACGCTTTTCCAGATAATCTGAGCTGGTTGCCCGGAGCGGAGAACGTCCTGGTCTATACTAAGGAGGCAGAGGCCTGTCGGCAGTATCTGACCCAGGCCGATGTCATCTTTTTCCTGGATTTGAACGAGTTGAGCCGGACAGGCAAAATGGCTCCTTGTTTCGAGGGCCTGATGGCCTATCGCATCATGATCGACCATCATGAGCACCCCGATTCCTTTGCCCATCTCATAGTCTCCCATCCTGAGATTTCCTCCACTTCGGAGCTGGTCTTCCGGCTGATTTGCCGCACGGGCAGGCTCGACATTCTCTCCTACGAGTCTTCCGTCTGCATCTATACAGGCATGATGACCGACACGGGGGCCTTTGCCTACAACTCCAACGCCAAGGATATTTACATCATCATCTATCAGCTGCTGCTCAAGGGCATCGACAAGGACCAGATCTACCGAAACGTCTATTATGCCAGCTCGGAAAACCGGCTGCGTATGATCGGCTATGCCCTGTACAGATCCATGGAAATCATCCCTGAGTACCACACCTCCATAATGACCATGCCCCGTCAGAAAATCAAGCAGTTCAAGCTTAAGGCCGGCGACACCGACTCGCTGGTCAATCAGCCGCTGACCATCAAAGATGTCAACCTGTCTGTCTTTCTGAAAGAAGAAGATGTGATCCGTATTTCCTTCCGCTCGATCGGCAATATCCCCGTCAACCGGCTGGCCCGCGAGCTGTTTGGCGGCGGCGGGCATCTGAATGCAGCCGGAGGCCGTCATCAGGGTAGCCTGCAGGAGGCCGTCCAAATTGTCCGTGAGGCTCTTCCCGGATTTTTCGCCTCTCTGGCCGAATAAAACCGGAAAATGTCGTACCTTCGCACTCTGTATCCCGACAATGACCAGACAGAAAATGAAGACACTACGTATCATCATGTCGGCAGCGGTGGCCTTACTGCTCTGCCTGACATCCTGCAGCAAGTACAAGACCTATGCCCAGCAGCTGGAAGAAATGGAAGAGAGCATCGATGCCTTTATGCTGGCACACGACTATGTCATGACTTCCGCGCTGCCCACTTCGGTGCCCTGGACCGATGACAAGGGCCGCCGCCTTTTTTACAAGACCACTTCCGGCCTGTACCTGCATGTCGTCGATACGGGCTACTCGGCAGGCCATACCCGAAAAGGTCAGGTGGTATATGTCCGCTATACGGAAATGAGCGTCAAGGGCGACAGTGTCACCTATTCCAACATGAAAGGCGTTTCCGAACCGGTGCAGATATCCTACGGCACGGTCAATACCGGTCTGAGCAGCAGCTATTACTGGGGCGACTGTCAGGCTTGGCACGAGCCTTTGCAATATGTCGGCGACTATGGTCATGTCATGATCATCGCTCCCACAGACCTGGGAATGCCGGTCTATAATCAGAGCCAGTCGGAATTGCTGGCCCATTATTACGAACTTAGATACACCTTTTGGAAATAAATATATGAATCAGCTTATCAAATCCATATCCGGCATCAGAGGCGTTATCGGCGGGCCGGAAGACAACAGTCTGAACCCTTTCAACATAGTCCGTTTCACCGCCTCCTATGCCCGTTGGATCCGCTCCCATTCCTCTCGTCATTCCAATACCATAGTGGTAGGTCGCGATGCCCGCGTTTCGGGCGAGATGGTGTCCCGCCTGGTGTCCGGTACCTTGATGGGAATGGGCTTTGATGTCCTTGACATCGGTCTGGCCACCACTCCGACCACCGAAATGGCAGTCACCATGTCGGGCAGTGACGGAGGCATCATCATCACGGCCAGCCACAATCCCAAGCAGTGGAACGCCCTCAAGCTGCTAAATGAGGACGGGGAATTTTTCGATAAGGAGGCCGGCCGCTATGTCATTGAGACTTCTGAAAAGGATGATTTTGAGTTTGCCGGAGTCGATGAACTCGGTCATCTGCGCCAGGACTGCTACACGCAAAAGCACATAGATGCCGTACTGGCTCTCTCCTTGGTCGATGTCGAGTCTATTAGCCGCTCCGGGTTGCGGGTGGCTGTGGATTGTGTCAATTCTGTAGGTGGCATTGTCATCCCCGAACTGTTGAAAGCTTTGGGCATCCGGGAAGAAAACATCGTCAAGCTCAATTGTACGCCTGACGGCATCTTTCCGCACAACCCCGAGCCTCTGCCCCAGCATCTGACGGAAATCGCCGGTCTGCTGCGCCATGGCAAGGCTGATGTGGGCTTCGTGGTCGATCCCGATGTCGACAGGCTGGCCATCATCTGTGAAAACGGCGACATGTTCGGCGAAGAATATACCCTGGTCTCGGTGGCCGACTACGTGCTCAGCCATACTCCGGGCAATACGGTTTCCAACCTGAGTTCCACCCGGGCTCTGAAAGATGTGACGGAGTCTCATGGCGGCAGCTATCAGGCAGCTGCGGTGGGCGAGCTCAACGTGGTGGCGCAAATGAAGGCCACCGGAGCTGTCATCGGCGGCGAGGGCAACGGCGGAGTTATCTATCCGGCCCTTCACTACGGCCGCGATGCGCTGGTAGGTATTGCCCTGTTCCTTTCACATCTGGTCCGCAAAGGCTGCCGTGTGAGCGAGCTGCGGGCACAGTATCCGACCTATTTCATGGACAAGCAGCGTCTGGACCTGACACCTGAAATCAAGCTTCCGGTGATCTTTGATGCCTTGAAAAAACGTTTTGCTGCTGAAAGAATCACGGATATTGACGGAGTCAAGATCGATTTTGCCGACAAGTGGGTTCATGTGCGCGGCTCCAATACCGAACCCATAGCCCGCATCTATACCGAGGCCCGTACCCAGGCCGAGGCTCATCGGCTGGCCGAAGACATCCGTGCTTTCATTGCCGGTTTGTCGTAGCCGTCCAGCTTGTTCAAAAGACGTGACTCGTATATACAAAACAGGGGACGACAAAATCGTCCCCTGTTTTTTGTCTGTATTGTCAGGATGATTTACTTGGCCAGGGCTCTGAGTACCAGCCAGCCGCCGAAGAGCTGGAAGGCCATGCCGGGCAGGCCGACACGGAAGTCTTGCAGGCCTGCGCTGAGGCTGCCGGCCCAGATTGATTCAAAAACACCGCCGACCACCTGGTAGAACAGGATGACGGCCAGCAGGGCCAGCAGGGAGAGCTTGCCGGTCTTGTTGGCCACCCAGGCAGCGGCGATGGCCAGCAGACCGGATTTGACCAGGATGACGGGCAGGGCGGCAAATGCCGGCATGCCGAACAGCAGGCTGTTGCACAGGGGCGAGAGCAGGGCTGTGAGCAGTCCGACCTTGGGGCCGAACTTATAGGCGGCGATCAGGGTGAAGAAATAGATGGGCAGCCAGATGTGTCCGCCGTTGGGAATCAGGTGGCAAAGTTGCGGCAGCAGAAGATTGCCGGCAACGAACAGAAGGGTGAACAGATAGGTGCGATAGTTCGCAAAGGTCCAGTTGATCTGTTTGAATGTAGTAGCTTGCATATAAGTGATGATTTAGTTTTCCGGATGAAACATCTTGTGTGGCAAAGATAGTGCAAGCTGCCTCCAAAAACAAACAAAACGCTCTTTTTTGTTGCCGCTGCCGGCCAAATTGGCCTCTGCAGCACGCTTGCCGGTCATGCAGCCCGGCCGTCGGAGTGAATAAATATCCGTTTTCGGAACAATTTTGCCGGAAATGTCGTACTTTTGCGCCGCTTAAAAATGTCTAACGTCCTGATGATGAAAAAGCTGTGCTCCCTTGGCGGGGCACAGCTTTTTTGATTATCCGGAGCGGAGGCTAGCATGTTATTTTTTTCTTCAGGTTCTTGTGGGCCGGGTATTTTTCCAGTGTGCCGATTTCCCGGCGCCTTCTTTCGTAATACTCATGCCGTCGGGGATTCTCCGGGAACCAGCCGCGCAAGACCCGCATCTCCTGTGAAATGAGCTCGTGTATGCCCCAGAAGCAAGAGAAGGCGGCAGCTCCGAGTATGGTCGAGGGAACTATCGATCGGACAAAAAGCGACCAAGCCGAGAATACCAGGCCGACCAGCAGCAATAGCCACCAGCTTTTTTTGCCCCAATGGTATTCCATTTTGATGACGACGGGATGGCAGATGCCGATAATGAGAAAGACGGCCGCGCCCACAATGATGCCGCTTGTATTCATGGTCTTGAAGTGTTTTCAGAAAAAACAAAAGGAGCGTCTTGCAGCAGATACAAGACACTCCTTCTAAAGTTGAATCATATCCGTAACCGTTTACTCCTGATTGGGAACAACGGATACGTAAGAGCGATCGTCTTTCTTGCGACGGAACGTAACAACGCCGTCCACCAAGGCGTACAGAGTATGGTCTTTGCCCAGGCCTACGTTCTCGCCGGGATGATGCACGGTACCGCGCTGGCGGACCAGAATGTTGCCGGCTTTTGCTACTTGGCCACCGAAGACCTTAACACCTAAACGCTTGCTTTCAGATTCGCGGCCGTTCTTCGAACTACCGACTCCTTTTTTGTGTGCCATGTTCTTCTATTTTATTAAGCCAATACAATCTCGTTGATTTTAACTTCGGTCAGATACTGACGGTGACCGTTCAGCTTGCGATAGCCTTTTCTTCTCTTTTTGTGGAAGACCAGTACCTTGTCGTCTTTCAGGTGAGAGAGCACCTCTGCGGTGACTTTGGCACCTTCGACGGTGGGGGTACCTACGGTGACATTACCTTCATTGTCCACCAACAGGACTTTGTCAAATTCCACGACAGAACCCTGTTCTGCCTCCAGGCGATGTACATACAGTTTGCGGCCTGCTTCGACCTTGAACTGCTGTCCCGCAATTTCTACAATTGCATACATGTGTATAAACTCATTTAAAGTTACATCGGTAAGGTGGGATGCCCCTTCTGGGCAGCGCCGCTTTCAGACCTTTTCCGAAACGGAGTGCAAAGGTAAGCATAATTTCCTTACTGGCAAATATTCCGGAGCTTTTTTCGGCCGGCTGGCGCTCGATCACCGATGCATCAGTCTTGTCTGAGGTTTTATCGGTTATGTTCGAGTAGATATTTTTCGGCCTCGATGGCAGCCTTGCAGCCTGAAGCGGCTGCCGTGACGGCCTGACGGTAGAGCGGGTCGGCCACGTCGCCGGCGGCAAAGACTCCCTCGACATTGGTCCGGGGCGTGGCGCCTTGGGTCTTGATGTAGCCGTTCTCGTCGGTGTCGATAAAGGACGCGAACACTTTGGAATGGGGCGTATGCCCGATGGCCAGGAAAAAGCCGTCGATGGCGATATCGACCTGTTGCTCGTCGGCCTGTCCGCGGCGGCGGATCAGGTGGGCCCCCTCCACGCCGTTTTCACCGAACAGCCCCAGGGTCTCATGCTCGAAAAGAATAGTGATATTGGGTGTGTTGAATACCCGTTCCTGCATAATCTTGGAGGCGCGCAGATAGTTTTTGCGGACAATCATATACACCTTCGAGGCCAGGCCGGCCAGGTAGGAGGCCTCTTCGCAGGCGGTATCGCCGCCGCCGACAACAGCGACGGTTTTGCGGCGGTAGAAAAAACCGTCACAGGTGGCACAGGCCGAAACGCCCATGCCGGCATATTTCTGTTCGTCGGGCAGACCCAGGTATTTGGCCGTGGCTCCGGTGGCGATGATGACCGTATCGGCTGTAATGCCGGTCTCCCCGTCGATGGTCAGTTGCAGGGGATGCTGTGAGAAATCGACGGCCGTGACTATGCCTGGGCGTATTTCACACTGGAAGCGCTCGGCTTGGGCGCGCATGTCGGCCATCATCTGGTTGGCATCAACCCCCTGGGGGTAGCCCGGGAAGTTCTCTACTTCGGTGGTGGTGGTCAGCTGGCCTCCGGGCTGGAGACCCTCGTAGAGTACCGGACGGAGGTTGGCCCTTCCGGCGTAAATGCCGGCCGTGTAGCCGGCGGGTCCTGATCCGATGATCAGACAGCGGATATGTTCCATGTTATCTCAAATCTATTACCGTGGCTGTCGGATACTCTTTTTGTGCAAAGACAAAGAGCTGATCCGCATAGTCCTGGCGGGGTTGGTATTTAGTGATGTCTATGACCGATCCTGAGCGGTCTTTGTTGGTGACGGTAATGTGCCGTGGCTGGCGGGTGGCCTTGTCGAAGGCTACCGTCAGAGAGCGGACATCGCTCTGAGGGTCTTCGGGTTCCAGGCTGACCTGTATGACGGTTTTCCCGTTCAGGGTTTTCTCCCCGTCGTAGCGGCAGCGGAAGCCGTGCTGCCAGAGCTGGAAAACGTTGACCGGGTTAATCATGAGCAGCTCTTCTTCGGTGGGGTTGCTCAGGTTCACTTCTTCGGCGGCCAGGATGTAAAGCCACTGGTTGCGGCCGTCGAACCAGGTGATCATCTCGTCTGGGATGACGAGCTTGAATTTGTTGCCTTTGAGAAGAATGCTGCCGCTGATCTCGGCGCCTTCCTGCCCGCCGGGCTCTATGGTCCGGATATGGAAGGAGGCATCGACTCCTCCGGCCTGGGCATAGGTCTGGGAGGCCTGTTGCAAAACCTGCAGGGCTTGATTCCGGTCTTGCGCCGTACTGCTGGTCTGCATGGCGGTCACAAGGACGAAGGCCCAAGCCAAAACTGTAGGGAATATGGTCTTGAAGTTCTTCATGAGCGTTTTTCTTGTAAAACTATACGGTGATGAGAGTATAGGCCGTGGAACCCAGGCCGATTCTCTCGGCATGCTGCATGCAGGAGCGCCAGTTGGTATCCGGATGGAGCAGATGCCAGTGATCTGCGCTGTCGTCGTGATGGTGTTCCATGCTTTCAGACAGGGCGTTGCCACTTGGAATGACCGGGGCCTTGTTCACCAGATCGGCACTCGCGCAGTCCAGTGCCACCGGATCGAAGGAGGCCAGGAAGCCGATATTCGGTACCACCGGGACATCGTTGCTGCCCCAACAGTCGCATTCGGGAGAGACATCGATGATCAAGTTGATGTGGAAACTTGGTTTGCCCTGGAGGACAGCCTTGGCGTACTCGGCAATTTTGCAGTTGAGTATATCGAGCTGTTCGTCGTTATCGGCCACGGCTCCTTCAAACTGGCAGGTGGCCACGCACTGTCCGCAGCCGATGCACTTGCCATAGTCTATCACGGCCTTGTGAGCACTCAGCGACAAGGCCTGGCTGGCACAGTTTCTGACACAGGCTCCGCATCCGCGGCAGGCGGCACTGTCGATGCGCGGTTTCGAGGCAGAGTGCATTTCCCTCTTGCCCGCAGCGCTGCCGCAGCCCATGCCCAGATTTTTCATGGCACCGCCGAATCCGGTCATCTCATGGCCTTTCACGTGGTTGAGGGAGATAACGATGTCTGCCTCGGCGATGGCGGCCCCGATTTTCGGAGCCTTGCAGTATTCGCCGTCAATAGGGATCTCCACGTAGTCAAGCCCCCTTAATCCATCGGCTATGACTACTTGGGTGCCCACCCCCATGGGAGTGTAGCCGTGCTGCATGGCTGTGTCCTGATGGTCGATGGCATTGGAACGCATCCCTTTGTAGAGCGTGCTACAGTCGGTGAGGAAGGGCTTGCCGCCCGATTCTTTGACAATCTTTACTATGGTGGCTGCGTAGTCGGGTCTCAGATAGGCCATGTTGCCCGGCTCTCCGAAGTGGATTTTTATGGCCGTGAATTTGTCTTTGAAATCAATCCGACCGATGCCGGCCTTGCGTACGAGCTTCTCGAGTTTGTCGAGCAGGCTGTGTTCGGGGCCAGTTCTGAGATGGGTGAAATATACTTCCGGTATCATAACGGGATGGTGTTATTATTCCAGGCTGTTAAGCAGCATGTCGAGCTGCATCTCGCTCTCGATGAGTACCTGGCGGGGTTTGCTGCCTTCGGCAGGGCCGACGATGCCGGCCGTCTGCAACTGGTCCATGATGCGTCCGGCCCGGTTGAAGCCGATGGAAAACTTCCGCTGGATATAGGAGGTGGAGCCTTGCTGTTGGAGAACCACCAGGCGGGCAGCCTCCTTGAACAGGGCATCGCGCGAGCCGGCATCCAGGTCGCCCATACCGCCCGATCCGCTGTTTTCGGGCACGTACTCGGGCAACTCGAAAGCATGGGGATAGCCTCGCTGGTCGGCAATGAAACGGACAACCTCCTCCACTTCCGGCGTATCGACAAAGGTACACTGGATGCGGGTCAGGTCGCTGCCTTGCGAGAACAGGGCGTCGCCCTTGCCGATAAGCTGCTGGGCTCCGCTGGCATCCAGGATGGTGCGTGAGTCGATCTGGGAGGTCACGCGGAAGGCCAGACGGGCCGGGAAGTTGGCCTTGATGGTGCCGGTGATGATGTTGGTCGTCGGGCGCTGGGTGGCGATGATCATGTGCATGCCCACGGCACGGGCCTTCTGGGCAATGCGGGCAATCGGCAGTTCTATCTCTTTGCCGGCTGTCATGATCAGGTCGCCGAACTCGTCGATGATGATGACGATGTAGGGCATGAAGTGATGCCCTTTTTCGGGATTGAGCTTACGCTGCTTGAATTTTTCGTTGTATTCCTTGATGTTGCGGCAGGTGGCCATGCTCAGCAGCCGGTAGCGGTCGTCCATTTCGACGGTGAGCGACTGCAGGGTCTGGATGACCTTGTCCGAATCGGTGATGATGGCTTTGCCGTCGCCAGGAATCTTGGCCAGGTAGTGATTCTCAATGCCTTTGTAGATGCTGAATTCGACCATTTTGGGATCGACCAGCACTATTTTCAGCTCTGCAGGATGCTTTTTGTAGAGCAGCGAAGTGATGATCGCGTTCAGACCGACCGACTTGCCCTGACCGGTGGCACCGGCCACCAGCAGGTGAGGCATCTTGCACAGGTCGAAGGCAAAGACTTCGTTCATGATGGTCTTGCCCAGGACGATGGGTAGGTCATACTTGCTCTCCTGGAACTTTTTGGACTGGACCAGGCCGCGCATATAGACGATGCTCGGATTGCGGCTCGGCACCTCGATGCCGATGGTCCCCTTGCCGGGAATGGGGGCGATGATGCGGATGCCCAGGGCCGACAGGCTCAGGGCGATGTCGTTTTCCAGGCTCTTGATTTTGGAGATGCGGATGCCGGCCTCCGGTACGATTTCGTAGAGCGTGACCGTCGGGCCGACCGTGGCATGGATGCTTTGGACACGGATGCCGAAGCTCTGCAGTACGTCCAGTATTTTGTGCTGGTTCTCTTCGTGCTCGCGGCGGTTGATGGTGGGCGCGTCGTCGTTGCCTTCCTTGAGCAGGCGGGCCGGCGGATTGCGGAAACTGTGCAGGTCGGCCGTGGGGTCATAGGGCCCCAGTTCGCGGAGGGCGTCGTAGTGGTCGTCGTCTGTCGTGGGGGGATTGACGGGCTCGTCTTCGCTCTCGGCAGGCTTGTCTTCGCCCGTGGCCACTTCGATGGTCGTCGTAATGCCCTGGACATCCTCCCTGACAAGTTTCGGACTGTCAGTCTCGACAGGCTGCGGGGCGAACTCCGGCTGAGAGAAGTCCTGTCCGGAAAAGTCCTGGTCTTCAGGGCCTTCGTCGATGCTGCCGGATGTTTCCTCGTTCCAGTCGCTGTCCGTCTCGTTTCCTTCTTTATTGTCGGCAGTCTGGCGAGCCTCTTCTTGACGCAGCTCCCTCTCCCGCCTACGAGCTTCTCTTTTAAGTCTGTAGTTGTCCAGAAACGACAGCTGCAGGGCTTTTCTGATGAAAGGAATAGTATTCTGGAAAGCGAAAACCAGGAATATCAGCATGGTGACGGCCAGAATCAGCACCGTGCCCACACCGCCGGCCTGCTGGCACAGCCATTGGCTGATGTGCCAGCCGTAGGCCCCGCCCAGAAAGATGAGCTGCCGCTGGCCTGAAAAGCAGAATCCGAAAAATACCGACAGCCAGAAAAACAGGAACAGACAGTAGACAAACCATTTGCCCAGAGATACGGTTTTGACCCTCATCAGGCGGAAGGAGGCCAGCAGTCCGTAAAAAGCCAGCAGCAGGGAGGATACCCCAAACCATTTGTTCATGATAAGGTTCGACAGCCAGGCGCCGAACGTGCCGGCCCAGTTGCCGGTTGGGGCGGCATCCTTGAGCTGTCCCATGCCGAGGTTGCCCACGATGCTCTGGTCGGCAGCTCCGGTAAAGAAGAAGGAGATAAGCGCCACGCTCAGATAGAGCATCAGCACCACTAGGGTCAGTCCGGTGATGAAGTAGGCTTTATCGTTTTTGATGATTTCGGCAAAATTGATTTCCCGAATCCTGTCTGTCAGTGATTTCGTCTTTTTCTTCTTCGCGGTCATAGTCGGCGTGCTTGGGCATCATTTCTGTGTCCTTATACGGGAAGGACACCCATGCGGCAAAGATAGTGCTTATTTTTGGCAATCCCTTCACCGTTCCCGACGAATAATTTGTACTTTTGCGGGTTCAGAAGCGTAATTCTTCCGAGCGTTTGCATTTTTGACCCCTTGAAGCCATTGATCTCTTTGAACAACAGTCAGTCCCGCTATCAGCCGACAATCGACAAGGAAACGCTGCAGGACCTGCCCATCGAGAAGTATGCGGGCCGTATACATCTTTATGAGGCCGATGCCATCCCGCCTGTGGTGGCTGCTGCCTGGCTGCGCGAACCGCTGATTGGATTCGACACAGAATCCAAGCCGGTTTTTGTCCGCGGCGTGCACAGCAGGGTGTCGCTTATCCAGTTGGCTGCCGCCCACGACTGCTGGCTCATTCGGCTGGCCGGACATCCTTTTCCGCAGATCCTGGCCGATCTTTTCAACTCTCCCGACGTGACCAAGGTGGGGTTGTCGTCCAAGGACGACTTTCATCAGCTACGGGCCGCCTGCCCCTCGCTGGCTCCCCGCAACGTGGTTGAGCTGCAGTCGATGGTCAAAGACTACGGTATTGAGGAAATGAGTCTCCAGAAAATCTATGCCATCCTGTTCGGCCGCCGTATTTCCAAGGCACAGCGGCTCTCCAACTGGGAGGCCGAAGAGCTGAGCGAGGCCCAGCAGCAGTATGCCGCCCTGGATGCCTGGGCGGTGAGGCAGATATACCTCCGGCTGCTGGGGAGAATCTGATTTTCCCTGGGTTTTAGATAAAAAATTATTTGTATATCATCTTATTCGTCTATGGTGTTAAGAAAATCCATCGAGTGTTTTTCCCTTACAATCGGTTTGTTCGCCCTTTTTTCATGCTCTAGGGATGTTAGCAGCACTATATTTCATTATCAGAGTGAGATAATAGCTATTCGGGATCTGGAACCTGCTTTGATTCTTGATACGACTCAATATGCCGTGACTTATTATACTTCTTTGCAACTCCCATCTGAATATAAGTATTTGAAGTGCGATAAGATGGAGTACGTTGGCGGATTTTTCTATCTACTTGATACAGAGTACAACAAAACAGTATTTGTTTTCGATTCCCAGGGGCATTTCGTTTCTCGCATCGGGCAAAGAGGACGGTCTGCTTCTGAATATCTTGACAGTCCGACTGATTTTTTTGTAAATCCTAGGAATGATCAAGTGATGGTGTATGAAAGAAATGCGCATAGAGTACATGTGTATGACCAAAATGGAAATCAAATAGAACTTCATACTTTTAAAATGTGGCCATACGCTGTTGGAACATTGTTTAATGGGTATTATATGGCAGCCTTTGACTACAAAGAGGCTGGCAAGGGACTTCAATTAGGTGTATTTGATAGGGATGAGCGGATTGTTTTGCCAATAATTACAATGGACTCTCCTCACGTTTTCATCAATAATGAGCGTGCTTTTGTGCTACATGGTGATTTTTTATATCACATCCCGCATTTTTCTGATTCCGTGTTAATCTTCAAATCAGATACATTAAGTCGTGTGATTCATCTACAATTTCAATCCCAATTTGTTCCTTCGGATGTTATTCGTGAGTCAAATGGAGGCAATCTTGATGATTACAAGCTGTTTAGGGGAATAACGTCGGTTTCCGGTTATTATGAAACGAATTCTTTTAACAGCTTCTCCTATTCAAAGTCTCATGTTCAGATAAAATGTATCATAGATAAACGAAATGGTATGCAGTATCATTTCACGGGGTCGCCTTTTAGAGGTTTGTTTCCGGGGCATAGATATACAATGGTTGAAGACAGTATTTTTTGGCTTGTCACTGAAGATGACATTGCTGACTTGAATTATGCATTGCAACATGAGATTGTAAAGAAGGAATTGTCGCATACATATTCTATAATCCGAGACATCATTCAAAACAAATACCCATTTCCCTTAATTCTTAAAGTCAGATTGGATCATCAATGAATACTATCCGAGTGATTTCTTTAATGGTGTTGTTAACAGTGTCCTTTGTTGATTGCACAGGTGAGCAGAAGAGTATAAGAAGGATGATTGGTCAGACGGTGACCATTCCTTTCAAAAGTATGTTATTTTGGAAGGAAGATGAGGATTCTTTCTTGCCTGGAGGGGACATTTGTGATTTAAAAATATAAGTATGTGATATATACGGACTCTTCATTGTGCTCATCGTGTTATTTGCAAAGATTGTATCTGTGGAATGACTTGATTGAAGAGATGTCGAATGTGCAATTTATATTTATAATTGCTCCTCATCGCGATAGTGATTTGGATTACTTGCCTCAATATTTGCGGAAGACTGAAATGAAAAATACAATCTTCATAGATATTATCAGTTTTTGAAGAGTAATTCGTTCTTCCCAGAAGAAGTTAGGTATCATGCTGTTTTGCTGAATGGAAATAATGAAATTGTCCTGGTTGGAACCCCGCTGCGTAATAAATAATTAGAGGAATTGGCGATAACTGTTACGAATAAACATACAAGTGGTTGGTAGGCGGTTGGTATCTCGGCGATTCTTAGATGTTCAGACTTGTATCAGGTCGCGGATGATCTCGTCGGAGATGATCCAGCTGTCGGGATCAATGGCCAGGCGACCGCCTTCCAACCGCATATCCCCGCTTTCGATCCATTTCTGTGCTGTGAACAGACAAGCATCGTGCAGCTCTTGACCGAATGACTGCCGCAACTGCTCCAGGTCGATGCCTTCCCGGCAGCGCAAACGTGTCATCACCAGTTCGTTGTAACGAGCTTCGCGATTGGGGTTGTCCATCTCCCGGCGGAAATCGTGTCTGAGGTAGGCGTCCAGATCGGCCGCATTCCAGCGTCGTATGCGCCCGTCGAAGGAATGGGCCGACGGCCCCAGACCCAGATAGGGACGCCCCGACCAGTAGCCGGAATTATGTCGGGAACGAAAGCCGGGCAGGGCGAAGTTGGATATTTCATAATGATCGAATCCGGCGGCAGTCAGCCGCCGGGACAGCCTGTCGTACATTGTGGCGCAGAGTTCTTCGTCCGCCTCCTGCCAGAGACCTTTTTGCAGGCTGCGGTAGAGCGGCACTTCCGGCTCCAGGCTCAGCAAGTAGGCCGAAATGTGCTGTACTCCCAGACTGAGGGCCAGGGAAAGGCTGTCGTCGAAACTCTCCGGCGTCTGCCCCGGCAAGCCCATCATCAGGTCGATACTGATGTTGTCGTAGCCTTTTTCCCGGCAACGGCCGATGGCTTCAATGGCCTGCCGGGCCGTATGGCGCCGGCCGATGAAGGCCAGCTCGCCGTCGTCGAAGCTCTGGATACCGATGCTCAGACGGTTGACGGGCAAGGTCTTCAGGCTTTCCAGATAGTCCGGGGCCAGATCGTCCGGATTGGCCTCCAGGGTGATTTCAGCCCCCGGCAGCAGCGTGAAGCTCCTGGTGATGTGCTCGAATATGCAGCCCAGCTGGGAGGCGCTGAGCAGTGAGGGCGTACCGCCTCCGAAGTACACTGTCGTGAGCCGGGGCCGGCCGTCGGGCGGTGAGGGCAGAAATCCCCGGCTTTCGTCCATTTCGGCCAGCAGCGCCGCCACATAGTCGTCACCCCGGTCGCCGAGTGCCCGGGAATAGAAATCACAATAGGCGCACTTGCGACGGCAGAAGGGTACGTGTATATACAGGCTGGCGGGGTTCATGGAATCATTTTCATGGCAAAGATATAATTTATTATTGCAGTTTACCTTCTTTATTGCTAACTTGCGCCACTTTTTCGGGCCCTGCGCTTCAAGAAACAATCTATAATAACAACCATACGATTTATGAAGACTTATCAAACTGCTGAAATCAGAAACATCGCTATCATCGGTGCGTCTGGATCTGGAAAAACCACTCTCGCAGAGGCTATGCTTTTCGAGGGTGGAGCGCTTAAACGTCGCGGAACGGTCGAGGCCAAGAACACGGTTTGCGACTATTCCATGGTAGAACAGGAATATGGCTATTCGGTCTTTTCCACTCCTTTCTTTGTAGAATGGAACGGCAAGAAACTCAACTTCATCGACTGCCCCGGCGCAGATGACTTTGTCGGAGGTGCAGTCACGGCCCTGAATGTCTCCGAGACAGCCGTGATCCTGGTCAACGGCCAGTACGGTCTGGACGGTGGCACGATGAATGCTTTCCGCAATGCCGAGACTTACGGCAAGCCTGTTGTTTTCGCTGTCAACCAGCTTGACCGTGACCAGATCGACTACGATGCCGTCGTCGAACAGCTTCATACAGCCTACGGCGGTCAGGTGGTCAAGGTGCAGTATCCGGTCAATGCCGGCAGCGGTTTCAACCAGATTATCGACGTGCTGCTCATGAAACGGCTTACCTGGAAGCCGGAAGGCGGAACGCCCGAGATCGATGATATTCCGGCCGATCAGCAGGCCAAGGCCGAGGAACTTCATGCCGTCCTGGTGGAAGCTGCCGCAGAAAACGATGAGGCCCTGATGGAAAAATATTTCGAAGAGGGTGACCTGAGCATCGACGATGTCCGCGAAGGTATCCGCAAGGGTTTGATATCCAAAGGTATTTGCCCTGTATTCTGCGTCTCTGCACAGAAGGATATGGGTGTACGCCGTCTGATGGAATTCCTGGGCAATGTGGCTCCTTCTCCCCTTGATGTCGAGGCGCTGAAGGACAGTGACGGCAAGGAAGTCCCCTATGACTCCGAAAGTGCCGCTCCCAGCATTTTCTTCTATAAGACCACTGTCGAACCCCATATCGGTGAGGTCAATTTCTTCAAGGTGATCAGCGGAACGCTGCATGAGGGCGATGACCTGGTCAATGCCGACCGCGGTTCCAAGGAGCGCCTGGCACAGATTTTCTGCGCTTCCGGTTCGACCCGTACTCAGGTGACCGAACTGAAAGCCGGTGATCTGGGTGTTACCGTCAAACTGAAGGATGTCAAGACAGGCAACACCCTGAACGGCAAGGGAGCCGACCATAAATTCAATTTCATCAAATATCCGGATCCCAAATACCGCCGTGCCGTCAAGCCGGTCAATGAGGCCGATATGGAAAAGATGATGTCTATCATGAACCGTATCCGTGAAGAGGATCCCACCTACATCATCGAGCAGTCGAGAGAGCTCAAGCAGACCATTCTGCATGGCCAGGGAGAGTTCCATCTGCGTACCCTCAAATGGACGGTTGAAAATCAGGATAAGCTCCCCATCGAATTCCTCGAACCCAAGATTCCTTACCGTGAGACCATCACCAAGGCTGCCCGTGCCGACTATCGCCACAAAAAACAGTCCGGTGGTTCGGGCCAGTTCGGTGAAGTCCATCTGATTATCGAGCCCTATACCGAAGGCATGCCCAACCCCGATGTCTTCCGTTTCGGCAACCAGGAGTTCAAGATGAGTGTCAAGGGGGTGGATGAGTTCCCGCTGGAGTGGGGCGGCAAGCTGGTCTTCGTCAACAGTATCGTCGGAGGTGCCATCGATGCCCGTTTTATCCCGGCCATCCAGAAGGGTATCATGCAGCGCATGGAACAAGGTCCGCTCACCGGCTCCTATGCCCGTGACATTCGTGTTATCGTCTATGACGGCAAGATGCATCCGGTCGACTCCAACGAAATCTCCTTCATGCTGGCTGGCCGTAACGCCTTCAGCCAGGCCTTCAAAGAGGCTGGTCCCAAGGTGTTGGAGCCTATCTACGATGTGGAGGTGCTGGTTCCCAGCGACCGCATGGGTGATGTTATGAGTGACCTGCAGGGCCGCCGTGCCATGATCATGGGTATGCACAGCGAAAAAGGCCTGGAGAAGCTCTCCGCCAAAGTGCCTTTGAAGGAAATGTCCGATTATTCGACTTCCCTGAGTTCCATCTCCGGAGGACGTGCTTCCTTCACCATGAAGTTTGCCTCCTACGAACTGGTCCCGGCCGATGTTCAGGACAAACTGTTAAAGGAATACGAGGCTCAGCAGCAGGACAAGGAGTAACCGGTTCCGGTCACGTTTGTATCGAAAAGGCATGGCTCTTAGAGCGATGCCTTTTTTTGTTTGTTGTGGATTCCGCTTTGAGTTGTTATTAATTGTGAATTAACGTTTTTGCTTTGATTAAATATTTTTTGTGAGATAGAAGTATAAAACTTCTTGCTTATATTTGCGACATGAAAAAGAAAACTATCTGGGCTTTGATTGCACTTTTGTCGGTCACCTTCGTGGTGCTGATTACTCTGCAGATCGTCTATGTCCACTCGCTGATATCCATTCAAGCCGAGTCCTTTGACGATGCAGTCCAGCGTAGTCTTTCCCGGGTCTCTTATCTTCTGGAGCGCGATGAATCGCGCCGTTATCTGGAAAAGGAACTCAACGAACGCGACAGGGAACTGCTTTCCATCCGTTCCTCCGCCTACATTCTGTCCATGACCCAAAAGGGCCAGTCTCTGTCCGATGCCTCGCGTCTGTCGCCCCCGACATTGGAATACCATTCAGCCATCTGGCAGCCCGATTTTTTCGATTCCGGTCTCTCCAAAGGGAACGACACCGATAATCCGGCAGACGAGTCGATACTCCGAGAGCGTTATCTCAGCCAGCAGAATCTGTTAAATGATGTCGTGCTTCAGATTCTCTACCAGGCCAGTTCTTCCCCTGTGTCCGAACGGATAAATTATAAAAAACTGGAAGAGTACCTTCATTCCGAAATGCAGAAAAACGGTCTGGATGCGGTGTCTTTGTACTACCAGGTTCTCGAAAAGGACGGGCAGGTCGTGCATAGCGGGGGAGACGCGGCAGCCTTGGTCGGCAGTCCCGACTATGTCGAGCGTCTGTTCCCGAACGATCTGGGTGACACACGGGCGATGCTGTACCTCTATATCCCCTCAAGGAGTGGAGTTATCCGTAATCCTATGATCACCTTCATACCGACCGTTCTCTTCAGTCTGATTCTTCTGGCCTTGACCATCATCGTTGTATGGACCTTGTGGCGGCAGCGAGCGCTCTCCGATATGAAAAACGATTTTATCCGTAATATGACCCATGAGCTGAAGACGCCTGTATCGAGCATACTGCTGGCATCTCAGATGCTGAACGACAAGGATGTACGGCGGCCGGCCTCGGCCAACGAGCATATTGTCAGTGTGATCACCGATGAGAGCAAACGCCTTAACATGCTTATCGAAAAGGTGCTGCAAATATCGCTCTTCGAGAAGGGACATCAGGCTTCCAATAAAATGACCGAAGTGGATATAAACCATATTATCAGCGGGGTCGCCTCTTCTTTTACATTGAAAGTGGAGCAGTCCGGCGGTCGCCTGGAAACTGCATTGCAGGTGGAGGATGCCCGGGTGTTCGCGGACGAGCTGAATCTGACCAACGTTATTTTCAATTTGCTGGACAATGCCTATAAATACCGTGATCCTGAAAGGCCGCTGCATCTGCTGATCAGCACTTCCAGAGTGCAGGATTCGCTGGAAATCAGGGTCAGCGACAATGGCATCGGTATTAGAAAAGAAGACTGCCGCAGGATTTTCGACCGGTTCTATCGGGTGTCTTCGGGCGATGTGCACAATGTCAAGGGCTTCGGCCTGGGACTGGCTTATGTTCATCAGGTCATCCGGCAGCACGACGGGGACATCCGCGTGGAAAGCGAATTCGGCAAAGGAACAACATTCATTATACATTTACCAATCATTTAATTTTTACAGCTATGACAGAAGAAAGACTTCAACTGATGTTGTGCGAAGATGACGGAAACCTGGGTTTCCTGTTGTGTGAGTACTTGCAGGCCAAGGGCTACAACGTTGACCTGCTGCTTGACGGCGAACAGGGCTACAAGGCCTTTCAGAAGACCAAGTACGACCTGTGCATCCTGGACATTATGATGCCTAAGAAAGACGGTTTCACGCTGGCCCAGGAAATCCACATGATGAACTCCGAAGTGCCCATTATCTTCCTTACCGCCAAGAACATGAAGGAGGATATCCTGAACGGTTTCAAGCTGGGCTGCGACGATTACCTGACCAAACCCTTCAGCATGGAAGAACTGCTGTTCCGTATTGAGGCCATCATGCGTCGGGTCAAGGGCAAAAAGACCAAGGAAGTGAATTTCTACCAGATTGGCAATTTCTCTTTCGACGTACCCAAACAGCTGCTTACGCTCAAAGACGGACCGACGATTCGTCTGACCACCAAGGAATGCGAACTGCTCACGTTGCTGTGCAGCCACCAGAACCAGATTCTGGAACGCAATTATGCCTTGATGACCATCTGGGGCGAGAACTCCTATTTCAATGCCCGCAGCATGGATGTCTATATCACCAAACTGCGCAAGCATCTGAAACCGGATCCCGGCATCCAGATCATGAATATCCATGGCAAGGGCTACAAGCTGGTGGCTCCTCGCGCCGAGGAAGAATGAACGAGTCCTGTATAGAGATGAAAAAACGCCGGGGAGGCCTGCAAACCTCTCCGGCGTTTTTTTGTGCTTTCAGCAGGGCATGCCCTTTTCCGAGGGAGCATAATCCGGTCAGCGGATTTGTTTTTCGACTTTTGTCTTGCCGTCGGACCAGATAGTCTTGCACAGCACGATCTGACGACGGGCGGCAGTCTCATCAAGAGAAATGTGCCGGCCGGTCAGATCGTAGTACTCCGTGGCAACGGGGACGGCAGTTCCAAGACTTGTCCGCTGCAAAGCCGTAGCGACATCGGACAGTTGTCCGCGCCCGCCCCATTCGTTGACAGCCAGTACCTGATACTTGGCATGGGGGTCATCGACGGCATATAGTGTCTCAGTGGTGAAGCAGGCAAAATCACCGTCCTTGCGAATTTCGTAGCATATGGCAAAAGGTACGGCCTCCCAGCTAATCTGTGTACTACTTGTCTGGAGTACTGGGGCTGGCAGCCGCTCGGCCATCAGGTCGGGCCGCCAGCCGTCGGAGGCGGGAATAATCCTGTTGAAGGTATATCGTGAGGCCTCTTCATCGCTGAGGAAGCGCTGGGCATATCCTTGAACGGTGTCACCTTCACTTCTCAGGTACCAGTACCAATTGTTGCGCAGGCTCATATCCACCATCCGGCCGTCGGCATAGTGGGTGTGCCAGTCGGCGAAGATAACAGGTATGGCATTTCCGAAGTGACTGTCCCAGCCTTTGTCCCTGAGGACAATTTTGTCGTCGAGTTCTAGGTTGATGAACACCGTCTTGGGAGATCCATGCCAGGCACGGCCCAGATAAATGGAGTCTCCAGCTGTTTCGGACGTCAGCCGGCAGTCTTTGAAGACATAGCCCCAGGGAGCACCGCCTTGTGAAGGAGCTACAATCCAGCCGGCTTCTTCGGTAGGTTTGTGGTTCTTGATGATGTTGATGTGGCAGTCCTCGAAATAGGCATCTCCGTCGCCATATATGAAGTCCACATTGCCCTCGATGTAGCAGTCCTTGATGTACTGGCGGCTGCCATCACCGTCGGGGGTACGCCAGGTATCCTGGTAGCTCAGAGCACGGCAGTGGTAGAATGCCGTGCGGTCTTTCAGGCATCGGATGGCTAGAGCCTGAGGGTAGTCCCGGTCTTCTGATCCCCAGCGGTTGTTATAGGTGATGTTCTCGCTGTAAAAGTTCTTGGCATCGATATAGGCCATGGGATCTTGACCTTGCGAGTTCTTTACCCTGGCTGTGGAGAACTGGTCTACATAGGCTTTCCACTGAGCGACGAATTCAGGATCGGTCGGACCAGTATAGCCTCCGTCCACCAGAAAGTCACAGCATATTTTTTCCTGAATGACGGTGCTGTCCGCATCTTCACCGATAAGGTGGATGTAGGGTTTGCTGGAAGGAATGCGCAGTACACCGTTATAAACGCCTTTGCGGACGAAAATCAGCCATGGCTTGGACAAATTCTCTGGAGCCTTGTTGACAGCTTCCTGGACAGAGGTGTAGTCGCCGCTGCCGTCCAGTGCAACAATGGCGTCGAAGACTCTGGCTTCTGGCTGGGGACGCTGCTTGGTCGTGAAACTGAACCTCAGTTCGGACGAAGTGTTGTCCGTGTTGTCTTTTTCGCAGAAAGCGCCGGCAGGAGCCACAAAGGTATAGAGCGTGGCATAGTCCAGGCAAGGCAGTACGAAGGTGGCCATCTTGTTGGACACCGAGGGGGTCATTATCTCTCCGTTCAGTCTGCATCCTCCAGCGGCAATCTGGATGTTCTTGTCGAACATCAGGATGACGCGGGCATTGATATCTACATTGACTGAGCCGTCGGCCGGAATGATGCGCGTGGTGCTCAGTGCAGCCTGAAGTCCGGGCATCAGCAAGAGCGATGCAAGCATCAGGCTAAAGATTTTCTTTTTCATATCAGTTGTTGTTTAATCCGTTGGCTTTCAGATCCCATTTTACCCAGTAGTCGCCGGCCAGAATGGCCGAACGTACTTTTTCGTAATAGGGGGTGTTTTTGTACTTGTCAGCGATACGATCCACCACGGCTGCGGCTCCGTAGCGCTCGGCCATGCGGCAGACATAGGCATAGGCACGGCCTTCGCCGGCATATTCCGACAGGGCTTCGTCCATGATAAGCAGGTCGTATTCGCGGATACGGGCAGCTTCGTCGAAGGTCTCTCCTTTACTGTTGTGGAAGAGCCCGTCCGGATAGGTAGTCTTGGTCTTGGTGAGCCAGTCATAGATTCCCATCGGAAAATCATGGGTATTCCCGTAAACGGAGGTGGCGACACCGATATCTCCGTAACCGCCGCCGGGACAGAACCAGGAATTGTACTCAAATGCCCAGTAGGAAGGAAGAACCTTATCGGCAAATTCATTGGTCACGCCATTGTTCATGATGACCTCTGCCTGATGCCAGTTGCCCAGATGGTTCTCAGCTTCGGCCAGGTAGAAATGGTAGTCGTGACCGCGGAACAGGGGAATGACAGGCTGTATCTCGACGATGCGGGCGCGCAGCCATTCGCCGCGGTGATAGTAGTATTTGCAGAAGCAGGTGTCGCCGTCGATGATGTCCATGTTGTTGCGCTGGGTGAGACTGCGCAGGTCGGATTCGTTGTACTTGCCGATGGCATAGCGTGACGGACGTAAATAATACTTGCCTGGCGTACGCGGACAGAAATACTCGATGATATGGTTGGTCTGATGGTGTTCATAGTCGTACATGATACCGGTAATTACCTGATAGAAATTGGTGAAGTTACTGGCATTGTACAGTTCGTTGTAGAACATGCGGTAGTACTCTGTGGCATAGAGATTGTCGGCACCTGTGCGGATGGGAATGTTGCAGGCATAGCGCCAGTCGTTGTAGGCTACCTCGATCCCGTCGTTGATGGTCCCCTGGTGTACCTTGTAAAGATACTTGATCACTGTATCACGTATCCAGAGGTAGTCTTCTGGCAAGCCTCGCCAGAGCAGCAGTTCACATCGCAGGGTCAGGTAGGGCGGAATCATGTACTGCCAGTGGGTGTAGTTGTCGGTCACATCCTCTTCGTTGATCCAGGAGGCCCAGTCCATGACGAGCTGTGAGGAGATCGTTTCGTTCTGATAGAGTACCAGTCCGTTGTCAAGCAGGCTGAGGCATTTGTCCACCAGCTGTCCAATATCGCACAGGCTAAAAATCCCGCTGTCGGAGAGATCTTTTTTCTCTTCCAGCGGATCATCAAACCAAACGGCCTGTCCATAGATGGAGCCGAGTTTCAGATATGCCCATACCTTCAGACGGATAGTGCTGCTTATCAGTGCATTGAAATTCGATATGGCCTTTTCGTCCATGTTTTCACCGGTCTTTTGCCGATAGGCTTTCATCTTGTCGATGTAGTCGTTGCAGGCAATGACGATGGCATAATAGGGAGCCGGATCGGCATAGGTGTTGCCGTCGGTGGCGTCATAGGTATAGATTTTCTGCAGCTCCAGCGGAGCATTGGCTGTCACTTCGAAATAATCGCTCCGGGTGTCCGTCAGGATAATGGAATGGTCGGCGGCTTGCTGCATCCGGGTCATGATGCCCAGGAAACCTTTGTACATTTCGTCGTCCTGGCTGATATAGTCGTCCACATTGATGATGTCATCGGGATCGGTCAGAAACATCTCCCGGCAGGAACTGAAAGCCAGTGCCAGTGTCATGGCAATGAGAGGGAATAATATCTTCTTCATAAGTCTTAGAAATTCAAGTTGAAACCGATTTTGACAGTCTTTGGCCGGGGCACTTTGGCGTAGTCGATGCCCAACAGGGCATCGTCATAGCTATAGGCCGTCTCGGGATCGTTGCCCAGATAGCGGGTCCAGGTCATCAGATTTTCTGCCGATATCCACAATTCTCCCGAACGGAAGAAGTTGGCAATCGGGTGTTCGATACTGTAGCTCAGCGTGAGGGCCCCCAGTTTCAGATAGCTGGCATCCTCTGTCCAACGGTCGGAAAACTGGTTGTTTCCACTCGGATCACCGTAGGCGGCCCGGGGCATGTTTGTCTGCTGGCCTTCCATCTGCCAGCGGTTTCTGACCGAAAGAGCCTGGTTGTAGAAACGGTCCATCGACTCCAGCTGACGGCGGACGGCATTATAGACTTTGCCGCCAATGCTGTAGTTGAACTGGACATTGAGACCGAACTGACCATAGCGCAAGTGGGTGAAAAGCGAACCGAAGCAGTCGGGACGGGTACTGCCCAGCAAGACCTTGTCTTGCTCGTTGATGACACCGTCGGCATGGTGGTCGATGTAACGGACATCACCGGCCTGAAACTTGGAACCCTTGGCCGAGGTAAGGTCTTCGGTGCGGGCCTGGGCTGTTGTGGTGTAGATGCCGTCGGTTTCATAGCCGTAGAACTGATAGGGCTCTTCACCCACTTTCAGGCGGACAATCATGTCTTCTCCCTGTGACAGGCCCTCATAACGGATGTCCAGAAAGTCGCGGCCGCCCAGGTCCTTGACTATACTGCGGTTACCGGTGATATGGCCGCCCAAGGTCCAGCTCAGCTGTCGGGTCTCAACCGGGGTGAGCCTGAGGCTCAGGGTCATGCCATTGGTGGAGACGGCAGCTGCATTCTCGTAGTAGTTGTCCGAGGCATAGACGCTCGAAATCGACTGGGGAATGATCAGGTCATAGGCATATGTGCTGTGGAAATCGGCTCCGAACTGCAGGCGATGTCCCCATAGACTGGTATTCAGGCCGGCTGTCAGTTGCCGCTGTTTTTCCGGTTCAAGCAGAGTATTGGGTATGTCGCCGCGGATGATGGATCCCATCGTAAAGAAATTCGAGCTGGTGTAATAGTTCTTGGCATAGTTGCTCGAAAATCGGCTGTTGCCACTCAGCGATGCGGAAAGCTGGAAGTCCAGTGTGTTGATCCAGTCGGGTATCATTCCCAGATGGGCGGCCATCAGTTTGACGGCTGCTGCCGGATAGACATAGTAGAGCGGAGCGTCGATGCCGCTCACCGAGCTGCCGTCCAGACTCAGGCTCAGGCTGGCATCAATGAGCCTGTTCCAGGTATAGCCGGCCCTGAGGTAGTAATTGGCCCAAGTCCACAGGTTGATGTAGCCGTCTGAATTTTCTTCATCGGTGGTTTTGTCCAGAGTCTTGTAATAATCGTTGGCTGTGTTGTAGCCGCTCGACATGTCGTATTCCGAGGAACTGGTCATGATGCGGCCGCCCAAATCGGCCCGAAGCTCGTGGATATGTCTGAAGATACGTCGGTAGGCTGCGTTCAGGCCGTAGTAGGTGTTGCTTCTTTCCGAAATGGCTTTGCGCACGGTGTTTCGCCCGATGCCATAGTACTGTGGATAAATGGCCTGGTTGCTCACCCCGGGGATGAACAGGTTCTCTTCCACATAGCGGTACTGGCGATTGAAGATACCTGTCAGTTTCAGTCTGTCAAGCACCTGATAGTTGAGTCCCAGGTTTATGTTGACGTCATAGATTTTATCGCCGGCTTCGAGGGTATTGACAATGGCTGTCGGATTGCTGACATTCTCGTAAGGGTACAGCGGATAGTCGTTGATGTTGGAGAAATCGTAGGTGGCATAGGTGTTGGTCAGCTTGCCGTCGTTGCCGGCGAAATAGGGGCTCAGCACAGGCATCTTGTACCAGGCTGCCAGCATCGGATTGGTTTCATGGCTCATACCCTGTTCCTGCAGCCGGCTGTTCATGTAGGACAGGCCTACAGAGGTGAAGATGTCCACCTTGCGGCTGACCATGATGTCGGAATTGAGCAGCGTATGGTAGCGATTGGTGCTCGTTCCGGAGATGATGCCACCGTCGGAGGAATAGCCTACGCTCATATTGTATTTGGCCACTTCATCGCCGCCTTCCACCCGAAAAACGTTGTTGGTCAGGAAGGCCGACTGGTAAATCTCTTTCTGCCAGTCGGTCCGGTTATTGAAAATATAGGCCGTCGGATAGTCGGCGGAACTTTGCAGGAAAGGATAGTCGGCAGTGAGCGCATTCATCGAGCCGTAACGTCCGAGCCCGACTTCCCGCAGGTAGTTATTGTAGTCTCTGTCGTCGAGTACCTCCATGGTACGGCCTTTGAAGTGCATACCGTATTGACCGGAAAACGAGATACGGGTGTCGAGGTTGTCACTGGTGGCCCGTTCTGTCTCGATTAGCAGCACACCGTTGGATCCCAGCGAACCGTACTGGGCTGCCTGGGCTCCGGTGAGCAGGGTGATGTTGCGTATGTCATAGATATTGAGTGCTGCAAACAAGCTCCGACTATAGGCATTGATCGCTGTCGAGACTTCCGTGTCGTTCAGGTAGGGAACACCGTTGACCACAATCAGAGGTGTGTTCTCGGCATATAGGGAGTGCAGGCCGCCGATATTCATATAGGCTCCTTCGGCGGGCATACCGCTCTTCTGGACGGTCTGCAGGCCGGGAATCTTTCCCTGGATGCCCAGGTCGATATTCATAGCTTGCTGCATGTCCTTTTTATTGAGAGAAGCGTTTTCGGTGTAGTTTCTCCAGTCTTCGGGAATCAGGGTGATCAGTCCAGGCTGGTTTTGCTCGCTGACAGGCAGTTCAACACTGTAGTATCCGCTGAGTGAGACTCTTATGACAGCCTGCGGCACTGTCATTTTCAGTTCGACGCGACCTTCTATGTCGCTGAAGGCCGAAGTTTCGGCGCCGGTCGATTCGATCATGACGCCACTGAGCATCTGCCCTTTGGTATCGGCTACCCGGGTGTTCAGCACAAAACCCTGTGCAAGCGCGGAGGCTATACCCAGCAGGGATATGATGACAAATGAAAGTACTCTCTTCATATCAATAATTGTTTTTCGTCGGACGCAGACACCAGTGATACATCATCAGCTGATAGACATTGGAGGTATTCCGGTCTGCGCCGTAAGTGTATAGATAGTACATATCGGAGGAGGATACGGTTATGGTGAAATTGCCGTCTTCCTTGACATTGACAATCCCCACCTGATAGCCGTCTGTGTCATAGGCCTGGGCCTTTTCACTGAGCGACGACCAGTCATGCCAGTTGTATCCTTCGGGATACCCGATGGATGATTCCCCATAGTTGTCGACCACCGAGACAGAGCCTCGGTCGAAGTGGTAGTTGCTGCCTTGGGCATACATGACCATGTCCTTGATGAGCAGGGTGTCGTTGAACTGGATGCTCAGCGAATACATCAGACTATGCTTGAATCCCATGCGCAGATAGTATTCGCCGGCCGGTATGTGGCATTCCTTTATACGTTGACCGCGTGGATTGTTCTCCAGAAAGAGCGTGCCATCGTAGGTGACGCTGCAGACAACCGGGTCGGTGTTGTAAAGTTTGGCTTTGCGGGCCGTATCGTCGGGAATGGCCGTCAGTACGTGGTAATACATGGTCGGCATGGTCGGTGACAGTTCGAAGGAGCCCTGGGCATCATTGATGATCATAGGATCAATCCAGTGGCTCCAGCGGAAATACTGGGTGCGCTGCTCTGCCGTCATGTTGTTCCATAGCTCGTAGAAGCGGCTTTTCAGGCGATAGATGATGACGTTGTTGGGGACTTTCATCCAGTCGATGAAGAACAGATTGCCGTTGCTGGCCTGTATCATGTCATCGGTGCGGACCCTTTGCACGGTCGGACGCCACATGGCCGCCTCGGCCTGACTGAACTTGGTGCCTTCCAGCGTGTCCTTCATATAGCCGCCTACGCAGTCGATGTCGGTGGTGCCGGTGACTTCCTCGGCATTGAGACGACGGTCGATAAAGCAGACGCGGACAATCCATTTTTCAAACTTTTCCCGGTCGGCAGCGGTGGCGGCACGGCCAAGATAGCGGGGCACTTTGGCCAGGGCTGTGTCAAGTGCTTCTTTGATGACGGCGTTACTCGGTACAAGCACAGTCGTGTTGTAGCCTTCGCTGCGCATGTTCCACATCTCCAGGCCATCTTCCGTATATCGGTCCATGAGGGTGTTTTTGACTGTCCAGCCCTTGACAGAGTCGGCATAGACAGTGTTACCCTGTTCGTTTGTCCCGGACGGTGTACACTTGTCGGCATCGAACCATGTGCGTTCGTATTGGCCAATCAGACGTTTGAAAGTCGAATAGTTGCTGTCGTCCAGCTGCATGATCTGGTCATAGACCGAAGGGGAAACCGACAGCATCCTGTCGCTGATTTCGTAAATAAAAGCGTCCTCGGTACGGAAGGTCCGGCCCAGGCCGGCGTTGTTGACGCGGGTCTTCCCTTCGGCCGTTGTGGAGATCCACAGGTTTTTGCCGTACCAGGTGGAGATGCCCAGCCCGTTTTTCAGTTCGACGGGAGACAGGGCGATGTCGCTGATACAGTAGCCGGCATAGTCGGTCATGGCGGCATACGGGGAGGATGCCAGCAGGCTGTTGTCATAGACAAGCACGGTATACTGCTGTCCCTGCTTCATTCTGTCGAAGATGCCCGCCTGGGAAAACAGTTTATGCTGGGCACTGAACTCTTCGTGAAGGGCAAAAAACTGTTTCAAATCTCCTTGTATAATCTCGGTTTGACTGTCGGCGCTGAGCGGCTGCTGACCATAGTGATCTTTCCAGTTGTCCTGACAGGCACTCGTCACCAAGGCCATCGCCACGGCGGCAAGCAGTAAGGGAAAGGTATGTTTCTTCATAATCCGATGATTTTCTTTGTTCTCTCTAATCGATAGGGATAAATTTGATATAATCCCACATTTGTCGGTAATTGGCATTACTGGTGGCATTGGCATCCATCAGGACGGCTTTGAGCGTATGGCTCGATGTCTTGTCGAAGATGACAGTCTCGAACAGGACATCGCCCGTGACGGCCTGCTGAGCTTTGTCCCAGCCTTTCCAGACATAGTAGTTTTTCAGGTAGTCGTCCAGGGTGAACTTTATCAGACTTCCCTGACCGTAGAATTTGGATGCCAGAGCCTTGGCCCCGGCATAGTAGAATTCCACGCGATATTTTCCCTTGACCAGTGTCGGGGTCTTGAACTCTATCCAGCCGGTATATCCCAGGTTGACGATGAAAAGGTTGTTCAGATAGGCGTTCAGCTCGTTTTCGTAGTCGAGTGCGGCATCGCTGTTGGCCTTGATTTTCCAGAAGCCGACTCTCAGCCAGGAGCTTTTGGGCGCAGCTACGTTATATCGAAAGGAGGTGACAGTTCCGTATGTATTGCTGCTCGAAAGGTCTATTTTGTATTCGGAGGCGTCACTGGGGACGCTGTAGAGCATGCCCAAGCTGTTGTCGGCCCCGTAGGCATTGACCAGGGTGATGATGTCTTGGCTGTTGCAGAAGTCCCATACCACCTCGCTCGGTGCCGGACTCCAGACGGGCATGATGCCGCTTATTTTGTGGATATAGCCGTTGCATGCCCTGATGTCAGAGTGGACAAAGCCGTAGCCGTCTTCTCCGTTGATGAAGGTCTGTCCCACCAGTGTCTGCAGGGTGATGATTTCACCAGGCTGACGGGTGTCAAATGTCTTGACGGCTGTCGGGTCGGCACTGTAGGTGAGTGTGGCTTTGTCATTGGCCCCGTCCAGGATGTGGTAGCAGACATAGCGGTGAATGACGCTGGCCGAGTCGACACGGCTGATGCCGGTGCGTCCGCCGGCATCCCTGGCTCCCAGCCAGGTTTCCAACTGGTCCAGCGTGAGAATGCCAGCCTGGGCAAATGTGGCGTCATCTACAGCAAACACGGTGTAATTGACAGCGTTGATTACGCTCTGTCCCATAGCCTGCTCAACGGTATCGGCCGTGATCTCCAGCAGTTCTGTCATACCGGCGGCCTCAACGGCTTCCAGAAACAACTTGTATTCTCCGTAATCTTTCAATTTTTCCACGACGGTCTCAATCAGAGGCCTGATGACTCCTCCCAGTCGATAGACCATGCCGTTCACGGTCTGATGGGCCATTTCCCTGACTTGGGCCATGTTGTTGATATAGATGGAAAGGGTGTCTTGTGGAATTGTGGTGGCCAGGACTTCATCGTTGACATCAGTGTCGAGATAGCCGTATCCCAGAGTCAGATAATCGCCCAGCAGGGTGGGCGTGCTGATGCTCCCTTCGTTGGTGTACTGGATAAAGGAACTTTCCGACAGACTGGTCTTGATGACATGAACCTGTATGACCTGACGGGCGTATTCCCGGTCGAGCTCGTCGAAGGAGGAGATTCCCTTCAAATCCATGAACGTCTGCATGGCATCATTGTCTGGTGCGAAAAGTGTGACAGTGGTGCTGGCATCGTTCAGGGCATTGTAATAGTCGGCAGACTCCAGAAAACTCAGGAAAAGCGAGTAGTCTTCGCTATGTTTTTCCAGATAGGCGATGTTGGTAATCTTGGTATCGTCATCATCGTCCATGACAAACATCTGTCCCTCATAGGGATCCTTGCAGCCCCAAAGTGTGAGCAGCAGCAAAGCCAGTGTATTTGATAACAGTTTCTTATTCATACAATTGGTCGTTAGGGCTTATTTGTAATAGGGATTCTGATGGAGCAGACTGTTGTTCTCCAGTTCTTTGTCATAGACAGGCAAGTACAGCGAGTTGTTGTCCGACAGTACGGCACGGAACCAGCTGGTACTGGCCTGTTTGTTGAAATCGAGCAGACGGGCGGTGATGAAGGTCTCTTTGTACTTGTAGTTGTTGCGGCGTCCCATGCGCAGCATATCGTACCAGGCCTTTCCTTCGCCGGCCAGTTCGGTGGCCCTTTCGTCGAGCAGGCAGCTGAGCAGTTCGATCTCGTTGGTGCCGGCCGGATCGATGTTGACATCACCTAGATTGGAACGGTTGTGTACTTTGTTGATGAGTGCGACCGCTTCGGCATAACGGCTCTCTCCCTGCATGACCAGGGCTTCGGCCTTCATAAGAATGACTTCGGCCACCCGATACAGGATGAAATTGGGGTCGTAGTGTTCCGAAGTACGCTTTTCGGTGAGGACCTGCGAACCGTAGTATTTCCAGCAGTAGCCGGTCGTGGCTGCCAGGTATGCCGAGGGAGTCTGGATGTGGAAGCCGCCGTACATGGCTCGCACATACTCACCGTGGTGCTGGTCGTTGTAAGAGCATTCCTGGATGAAAAGCTCGGTCATGCGCTGTGAATAGGCATAGACTCTGCCGTTGCCGGTTTCTTCGAACAAGGCAGGCAGGATGTTGAGCTGTTCGTCCTCTTCGTTCCATTGGAGTTCCAGTATCGATTCGTTGCTGTTGCCCGGGTTGAAAATCGAGAACCAGGAAGCATGGGAGGGAGTCGACAGAAAACTGGGGGCATAGGCCGAACCGGAATGGAGCAGCATGTCGCAATAGCGTTCGCATTCCTCATAATCGCCGTTCCAAAGGCAGACGTCAGCCATCAGGGCCAGCATGGCCCACTTGGTGGCACGGCCTTTGTTTTCCCAGGTTTTGTTGTAGTATTCCTTGGCGGCACCGGACTCAATGGCAGTCTTGAGATCTTCCTTGATCTGGGATATGATCTTTTCTTCGGTAGCTTGAGGAAAATAGTACTCCTGGGCATCTGTCTCGTAGGGTTGCAGGATGAGCGGTACTTCACGCCAGTTGCGCACCAGATAGAAATAGGACAGCGCCCTGAGGAAAAGGGCCTCGGCCTTGTGGGCGTTGAGCATGTTCTCATCGTAGGTATAGTCCACCTGGTAGGCCTTTTCGGCATTGGCCAGTACGCCGTTGGCCACGTTGATTACTTCGTAGAACGGGCCCCAGTTGCATATGTCCTGGGTCTCCTTGACGCGGAACTCCTGCAGACTCGAATAGTTACTGCGGCTGAACAAGTGTCCGGCACGGAGTTCTCCGAGCGGGATGAGCTTGGTGGTGACCATCTCGCGATAGTAATAGTAGCAGCCGTTCAGCATGGCTTCTACTTCCTCCTTGTTGGACCAGTAATAGTCGCTGACCTGGTCGTTCTGGGGATAGACTTCGAGCCACTGTGTGCAGCCTGTGCCGGTCAGTATCAGGACTGCGGCAGTAAATGAAGCAAGGTAATATCTGATAGTCTTCATAACGGATTCTCCTTTAGAAATTGATGGTTAAACCGGCGGAAATACGCTTGCTCGGGGGGGTCTGGGCCGTATCCATGGCGATATTGGTGACATTCGAGGGCAAGGTGACTTCGGGATCCTGTCCCGTGTAGTCGGTCCACGTAAAGAGATCGTAGGCCGTGATATAGGCCGTTACACTGCTCAGACTCATACGACTGCACAGTTCCCTGGGCAAACTGTACGACAGGGAAACGGTCTTGAGACGCAGGAAGGAACAGTCTTCGACAAAACGGTCACTGCCCAGGTAGTTCAGACCATAGCGCCACAGGGCACGCGGGATGTCGGTCTGGTCTCCCGGACTGCGCCAGCGTTTGAGCACGGCCAGACTCTGGTTGTCGGTGCCGTACATCGATTCGCTGTTCATACGGGCCTGGTTGACGATTTTTTGTCCCAGACGGTAGTGGAAGAAGGTGTTGAGCGACAGTTTTCTATACTTGACCGTAAAACCGCCGCCACCGGTCACGACCGGATTGGAGTTGCCCAGATAGACGATGTCGTTTTCGTTGATGACCCCGTCGTGATTGACATCTTCATATTTGGCGTCTCCGGGGAAGCATACATAGGTGCCGTTCTTCATGACAATGGGCTTGCCCTGCAGATCGGTCATCACATTGCCTTTGGCATCGCGGGCGTAGGTCTCGACGGTCGTGTCATAGACGCCCAGGTAGCGATAGCCGAAGAAACTGCCTACAGGGGCTCCTTCGATGATGCGCCGCGCATAGTTGCCGTTGGCCAGCGAGTAGGTGCTTTCGGCCAAGTTGGTAGGCAGTTTTTCGATGCGGTTGATGTTGCGGGCAATGTTGTAGTTGAGCTTGATGTTCCAGTCCTTCTCCTGCAGCAGGGTATAGTCAATGCGGAACTCCCATCCGGTGTTGCTCATCTCGCCCGAGTTGTAGTAGGCAATGGTGTTGTTGCGCGAGTTGTAGCCTATGGTGGTGGGAATCGAGACATTGCGCTGCAGCAGGTCGGTCGTGTACTTGTAGTAGATATCGAAGGTGGAGGTCAGTCGTTCTTCAAACAGGCCGATGTCGAAACCGGCATCGTATTCGCTGGCTGTCTGCCATTTGAGATTGTTGAGCTGGATGGATACCGGCACGATGGCTGGGTTGTCGCGATAGCCGTCACCCAGGGCGGAGTATTTACCCATGTAGGGCGCAGCACCTGAGGGTGCGGCACCGCTCTGTCCAAAGCTGGTGCGCAGCTTCAGTGAACTGAGCCATTCTGTGTTTTGAAGAAAATCTTCATCTTTGATGTGCCAGGCCAGGCCTACCGAGGGGAAGATGCCCCAACGGTTGGATTTGCCCAGCGAGGACTTGCCTTCGAAGTTGATTGTTCCGGAGACGATATAGCGGTTCAGATAGGTGTAGTTGAATCCACCGATACCACTTACCGAACGCACCTGCGAGGAACCGGAACCACGCTCCACGACAGCTCCGTTGGTCGATGGATCTGACGCATGCTGTGAGGCGGCTCCGTAGATGGTGCTGGTGTAGTTGCTTGTCTCGTTGTCGCTTGTCCGCCACAGTCCGGTCAGCACCAGATTGTGCAGTTCGTCCCAGTTGCGGCGGAAAATCAGCTTGTTCTCAGTCTGCAGGGCCAGATTGTCGCTGTAGGCATCGGTGCTGCGGTTGGCATAGGTATTGTCCATCGTCACTCCTGTAGCTGTCTGAGGCAGGAATGCCCGGTTCTTGATGGTGAGGAATTTCATGGAAACATAACCTGTATAGGTCAGTCCCGGAAGGATGTCGTAGTTGAGACGGAAGTTCATCTTTTCTTCCTGCTGGGCACTGTTGTTGTAGCTGTTGCGTGCCATGGCTATCGGATGAAAATTCCTCGAACCGTTGAAAGCACCTTGGAATTCCTCGGCGTTTTGTCGGTTGAAGTATCGGTCGGTGGGTTCCAGGGTGACATCGTCGATCCAGTAGGGACTCTTGTTGGGCATCTTGAGCATGGCCTCCGAACGTACCCGGTCGGTCCAGTTGGCCTGCTTTCCCGTCTGGGCGAAAGTCAGGTCGGCATCTACGCGCAGCCTGTCGCTGAAACGGTAACCGATGTTCAGGGATGTGGAGAAACGGTTCAGATTGGTTCCGACAGTCGTACCGTCCTCGTCCATGTAGGCCAGACTGAAGCGGTAGGTGGCTTTTTCGCCGCCGCCCGACATGGAGAAATTGTTGTCAAATGTGTAGGCATCCTGCACAACAGTCGAAAGCCAGTCGGTATTGACGTTGTACTCGTTGAAATAGCGCCATTCCTTGTTGAAATTGATTTCGGGCGTGTCGTAGAGTAGCTGGAGCAGCGAGGCGCTGGTCGAGACGCCCTTGGCATTGGCGGTGTTCCAGATGGCATCTTCGATGAAAGCGACATACTCTTTGCCGTTGAGCATAGGAATGGACTGCGGCTCGTATTTGGCCGTAAATTTCGAGGAGAAGGTGAAACGGGGTTTGCCCCGCTCGCCGGTCTTGGTCGTGATGAGCAGCACACCGTTGGCACCGGCCGTGCCGTAAATAGCTGTCGAGGCGGCATCCTTGAGGACTTCGATGGATTCGATGTCAAAGGGCGAGAGGTTCAGCATGGCGGCATAGTCTTCATTGTTGGCCGTGGCGAAGTCGAAACTGTCGTCAATGTCGGTGGAATAAGGTACTCCGTTGATGACGATGAGCGGATCGGCGCTGGTGTTCAATGTGGCAGTGCCGCGGATACGGATTGAGTTGCGGGCACCCGGGTCGCCGCTGGCCAGAATGTCCACACCGGCCAGCTGGCCCTGTAGGGCTTCCTCGACCGATGTGACAGGCGAGAATTCGATGATTTCGCTCATGGCGATGCGTTCGGTGGCCGCCGTCTGTTCACGAAGGGTGATACCCATTTCGTTTTTCTGTTCCCGTTTGACGGAGATGACGACGTCTCCTAAAATCTGGGCGTCTTCTTCCATGACGACGTCCAAAGTAGTCTGTCCCGTGTAGGGAATGGTCTGGGTTTTCATGCCGATATAGGAGAAGACGACGGTCATTTCGCCCCGTCCTTCGGGCACGCGCAGGCTGTATTCGCCGTTGTAATTGGTTACTGTGCCGTCGATGATACGGTTCTGGCTGTTGCGAAACGAGACGTTGACTCCGATGGCATCTTCTCTGTGCCCATCGAACATTTCATAGACGTGTCCGGTCAGCATTTTCTGTGCAGAGACCGAAAAGACCAGTGTCAGTGACAGAGTCAGGATAGTGAATATCTTTTTCATACGCATCAGAACATACCGTTAATAAAATGGACACAACCGTCTTCGAAAACGAAGGGCAGGAAATGATAGTCGCTGCACAGATCGATTTCCTTGTCATCGTCCAAGAGCTTGACGGTGAGTTTGTCACCCCGGTCGCGAATCACGGCCTTGACAGATTTGTAGGACACTTTGCCTGTGGCGGAATCGTAGATTTCGATTGTGTTAGCCGTCTGCATCCCCTTCTCGGTGTTTTCGCCCCATCCCAGATAGGGGTAGTGGGTAATGCCGGCCGACGACAGGGGAATGAAATACTCCTTGAGGTACATCTGCAGGCTGTCCAGACCTGTTTCGCGCACAGCACAGCATTCGAACAGATCATTGCCGCCGGCATAGGCTGCAGCGTCGAAACTGAGACCGGGCAGGCTACCGCTCTGGATGGCATCATAAACGGCCTGGTTGCCTGGAATCAGCATCAGATAGCTTTCGCCGGCTTCCGTGAAATTGAAATCGGCCTCCTTGTACATGGATGCTTCCGTCAGCAGATTGACAAAAGCGAAGTAGGGCAGGGTATTGTCCGTGCGGTTGTTCTGCATGAGCTGCTGGAACTTGCTGTAGGTCGTTTCCTTGGGCTGGCCTGTAAACAGTGATCCTTCATAGCTGTAGGCATGTCCGTTGCTCCACTTGCCGTCGTCGGTATAGGAGGGCAGTTCACTGAAGCTGACAAAAAGCTCGTCGTCGGTTTTCTGAACCGGGTAGATGCGTTCGTTGAAACGGAAACTGTTGGTTATCTTACCGTCCAGTATGTACCAATAGAAAGTATAATCGGGAGAGAATGCCTTGAATACCTGTGCTTTGGCGCCGGTTGCATCCAGTTCGGTATCGCTGCCGCTGCAAGAGGACAAATCTACCAGATGGGCATAGGCTGTGCTGTTCAGGACATCGTTTCCCAGAGCTTTGCCGTCGCGTTCGAGATAGTTGTTACGACTGTTGTAGGTGATGTTGGCGGCCGTGATCTGGTCGTTGGACGGCATGAGTGCCAGCAATTGGGTCTGGTCGCTCCAAAGGGAGTTCTGCAGGTCGCCGAGTGATTTGAGCATAAACAGGTAATAGCTGTAGTCCCTGTACTGATAGGCCGGTCCGGTAACTGCGGCAAACATGGTGGGAACGGCCAATTCCTCGCATCCGTAGAGCAGGCCGTTGTTGCAGAGGATGCGGTATTTCTGCGGAACGGCATCCAAGTCGACTTTGATAACGGCATCGTAGCTGTTCAGCACTTCCCCTTTGCGCAGATTCTCGGGCCAAGCCAGCTGACCGTCATAGCTGTTGCCGTCCTTGGTCCCCTGATAGACGCAGTTGTAGAGCAGCCTTTCGACAGATTCCGTGCTCACCTGGTTCAGATTGGCATAGCCGCCTTTGGCCCAGTAACCGTCGAAAAAATCTTCCAACGCCTTGTTGGTGGGAGCAAAAATGGTATAACCCACCGAAGAGTTTTCTGTCAGGCGCGAATAGTCGTTGTTGGGCCATTCGCTGGCAATGTTGGGCATCGGGCTGTTGAACAGATGCTGGTAGAGCCGGGTGCCGTTGCCGTACTCCTGAGTCAGGTCGGCATCGTAGGCGAAGGTCTCCTTTTTCTTATAGAGTGTCAGGAACTGGCTGAAACTGCTGTCGTTCTTGAGCTCAGTGTAGATTGTATTCAGGGGTTTGAGGACATGGTCGATGGCATGGACATAACCGTTGCTGGTAATCTGGTTGCCCAGGGTGACGGCAGCGCCGGCTACATTGTAGCCATACTGGTGGGGATTCCACTCGACATCGGGGAAGAAATAGCGGTAATTTTCCTCGGCATTGAGCTGGCGGGTATCGAAATACTGCTGTGAAAAGACCGGCAGAAAACGCTCACGATGGTAGATCGTGACATCCAAATCGCGTCGGAAGTCGTATTCAGTAGTGTTGGCGTCCTTGCTCTTGGTGCGGTGCTTGTAGTACAGTCCTGCATTGATTTTTTTCTCCTCGTCGGTGACATCGTCACCCTCCTCGGGACGGAAGTTGATAAGCTTGTCGGCGCTGTAGGCGTAGTACAATAGGTGAAAGCCGATAAGTTTGTCCAGTTCAACAGAGTCCATCTCTTCGATGCTGTTGTAGCCCTGCTCGCGCAGATAAACCTTGAAGGCTTCGTCATCGGGAGCCATGACAGTGAGGATGGTCTTGCCGTCCACCATGTCGTGATAGCCCGCCAAGTCGATGCCTCTGAGGAAAACGGTGTAGTTCCCGGCCTTGTCCAGCACCTCGTAGCAATTGCCTTTGATCCAGGCGGGACGTTCGTAGTACTCGGCCATGTGGTCCTTGCAGCTACCCGTCAGGAGTATGAGCACAACGGTCAGGAGTCCCCGACTGATTCCATTACGGAAAAACTTGATTTGCATAGGGTTGTTGATTATGTTATCGGATTATCATTTTTCTGTTCCGGCTCAGGTAGATGCCCGGCCGGCTAGGATGTTCCACAGGACGGCCGGTCAGGTCGTACCAGATTTCATCGGCTGGATTGCCGGTTCTGTTGACAGAGGTGGTGAAAATACCTGTAACCAGGTCATTGGTGCCTTCTCCCGCAACATAGACGTAGTCTGACAGTTCTTGGGCGACAATGTCTGCTACCAGGCTGTGTAGGTAGACTTCCAGGTTGGTGTAGCCGATTTCTGACAGGTCGGTCTTGTTGCGGTCGCGCGGATCGCGGGCGTTCAAGCCGTTGGCTTCTTCCCACTCATCGGGCATGCCGTCCTGGTCGGTGTCCTTGGGGGCTTCGACGCTTTCGAGTGTGGGCCAGGCGCTCCAGTCGCTGCCGGCACCGGAGGGCTTGAGGTCGTTCTGGCTGTCGATGATGCCGCCCACCTGGCTGTAGCTACCCATGAAGGTGGCCGTACCGCCACGTGTTTCACGCACGATGCGCTCATCGATGATGTCGCGCTTGAGGGAGCAGCCGGCCGTGGCCAGCACTTTTTCGAAGGCCACCTGGGCGCTGTGGGTAGTCACCGTGCCGGGATCCAGGGGCTCACTGAGTTTCATGGCGGCTATTTCGGCCGAGGTGGCACCGTCGATGTTGTTGGCCACCCCGTAGCGCCAGTTGTCCTGGCAGGTGAGTTTTTCGTAACTGTCGGTCGGAGTCTTGTAGGTGTCGCTCAGCGAAGAGCACCAGTTGCCGCTCACATAGTATTTGCCCCATTTGGGCCGGGCGGCATCGTCGTTGTTGGGACTGATGCCGATGATCATGCTGCGGCGGTTGTGATTGGTTTGGGTCGAGGGGCCGGGCTTGTAGTAGCAGTTGATGAAATTACAGTCCATGCCCTCGGCTCCATAGCAGCCTACGACCATGCCATAGTTGTAGATGACGTTGTTGCGCACATCCACCTTTTCACGGCCGGCTGTGCTGGAACCGCTGCCGATGCGCGGGGTACGGCTGCTGTGATGGGCCAGCAGGTTGTGGTGGAAGGATGTGTTGGCCCCGCCCCAGATGCCGCCGTAGCCGTGGTTGCCTTTCTCGTGGTTGGAGTGGCGCAGACTTTCGCTGATGATGCACCATTGGAGGCTCAGGTTTTCATCGCCGTAGAACGAAACGCACTCATCCACGCTCCATGAGCAGGAGCAGTGGTCGATGATGATGTTTTTGATGAAGCGTCCACCCAGGGCATCGTCTTCCTGGTTGGGGTCGGTGTCGCCCATACGGAAACGCATGAAGCGGATGATGACGTTGTTAGCGTTGACGTGCACCGGTTCACCTGCCAGGCAGATGCCGTCACCCGGGGCGGTCTGGCCGGCAATGGTCAGGTTGCCGTTGTTGATATTGAGTCCGGCTTTCAGGAAAATGGTTCCCGAAACATCGAACACGATGGTGCGGGTTTCGTTTTTGTTGATATAATAGCGCAGCGATCCGAACTTGGGATCGTTTTCGTCGTCGTCGAGGTTGGTGACATGGTAGACATAACCTCCCCGTCCGCCGGTGGTGGTGTAGCGGCCATGGCCTTCGGCCCCGGGAAAGGCGGGCAGATTGTCGGCCCAGACGGGCAGCACTGCGGTGATGATACCAATGAAAAGCGAAGAGAGTAGATGTTTTTTCATAAGCTTGTTTCTTTCGTGGGCAAAGATACCTCGCACGCGTATATGCGCAGGTGTATTTTTTTGTGAAATAGGTGGACAAATCGTCCGGGCAGATAAAACGTAACGGTGAAAAAATTGCACCAATCCCCATAAAAAATCCACCCCTTCCTGTGGAAGGAGGCGTACCTTTGGGCCACTTGAATTTCCTATGTTTAACCAATAAATTATTTGAACATGAAGAAAATTACTCTTTTGGTTTGTTCGTTTGCAGTAGCAATGTTTGCTTCTGCTGCCAACATCACTGTTGAGAGCCCTGCCGATTATGCTACCGCATACGCAGGCGCTGCCGACGGCGATGTTCTGCTGCTTTACAGCGGTACCTATGCCAACCAGGATCTGCCCACTGGCAAGTGCATCACGGTCAAGGCTTTTGCCGACACCTGCGAAGTCTTCCTGACGGGTGAAATCCGTGGCGGCGGTACGGACGGTGGTATTACCTACGAAGGTGTCACCATCGGTGACGGAGCTTCTTATCTGTTCAACTTTGCACCGACAGGTCACATCAAGCACATCCGTTTTGTCAACACCACCCTGCAGAATGTCAGCCGCTGTACCTTCTATCTGGGCGGTGATGCTACGACGTCTGCCCTGGAGTTGGTTGAATTCCAGAACTGCGTATTGCGCAATCTGAACACTGGTAACTGGAACATGTCCTGGCACAGCACACCTATTTACAAATGGGTGATCAACGAATCGACTCTCTATGGCAACGAAGGCATGGAATGTTTCTATAACCCGACGGGCAGTTACGGTGAGATGAGTCACCAGTTTATTTTCACACACAATACGATGTACTCCGGATGCCGTGATGCCAATCGCCAGATTGCCAGTCCGACCAATAAGTTTGCCGGTGAGGCTTCTGTTCTGACTTTCACCGACAATGTCATCCTCTGCCCGGCCGGAAAGAGCGCCGGCTCGCTCTGGAACATCAGCGCAGGTTATTGGACTGTGACCGTCAAGAACAACTTGATTGACGGATGGAAGATCCCTGTCTGGAATGAAGACCTGGGTGATGCCGACATCGCCGACAACTATACCCTGGCCGATTTGGGCTTCGCTTCTCCCGTGGCTCCTTTTGCTGATGCTGCCAACGCCGACTTCACTCTGTACAAAGGCTATTCCGCTCTGGAAGGCAAAGGTACTGCCGGCAGTGTCCTGGGTGATACCGAGTGGCTGGTTGCAGTAAGCGGTCTCTATACCCTGACTCAGGGCCTGGCTGCCGGCGTGGATTCCCTGGCCGGTGTGGTCAGCGGTCCTTCGGGCATGGTTCCCGGCGGTAAGGAGGTCACTCTGACGGCTGTCAAGAACTATGGTTTCAAGTTCGTCAAGTGGGTTGACAAGGATGGAGCCGAACTGAGCAAGGAGGCTGTCTATACTTTTGAGATGAACGGCGATAAAACTGTCCTGGCTGTCTTTGAAAAAATGAATATGTACACGCTGGAAATCAACTGTATCGGCGGTGGCACGTATGCTGTCAATCCGGTCCGGGAAGGCAACCTCTACGAAGAGGGCGAAGAAGTCGTCGTGACGGCTCAGACCAATATCGTCCTGGAATTTATCATGGGTAGCGACAATGCCGGTGGGTTCTACTATGCTCCCGAGTTTATGATCACTATGGACAAGAACCTGGCTATCGAACTGGAATTCGAAGCCAAGGATTACATCTGCGGCTGGGACTTCGACCTGACCAAAAGCAATGTTACTCAGCAGCGTCCGGCCGACTGGCTGAGCGACAAGTACTCCGATTCGATTGTTCCCACCCTGGATCTGTACTACACGCTCTATCCGGATGCTCCCTGGACCAGCGGCTACTGGATCCGTGGCGATGCCGATCCTCAGTCGGCAGTCACGTGGCTGCGCTGCACGAACAGTGGTGATGGTACGGAATACAAGAATCCCGACAATTCAATGGACAGCTCGGCCTATTATAAGGATCAGGGCTTCTACTGGCAGACGGCTGTCAGTACCAAGGCTTACAAGGGCGACATTCAGTACAGCTTTGATATCAAGCGTACCTACATGGGTCACTACAACTACAAGGTGCAGTATTCGTATGACGGCAGCAGCTGGGAAAGTGCACCCGATACGATTGCTACTACCGGCGGTTACACCCACTACGATGTGAAGCTGGAGAATACAGCTAACAAGGAACTGGTCTATGTACGTCTGATTCCGGATGTCAACAGCGGCTACGACACCAACCGTCTCTTCGATGTCTATGGTGTCTATGTCAAGAACATCTTCCTGATTGCCGAAGCCAAGCCCGTTGTTGCCATCATCACTCCGAAGGCTGAGACCAAGGAAATGATCTTCGACCTGATGGGTCGTCGTGTGATGGAAGCCACCCAGCCGGGTCTCTATATCATCAACGGTAAGAAAGTTCTGGTCAAATAAACGACCTGATATATGAAAAAATGAGGGGACGGATAATCCGTCCCCTTTTTTTGTGAGAAAATCCACCTGCCGACAGTATGTTTTCCCGTACTTTTGTACGTCTTCAAAGGACAATGGATGTATTTTTTTTCTGTATTTGCGTTTCGTCAAAGCGAAGCGAGCGTGTAAAGTGTTTTGGATATGAAACTCAGAAATTGTGTGCTGATGACAGCTGGGCTGTTGGTCATGTCAGTTTCCATGAGGACGGAAGCGGCTGTTCCGGTCTATCCCAAGGCTCCGGCCGACGGACAGCGGAATGTTCCGGTGAACTCCCAGATTGTCTTGCAGAGCGATGAGGCTCTGATCAATGGTACGGACAGCTGCTTTTTGAACGGAGAACTGCTGCCTCCGGCCAGTATAACGGGTAGTTATGCTATTATCAAGCCCGGTCAGCTACGCTATGCCACTGTGTATACTTTAAACATTAAAGACGGTGCCTTTCTGACCAAGGACGGCCAAAAGCCGGTTGCCGGCGGCACCTATACCTTTACGACTGTCGCCCCGACGGCCAAGGTCTTTGATGCGATTGTCGCTGCCGACGGCACGGGCGACTACACCAGCATCCGGGCAGCTGTCAAGGCTGCTCCGCAAAACCGTACTCAACCCTGGCTGATTTTTGTCAAGAACGGTGAGTATGTCGAGCTGGTCCGCACCAGCAAGACACAGCCATATATCTCTCTGGTGGGTGAGGATCCTGAAAAAACGGTTTTAAAATTCTCCATCACTTCGAATGGCGGTCACGAGCGCGACAATGCCAATTTTGCCGATGCCGAAGGGCAAGGCCCGGTCTTGGTGGCCAATGCTCCCAATTTCTATCTTCACAACATGACGGTCATCGATTCCTGGGGTTACGACAATCAGGCCGGCCCGCAAGCCTTGGCCTTGGGTAGTTATGCCGACCGTTTCACCATTTTCAATGCTAAACTGAAGAGTTATCAGGATACCTGGCAGACGGGTAGCGACGAACACCGTCATTATGCCCGTCGCTGCTATATTGAGGGCGCCGTTGATTTCATCTACTGCTCTGGTGACATGGTGCTCGACAGCTGTACTTTGGGCCTGTGCCGCAACGGTTCTGTCATTGTAGCTCCGTCTCATGGCAGCGGTGTCAAATACGGCTATGTATTCCGCAATTGCAACATAGTTTCGAGCAAACCCGGTACGGCTCGTACCAATAACTACTTCGGACGCCCTTGGCACAACTTTCCCAGGACCTCGTTCATTAATACTACGCTGTCAAAGGATATCACATTTGCGACGGCCGGATGGATCAACCATATGGGCGGTCTGCCTGTAGTATTTGCCGAATATAATACGATGAACTATCAAGGCACCTCTGTCAATTTAAAGGATCGCAACACATGGTATTGGCGTGGGGGTACGGAAAGCAATCCTGAGGAAACCTGCACCGCCAAGGCTGTATTGACCAAGGAAGAGGCCGATGCGCTGACCGCACGCACCGTGCTGAGCGGCAGTGACGGGTGGAATCCTTACGAGATCACTGTCGAATTGCCTGCCCCGCAGGTAACCATCGAGGGCAACAGTATCGTATGGACCAAGGAGCCCCAGGCTATTTGCTACGAAGTGATTTATCAGGGTTCATTCAAGGCGTTTACGACCGAGACTTCCTATCTGTTGGAAGAAGGTTCCCAAGCCGCCGATTATCGTGTCCGGGCTGTCAATATGTATGGAACGCTGGGATTGGTGTCGGCAGCCCCTTTTGTGGACGGCATTCAGACTAAGAGGGCCGATACCCTGGATGCCGTGTATGACGGTAACAGTATTTATGTGAGCGGATTCGAGGGCAAAGCCCAGGTTTCCCTCTATTCTGTTACCGGCAGTCTGATCGGCCGTTTCGAACTGGAAAACGGTGTGATCCGTCGGATGACAGAGCCCTTTTTCATTGCAAAAATCGTCACAGATAAGGGCGTCTGTGTATTGAAAGCTGTTTTATAGTTGTAAATAAAGGTTGGTAGGAAGAGCACGGCTTTGTCAATAGAGCCGTGCTATTCGTCTTTAGTTTGCCTTGTCTTGGGAATTCTGCTCAGTCTGCAGTTTTTTCATGTATTCCGATGGAGTGACGTTCATGTGTTTCTTGAAGCTGCGGCTGAAATACTTCGGATCGTTGAACCCAGTCTGATAGGCGATTTCGGCGATGGTAAAGTTGCCGCTCCTCATGAGCTGTACAGAACGTTTGATGCGCATTTCCTGGACAAAATCGATCGGGGTCAGTCCCAGAGTAGACTTGATTTTGTTGTAGAATACGGTTCGCCCCATCTTCATGGCATCCGCAAACTGGTCGATGGAGAGTTCGGCATTGTCGATGTTCTTTTCAATGAAGGCCATGACCTCCTGGATAAAGAGTTCATCGGCTGGGGTGATATCCGGCATGTCGGGCTCTATGCTGCGGCGTGTCAGGGCATTCCCTCCCTGACTGAGTAAATCCATGAAGTGACGTTGCAGCCGTTTCCGCTGTTGGATCAGAGCGGCGACACGAGCCTTGAGATAAGCTGAGCTGAAGGGTTTGAGCACGTAGTCATCCACCCCCATCTCAATGCCGTGAATCTTGTCGTCCATAGCCCCTTTGGCAGTAAGGGCAATGACAGGAACGGCATACAGGTCGGGATCTTCTTTGAGGCGGTGTATCATTTCAAATCCGTCCATACGTGGCATCATGATATCGGTAATGATCAGGTCGGGCCACTGCTGTTTGCCAACTGTCAGCCCCTCTTGGCCGTCGGTGGCGGTAAGCACCTGATAATCGGCACTCAGGATTTTTGAAATGAAATCACGCAATTCATCGTTGTCTTCGACTACCAGTATCTTGACAGTGTCTGTATCTTCCTGTTGTGCTTCGTCCGAGGTTGTCAGTGACATATCTTCTTGAAACTGTGAACTGTCCTCTATGCGGAACTGTACGTTCTGGTCTTGCTCGAAATGATGTTTTCCTCTTTTGAATGTCAATATGAAATCACTTCCGCGGCCGGGTTGGCTATCCACTTCTATACGGGCGTGATGCAACTGGACAAACTGTTTGACCAGAGCCAGACCGATGCCCGAAGAGGGTTTGAACAGGTTATTCTGCATGATGGTCTCGAAGCGTTGGAAGAGTTTGTCGATATCTTCCTTGCGGATACCCTTGCCTTGGTCGGACACCATGATGACAGTTTCTTCTTTGCCGTTGGAGGAGGTTGTGCGCACTTTGAGTGTGATGGATTTTCCGTTGTCTGTATATTTGAAGGCATTGGAGAGTAAATTGAAACAGATCTTTTCCAGTTTGTCCCTGTCGGCCCAAAGCGGAGGCATGTCTTCAGGACAGTCGAGAGTAAAGTTAATTTGGTGATCCCGAGCCAATTCATGGAAGTTTTCCATGATGCCTTCCAGAAAGGGTCTGAGCTGTATTTCTTCAACCAATATGGTCATTTTGTCGTTTTGGAGTTTGCGAAAGTCCAGGATCTGATTGACCAGGTTGAGCAGTCGTCGAACATTTTTCTGAACCACTTCCAGGTAGTAACGCGACTGATCGGACAAGGTCTGGTCTTCGAGTACTTCACCCACCGGACCGTCAATCAACGTGAGCGGCGTGCGCAGTTCATGGCTGATATCGGTGAAAAACCGCAATTTGCTGTTGGTGCTTTCCTGCTCTTCGGTCAGGGCATGACGCAAGCGGTAGACACGGTTGATGTAATAGAATATGATGTACAAGAGCAAGATGGCAGTAACCAACAACAAAATGCGGCCTGCCCAGGTTTCGTGGAAGCCAGGTTTTACATAAAGCAACAGCGTTTGTTCGTTGTCAATCCACAGCCCGTCGGCATTGGTCGAACGTACATGGAAAGTGTGTCGGCCGACCGGCAAGTTGACATAAGTCACAGAATTTCCCGATGTGATTTTCCAGTCATGGTCCACTCCGTCCAGGCGATAGGCATATTTCAGGTGCCGTTTGTCGCGGTAGTCAAGGGCTGTGAACCGCAATATGGCTGATCGGCTTTTGCTGCTCCCGGGCGAGTTTGCTGACAAGTTCTCGACAATAAGCGGAGTCCGTATGATGTCGGTCGGCATCTGCCCGGTTTCTATTATGAACAATCCGTTTTGGGTGCCTTGTATCAGTCGACTGCCTGAAATGATCGGGAGAGCTTCGGAAAAAGAGATTTTCTCAGGAAATGAGTTGACATCGTAGATGCTGACCGAAGAAGATTTGTGGGTAGGATCGACCTCCGTGAAGGCGTTGCGCCTCAGCCTTGATAAGCTCTGTCCGCTGACAATCCAAAGATTGCCGTAGGGATCTTCTGTGGCCGAATAGGCTACATCGCTGGCCAGACCGTCGTTCTTGGTGAGTGAAATGAAGCGCAGCGGCTCATCTGACAACTTGTCCGTGGCATTGAGCACCTGGCAGATGCCGCCGCTGTTGGTGGTCAGGACAATACTGCTGTCACGGGTCACCATAATGCTCATGATATCGTTGTCAGGCAGGCTGTTCCGGTCATTCGGCTGCTTGGAACAGTGTTTCATCCGAATAGTTTCAGGTGAGTCCGGGCGGCTTTCAAAGACAAACAGACCGTTGCGAGCTCCGACCATGACTATGCCCGGCTTGACTTCGCGTAGGCAGCGTACGGTCTCGGGGAGATCCGAGCTGTATCCAAGGCGGTTATCACGATGGTAGAAAATGCCGTTTTTAAGCAGATTTACCCCGCCGCCGAAAGTGGCAATCCAGAGTTGTCCGTAGACATCTTCGATAATATGGTAGATGTTGTCTGAACTCAGAGATTCGGGATGCTCTTCGTTGTGCCGGTAATGAACCATTCGCTCCGGTTTGTCAATTCGTCCCTCTGGCAGGCAGTAGAGACCGCCTCCCTTACTGCCTATCCACAGATTGTGGTGACTGTCCTCGAACAAGCAGTAGGCCGTGCCTTCTATGGTCAGCCGACCGATAACCGTCCCCTGCCGGTCGAGACAGACAACGCCTTGGTTTCTCAGTCCGAGCCACAGTTGACCCCGATGATCTTCAAGCAAGGCCCTGACTTCGCTGCCACCGCTCGGTTGCTCGAACACTCTGAAGGGTTCATTGTGAATTTGCAGCAGGTCGATGTGATGACTGCCCCGATACCAGATATTCCCCTGTGTATCGATGATGAAGCCTTTGGTCCCCTGACTTGAGATATCTTTGGATAAAAGCGGTCTCTCCAATTGACCGGAGGAAGGATCGTAATAGAGGACGTCGCTGTTGTCGAAGCAGAGCATCCAAAGGTGTCCGTTGCGGTCGTCGTAAAACTGCACGCGGGGGTCGCTAAAACTATGGTCGACAGGACGTTTTATCTGCCGGCTTTCCCAAGAACCGTTCTGACGCTGTGTCAGACGTATTATTTCCAGTTCGGTGGAAAGACCCCAGATGCTTCCGTCTGAACTTATGTGGAAATGCTGCAAGGTATAGTCTGTGATGAGATTGACCTTCGGAGCCTGTTCCTGCCGGTCAGAACGGACGACAATCTGGTAGAGGCCGTTGCCCGAGGCAACATACCATAGGCTGTCATTGGTGAGATGCTGCTCGTAAATATAGCCGTTATGGGGAATAAAGTCGTGATAAATCATTCTGTCGCTCTGGTGCGACCAAACGCCCAGTGTCTTGCCGTTGGCCGAAATAAACCATAATTCATTACCCTTTTCGATGTAGAATCGGAAAGGCAGCTTACTGACAGCATCCGGCAAATCGTAGCGATAAGTGCCATTGGCAGTCAACAGCCATTCATGTCCGAAGCTATCCTGAAAAGCATTGAAAAATCGGTCTGCGTGGCTGAGGGAAAGATTCAGACAGTGACATCCTTTTTCGGGGTTAAGATCGCTGATGCGGAAGCATTCACCGTTGCTACCGATCAAGTAACTGTAGTGATTGGGCAGTGTAAAACCTTTCACGAAATATGGACTCTGCTGCGACTGCTGCTCGATCTGCTGCTGAATGTCCGAGAACAGACGACTCCCGACATCGAAAAGGTAAAGGTGCCGGCCGGCATTGCAGTAAAAGTTGCCCAGGCTGTTTTCCCAGAAAAAATCGATACGGTTGGAGCGCAGAATGGAGTTGCTGTTGGGATGGGATTTGAATTTTTCCCATTCATAGCCGTCGTATTTGTTCAGCCCGTTGAAAGAACCGATCCAAATAAGCCCTCGATGGTCTTGTATCATGCTCGTGATACTTCCTTGCAGCATTTCGTCGTCGCTGGCAAAGTGAGTGGCTGTGACAAAGGGCTTTATTCGCAGACTGTCTGCCGGCAAAACGGACAGTGCCTGCCAGCTGGCAATCGCCAGCAGACAACATTTAAGCAGAAATCCCCCTTTTTTCATAGACGTGGCTGTGTGGTCGGATCAGATAAAAAAAGGAAGAAAAAGTGATTTTCCTTCCTTTGTAAGACTGAAATATCGGGTATGCCCCCTTAGATGACCTTCTTGTTGATGAAGACTTCTGTGAGGATGCCGATGATAAACAGGGCGCCTGCGATATAGAGATGGATGTTCTGGAGAGAATTGCTGAACTGGGCAACAGCCAAAACGGCAACACCGGCCAGGACGATGATGGAACCGAGATGCTTGACAAGTGCAGTGAAGAACTTTTTCATTATTGTGGTTTTAAGTAATTACCATAAATCGAGACGACCGCAAAGTTAATCATTATCTTCAAAAAACAAATCCTTGCTGCTGATTTTTTCATAACTTTACAGCCCCATTGACAATAAGCCGATGAGCAGTGTTGCAGTCATCATACTCAATTGGAACGGACAGACCCTTATGGAGCACTATCTGCCGTCGGTCCTGGCTCATACCCGAGGCGACGGTATCGAGGTGGTGGTGGCCGACAACGGCTCGACCGACGGCTCGGTGGACTGGCTGCAGACACAGTATCCCGGACTCAGGCTGGTCTTGCTGGACCGCAACTATGGCTTTGCCGAAGGGTATAACCGGGCCGTGGAGGCTGTGGAAGCTGAATATGTCGTCTTGCTTAATTCCGATATCGAAGTGGCTGAAGGCTGGCTCGAGCCACTTGTCGGCTACATGGACTCCCATCCCGAGGTGGCGGCCTGCCAGCCCAAGATTTTGAGCGACCGTAATCGGGAATATTTCGAGCATGCCGGGGCGGCCGGCGGTTTTATCGACCGTCTGGGCTATCCCTTCTGTCGGGGACGTATCCAGTCGCTGGTCGAAAAAGACCGGGGCCAGTATGATTCAGTTGCCGATATTTTCTGGGCAACGGGTGCTTGCCTGATGATCAGGCGCGAAGACTATTTGCAAGCTGGCGGACTGGACGCCGACTTCTTCGCCCACATGGAGGAGATCGATCTCTGCTGGCGTCTGCGCCTGGCCGGCCGTCGTCTGGTCTGCCTGCCCGAGAGCCAGGTCTTTCATCTGGGTGGCGGCACGCTCAATGCGCAGAATCCGCGTAAGACCTTCCTCAACTTCCGCAACAATCTGCTGATGCTCTACAAAAACCTTCCTTCGGAAAGATTGCGGAGCGTGATGTGGCAGCGCTGGGTGCTCGATATGGTGGCGGCCGTGTTCTTCCTGTTCAAGGGGGAAACCAAGAATTTTGCTGCCGTCTTCAAAGCCCGTTGTGCCTACCGGCAGATGAAGCCCTTGATGCAGCCCAAGCGGGCCGAGATCCAGGCCCGGGCCTGTCAGCACTGCATCCCCGAAATCTATCCGGGCATCTCTACGCTCGACTTCTTCCTCAGGGGTAAGAAAACTTTCGATAGTCTTAGCTTTAAATAGCGGCCACAGGTTTGCCTGCCAAGCAGCAAAAAAACAGCCCCGAACTCATTTGAATCCGGGGCTGATGGTATGATAAGGCCTGAAAAGTCTTATTCTTCTTCGGCTACCACGGTGAAGGCAACTTCGGCGTGGATTTCCTTGTACAGCTTGACAACAGCCTTGGCGGCACCCAGCTCTTTGACGGGCTCCATGACAATCGATTTGCGATCAACAGTCAGACCCTGCTTCTCCAGAGCTTCAGCAACCTGGACATTGGTGACGGAACCGAAGATCTTGCCGTTTTCGCTGGCTTTGGCAGCGATGGTCAGACCTTCAACGGCGGCCAGCTTGGCGGCCATTTCCTGAGCATCCTTTTTCAGTTTCTCGATCTTGTGGGCACGCTGGCGCTGAGCCTCGGCCAGTACTTTCTTGGCCGATTCGGTGGCGATGACAGCCTTGCCCTGCGGAATGAGATAATTGCGGCCGTAACCGTCTTTTACCTTGACAATGTCGTCTTTATAGCCGAGATTGACGATGTCTTCTTTCAGTATAATTTCCATAGTCTTACTTCATTAAATCGGTTACATAAGGCAGCAAAGCGAGGTGACGGGCACGTTTGACGGCCTGGGCGACCTTGCGCTGGTATTTCAGGGAGGTACCGGTGATGCGGCGAGGCAGCAGCTTACCCTGTTCGTTCAGGAATTTCTTCAGGAATTCGGGATCCTTATAGTCGATGAACTTGATGCCGTTCTTTTTGAAACGGCAGTATTTTTTCTTTTTCGTATCTACCGTCGGGGGGACGAGATATCTTACTTCGTTGGGATTCTGTGCCATAACTTAGTTCTCCTTTACTTCATTTGATTTTTTCAGACTTCTTCTCTTCTCTGCATACTGGGCAAAGAACTTATCCTGTTTCAATACCAGGAAGCGGAGCACATGTTCCGAACGGCGGAAGCTGGTTTCCAGCTTGGCAACTACATCAGGATTGGCTTTGAACTCAATCAGCTGATAGAAGCCTGTAGTCTTTTTCTGGATAGCATATTCCAGTTTGCGCAGGCCCCAATTTTCTTCGTGCACGATTTCTGAGCCTTCTGCCGTGAGCAGGGCCTTGAAACCTTCTACCGTTTCCTTCATCTGTGCTTCAGACAAAACGGGAGTTAAAATGAAAACGGTTTCGTAACTGTTCATAAATTAATAATTTAGAAAATGAAAAACACTAATGCCCCAAAAAGAGCGGCGCAAAGGTAATGCTTTTTCCCGAACTGACAAACTGACGCCGAAATTTATTCGTTGCAAAAGCTATACGAACATGGGAAAAATAGTCTGAACTCCCGCTTCGGTGGGGATGGGCTAGTAGTTTATGATAATCGATTTATCGTAGCTGCTGTCTGTGTCATCCCCTAGGATATCCACCTGTATGATGCGTCCGCTACTGTCTTTCTTATAATCGAAGGAAAACGTAATATCTCCGTGGAAGTTGTCTTGCATGGAAATCGGCAGGTGAGCGCTGGTCCGGCCGTTAAGTCCCCAACAATAGTAATCCGGGATGAAGGATTCTGCAAAAACCGGATCCGGGACGCCGACAAAGGGATTGGTCTGCGTACCATAGTTGAAAGTGGCAATGAAGGGAAACATTCCGTCATCTTGAGTGATGCTCGCCAAGTCGCCTCCGTTCCAGCTGTATTCTGTAACGAGGTCGTAAGCCTCTACTGAAAAGGAAGAGATGTAATCACCTTCGTAGGAGTATGTTTCTGTCGCCGAACCTCCAGTTATGGTCTGAAGTTTCCAGTCGCTGTCGAAGCTGAACGTAAGCGTATCGGGCCCCATTACGTACAGTTCCCTTTCTTCCAGTATCTCCCAGCAGTTGGTCGAGTACACAACAGCTTTGTGTGTGGCATCATCGTACTCGAAACTTCTGATTTCTACTTTTATCAGACGCTGCTTGTTCCCCTTCAAGGTGTACGTCTCGGTGACCAGTTTCCTGACGCGCCCCCTATCATCGTAAAGCGGCGTATATTCAGTCTTGGCGTAAGGAGAATGACCGGATAGTTCCAGGACTTGGTAGGATTTTACAAGCGGTTCGGAATCAATTGGTTCTGTGTTGTCGTTGTTGCAGGATGATAGGACCGACAGCATAACCGCAGCAAAGGATAGATAGAGTATTTTCTTCATCGTAAGATGATTTTTAATGGAAGGGCAAATGTAAATATTTTTTTATGATAATAGTGCGCCCCTGGTTTCAATTTCCATCGGGACTCTGCGGAACGAGGGCTGTGCCATCGGCATTGGGGGAACCGGCCGTGATGGACTGGACGGTGTTTTCCCAGTCGGCGCGCCAGGGAGCTTCGATGCGGACATAGTTTTCGGAAAATCCCGACATGAGGCCTTTTTTGTTGCCGTGCTCAAACAGAACCTGAAGCGGGCGACCCATTTGGGACCGGTAAAAGGCCAGGCGCTTTTCTTCCGACAGCGCGTGCAGCAGGTCGCTGCGGCGCTTTTTCTCGGCTTCGGGCACTTTATAGTCGATTTTCAGGGCCCTGGTGCCTGGGCGCTCTGAATAGCTGAATACATGCAGTTGCGACAGGGGCAGGCTGCGCAGGAACTCGGCCGAGGACTCGAAACGTTCGGGGGTTTCTCCCCGCATGCCGACAATGACATCGACCCCCATAAAGGCATCGGGCATCTCCGCCTTGATGAGCTCCACGCGCCGGGCGAAAAGATCGCGGCGGTAGTGGCGGTGCATCAGGGCAAGCACCTCGTCGTCACCAGACTGCAGGGGTAGGTGGAAATGTGGGGCAAAACGCTGTGAAGTGGCCACAAAACGGATGATTTCGTCGCTGAGCAGGTCGGGTTCGAGCGAGGAGATGCGATAGCGCTCGATGCCCTCCACCTGGTCCAGAGCCTGGATCAGCTGCAGGAAGCTGCTGCCGTCCGTGCGGCCGAAAGTGCCTATATTGACCCCTGTCAGTACAATTTCCTTTGCCCCTTCTTTGGCGGCTTGGCGGGCCTGCTCCACCAGAGAGGCGACCGATGGGTTGCGGCTACGGCCGCGGGCAAAAGGCACCGTGCAATAGGAGCAGAAATAGTCGCAGCCGTCCTGCACCTTCAGGAAACAGCGGGTGCGGTCGCCTCGGGCGCAGGCGGGCAGAAAGCGGGCAATGTCCTCGTTGGCGGTGGTAAGGATGCGGGCGGCCTCCTGCCGTCCTTCCTGTATATAAGGGAGCAGGTCGGTCTTGTAGTCGGCGCCGACGACCAGGCTCACGCCGGGAATGGCCGCCACTTCCTGGGGGCGGAGCTGGGCATAGCAGCCTGCGACGACTACGAACGCATCGGGATACTCCCGCACCGTGCGGTGGATGGCCTGCCGGTCTTTCTGGTCGGCTGTGCCCGTCACCGAACAGGTATTGACAAGACAGACTTCGGCCGGCTGCCCATACGGCACCTGACGGTAGCCGGCCTTCTCGAGCTGCTGCATCATGGCTGCGCTTTCGGCAAAATTCAGTTTGCAGCCCAGCGTCTGTATGGCTACCCGCTTTTCGTCCATCAGTAGCCCAGTATTTTCAGCATGGCCTTGTAACTCTGTTCCTTGGCGAAGAGTTTGGTGTAGTAGTCGCCGTCCTCGTCCAGGTCGATGAGCACCATCTTGGGCGAGGGGATCAGGCAGTGCTGGATGCCGCCATAGCCGCTCAGTGCTTCCTGGTAAGCTCCGCAATGGAAGAATCCGATGTACTGTTCGCGATCGGGCATGATCTTGGGCAGATAAACGGCATTGGAATGGGCTTCCGAGTTGTAGAAGTCCTCGCTGTCGCATGTGAGTCCACCCAGATGGACGCGCTGATATTCGGAATCCCAGTTGTTGATGGCCAGTTGTACAAAACGCTGGTCGATGGCCCAGGTGTCGGGCAGGGTGGTGATGAACGAGGAATCTATCATATTCCAGAGCTCCCGGTCGTTCTGCTGCTTCTGATTGACGATGGAATAGAGCATGGCCCCGCTCTCGCCCACGGTGAAAGAACCGAATTCGGTGAAAATGTGCGGCTCCTGCATGTTGTTGTGGTTGCAGATGCTCTTGATCTGAGCCACGATTTCTTCGGCCATGTATTCGTAGTCGAAGTCGGAGTCGAGTGAGGTCTGGATGGGGAAACCGCCGCCGATGTTCAGGCTGTCCAGGTCGGGACAATACTGTTTCAGGTCGCAGTAGAGCTCAACGGCCTTGGTCAGTTCGTTCCAGTAGTAGGCGGTGTCCTTGATGCCGGTGTTGATGAAGAAATGCAGCATTTTCAGCTTGACGTTCTTCATCGGTTTGATGCCGTTCAGATAATAGGGGATGATGTCGTTGTAGCGTATGCCCAGCCTGGAGGTGTAGAAATCAAACTTAGGCTCTTCTTCCGAAGCGATGCGGATGCCGATCTGGAAATCCCGGTCGAAGTCCTTGAGCAGCTGCTCTAGCTCGAATTTGTTGTCCAGGATGGGGATGGTGTTGACAAAGCCGTTGGTGATCAGCCGCTGGATGTTTTCGATATACTGCGGACGCTTGAATCCGTTGCAGATGATGAACTTCTCCTTGTCGATTTTCCCTTCTTCGTAGAGCGTTTCGATAAGATTGATGTCAAAGGCCGAGGATGTCTCCAGGTTGACATTCTGCTTGAGCACTTCGTCCAGCACAAAGGAAAAATGCGAACTCTTGGTGCAGTAGCAGTAGCCGTAGTTGCCTTCGTAGTCGGCTTTGGCCATGGCGACGTTGAACATTTTCTTGGCCCGCTGGATGTTTTGCGTGATTCTGGGCAGATAGAAGATGCGGAGAGGTGTTCCGTACTGTTTGATGATGTCCATCAAGGGGATGCCGTACCACTGCAGGCTGTCGTCTTCGACAGAAAACTCTTCGTTCGGAAACTCGAAAGTTTGCTCGATCAGGTGATAATACTTGTTCTTCATTCTTCGACTGAAATCCTTGGAAATGTCCTCATCTTTGAAATCCGAGTGACTTGGATGGTGCGAAAATCGCCAATCCGCGTCGCTTGGTTTGTCCTGTTTTTTCAAAATCAGGGCGGCAAAAGTAGTAATAAAATGGAGAAAACAAGGCTTTTTGTCGGAAAATATGCCTTTATCTTGACAAAAACACTTCGGCACCACCGATTTCTCCCGATATCGGAGGATGCTGCTTGATGATTCGGATGTCGATTCGGCTCACTTGGATGTAGCGCTCTTTCAGGACTCTGCATATCGATTCCGCCAGATGCTCAATGAGATTGACGGGTTGCTGCATGAGGCTCTTGACGCAGTCGTAGACTTCGGCATAGTTGATGGTATCGTCCAGTCGGTCGCTCTGGCCGGGGGTGTTCAGATCTGTGTAGAGTTTCAGATGGACGATGTAGTAGCCGCCGGTTTTCCTTTCCTGGGGAAAGCAGCCGTGCCGGGCATAAAATCTCATGTCGTTCAGGGCGATGTAATCCATTTTTTCGAAGCGATACGGTCTGATATATAAAAACGCGACGCAAAAATAATTATCTTTGCGCTCAATTTCTTATCTTTGTCTCGGAAAATACGTAACAGACTGCATATTATGACTAAAGAAAAAGCTATAGCCAGCGGTGTTGTCCATAATACCATCGCAGCCGGTACCCGCATCGTCGGCTCCATTATCGCCGAGAATGATTTTCGCGTGGACGGTGAAATCGACGGCGAGATGATTTGCCAAGGCAAGGTCGTCATAGGCCAGAGCGGACTGATGAAGGGCAAACTTACGTGCATGAATGCCGAGATTGTCGGCCGTGTCGAAGGTGAGCTCAAGGTCTCGGAAGTCCTGGTACTTAAGGCGACCGCATCGGTCAACGGCGACATCAAGGTTGCCACCCTGGTGGTCGAGCCTCATGCCAAATTCAACGGCACCTGCGCCATGTTGCAGGACGCTCCCGCCGAAATGAAAGCTGCCACGGCCGGTACGGCCAAGGCTGCCGCAGCCCCCGCCGTCTAGCACTATGGAAACAGCCATTGCCGTTGCCGCCATCTTGTTTGGTATCATCGGTATCATCGGCAGCATCGTTCCGGGTATCGCCGGGCCGCCGTTGAGCTGGGTGGGCATGCTACTCATTTATCTCTGGGGCGGCGGCACCGATGCCGGCGGATCTCCCCTTTCACTCACAGCCTTGCTTGTCTGGCTGGGCATTGTGACCATTATCACCATCATGGATTATGTGGTGCCGGCCTACTTCACCAAAATGACCGGCGGCTCGAAAAAGGGCAGCTGGGGCGCAACCGTCGGCCTGCTGGTCGGAATGTTCATTTCGCCGGTGCTTATGATCGTCCTGTCGCTGGCCGGCGCTTTCCTCTTCGAGCTGCTGTTGGCCGACAACACGCCCGGAGGCTCGATCAAGGCGGCACTGGGCACCTTCCTGGGCTTCCTCTTCAGCACGGGCATCAAATTCATCTGCACGGCCGTGATGATGTATCAGATTATCGTTTACGCCTTTTAGGCAGAGGACATCCACGGAAACCCGCAGTTTGCCGGCGAGACACTTCTGTGTCGAGCGGCAGGCCGCGGGTTTCTGCTATGGCTGACTTATCCGCATTTGGAATATTCGCAGTTGGAGCAGTGGGTGCAGCCTTCCTGCTTGACGAGCTGTCCGCCGCAGTTGGGGCAGACCTCTCCTTTGATGATGCCGTCGGGCAGGTAGTTCTTCAGAGCGCGCTCCACACCGTTTTTCCAGGTGTTGATCGAGCGGCTGTCCAGCTCCAGACTACCTACCAGTTTGAGAACCTGGTCAATGGGCATGCCGTAGCGCAGGACGCCTGAAATCAGCTTGGCGTAGTTCCAGTATTCGGGATTGAACTTGTCGGACAGGCCTTCGACGGTGGTCTTGTAGCCGCGTCGGTTGGAAAACTGGAAGTCGTAACGTTTGCCGTTCTCATCGACATTCTTGATAATCTTACCATGGGTGACGTTCTTGGGCAGGGCGATGCCGTCGTCATCGTCCTGGATACCGGTGAAGATTTCATAGGGACGTCCGTTCTGCAGGCCGATGAAGGCAATCCATTTTTCTTTGTTGTTCTGAAAACGCAGTACGTCGGCTTCGAGCTCTTTGGGCCGGACCAGCGGGTGGGCCGTCGGGATGGCTGCCGGCTCTTCCTTTTTGTTATCGGTGGCCGAAACCAGTACGCCGGCCCGTGAACCGTCGCGGTAGACGGTGCAGCCTTTACAGCCGCAGCGCCAGGCTTCCAGATAGAGGGAGCCCACCAGTTCCTCGCTGACATCGGCAGGCAAGTTGATGGTGACACTGATCGAGTGATCGACCCATTGCTGGATGCGTCCCTGCATGCGTACTTTCTGCAGCCAGTCCACATCCTTGGACGTGGCTCCCGAATAGGGGGAACGGGCGATGAGACTGTTGAGCTCTTCGCTTTCGTAGTGCCGGTCGGGATCGTAGCCCTTGGCCTGCATCCAGACTTTGAACTTGTCGTGGAAGACGATGAACTCTTCCCATTTTTCACCGTTCTCGTCTACAAAATCAAAATGACTGGCATCTTCGCTGGCGTTGATTTTGCGCCGACGCTTGTAAATGAGCATGAAAGCAGGTTCGATGCCTGAGGTGGTCTGGGACATGAGACTGGTGGTGCCTGTGGGGGCGATGGTCAGGCAGGCTATATTGCGCCGCCCGTTTTCGGCAACGGCTTTTTTCAGCGTGGGATCTGCTTCGAACAGGCGTCTGAGGAAGGGGTTGCGGCTTTCTTTTTCGGCTTTGTAGGCGGGGAAGGCGCCGCGTTCGCCGGCCAGTTGTGCCGATGCATGGTAGGCGGCCAGGGCCAGTGTCTTGTGAACCAGTTCGGCCTGGTCGGAAGCCTCGACGGTGCCGTAACGTAGGTTCAGGGCGGCCAGCATGTCGCCTTCGGCGGTGATGCCGATGCCGGTACGGCGGCCTTGCAGTGTCTTGGCCCGTATTTTCTCCCAGACTTCGCGCTCGGTGCGCTTGATGCTGTCGCTTTCAGGATCGGAAGCGATCTTGGCCAGGATTTGGTCGATTTTCTCGGTCTCCAGGTCGATGATGTCGTCCATCACCCGCTGGGCAATACCTACATGGGCCTTGAACAGCTCGAAGTCGAAGCTGGCCTGCGCGGTGAAGGGTTGGCGGACGTATGAGTACAGATTCAGTGCCAGCAGCCGGCAACTGTCATAGGGGCAGAGCGGAATCTCGCCGCAGGGATTGGTTGAAATGGTACGAAAGCCTTCATCGGCATAGCAGTCGGGCAGGGATTCACGGGTGATGGTATCCCAGAAGAGCACTCCCGGTTCGGCCGACTGCCAGGCATTGTGGATGATTTTGTTCCATAGACTCCTGGCATGGATTTCCTTGGTGTACAGCGGATGGTCCGACAAGACCGGATATTGCTGGGTGTAGTGCCTGTCTTCGACGACGGCGCGCATGAACTCGTCACTGACCCTGACCGATATGTTGGCGCCGGTCACTTTGTCCAGGCTGGTTTTGGCATCGATGAAGTCTTCGGCGTCGGGGTGCTGGATGGAGATGGACAGCATCAGCGCTCCCCGCCGGCCGTCCTGTGCCACCTCGCGGGTACTGTTGGAAAAGCGTTCCATGAAGGGGACAATGCCAGTGGAGGTCAGGGCAGCATTCTTCACCGGCGAGCCCTTGGGCCGGATGCCCGAAAGGTCGTGCCCCACGCCGCCGCGTCGTTTCATGAGCTGTATCTGCTCTTCGTCGGTTTTCATGATGGCACCGTAGGAATCGGTATTCTCTCCGTCGCTGCCGATGACAAAGCAGTTGGACAGCGAAGCGATCTGGTAGTCGTTGCCGATGCCGGTCATGGGACTGCCCTGTGGAATCAGGTAGCGGAAATGGTCGAACAGGTCGAACAGTTGCCTGGCTGTCATGGGGTTGGGGTACTTCTGTTCAATGCGGGCGATTTCGCGGGCCAGACGCCAATGCATGTCTTCTGGCGTTTTTTCGTAGTAATTGCCGAAGGAATCCTTCAGGGCGTACTTGGAGATCCAGACTCTGGCAGCCAGTTCATCGCCGTTGAAATAGGCCAGCGTGGCAGCCTGAATCTCCTCTTTAGTATATGTTTGCGGGTTCATACAGGTGAGAATTTTCGAATTGCAATAATAACAATTATCCCTCGGATGCCCAATAGCTGCCGGCTTATTTTGAGACGATTTTTTTCATGCCGGCAGGCTCTTTTGTTTTTGCCGCCTTTGTGCTACCTTCGCTGTCAAAAATCAGCAGCAGATGACAGACAGTTTGAAACACAGAGCAACCGTCCGCGCCTACAGCGACCGGCCGGTGGAAGACGCTTTGCTCGATGACCTGTTCCAGGCCGCTTTTCAGGCGTCCAATACAGGCAACATGCAGCTCTACAGTGTAGTGGTCACCCGTAGTCCCGAAGGCCGAAAAGCCCTGGCTCCGGCCCATTTCAACCAGCCTCAGGTGATGTCGGCCCCCGTGGTCCTGACTTTCTGTGCCGACCTGAACCGCTATACCCAGTGGTGCCGGCAGCGCCAGGCCAATCCCGGATTTGACAATGTCCAGTCGCTGGTCTATGCAGGTATTGACACCATTATCGCGGCTCAGACTTTCTGCGTAGCTGCCGAGTCCAAAGGTCTGGGCATCTGTTATCTGGGAACCACTACCTACAATGTGGACCGGATTATCGACTGTCTTGGACTGCCGCCCTTGGTTGTCCCCTTGACGACTGTCACCCTGGGCTGGCCGCTGAATCCCCCCGTGGAGAGCGAACGGCTGCCCTTGGAGGCTATCGTGCATGAGGAACGCTACCGTCCTTATTCCGAGGCGGACATCGACCGGCTGCACGAGGCCAAGGAGCATCTTCCGGCCAACCGACGTTATGTCGAAATCAACCATAAGGACAATCTGGCCCAGGTGTTTACCGATCTGCGCTATACCAAAAAGGACAACGAGCATTTCTCAAAAGTCTTTATCGACACCCTGCGCCGTCAAGGTTTTTTGAAATAGTCCTGGCGGGATTTAGATTATTTATCATCAATCATTCGTCCAAAAAAGGCTGTTTCATTATATTCGCTGCCGTTTTGTGGAGAGAGTATGATCTGGCAGTTGTTCTGGACATTTTTTAAAATCGGTGCCTTTACTTTCGGCAGCGGTTATGCTATGATTTCGCTTATCGAGCGCGAGGTCGTCGACCGTCACCGCTGGTTTGAGCGGGAGGACTTTCTCGACCAGTTTACCCTGGCACAGTCGGCTCCCGGCCCCTTCTCTCTCAATACGGCGGTCTTTGTCGGCTATCGGGTCGGCGGCTGGCGGGGCGCCCTGGCCGCGGTGGTAGGGCTGGTGCTGCCTTCTTTTTTCATTATCCTGATGATAGCCATGTATCTGACCGGTTTCCGGGAAAATACGGTGATCAATGCCGCTTTCAAGGGTATCCGTCCCTGCGTGGTGGCTCTGATTGCCGTCCCCTGTGTCAGAATGATACAGAAACTCAACCTGCCGCAGATATTGCTGGCCCTTGCTGCCTTGGCTGTCATCGCCTTGCTGGGAGTATCGCCCGTGCTGCTGCTCGTGCTGGGTGCCCTGCTGGGCATTGTGCTGGCTTTTATGGAAAAGCCCTCCTCCACGGGCGATAGCTTGGGAGACGAACCCGATCAATCCGACAGGCCATGATTTATCTGCAGCTTTTCCTCTCCTATCTGAAAATCGGCTTCTTCGGCTTTGGCGGAGGCTATCCGATGATCACGCTCATTCACAACGAGATTGTAATGCAGCGTGGCTGGATTACCCAGGCCCAGCTTACCGACATCATCGCCGTATCGCAGATGACTCCGGGCCCGATTGCCATCAACTGTGCCACCTATGTGGGCTACACGGTCACGGGTAATGTCTGGGGATCGGTGCTGGCCACCACGGCTTGTTGCCTGCCGCCGCTCACGGTCATGCTGCTCATTACCATATTTTACAAGAAGATAAAAAACAACCGCTTTATGATTTCCGCCCTGGCCTGGATGCGTCCGATGCTGGTCGGCCTGATTGCCGCCACGGCTTTGCTGTTTCTCAACAGGGAGACCTTTTTCGATTGGACCAGTGTGCTCATCGGGGTGGTTTGCTTTGTCGCCGTATGGAAAAGAGTCAATCCCATCTGGACGCTCCTTGCGGCGGCAATAACCGGCATACTCATTTATTAATCAACTATATGATGAAAAAACTAGCTTACATGATGACGACGGCCTCTCTGCTGCTGAGTGCCGTCTTGGGGATGAAGGCGGGAGACTGTACCTTATGGTACAATACGCCTGCAGCCGACTGGAACCAGGCTTTGCCCATCGGCAACGGCCACTTGGGTGCCATGGTCTACGGCAACGCAATGCAGGAGTTGATCCGCCTGAACGACAACACGCTCTACAGCGGAGAACCGGCCACGGTATGGAAAGTCCACGATGTTACTCCCACTTACGAAAAAGTGGTGGACCTGCTGCTTGACGGCAAGTATACCGAAGCCTACGACCTGGTACAATATCATTGGCTGGGCCGTCTGCACGAAAACTATCAGCCGCTGGGCGACTGGCATGTGACCAATCATGTGCAGGGTGAGATCACTGATTACCGCCGGGAACTGGACATCGCCTCCGCAGTCATGCGTATCACCTACACCCAGAACGGTGTCCACTACACCCGTGAGATTTTCGCCTCCCATCCCGATGATGTCATCGTTATGAGAATTTCGGCCGACCGGCCTAAATCGGTTGATGTCAGCATCAGCCTCAGCTCCACCCACAAGCCGACCACGACTTACAGAGTGGAAGGGGACGAGGTGTACATGAGCGGACAGGCTCCCGGTCACGGCCAGCGTCGTGGTGATGCCATGATCCGCGGCTGGAAGGCCGAAGGCCGCCATCCGGAACTGTATTTTGCCGACGGCAGCCGCAAGTACCAGGACAATCTGCTTTACGGCGATCAGATCAACGGTCTGGGCACCTTCTTCGAGACACGTCTGAAGGCGATTGCCCCGGGTGCCGTTATCGCAGTGGAGGATAATCCTGCCGTCAGCCAGCGCAATCCCGCCAGCCGGAACCTGCATGTGAGCGGTGCCGATGAGGTGGTTTTTGTCCTGGCTTCGGCCACCAGTTTCAACGGCTGGGACAAGAGCCCCTCGCGTGAGGGCAAGGATGCGGCCGCCTTGGCCGACGCCGCCCTGGCCTCTGCCCAGACCAAGAGTTACAGTTCGATGTTGAAAGCCCATCAGGCCGACTACAAGGCTCTGTTCGACCGTGTCAAGTTCTCGATGCCGGCACCGGAGAAGTCCCGTCAGCTGCCTACAGACGAGCGTATCTGCGAATTCTACAACACTTACGACAACGGGTTGGTAACCCTGATGTTCCAGTACGGCCGCTACCTGATGATCAGTGCTTCCCGTCCCGGCGGCCAGGCCATGAACCTGCAGGGCATGTGGAACGACAAGACCATGCCTTCCTGGAACTGTGGATATACCCTGAACATCAATGCCGAGATGAACTACTGGCCTGCCGAGCCGGCCAACCTGAGCGAATGTGCCCAGCCTTTCTTCCAGATGATCAAGGAACTGGCCGAGTCGGGCAGGGTGACGGCCCGTGACATGTACGGCCGCAATGGCTGGGTGGCCCATCACAACACTTCCATCTGGCGTGAGACCCATCCCAACGACGGTACTCCCACCTCATCCTACTGGCCCATGGCCAGTGCCTGGCTGAGTGCCCATTTCTGGGAACACTATCTCTTTACCGGCGACCGCGAGTTTCTTGAGCAGGAAGCCTATCCTGTCATCAAAGGTGCCGCTGAATTCTTCACCGACTGGCTGGTGGACAACGGCCAGGGCTATCTGGTCACCCCTGTCAGCAATTCACCTGAAAACACCTTTATCGTTCCGGGCCGGGCCGTCGACGAAAGGGGCAGACCTCTGAAGTCGGCCATCAGCATGGGCAGTACCATGGACATGACCCTTATCCGCGAACTGTTTGCCCACACCATCGAGGCTTCCGAGATTCTTGGCGTGGACGAGGACTTCCGCAGCAAACTGCAGGACCAGTCCATTAAGCTGCTGCCTTTCCGCATCGGTTCACGCGGGCAGTTGCAGGAGTGGCAGCAGGATTTCGGCGAAGCCGAGCCGCACCACCGTCATGTCTCGCATCTGTACGGGCTGCATCCGGGCAATCAGATCAGCTATGACGCCACTCCCGACCTGTTCCGCGCTACCATGCGTACGCTGGAGCTGCGCGGCGACGAGGCCACCGGCTGGTCGATGGGCTGGAAGATCAATCTTTGGGCCCGTCTGCTTGACGGCGACCATGCCAATATCATCGTCAAGAACCTGTTCAGTCCGGTCGGTTTCGGTACCCGACGTACCTCTGGCGGCGGTGTCTATCCCAACCTACTGGACGCTCACCCGCCATTCCAGATCGACGGTAACTTCGGTTACACGGCCGGCATTATCGAAATGCTCATGCAGAGTCATGCGGGCTTTATCCAGCTGCTGCCGGCCCTGCCTACGGTATGGCCTGAGGGCAGTATTACGGGTATCAAGGCCCGGGGCGGTTTCACCGTCGATCTGACATGGAAGAACGGTCGTTTGAGCCAGGCCGTTATCCATTCGGAAAAGGGCGGCAACTGCCGTCTGCGCACCGAAGTTCCGGTCAAGGTCAAGGGCGCTTCGGCCCGGACAGCCCAGGGCGAGAATCCCAATGCCCTGTTCCATACGGTGGCTGCCGGCAAGGTGGAGAACTTTGCCCAGAGAGCCATGCCGGGACTGCCCCAGAAGCAGTATTATACGGTCGATTTCATGACTAAGCCCGGTAAGAGCTATACCGTCATTTGTCAGTAAACTGTCAAAAAGTACACAAAAAACCGCGGTTTTTTTGTGTACTTTTTTGTGTAATTTGTACTTTTGCGGTGAGTTAAGTCAAGGCAGACAGCACTTTAGTTGTCTGCCTGACTAATTCGCCCCAATTTTTTATATTATGGAAAATACCGTCACTCTGCTGTCCGGCCCCTCACAGCGGACGCCTTTTATTGAAAGTCCTTATCTGCCTGCGGGCAAGGACGAGTACTATCTTCGTAACAAACAGGCTAAAAAACCGGCTGGCGGCTGGCGTCACCTGCATTCGGACGAAATCGAGCGACTGGTCAAGAACAACAATACCTCCGATAATTGGGACAATATTTTTGTAACGGACATATTCGACCCCCGTCAGCTTAAGAACAACAAGTTTTACGGCATGGTCCGTATCGGCGCCGTTTCAGACGGCTTGCTCCAGTATCACGACCTGCGCCTCAAGGTGGGCATCACCAACAGCCTGATCGATTCCTGCGATATCGGCGACTACGTGGCTGTCCATGACGTCCACTATCTTTCGCATTATATCATCGGCGATCGCTGCATTCTGTTCAATGTGCAGGAAATGTGTGTGACCAACCATGCCAAGTTCGGCAACGGCATCATCAAGGACGGTGAGGATCCTGAGGTGCGCATCTGCCTGGATGTGATGAACGAGACCGGTACCCGCTGCGTCTATCCTTTCGACGGCATGATTGCCGCCGATGCCTACCTCAGTGCCAAGTTCATCGACGACAAGGAACTGCAGGCCAGACTCTCGGAACTGACTCAGCGCCGCTTCGACAGCCGCCGGGGCTATTACGGTACGGTGGGGAAGGATTGCGTGGTCAAGAACTCGGCGATCATCAAGGATGTCAAAATCGGCGACTCCTGCTATATCAAAGGAGCCAGCAAGCTGAAAAACATCACGGTCAACTCCTCATTGGAGGAGCCGACCCAGATCGGCGAAGGAGTGGTACTGGTCAACGGTATCGTCGGCTACGGCTGCCATATCTTCTATTCCTGTATTGGCGTTCGCTTTGTCATGGGCAACAACTCCAACCTCAAGTACGGTGCCCGTCTGATCCACTCTTTCCTGGGCGACAACTCGACCATTTCCTGCTGCGAGGTGCTCAACAACCTGATTTTCCCGGCTCACGAGCAGCACCACAACAACTCCTTCCTGGTGGCTGCCGTCCTGATGGGACAGACCAATATCGCCGCCGGGGCCACCATCGGCTCCAATCACAACAGCCGTACCAACGACAATGAAATCCAGGCCGGCCGAGGCTTCTGGCCGGGCCTGTGCTCGAGCGTGAAGCATTCCTGCCGCTTTGCCTCCTATACCATGCTGAGCAAGGCCGACTATCCCAGCGAGATGGATATCACGCTGCCTTTCTCTCTGGTCAACAACAATATTCATCACAACGAGCTGGAGGTCATGCCCGCCTTCTGGTGGATGTACAATATGTATGCGCTGGCGCGCAATTCCTGGAAATACAACAAGCGCGACAAACGCAAGCGTAAATTCCAGCATATCGAGTTCGACACCTATGCCCCCGACAGCATGGAGGAGGTCATCCAGGGACGCAAGCTGCTGGAGGTCTGGACGGCCAAGGCCTGGCTCAAAAAAGAAGGACGCAGCGCCGACGACCTGTCTCACAAGGAACTCCGTGAAACCGGCCGGCGGCTGCTGGAGGACGACCGCTCTGTGGTAGCGGCACTGGACATCTTCGGTGAAAACATGGAAAAGGGCAAGCGCCGTGTACGCATCCTCAAAGTCTGGGAAGCCTATCATGCCTATGCCGACATGCTTACCTACTATGCTGTCAAGAATGTGATGAAATACATGCAGGACCATCCCAAGGCTACTTTCCAGACTATGGTGGAAGCTGTGCAGGAAGACCGTCGCGAAAAGGGCTGGAGCAATCTGGGCGGACAGCTGATGATGACCCGTGATCTGGAGGCGCTGATTGCCGACATCCGCAGCGGCGTGCTCGACTCCTGGGACGACATCCATCACCGCTATGACGAAATCTGGGAAAAGTACGATATCGACAAGCTGCGTCATGCCTACCTGTCGCTGTGCTACCTGCTCGAAACCGATCACATCACCGACGGGCAGTGGAAGGCCGTCCTGGACCGTGGCCGGGAACTGCAGCAGTATGTCTGCGACCAGGTCTATGTATCCCGTAAAAAAGACTACGACAATATCTACCGTCGCGCTACCTATCGTAATGACGAGGAAATGCTTGCGGCGGTCAAGCCTATCGAAAAGGACGGCTTCATCCAGCAGATCCGCGAGCAGACAGCCGTTTTCAACGATGAAATCTCCAAACTCTATAAACGTATTTAAGTATGAACCTTACTGACAAGAACTATGCGAAGTACTGCCTGGTGCAGGAAATGATGGGAACGGTGGACACTGTCCGCAAGTTTGATCCGAGTGTGACGCGTGAAGTCGCAGAAATCATCCGGCGCAGCGGCCGCCTCTTCCTGACGGGCGAGGGCTCGAGCCGTATTTTCCCGGCCAAGAATGCCATGCGCAAGGCCAAACGCTGGGGACTGGACCTGAACATCCAGACCGACGGCAGCCGCCAGTCCTATGAATACGATTTGTCGAAATACACTGTCTATTGTGCTTCCAATTCGGGCCGTACCAAGGAGGTGATCCTGCTGGCCAAGAAGCTGACGGAAGCCGGCAAAAAGGACGTCTTTGGGCTGACCGCCTGCGAGGATACCATGCTCTCCAGGCAATGCCATGCCACCCATGTGCTCAACTGCGGCTGGGAACAGGCCGTGGCAGCCACCAAGAGTGTCATTGAACAGACCCTATTCTATGAATCCATCCTGTGGCACCTCAAGGGTGAAGAAAAGACCGCAGCCCTCAAGGCTTTGCCCGCCCAGCTGGAAAAGGCCCTGACCCTGGAGATTCCTCAGGATATTGTCAAGGCTGCCATCGGCGCCGAGACCATTTATTTCTCTGGCTATAACGACGGTGTGGCTGAGGAACTGACCCTCAAGACCAACGAAATCACCCGCCGCAAATCCGATTTTCTGGAAGGAACCTATGCCGTTCATGGCATCGAGGAAGTGATGAAGCCTTGCGACATTGTCTTTGTCATCGATCCCATCGAGGCTGAAATCGAGAAGTTCCAGGAAGTGCTCGAAAAGGGTGTGGGTTGCAAAGTGGTGGCTCTCTCGACCCGTCAGACGCCATTCCCCACAATCATCATCCCCGACTGCGGCGAACTGACTCCCTACGCTTATCTCTGCGCCGGCTGGAATCTGCTGGTCGAAATCGGTCTGGCCACGGGCATCGACCTGGATAAGCCCGACCGTGCCCGCAAGGTCGGCAACGAACTGGTGATTTAAGCACGAGTTGGATATCTCTAAGTCGGAACGTTGTACGTAAGGCAACTGACCGATATGTTATAAAGAGCCCCTGAAAGTTGAACGAAAAACTTTCAGGGGCTCTTTACGCATGGTATATTCTTTTATCTTTTGTGTGTTCTTATACTTTTCATCAGAAAGTGTTTATTTTTGCAATGGACATATAGTTTCATGCGGTGATGTAAGGACGGAGATGGTCCCTCTTAATCCGCCAATTGTTCGATCTTTATGAATTAGACGGAATGGTTGCCAACAGAATAATAGAACACTGGAATGATATGAAGCGGAATGAAAAGATGATATTATTGGTTCTGTTGATTGTCCTAAACAGTACTTCCTGTTCAATAAAAGGGGCCAATATTTTTACCTTCAACAATGGAACGATTGTCCCAAACAGTCAGTTTAATGTTATTCCATATCTTGCAAATGAGGACATAAATCTAAGCCATACACAAACGGCATCGTTCTCTGCCAATGGCATAACTATCTCACTGGAAAAATTCTCCGGTTGGGAAGAAGACCCTGGATATTTCACAGTCATAAAATCACTCACGAATGATGTTCCGTTTATGATTAAGTCTTCAATCGCCTGGGACTGTATCCCGGAAGCATTCAGAACCGGTGAAAGCGATTACTACATCCGTGTTCCGCTGAATAATGACTATACAGCCTTGATATTAATGGGTTATCCCTTTGATTCAAGACCTCCGTTTTTGACGATAATTGTTGTAGGAAACGGACAAGCTGCTATGGTTTTCAATAAGAGGTACGTGGTCTCCTCACTTGTCAATACTTCGGAATCATTCTCTATGACCTTACAAGTCGATTATATTGAGTATTCCAGTTCCGGCCAACCCGTCAATACTCCCGATACCTTTCGGATCTGGTTGGAAAACGGGGTACTGATGTTTGAGCAGATTCTAAACTGAGAGACTCCTCCGGGCGTCTGCCTTACAAGTCTCCGCTTAGTCCACGAACTGCATTTGGTAGTATTTGGCCGTGAGCTTTTCGCCTGTGGCCCGCTCGATCATCTCGTTCCAGGGATAGCGGCGGCCGACTTGGAAAATGTTTGCCTGCAGCCACTGACCGATTTCTTGGGCATTGACGCTGTAGTCGTCGAACTTCATATCGTTCCGGCCGGTGATGTTGGCCGTGATGTAGTGGTGCACCTGCGAGGCAAACAGGGCCCCCAGCTGGTAGTTGTGGTAATAGCAGGGGTAGAGGGCGATGTGAATCTTGGCGGCCCAGTCGGGCTCGTTGCGCCCTTCGGGATAACGGAGCAGCTGATACTTCTCGACCAGCTCCTTCCAAAGGCTGTTCAAATCCTGTTCGGGATCGGCATACATGGCTTTCTCGAAGCGATAGACCACCTGAGTCCAGCGCGAGAAGACCAGTTGCTGCAAGCGCAGCGACTTGAAGCAGTTCTCGGCAATGGCCTGCTTCTCTTCGTCGGAGAAACCAAGACGCTTCTGCATCCACTCGGGGTTGCGTGACATTTTTTCGAACATCATGGCAATGCCTTCGGTGGTGAAGGTGTGGGCGGCTTCACGGAAAAGGTAAACGGGCTGGCTGTCGTGCCCCAGGGCATAGACACCGTGGCCGAACTCGTGCAGCATGGTGTTCATCCATTGCTCGTTGTCGGAGATGTTGCACAGGATGCGGACATCGCCTTCACTGTCGATGTCGGTGCAGAAGGCATGCTGATTCTTATTGTCTTTGGGATAGAGGTCGCTGTGAGCCATGATGTTTTTGACATCCAGGCCCAGGCTGGCGTAGAAGTCGGTCGTGAGCTGCTCAAGCGACTGCCCGCGGTAATATTTGTCCAGATCGACCGGGTAGAGCAGCGGTGCTTCCTGGAAGAAGCGGTCCTGAAAATGCCAGGGGCGCAGCTGGTCTGTCTGGACATGGCAACGCTTGGCAAAGGCAGCATCCATTTCGTCTTTCAGCGCCTTGAATCCGTCACGGGTCAAGGCGTCCAGTTCGTCAAACAGAGCCGAAATCTCGGCCGGATCCTGTCCGGAGAGGCTCAGGCTCATGGTATGGTAATTGTCGAATCCCAGCTGGCGGGCCACCTGGTTGCGCAGGCGGACAATCTCCAGCACATCGTCGGCTACTGTGCGTCCCAGCGCTTTGTGGGCTGTCCAGACAGCCTCCAGCTCGCGGCTGTCGGTCAGATGGCTGAGCAGCTGTTCCACCTCGTTGTCGTTGATGCTGCGTCCGTGGTACTGAGCCCGGTATTCGGCATACTTGAGCTCCAGTGCGGCTTCCTTCTGGCTGATGGCGTTGAGCAGAGCCGTGTCGGCCTGGTTCTCCAGATACATGGGGTAGAGTATTTCCAGCTGGCGGGCCAACGATGTGTCTTTTATGCTGCCCCCGTCTTTGATATCCTTCAAGGTGGCGAAAATTTCCTGATTGGAAAACAGATCGGTGAGCTGCATGTTCAGGTCGGCATACTGTTCGAAGGCTTGGGCATCCCCCTTGGTGGCTCCCTGCCAGTAGGCCAGATTGGCCTCTTTCAGTAGCGGGCGGGCCTGTTGTTCGGTTTGTCGGATGATTTCCCTGAGTTTCATTTCCTGACGGTTTTGGCAGCCTGTAAAGGCCAGGACAGTCAGCAAGACTGTCCATACGCACATTTTTTTCATAGATCGGAAGTGGGTTGATGGGTGAAAACTTTTCGTTGTGAATAGAGCAACAGGCCGGCCAGCAGGGCTCCCATGACATCGGAAATGGTGCAGGAGAGCCAGACTCCTGTCAGGCCGTCTCCTTGCCAGTACTCAAATAGCCGGGGGATAAGCAGGCTCATGGGCGCCAGAAACAGCACCTGCCGCGAGAGGCTGGTGGTGATGGCAATCCAGGGCTTGTCGATCGACTGGAAAAAGTTGGAGTTGGTGATGGTAAAGCCAATCAAGGGGAACATGACCATCAGATAGCGCATGGCCGGCACGGACAGGGTGATGAGCTCTTGGTCGGCAGTGAAGGCCCTGAGCAGCGGCCGGGGCAGGCCGCAGGCAAGCAGGCTGCCGGCCAGCCCGACCAGTACGCATATTTTGGTAGTCAGGATATAGACCTCCCTGAGCCGTTGGGGATGCCCGGCGCCGTAGTTGTAGCCGGCGATGGGTTGCATGCCCTGGCAAATGCCCAATATGAGCAGTACCAGGAAATTGCTGTAGGTGTTGACAATGCCCAGGGTACCGACGGCCAGGTCTCCGCCGTAGCGGATGAGCTGGGCGTTGAGCAGGGCCACCACGCCGGCAGCTGCCACGTTCATCAGGAAGGGGCTGAGGCCGATCATGGTGATGTTGCGAAAGATATATAGCTTGGGAGCCCAGGCGTGAGCACGGAAGCGGATAAAGGACTTCGGACTGATAAAATGGGCTACGGCTACGACCGACGATATGGCCATGGAAATGGTGGTGGCCCAGGCGGCCCCGGCAATGCCCCAGTCGAGAACGAAGATGAAAACCGGGTCGAGGAGGATATTGAGCAGTGCCCCGCCCGCCAGGATGAACATCGATTTGTTGGGATAGCCCGAGGCACGAATCAGCCCCGTGAGGTTGAAAGTCAGCGTGGTCAGGAACATGCCCGGCAGCACGATGACCATGTATTCTTTGGCATAGGCGATGGTATTGTCTGTGGCACCGAACATTTCCAGGATGCGGTCCATGAACAGGTAGATGCCCGGCACAAACAGCGCACCGAGCAGGAAGGTGAGCAACATGCTGTTGCCGACGATCTTCTCGGCCCAGTTGATGTCTTTCTTGCCCAGCACGATCGACAGACGGGCCGCTGAACCGGCACCGACCAGCGAGCCGAAGGCATGGATGATGTTCATCAGCGGCATGGTGATGGCCAGGCCGGCGATGGCCAGCGCTCCGACTCCCTGCCCGATGAAGACCCGGTCAACGATATTGTACAGCGATGCAATAATCTGACTGACCACCGAGGGCAGGGCATACATCCACAGCAGTTGCCCGATGTGCCGGGTCTCCAGTTCGCGTGTCTTGTCGATACTCTGCGTAGCGTTTTGTTCCATAAGAAGTTGTGTTGTTATGTACCCTGTTTTTCAGGGGCGGGAAAAACGGCTGCAAAATTAGTCATTATTCAAGGCTTTTCCCATAGGAGCGATCCTTTTTTTATTATTCACTTTGAGTGGAATGCCTAACAATTATTCCCTATCTTTGACTCCTGCTTTAATTGTTTGAAGATGAAAATGTAGAATTCACGAAACCGGACAGTATGAAGAAGAGTGAACAATTGAGCATCTTGCTGTTAATTGCAATTTCTTGTCTGAATATTGCTGCACAGAATCAGTTTTCACCAATTTCCAGATGGCAATATGATTCTATGGGCAGGTTTTTTGACAAGTATTACGTCAAATCTGCTGATGTAAATCTCATTATGCCGTCCGATATGATGAGATCCCCTTCCATATTGGAATCATTGGTGATGTATCAGGGTACTATTAAGGTTGTTTCACAACAAGGAAAAGAGTACAGTGTAAATTGCAGCCCTGAATTGTATAATTCACTAAGACTTTTGGCCAAACATGCCGTCATGACATCTTCATACGCCAGCAGATATATGGGATTGGACGGTCAGTCGTATTTCCTGTTCTATCAGTCTGACGGTGCCTGCTGCTGGACCCCGTACGGAATGTGTTGCGACATAGTTACAGTATTCAAAGAAGTAATGAGTGCCATCAGAGACAATGAGGCTGAGCGTATGGAGAAACAAATTGCCGTTGCTGACTCATTGCGCCGTCTGATCAAGACGTTTTATTCCGAACATGATTGGCCTGTAATGGAATCAGTATCACTCCGAGCCATCCCCGTTAATCATTTAGATTTAGAACTCTTTTCATCATTTTGTGGTGATATATCCAGTGTTAATGTAGATGTTACCTTTGAGTTTGACGGCAAGGACTTTAAGGATGAGTATAGAAAACTGTATCGTGAAAAATATGAAGGCACTATTCAGAAGGTGGCACACTGGGTTTATGCTCTGTCTGATTTTGCTGATGATGGTTATGATGTCTCGTTCATTGTTGATGACAGCATAGACTCGCTCATCATCCCTGATTGGGTCAGTATCGACTCTAAACGTTACGAAGTGGTCGGAATAGCTGCGAGCTGCCTGTGGAGAGACTATGCCGGCATTATGGGTGTACCCTATGACCCCGAGGCTGATATGTCATATTTCGGACCATCTTGGCAGCCAATTTAGAGTATCTCCATGTGTCGAGAGTGCATCCCGACAAGATAAAAGGCAAACTGATGAAAAGAAGCGTTCCGCTTACTCCTGATGATGACCTGATCGAGACCAGGCGCTACTTTCCGGTGGCCAGGCTTTACGAGGTGAAAATCGAGAGGAGCCCGCGGCACTGATTTGGTGGCTCGGGGAAAAGTTCGTACTTTTGCGGCCGACTAAACCGGAAGTATTTACCTAAAATGTTTTGATATGGGATTGAAGATAGTAGTACTTGCCAAGCAGGTACCAGACACAAGAAATGTCGGCAAAGACGCGATGACCGCAGAAGGAACTGTGAACCGTGCAGCTTTGCCGGCTATTTTTAATCCGGAAGATCTGAATGCGCTGGAACAGGCACTCCGTCTCAAGGAGCAGCATCCGGGCTCGACGGTCGGCGTGTTGACCATGGGGCCTCCCCGGGCCGGAGAGATCATTCGTCAGGGATTGTACCGCGGAGCCGATACGGGCTGGCTGCTGACCGACCGCCTGTTTGCCGGTGCCGATACTTTGGCCACTTCATACGCTTTGGCAACAGCCATCAGGAAAATAGGCGATGTCGATATCGTCATCGGCGGCCGGCAGGCCATTGACGGCGATACGGCCCAGGTGGGCCCCCAGGTGGCTCAGAAGCTTGGACTCAACCAGGTGACCTACGCCGAGGAGATTCTCAAGGTGGAGGATGGCAAGGCCACCATACGGCGTCATATCGACGGTGGTGTGGAAACGGTGGTCGCTCCGCTGCCCGTGGTTATCACCGTCAACGGCAGTGCCGCTCCCTGTCGTCCCCAGAACGCCAAACTGGTGCTCAAGTACAAGCGTGCCACCTGCCCTATGGAACGCCCCGAGGAGGGGACTCCTTACGACCATCTTTACAAGGAACGTCCCTACCTGACCCTGAACCAGTGGTCGGTGGCCGATGTGGACGGCGACCCAGGGCAGTGCGGTCTGGCCGGTTCGCCCACTAAGGTCAAAGCCGTGAAGAACATCGTTTTCCAGGCCAAGGAGTCCAAGACGCTGACCGCCTCCGATGCCGACATCGAAGGCATGATCCGCGAACTGCTCGATGAAAAGATTATCGGCTAGGACTGCTGTCCGCCCTGTGCTAACTACCTAAAGAAAGAATTATGAACAATGTATTTGTATATGTAGAAATAGAAGGCACCCTGGTTCAGGAAGTTTCTCAAGAACTACTGACCAAAGGCCGCAAGCTGGCCAACACTCTGGGCGTGGAACTCCATGCCGTCGTGGCCGGTACGGATATCAAGGGCCGGGTGGAACAGCAGATTCTGCCTTACGGCGTCGATAAACTTTTTGTCTTCGATGCTCCGGAACTGTTCCCCTATACTTCAGCTCCTCATACGGATATCCTGGTGAATCTTTTCAAGGAGGAGCAGCCGCAGATCTGCCTGATGGGTGCCACGGTCATCGGACGTGACCTGGGTCCCCGGGTCTCCTCCTCCCTGACCAGCGGCCTGACGGCCGACTGCACCGAGCTGGAAATCGGTCCCTACGAGGACAAGAAATCGGGCAAGACCTACGATCAGCTACTCTATCAGATCCGTCCCGCTTTTGGCGGCAACATTGTGGCTACGATTGTCAATCCCGACCATCGTCCCCAGATGGCCACTGTCCGCAGCGGCGTGATGCAGAAGGCGGTCTATGACGGCAAGGCCCGCGGCGAGGTGGTCTATCCCGCCGTATCGGAATATGTCAGCCCTGAGGCTTTTGTCGTCAAGGTGCTCGACCATCATGTCGAGGCTGCCAAGCACAACCTGAAAGGTGCACCTATTGTCGTTGCCGGCGGTTATGGGGTTGGCTCCAAGGAAGGCTTCGAACAGCTTTTCCAGCTGGCCAAGGTGCTGCATGGTGAAGTGGGCGGTTCGCGTGCCGCCGTCGATGCCGGTTGGATCGACCACGATCGTCAGATCGGCCAGACGGGTGTCACAGTGCATCCCAAGGTGTATATCGCCTGCGGCATTTCCGGACAGATCCAGCATCTGGCCGGTATGCAGGACAGCGGTATCATCATCAGTGTGAACAGTGACCCGGAGGCACCTATCAACCAGATAGCCGACTATGTCATTGTCGGCACAGTGGAGGAGGTCGTTCCCAAACTGATCAAATACTATAAACAGAATTCGAAATAACATGAAATCCTGGCAAATCATTCTTTATGTCCTCTGCGGCGTCAGCTGCGCCGGTCTGTTCATTGAGACAACTCCGGCGGGCAAGGTGCTCTGTGCCCTGATGCTGGTGGGATTGCTCTGCCTGTCGCTTGCTCTGTACCGGCAGGAAAAGAAAAGTCAGGAGAAATAACTTAAATACAGGAATTATGGCAAACTATTATAGCGATCATCCCGAAATAGGCTTCCATCTGGAACATCCGCTCATGCAGCGCCTTGTTGAGCTCAAGGAAAAAGGCTATGCCGACAAGGACAAGTTTGAAGATGCCCCTGTCGATTATGCAGATGCCATCGAAAATTACCGGCAGATACTCGACATCACCGGGGATGTGGCAGCCAATATCATTGAGCCCAACGCGGAAAGTGTCGACCTGGAGGGGCCGCATCTGGAGAACGGGCGCATGATCTATGCCTCCAAGACTTTCGAAAACCTGGATGCTACGCGCAAGGCCGGGCTCTATGGCGTGTCTATGCCCCGTCGCTACGGCGGTCTGAACGTGCCCAGCGTAGTCTTTTCCATGATGAGTGAAGTCATCTCGGCCGCCGATGCCGGTTTCCAGAATATCTGGAGCCTGCAGAGCTGCATCGACACACTCTACGAGTTCGGCAGCGAGGAACAGCGTCAGAAGTATATTCCGCGTATTTGTGCCGGGGAGACCATGTCGATGGACCTGACTGAGCCCGATGCCGGATCAGACCTGCAGCGTGTCACGCTCAAGGCTACCTACGACGAGAAGGAAGACTGCTGGCGTCTGAACGGAGTGAAGCGCTTCATCACCAACGGCGATAGCGACATCCATCTGGTGCTGGCCCGAAGCGAGGAAGGCACCAAGGACGGACGCGGCCTGTCGATGTTCATCTACGACAAGAACCAGGGCGGTGTCAATGTCCGCCACATCGAGCACAAGCTGGGCATCCACGGCAGTCCCACCTGCGAGCTGACCTACAAGAATGCCAAGGCCGAGCTCTGCGGTTCGCGCAAGCTGGGGCTGATCAAATATGTGATGGCCCTGATGAACGGAGCCCGTCTGGGCATCGCCGCCCAGAGCGTCGGCGTGGAACAGGAGGCCTACAACGAAGGTCTGGCCTATGCCAGGGAACGTGCCCAGTTCGGTCAGAAGATCATCGAATTCCCGGCGGTCTACGACATGCTCTCCCGTATGCAGGCCAAACTGGATGCCGGCCGTTCACTGCTGTACCAGACCTCACGCTATGTGGATATATACAAATCGCTGGAGGATATTCAGCGCGAGCGCCCGCTGACGGCCGACGAGCGCGAGGAAATGAAGAAATTCTCCCGCCTGGCCGATGCCTTTACGCCACTGGCCAAGGGTATGAATTCTGAATATGCCAACCAGAATGCCTACGACGCCATTTCCATTCATGGCGGCTCGGGCTTCATCATGGAATACAAGAGCCAGCGTCTCTACCGCGATGCCCGCATCTTCTCCATCTACGAAGGTACGACCCAGCTGCAGGTGGTGGCCGCCGTCCGCTATATCACCAACGGCACTTATCTGTCGCTCATCAGGGATATGCTTGGCGCCCAAGTGGCCGAGGCCCTGATGCCCCTCAAGGTGCGCGTCGAGAAGATGGTGGAACTTTACGAACAGAGCGTCAGCTACGTGAAGGAATGCAATAACCAGGAGGTGCAGGATTTCCTGGCCCGTCGTCTCTACGACATGACGGCCGAAATCATCATGTCGCTGCTCATCCTCGACGACGCTACCCGTGCCGAAAAGCAGGGCCACGAGTGCGCTGCCCGCTTCTTCAAGTCGGCCAATGTCTATGTCCGTCAGGCTCAGGAGGATGTCGTGGGCAAGAGTGTCTATGTCAAGAGCTTTATTGAGGAGGAACTGCCTTTCTTCCGTGCTGCCGGAAACCGGAGCGCCGAATAGTCTTCGTCAAGAGAGATGGTATAAGAAAACCGGAGTGTCCAGTCGGGTGCTCCGGTTTTTTGTCCGGTTGGAAGCCGGTTATTCCCAGCAGTCGATATCCTGTTCTATCTCGGGCAGTTGGCGGCGGTGGAATATGGGGTCTTTGATGCCTTGTTTTTTCTGTCGGCGATAGTCGTCCAGCAGGCGGAAGGCATATTTGCCCAGCAGGGCAATGGCCACCAGATTGCAGGCTGTCAGCAGGGCCATGCACAGGTCGATCATACTCCATACCACTTCGAGCGTGGTCAGGGCCCCGAACATCACCATCAGGCCGCCCGACAACAGCCGATAGAGGGTTATGGCCCGGCGGCTGGAGGTCATGAACCGGACGTTGGCCTCGCCGTAGTAGTAATTGCCGATGATTGACGAGTAGGCAAAGAGAAAGATGGCTATGGCTACGAATATGGCCCCCCAGGAACCCACTTCCGACACCAGAGCCGACTGGGTGAGCATGATGCCGTTCAGCTCGGGCGAGGTGTAGAGCCCGCTGATAAGGATGATGAAGGCTGTACAGGAACAGACCACCAGTGTATCGGTAAAGACGCCCAGAGCTTGTATGAGCCCTTGCTTGACGGGGTGGGATACATGGGCCGTCGCGGCTGCGTTGGGTGCGCTACCTTCACCGGCCTCGTTGCTGAACAGGCCGCGCTTCACTCCGTTCATGATGGCGGCCCCCAGAGTACCTCCCACAGCCTGCTCAAGGCCGAAAGCACTCTTGACAATGACTCCCAGTACATGGGGAATCTGCTGTATGTTCATGACGATAATCACGACTGCCAGCACGAAATAGCCGACGGCCATGACCGGCACCAGCACCGAGCTGACCTTGGCGATGCGCTGTATGCCGCCGAATACAATGATCAGGGTCATGACCACCAGTATCCCCCCTGTCACAGCGGGATTCCAGCCGAAAGCTCCCTGCATGGCTCCGCAGATGGTGTTGGTCTGCACTGAATTGTTGGCCAGTCCGAACGACAGGGTGATGAGTATGGCAAAGAGTACGGCCATCCACCGACAGTGCAGACCTCGCTGTATGTAATAGGCCGGACCGCCGATGAACGAGTCGCGGTGGCGCTGTTTGAAGAGCTGACCCAGTGTTGACTCTACAAAAGCGGTTGCCGCACCCACCAAGGCCATCACCCACATCCAGAACACGGCTCCGGGACCGCCTACGGCGATAGCTGTGGCTACCCCGGCCAGATTGCCTGTCCCTACGCGTGAGGCCAGTGACACGGCAAATGCCTGAAACGATGAAATATGCCGCTCGCCGCTTCCAGGTCGGGACGATGAATCGCCGAGCAGGCGCAGCATTTCGCCTGCCATCCGGAACTGTACGAAACGGCTGCGCCAGGTAAACCACAGTCCGCAGCCTATCAGCGCGGCGATAAGCAGGTAGCCCCACAGGGCATCGTTAATCTGGTTCAGTATTCCGAGCATGTTGTCACAGGTGTAGTGTGGCCGACAATTCGGCTGCAAATTAATGACAGCTCTCCGGTGGATGCAAATTATTCAGGCGATTTTTTTATTCCGGCCGACCTCCCTCAAGCAAGCTTGGGCCGGCAGCCCGTCTTAAAATCCTTGTAATCGCAAATAATTTTGCGATTACGCTCGGCTTGCACTAACTTTGTAAGTCTATTGACAATTGGTTGAATATTTATACATTACGGCATAGTTTATGGAAAAGTCTGGTCTGATATGTACAGGGCTCATCTGCCTGCTGGCAGGGTGGCTGCCGACGGCGGCTCAGGAGCAGTCTGATCCGGTGGTCTATCAGGATGAGGAAGCGCTGCTCGTCTGGAATTTCAATACTACCGCCGTCGGGGCAGCCAATACTGTGACTCCAGACGGGGCTTTTGCCTTGGCTGCAGCCGATTTGGGAGATATTACCATTACCGGCACGGGTACCGGGCAGGCGGTGACGGCCGAGGGCAACAAGGTCACTTTTGTCAAGCTGAACCCGGCCGGCAGCGACAAGGCTGTGAAATGGCAGGTCAAACCTTCTGCCGGGTTCACGTTTACCCCCACCAGGATATGTGCCTATATTCAGCGTTTTGCCACCGACGTCGAGAACGGTGTCTCGTTTTCGGCTTCGGTCGAAGGTGGCGCCGGCATTGCATTGGGCACTTATACGGCGGCACGTTACAACAAGACCCAGGCCGATGACAAATACGGCAGCAACAGCAATTATACCAACTATGTCGATATCACTCTCACCTCTGAGCAGCGTACCCGGCTGAGCGGGTCGGGTGTTTTCACCCTCTCGGCCACGGTCGGCGTGGCTGCCGGCAAGGAGGGCGGTTTCAGCGATGTCCGCATCTACGGTTTGCTCAACGGAACGGAAATCCAGGTGGCCAAATATGCTCTCAGTATCGAGGCCAGTCCTGCCGGTTCGGCCAAAGTGTCGCTCAATCCCCATGCGGCAGTTTACGAGGCTGGCAGTGAGGTGACCGTCACAGCGGAACGCAGTTTCGGCTACCGTTTTGTCAATTGGACCGACCAGACGGGCACTGTGGTTTCCACCGAACCCCAGTTCAAGTACACCGTCAATGCCGTCACTACCCTCAGAGCCAATCTGGAACAGGTCAGCACCTACAGCCTCGCTCTCAGCGTGGAGGCTCCTGCCAACGACTATCAGGTACAGCTCAGTCCGGCTCCTGTCAATGTCGATGGAAAAAAGATGTATGAAGAGGGTACTACGGTGACGTTGACTGCGATGCCCAACCGCATCATGTCATTTGCCGGTTGGAGTAACGGGGAGACCAGGGGCGAGATAACCCTGCCAATGACCCAGGACACAGCGCTGACTGCTACTTTTGCCGCCTCCGACTATATCGTGGGCTGGGACTTCTGGCAGAGCGGCGGCAGTAATCGCAAGGCAGATTTCATTTCGGAAGACAACGATGCCGTACAGCTCGTTTTGCGGGATGATGCCGGCAATACCTCCGGCTGGCTCGATAAGAGTCAGGCCGTCGCCGGCGGCTACGAGGGGCGTCCGGCTGCTGTCAACTGGCGGACCGGATCGGCAGAAGGCGATGTGGGCCATTATTATTGGCAGACTATGGTCAACGCCACGGCCTTTACCCATTTGAGGGTATACAGCGAGATGCTCTACAATTTCAATGCCTATCAGAAACAGCTGGTGCAGTTCTCTTTGGACGGCAAGGACTGGACTACGCTGGGTACCATTTTCATGGAAGGTGAAAAACACTGGACGGCCGGAGACTTCGCCCTGCCCGATACGGCCAATAACCAGCCCAAGGTCTATGTCCGCTGGATTTCCGACAAGACCTCCAGTGTCGCCGGGGCGGCATCGGCCAACGACGGCATAGCCATCACCAATATTTTCATCACCGGCGATGCCATGCTGGTCAACGACGGGACAGCCCCCCGGCTGGTTCGTACACTGCCGGCTCAGTCTGCTTTCAATGTGCCGGCCAACGGCAGCGTGGTGCTCACTTTCGACGAGAAAGTGAAAATCCCGGAAGGTGCCCGGGCCCGTCTGACAGCTTCCGACGGGCAGGTACAGGAACTGAGGCCTGCGGTCAGTGCCCATACCGTCAGCTTTGAGTATCGGGGCCTGGCTTATGCCACTGACTATCGTTTCGTACTGCCTGCCGGTCTGGTGGCCGACCTGACGGATAACTCTCTGGACGAGGAAATCTCCATTTCATTCAGGACGCGCAGCAAATCTCTTGTGAGCAAACGTCCCTACGATTTTGTCGTGCCCGATGACGGCTCCCTGACTCAGGCCTTTGCCGCTGCCTCGCGACGCGGCAATGTGACGCAACGTTTCCGCATTTTTGTCAGGCGGGGAACCTATGTCATTCCCGCCAGTACCACGGTAACGCGCGAAGGCACCGACGGCCGTCAGTATCCCGATGCCACCACCGTCCTGGCAACACCCAACGTCTCCGTCATCGGCGAGGACCGCGATGCCACGGTCATTGTCAATACCGTACCCGGATCAGAATACTATGTCAGCACAGAATACGGACTGCAGAATCCGCTGGAAGGTATCGGCAGGGGCGATGTGCTGCAACTGACCGGGGCAGCTGTGAATACCTATTTCCAGGACATCACTTTCAAGAGCGGTATGGAAGATGCCACGGGCCGTAATATCGTCATCAACGACCAGTCCAACAAGACGGTGATGAAGAATGTCTGTCTGTGGGCCTATCAGGATACCTATGTCTCCAATAACGAATCCGGACGTTTCTATTTCGAGGGTGGCGTATTGCGCGGCCGTACCGATTTTCTTTGCGGCAAGGGCGATGTCTTTTACAATGCCGTGACTCTGCAGGTCTGTGCTTCCGGCTACATCACGGCCCCCTCGCAGCCCGGAAAATACGGCTATGTATTCCGCGACTGCGTCATCAAGGCCGACAAGGCAGGCGTGGACGGAACCTTCACCTTGGGTAGACCCTGGGGCTCCGGAACGCCGACTTGTCGTTATATAGACACCCGTATGGAGGTTCAGCCTTCAGCTGCCGGCTGGGCGGAAATGTCCGACGGTTGGCCGGCCTGCTTTGCCGAATACGGCTCAGTCACTGCCCGAGGTTCCGTTGTTGACCTGAGTGCCCGCAAGCGGACTTTCGGTCAGGGGCATGCCAACAATCCCCTGCTTACGGAGGCGGAGGCCGATGCACTGACGATGGACGCTGTAATGGGTGGCACCGACGGCTGGGATCCGACGGCTCTGACCGAACAGGTCTCGGCACCGACGGGTGTGCTGAAGGATGCCGACACCTTGCGCTGGGACGACAGCCCCTATGTGCTGTGCTGGGCCGTCTGCCTGGACGGTGAAGTGGTCGGTTTCACTGTGGAGCCGCGCTATACCCTTACCGGCCCCGGTGTCTGGTCGGTGCGTGCCGCCAACGAAACGGGCGGTCTGGGAGTAGCCTCCGAAGAGCTCTCAACAGGCCTGGATACAGCCCCGGCCGAGCTCCGTCAAGACGCTGTCATCTACAACTTGCAGGGAATTCGTGTCAAGGAGGCACAACGGGGACTGTATATCATGAACGGAAAGAAAATCTTGTACAAATAAGTAGTATATATCTGTCTATGTCTGAAAAACGATTGCTATTGGGTGATGAAGCCGTGGCGCTGGGTGCAGTGCACGCGGGGTTGTCCGGTGTCTATGCCTATCCGGGCACTCCCTCGACAGAAATCACCGAGTTTATCCAGAATAGCCCGACAGCCCGTGAGCGGGGCATACGCAGCCGTTGGTGCACCAATGAAAAAACGGCCATGGAAGCTGCCCTGGGCATGTCCTATGCGGGTAAACGGGCTTTGGTCTGCATGAAGCATGTCGGCATGAATGTATGTGCCGATGCCTTTGTCAATGCCGGCATAACTGGAGTCAACGGCGGGCTGGTGGTACTGGCTGCCGATGATCCGTCCATGCATTCTTCGCAGAATGAACAGGATTCCCGTTTCTACGGCAAGTTTGCCATGGTTCCCATCCTGGAGCCATCCACTCAGCAGGAGGCCTATGACATGATGGCCGAGGCCTTCGATTTGTCGGAAAGTCTCAAGTTGCCGGTATTGCTCAGAATTGTCACCCGGCTGGCCCATTCCCGGGCAGCCGTCGAGGTAGGCAGCCTTCGTGAACAGAATCCGCTCTGCCCCGACAGGGACCGCAGCCATTGGGTGCTGTTACCCGGCAATGCCCGCAGGCAATATGTCTCGCTCATTGAGAAACAACCCTCACTGCTGCAGGCGGCCGAGGACTCTTCTCACAATTCTCTCCAACTGTCTGAAAAGAAAGGCTTGGGTGTCATTGCCTGCGGCATTGCCTGCAACTATGTGCGTGAAGCCGCTCCCCGTGACATCTCCTTGCTCAAGGTATCGCATTATCCGCTGCCTGTGTCGCTGGTCAGAGAACTGGCTGCCCACAGCACGGAAATCCTGGTGGTGGAAGACGGACAGCCTTTTGCCGAAGAACAGGTCAAGGCCCTGCTGTCGTCCGATTATCCTGTGAGCGGCCGTCTGAGCGGTCGTCTGCCTCGCACCGGCGAACTGAATCCCGATAATGTGGCTGCCGCATTCGGCCAACCAGCCATGACGGCTTTCGCTCCGGCCAAAAATCTGGCCGGCCGTCCGCCTCAACTGTGTCAGGGTTGCGGTCACCGAGATGTCTATACGGCTCTTAACCAGGTGCTTTCCCGGTATCCCGACGCTCGGGTGTTCGGAGATATCGGATGCTATACGCTGGGGGCGCTGCCTCCCTTCCAGGCCATTGACAGCTGTGTCGATATGGGGGCTTCCATCACCATGGCCAAAGGCGCGGCCGATGCCGGCCAGTTTCCGGCGGTGGCTGTCATCGGAGACAGCACTTTTACCCACTCGGGAATGACCGGCCTCCTTGATGCCGTCAACGACAATGCCAATATCACGGTTATCATCAGCGACAATCTGACCACTGGAATGACCGGAGGTCAGGATTCGGCCGGCACCCATAAGTACGAGGCTATCTGCCTGGCCCTCGGAGTGGCGCCAGAACACCTGCATGTGGTGGTCCCTCTGCCCAAGAATATGCCCGAGATTACCCGTATTATCCAAGAAGAAATCAACTATCCCGGTGTCTCGGTCATCATTCCGCAGCGCGAGTGCATCCAGACTTTCAACCGTAAGCTCCGGGCCAGAAAAGCCGCACAAAAATGAGCAAGATAGACATCAAACTTTCAGGCGTGGGAGGACAGGGTATCCTCTCGATCGCCACGGTCATCGGCCAGGCTGCCACCAGTGCCGGACTGCAGCTCAAGCAGGCCGAAGTGCACGGCATGAGCCAGCGTGGCGGAGATGTGCAGAGCGATCTGCGACTCAGCACCGATGAAATCTTCAGTGACCAGATTCCCTTAGGCAAGGCCGATCTGATTATTTCCATGGAGCCTATGGAAGCTCTCCGCTATTTACCGTATCTCCACTCGGAAGGCTGGATTATCACCTCCTCAAAGCCCTTCATCAACATTCCGAACTATCCCGACGAGACAGCTCTGATGGCCGAACTCGGTGCCCGTTCGCGGGTGATCAGGCTCGATATCGAGGCACTGGCTTCTGAGCTGAAAACTCCCAAAAGTGCCAATATGATTCTGTTGGGAATGGCAGCGCCTTACATTGACATTCTCAGTGCCGACCAGCTTCGCAGTGCCATCCGGGCCGTTTTTGCCAAGAAGGGCGAGGCGGTCGTGGAGGCCAACTTGTCGGCTTTTGACGCTGGTTTTTCTGCTTTTCATGACTGATATGATGCAGACTCCTATTGCACGTGAAATTGTCGATCAGGCCATCGCAAGTCTGGGAATCGAGGATTTTGGCAAAGCCACCATCCGTGAAATCGTGGCTGTTGCCCAACAGTCGGAAAAACTATCCGGACAGGAATTCATCAAAATGGAAATGGGAGTGCCCGGACTTCCTGCCTCTTCCTATGGGGTCGGGGCGCAGATAGAAGCCTTGCAAAGCGGCGTTGCCCGGTTGTATCCCAACATCAACGGACTGGAGACATTGAAAAACGAGGCTTCCCGTTTTGTCAAAGCCTTTGTCGGCGTGGATATCCGTCCGGAAGGCTGTGTGCCGGTCTGCGGCTCGATGCAGGGCACTTTCGCCTCTTTTCTGACCGCTTCGCAGGCCGATCCGCAGAGGAATACCATCCTTTTCATTGATCCGGGCTTCCCGGTACAGAAGCAGCAGTGCCTGGTGATGGGCGTACCCTATGAGAGTTTTGATGTGTATGCCTACCGGGGCGACAGACTGGCTCCTAAACTGGAGTCCTATCTTCGCCGAGGAAATATCGCCGCCATTGTCTACAGTAATCCCAACAATCCCGCCTGGATATGTCTCTGTGAGGAAGAACTTTCGGATATCGGCCGGCTGGCTTCCCAGTATGATGCTGTCGTACTGGAGGATCTGGCCTATTTTGCCATGGATTTCCGTAAGGACCTGAGCCGTCCCTTTGAGCCTCCTTATCAGGCTACGGTGGCCAGATATACAGATAATTATGTACTGCTCATCAGCGGCAGCAAGGCCTTCAGTTATGCTGGCGAACGTATTGGGGTAAGTTGTATCTCCGATGCTCTGTATCATCGGGAATATCCGGCTTTGAGCCGCCGTTATGGCAACGGCTGCTTCGGCCCGGTCTTTGTCCACCGGGTATTGTATGCGCTGTCAAGCGGAACAAGCCACAGTGCACAGTACGCACTGGCGGCCATGCTCAGGGCGGCCAGTGACGGTGTCTATGACTTTCGCGGCGACATCAGTGAATATGGCCGTCGGGCAGCCCGGCTCAAGGATATATTCTGCCAATACGGATTCAGCATAGTCTATGACAAGGACTTGGAAGAGCCCATTGCCGACGGTTTCTATTTCACCGTGGCCTGGCCTGGAATGAGTGGTCCTGAGCTAGCCCGGGAATTGCTCTACTACGGGGTAAGCGCCATTGCCTTGGATTCGACCGGCAGTACCCGGCAAGGGCTGAGAATCTGTACCTCCTTTATCCAGGACCATCAATACGAGTTGTTGGAACAGCGCATGAAAGTATTTGAAGAAAACCATAAAAACATTTGACAGTCTGAGAATTGATATCATTATGATCTGGAATCCTAACAAAGAATGCATGAGTCGCGACGAAATGAGCGACTTGCAGGGAAAGCGGCTCCACAAGATTGTGGAGTACGTTTACCACAACGTGCCGTTTTATCGCAACAAATTGCAGGAAATGGACATTCGTCCCGATGACATCCAAACCATCGAAGACATCACCAAACTTCCTTTTACCACGAAGAAGGATTTGCGCGACAACTATCCTTTCGGCCTACAGGCAGCACCGCAGAGCGAAATTATCCGTGTCCATGCCAGCAGCGGCACAACGGGCAATCCGACCATCGTCGGGTATACCCGCAAGGACATCGGTGTCTGGAGTGAGTGCATGGCCCGCTGTCTGACGGCCTACGGAGTGACCCGCGACGACATTTTCTCCGTTTCCTACGGATACGGGCTGTTCACGGGCGGACTGGGAGCACACTACGGCGTCGAACATATCGGGGCTTCGGTTATTCCGGCCGGTACGGGCAATACGGAAAAACACTTGAAACTCATTCGCGACCTGGGTATCACAGGCATCGCCTGTACGCCGTCCTATGCCCTGTACCTGGCGGAGACCATGGAAAAAATGGGCATTAGCAAGGACCAGATCAAACTGAAAATCGGCGCATTCGGAGCGGAGCCCTGGACCGAGCAGATGCGTCAGGAAATCCAGGAACGCCTGGGGCTTAAGGGCTATAACCTCTATGGTCTGAGTGAAATCATGGGGCCGAGTGTCAGTTACGAATGTCAGGAGCAGAACGGCTCTCATATCTGCGAAGACCATTTCTATCCCGAGATTATCAATCCGGTCACCTTGGAACCGGTACCCTACGGACAGCCCGGTGAACTGGTCTTCACCACGCTGACCAAGGAAGGTATGCCTGTGCTGCGCTACCGTACGCGCGACCTGTGTTCTCTGATGTCTGGTACCTGCGACTGCGGACGCACAGCCATTCGGATGAGCAGAATTACAGGACGCAGCGACGACATGTTGATTATCAGGGGTATCAACGTCTTCCCCTCACAGGTCGAAAGTGTTGTGCTGAGCATGCCCGAGTTTGCTCCGCGTTACATGCTGGTCGTTGACCGGGTCAACAATCTTGATACGCTGCAGGTTCAGGTCGAACTTCGCCAGGAGTACTTTACCAGCACCATGGATACGCCGGCTGCTATCGACGAGCTGGAAAAGCGCTTGTCTTCCAGGCTGAAGAGTGTACTCAGCATCGCTGCCAAAGTGCAGCTGAAAGCTCCCAATACCATCGAAAGAAGTCAGGGCAAGAGCGCCCATGTCATCGATAAACGTCAGTTATAATTTAAACACACACAATGGCTACTATGAAAAAGCAGAAAAAGTTCATCCTTGAGGAAAAGGAAATCCCTACGCAGTGGTACAACATTCAGGCCGATATGGTCAACAAGCCGCTGCCTCCGATCCATCCTGCCACCAAACAACCCTTGACATGGGAGGATCTGGCTCATATCTTCCCGGCTGAGTGCTCCCGCCAGGAACTCGATACCGAGCACCCTTGGATTGATATTCCCGAACAGGTGCTTGAAAAGTACAAATTCTACCGTTCGACCCCTCTGGTGCGTGCCTACGAGCTGGAAAAGGCCCTGGATACGCCGGCCCATATCTATTTCAAGAATGAAAGCGTCAATCCGCTGGGTTCACACAAAATCAATTCGGCTCTGCCCCAGTGCTACTATGCCAAGCAGGAGGGTACGACCAATGTCACCACCGAGACCGGAGCCGGACAGTGGGGTGCCGCACTGGCCTATGCCGCTAAGGTGTTCGGCTTGGAAGCGGCTGTCTATCAGGTAAAGATATCCATGCAGCAGAAGCCCTACCGTTCGTCCATCATGCGCACCTTCGGTGCCGTGGTGACCGGTTCGCCTTCCATGTCCACCCGTGCCGGCAAGGACATTCTGACTGTCAATCCCAAACATTCTGGCTCGCTGGGTACGGCTATATCCGAGGCTGTCGAACTGGCCATGACCACGCCCAACTGCAAGTACACCCTGGGTTCGGTGCTCAACCATGTGGGCCTGCATCAGACCATTATCGGCCTGGAAGCTGAAAAGCAGATGGCCATGGCCGGCGAATATCCCGATATGGTGATTGCCTGCTTCGGCGGAGGCTCCAATTTCGGCGGTGTCGCCTTTCCTTTCATGCGTCACAATATCCTTGACGGCAAGAAAACCGAGTTTATCGCCGCCGAACCCGAGAGCTGTCCGAAACTGACCCGCGGTGTCTTCCAGTACGATTTCGGCGATGAGGCAGGCCTGACACCGTTGCTGCCCATGTTCACGCTGGGTCACCAGTTCAAGCCTGCCAACATCCATGCCGGCGGTCTGCGCTATCATGGCGCCGGTGTGATTGTCAGCCAGCTTATCAAGGACAAGATGATGCACGGAGTGGATATCCCTCAGCTGGAAAGTTTCGATGCCGGTATGCTGTTTGCCCGCACCGAGGGTATTATCCCTGCTCCGGAAAGCTGTCATGCCATCGCGGCCACTATCCGTGAAGCGCTCAAGTGTAAGGAAAGTGGCGAGCGGAAGGTCATCCTCTTCAACCTCAGCGGCCATGGGCTGATTGACATGACTGCCTACGACCAGTACATTAACGGCGACTTGCAGAACTATACCATTCCCGATCAGGAGATAGCCGATAATGTGGCCAGTCTGGAACCTATTATCAAATAAGTAACGATATGTCTTATTCACCCTATTTCAATCCTGAATACGAAACGATGTCACGCCCTGAGCTGGAGGCACTGCAGTTGCAGCGCCTTCGGCAAACGGTGCGCCACTGCATGAATTCTCCCTTTTATCAGCAGAAATTCAAGCAGCTGGGAATTACACCCGATGATATCAAATCGCTTGACGATGTCAGCAGACTTCCTTTCACCAGTAAGGAAGACCTGCGTGAGAACTATCCTTACGGACTGGCTTGTGTGCCCCTGAAGGATTGTGTCCGTCTGCATTCTTCTTCCGGGACGACCGGCAATCCCACCGTGGTGCTTCATACGCAAAAGGATCTCGATGAGTGGGCCAATGCCGTCGCCCGTTGCCTGTGGATGGTCGGCAGCCGCCCGGAGGACGTTTTCCAGAATTCGGCCGGCTATGGCATGTTTACGGCCGGTCTGGGCTTCCAGTACGGTGCTGAAAAAGTCGGTATGCTGACTGTGCCTGCAGCTGCGGGCAACACCCTGCGACAGATCAAGTTCATCAAGGATTTCGGCACCACCGTGTTGCATGCCATTCCCAGCTATGCTTCCCGTATCTATGAGGTGATGAAGGAAGAAGGGGTGGATCCGCGCCGTGACACCAAACTGCGCGTGCTGTGCATCGGAGCGGAACCTCACAGTGAGGAGCAGCGGCGCCGGATTGAGGAGTATCTGGGAGTCAAGGCCTATAATTCTTACGGTATCTCGGAAATGATGGGCCCCGGAGTCGCTTTCGAATGCCCCGAGCAGAACGGTATCCATATCTGGGAAGACTATTTCATTGTAGAGATCATCGACCCTGTCACGCTCCAGCCGGTGCCCGAAGGCGAATTGGGTGAACTGGTCATCACGACCATCAACCGCGAGGCCATGCCCCTGCTGCGCTACCGTACCCGCGACTTGACGCGCTTCCTTCCGGGCGACTGCCCCTGTGGCCGTACTCATCGCCGGCTGGCCCGTCTGCAGGGACGCAGTGACGATATGATTATCCTTAAGGGAGTCAACATCTTCCCCATCCAGGTGGAAAAAATTCTGCTCAAATTCAAGGAAGTCAGCACCGATTATCTCATTACGCTGGAAACAAGGGACGGCAACGATACCATGACGGTCGATGTGGAGCTCAGTCAGCTATTCACCGACGACTATGGCCGGCTACAGTCTCTGGAAAAGGAAATCACCCGTCAGCTGAAAGACGAGATACTGGTAACTCCCAAGGTGCGGCTTCTGTCTAAGGGCAGCTTGAAGGTCTCTGACGAGAAAAAGGCCGTCAGAGTTAAGGACTTGAGAAAATTATTCTAATAAAATTACGGTTATGACAATTAATCAACTTTCTGTTTTCATCGAAAACAAATCCGGTACGTTGGTCAAAGTGCTCCAGTTGCTCAAACAGGCAAACATTCAGATAATTGCCTCCTCGATTGCAGATACGGCGGAATACGGCATTTACCGTATCATCTGCAGCGAGCCAGCCAAAGCCTATGATGAATTGAAAAAGGCCGGCGTTGCCGTAGCCTTGTCGGATGTTTTTGCCATTGAACTCGATAACCAGCCCGGCCGGGCTGCCGAAGCTGTCGAATGTCTGAGCAATGCCGGCATCAGCATCGCCTACATGTACACCTTCCTGTTTAACGGCAAGGGAATACTCATCTTCCGCACCGACAATGCGGACAAGACCCGTGAGGTAATCACCCTCAACGGCCTCCGTTTCGTTACGGAAAAGGATTTGTCACTTTGGTCCTGAACCGGAACCCTGTGCTCCGACCGGGAGAATTAATCGTCAAGACGGATGTCGCAACCTTGTTTGCGGTAGCCGCTTGAGGTGAATACGGCAACAAGATTGCCCTGCGCATCGGTGACCTTCACTTCTGCGTAGGGCATTCTTTTGTGGTTGACCAATTCGACAGCCTCGGCATAGACGTAGCCTTCTGTGACAGAGCGGAAAAAAGATATATTCGTACTGACGGCCAGCGTCAGGGTCAGGTGGCTGTTGACGGCAGCGGCAAAAGCCAGGTCGGCCAAGGTAAACAGGGCTCCTCCCTGACAGACATCGCCTCCGTTGAAATGCTTCTCTGGCACAATCAGCATCCGAGCACGGGCATAGCCTTCCCGTATTTCGAGCAGTTCGGCCCCGGCCAGCGCTGCAAAGCGGTCCTTTTTGAAAAAGTCAGTCAGGGTCATGGGCTATTTCCGGTAACAATCAAAAAACTTGTCCACAGTCTCGGCGGGCATCTTCCGACTGAAAAGACTGACAATCCAGACCACGGGGAAACCGCCGACCATGGCCACTGCACCACAGTTGATCGGGTTGAGGGGATTCCCGGCCATCATATTGACGAGGGTCAGGCCAACTCCCCAGGCAAAACAGGCCCAGACAGAAGCCGTTGTCACTTTCTTCGAGTAGAGGCCCAGTAGGAAGGGCGCCAGGAAGGCACCAGCCAGCGCCCCCCAGGAAATGCCCATCAGCTGGGCGATGAAGGTGGGCGGGTTCAGGGCAATCATCAGCGAGATGGTGATGAAAAAGACAATCAGTACCCGCATGACTATGACTTTTCGTCGTTCGATTTTTTCGGAGACTGTATCGTCGATGATACCTTCGTCCACTTCATCCGTGTCGGATTTCTTGTCGCGGTAGATCAGATCCAGCGTCATGGTCGAGGAGGAAGTCAGCACCAGCGAGGCCAGGGTGGACATCGAGGCAGAGAGAACCAGCAGTACTACCAGGGCAATGAGGATGTCGGGCAGTGTGACCAGCATGGAGGGAATGATGCTGTCGTAGGCCAGTCTGCCGTCGGGCAGGGCGGGAGGTGTGCCGAACAGGCGTCCGAAACCGCCCAGAAAATAGCATCCGCCGGCCACGATAAAGGCAAACAGCGTGGAGATAATTGTGCCTCTTCTGATGGCTTTTTCATCGGTGATGGAGTAGAATTTCCCCACCATTTGCGGCAGTCCCCAGGTGCCGAGTGACGTGAGGATCACAACACCCAGCAGGTTCCAGGGATCAGGCCCCAGCCAGTCCGCGAATTTGCCGTTGAGGTCGGGTTGACCGTCAGTCGGCAGTGCGGCCATCTTACCGACAGCAGATGAAAGCCCACCCTGAGTGTTGAGTACGGCTGCAATTACGATGACAATGCCGAAGAGCATGATGATGCCCTGGACAAAATCATTCATGGCCGTGGCCTTGTACCCGCCCAGTATGACATAGACGGCCGTCAGGACGGACATGACAACGACGCAATACTCATAAGGTATGCCAAACCCCATTTCAAAAAGGGTGGAAATACCTTTGTAGACACCGGCCGTATAGGGAATCAGGAAGACAAAGGCGATGATTGAGGCAGCGACCCGCAGCCCCTGACTTTGGTAGCGTGTACCGAAAAAGTCGGGCATGGTACGGCTTTCGATGTGTTGTGTCATCAGTTTGGTACGCCGGCCCAGCACCAGCCAGGCCAGCAGGGAGCCGATCAGGGCGTTGCCAATGCCGATCCAGGTGGCCGACAGGCCGTATTTCCAGCCGAATTGTCCGGCATAGCCTACGAAGACCACAGCCGAAAAATAAGAGGTGCCGTAAGCGAAAGCCGACAGCCAGGGACCGACCGCGCGCCCTCCCAGGACAAATCCGTCGACACTTTCAGCCTGTTTGCGAGAATAGATGCCGATACCGATGAGAATGGCCAAAAAGACTATAGTCAGGATAATTTTGATTGCCATGATGTTGTTCTGGTAAGTTAAAAAGCAATTTGAAACTGAGTCTGGAGCCAGTTATAGTCTTCACCGAGCTGACTGCCGCGGATGCAGCGGGTGTATTGCAGCTGGACACGGCATTTTTGGTAGAACCAGTATTGAACGCCCAGAGTGGCATTGGCCTGCTTCCAGCCATTGACATCCGTGTTGCGGTCCAGATAGTCGGCACAGGCAATGATATCCCAGCCATCTCTGAGAGGGAGGCAGGCCGTAACATAGCCGCCCAGGCTGTTGACGTCTCCATCCTGGCCTCCAAGCACTTCGCTGCGCAGGCTGAAGGGACGGGCTTCTTTGTATTTGCCGGGAGCCATTGCCCCGATTTTATATTCAGCACCAAAACTGTAGCGGTCGCGGATATAGTCGTCGTCCAGGGCGATACCGGGATTCCAGGCAGCCACACCGACGGCATGACCGGTTCCTTTCTGCCCGGTGGCAACGATTCTCAAGCCCTCCACGGGTCGGAGGTCAATCTTGGCAATCAGGTCTTTCTGACTGTTGAGGTCCTTGCGGTTGATGCCCTGACCGTTCATGACAGCCAGTTCGTAGTTGAAAAAACCGTTGAAAAGCTGGCCATAGAACATCATGCCCAAATCGCGGCCGGTGCTGGGCCCGAACAGAGGGTCGGTCGAGCCTGCCAGCCAGGAGACAGGCTGGGAGCAGACTTCAATCAGTTCGACCGAGGAGGGGGACAGGGGATTCTCCAGCGAGTAGCTGTTCTTGAATTGGCCGATGCGGAAACTGATAGCCTGGTCACTGGTAAGACGCAGGTCGGTGTAGTATTCCAGCAGACTGCCCGAGAAGTTGTGCATGACAAGGAACGACCAGCGGTCGGTGATGCGGGCTTTTGCCCAGACAAGCACTCGCTTGAGTACAAAGCTGTTGGTGGAATTACCGTCCATATCCTGCCATTCGAAGCCGCCTTGGGCGTAGCCGTTCAGGGTAATCCGTGAAGAAAGCTCTTCCTGCCAGTTTTCGGCCGTTTCATCGGTCTGCCCCATGAGGGTATGACTGGAGATAATGCTCAGCAGCGCCGCCAGAAAAAAAGTTTTGGTGTGTTTTTTTTCCATCTTCTGTCGAATGATTTGCCAAATAGCTGTTTTTCATTTTAGTGTCCAATGATTCTTTATCGTCAGGCACTTTGTGTTGTGATGATATTTCGGGCTGCAAAGTTAGTCAAATAATGATATGCACGTTTTTTTGTTTGCAATATTTGGAAATAAACCATACATTTGTCGGACTGAAACGTTTTAGCCATTCTATTGCCCCGAACTATACTGATATGCAAGTCACTCATATCTCCCTCTTCAGCCTTTTGTGGCTGCTGATGCTGACTTCTTGCGAGCAAGGATTACACAATCAAGATCTGGTTATTCCTGATGATCAATACCCTCTTACATTGGACGCTTCCGATGTCTCTGTGTTCAAAGCCGTTCTTCATGGAAGTCTGCCGGCAAAAGACATGAACGGAGACGCTTCGGGGGTCTGGTTTCTTTACAGCCCCTCTGAGAACGGCTCTGACATGCTTTTGTCGGAGGGCAGGAGAGTGGAGGCGGTATTGCAGCCGGACGGCAGTTTCGCCGCAGCCTGCGACTCCTTGAAAATGTCAGCCCGGTATTGTTATGTGGCTTGTGCCCGGATACACGACCAGATTCTCCATGGCGATGTAAAGACCTTTACCACCATCGGCCGTAAGGTGCCTAAGGGTGCCGTCGAACTGGGATTGAGTGTAATGTGGGCCTCCTGCAATGTCGGAGCATCCAAGATAGAAGAGAACGGTGACTATTTTGCCTGGGGTGAGATTTCACCCAAGAAGGACTATAGCTGGCAATCCTACCGTTGGTGCAACGGTACTTACAACACCTTGACCAAATATTGCACGGACGGCCGTTATGGCATCATTGACGACAAGCAGGTCCTCGATCTGGAGGATGATGCCGCCCACGCCCGGCTGGGTGCCTCCTGGCGCATGCCTACTGATGAAGAGTGGATGGAACTGCAGAAGGAGTGCACTTGGAGCTGGACCTCCATCAACGGTACGGAAGGATTCAAGGTGACCAGTAATAAAACAGGTTACACCGATCGCTGGATCTTCCTTCCTGCAGCCGGCCACCGTCACGAGACCGACTTGTTTGACAGCGGTTCCTATGGGCTCTACTGGTCGTCTTCCTTGAATGAGGAGAACTCGTATGATGCGTGGTATGTCTATTTCTACTCCGGCTATGTCTCCCGGCGCAGCTACTACTATTACGATCGCTATCTGGGCCGCACCATCCGTCCTGTGGCCGAGTAAGCCTTAGTTTTGTTATTTTCGTCTAGACGTTTCCATGTGATGGAAAGGTCCAGTTATGTTTTTGCAGGGTTCTGCCAGCGATATGCCTGCGGTTTGAGCGACGCATATCGCTGAAAAGGGTATGGCTACTCGCTGCCTGGACGCTGCCTAGACGCTGGCAAAGCACTAGCAGATTTCTTCACCAAAGGACAACTCTGTGGAAGATGAGGAAGCTAAGCTTTTCAAGTATTCCCCAAGGTGTAGCTGGCGATATGATAGCGGTTAGAGCCTGCATTATCGGCTCAAATGTGAGGTTAAGGGTGCGATTTTTGGATTAAAATGAGCCGATAATTGAAGAAAAATACGCATATTTGCGCCGATTTAATACATGAAGGTATGGATTTATCGCGAGAAGTACTGCAGTTTTTGCACTATCATCCGCTGTCGTCGCGCGATGAAATAACCCACGGAATGGCATTCGAAGGTAGCGATGCTACTATGAAACGTCTGCTTGCTGCGGCTGTGTCCAAGGGCGATGTGGTGGTGGAAGGTAAGGCACGCGCTACAAGGTACAGGCTGTCTGATCAGGCTCACCTGCTGATGCCGCTGAATCTTGACACTTACTTTGCACAGGATGTGGACGAGCGTGAGGTGCAGACATCGTTTAATTTCGACTTGATACGCCGTCAGTTGCCTGTCGTGCACTTGTTTACCGAAGAGGAAATGGCGCGTCTGAATGCGTTACAGGCAGTATTTCGCCAGCACGTGAGCGAGATGACAGAGAATGAATATCGCGGGGAGATGGAACGACTGGGCATTGACCTGAGCTGGAAATCGTCGCAGATAGAGGGTAACACCTATTCGCTGCTGGAGACGGAACGACTGCTGCGCGAGAGCAAGACTGCCGCCGGCAAGACAAAGGAGGAAGCGGTGATGCTGCTGAACCATAAGGATGCGCTGCGGTTCGTGCTGGACCATCCTGACTACTTGCAACAGTTGACGGTGAGCCACATTGAGGACATACACCAGTTGCTGACGAAGGAACTGTCGGTGGACAGAGGTCTACGTCATCGTCGTGTGGGCATCACAGGCACCAACTATCGTCCGTTGGACAACGAGTTTCAGATTCGCGAGGCTATGCAAGATACCTGCAACCTGATAAACAGCCGTGAGAACGTGTTCGAGAAGGCGCTATTGACGCTGGTGCTACTATCGTATATCCAGGCCTTTTCTGACGGCAACAAGCGAACGGCCCGCATCACCAGCAATGCCATTCTGATAGCCAACGGCTACTGTCCGCTGAGTTTTCGTTCGGTTGACTCCATCGACTATAAGAAGGCAATGCTCATCTTTTATGAGCAGAACAATCTGTATGCTTTCAAGCAAATTTTCATCGACCAGTTTGACTTTGCGGTGAAGGAGTATTTTTAAACCATACAAGGATTGCTGCCAGCGATATGCCTGCGGTTTGAGCGACGCATATCGCTGAAAAGGGTATGGCTACACCCTGCCTAGACGCTGTCAATCCTATCAAAAAAAGTCAACCAAAATCAGTAAAAGACAGTCCCCAAATTAACTGCAACAACTGCAACGCAACGCACTTCCCAGTTGGGGAAATTTTTCTCCCCAGTTGGGAAAATATTTTTTCCAGTTGGAGAGAAAAAAGTTGGTCTTTTTCTTTAGACCGCACAACCCCGATTTTACCTTTGCCATGTCTTATCTAGAGAAACACATTGGCGCGCATGGGAATCTCCAGGTTCGACACCGGAAAAACATTTTTATCAACCTTCAAAAACACAAGAACTATGGCAATGAAAGTAAAAGCAAGACACCACCAGTTGCATGGATCACGGCCCCATGCCACTCTAGCCACCCGGAATGCCGGCAGACACCAAGTGCATCGGCATTACACTCTCTCACCCCCACCCCTTAGGGTAAGACACTAGGCCCACAGGCCTTGGCCGTCCTATTATTCTGAGACAGGACGGACTGAGAACCCGTTGTAACGGTAGCTGCCGTCCCTGCGAACATAGGCGGAACTGAAGTCGACGAACCACGCGAGGTCCGGGTAGTCCGTAAGGAGGGAAGAAGACCAGTAGTCGCCGTCGGATCCCGACCTGCTGAGGCTGGTATCGTGCCGGTAACCAGCGGCGGGAAGAAAGATGCTCTTGTCCTTATAACCCTCAACATTGCTGGTTACTATTCTTCCTGCGACTCCTGTACCATTGTAATTGCTAGTCCAGGTCCATGTACAATTATTCTGAAGCTCTGTCCACTCAGCATCCGTAGGCATACGCCAACTGCCGCCGAGTTTCACATGCGCCACATCATCCTCAGAATCGAGAGTTGTTTTATTGTCGACTGTTCCATCGGAACTGTGGGTGTTATATTTGGTAAGTGAGTAGTATGAACCGTTACCCCATTTGTAACTCGACCAACCATATGGCACATTCAACTTGCTACTGGTTTCTCCCCAAGCAAAGTAATCACCATATTGCTCCGGACTACTCACAAAGCCGCTTTCACATAGATTACATGTTGCCCAGCAAACGCTAAGGCCAAGATCAACCGCGCCGGAAGGACAATTCCGAGTCAACGTAGTGAACGAATTAACAGTGCTATTGAATGACTTATCATGGACATAGGCCACGGCTACATAATAATATGTTGTTCCGTTTTTCAAGGACGATAAGTTTGCCGAGAAGCTCCCATCCTGGTTCAACGAAATCGACTTACGCTGGCCATTTGACATAAGGTTTTCCACAGAACCATTTTTCGTGTCATAATACAGGGTAACAGATTGACGTAGCGTTTCTTTACTCGTTACGGTAAGAGATCCACTGACAGTAGCTGTCGTCTCGCCAACATCTTCCGTGTAACATGTTATTGTTGCAGTGAAATCCAATGTAGTGAATGACTTTACCTCGCCATAAGATCTTACGCCATTAAAAAGCGTGAAGGCACGGTAATAATAGACCGTATTGGAAGAAAGGCCTGTCGCCTGGCAGCAATACTTGTTTTCCGCGTCTTTTTCGCTGGCAGTTATGCTGGTTGCTGCAGTTGTCAGATCTGTAGCCGAGTACTCAATACCAAATACCACGGATGTGCCCTCGGCTCCTTCTTGATTGCACCAGCCAAATAGTTTCGCCGAGGATTCCTCAACGTCGGAGCTCTCCCCGGTAACAGAGATTCCCGTGGGCCTGTCCTGCGTGGTGAAGTTCTTGATTGCTCCAGCAAATTCGACTCCTTCGACCGACACGACAGCGACAAAGTAGTATTTGGTAGAAGGAGTAAGGGCATTCAGATTCACGGTAAACATGCCGTCTTCTGATATATCATCTATTCCGATTCTACTTCCCTTAGTTTTCAAAACCTCTATGTCGGAACCGTCAGTTCCATAATAAATAGCCGCTTCTCTCTTGACATCCCCGGCATTGAAAACACTAACTATCCCCCCGAGTCTAGCCTTTGTTTCGGTGACATCCCAGGCTTCAAGCGTAGACACACTGGCGAGTACTTGAACCGTTGTAAACTCCTTTACCTCCCCATAGTAGGTTTGATCATTATAGGACAAAAACGACTTGTAGTAATACTTGGTATTAGGGGTTAGGTCCGTTACTTCGATCTGATACATGTTGTTCTCATCCAGTTCCTTGGAGGTCAGAATTCTTCCATTCTGGAAGTCCGGAGAGGAACTGGTTGAATATACAACGCCCATTATTACATCTCCTGTCACATCTGCAGGCAGATTGGCGTAAGCCGTTAGTATAGCGGAATTGACAGTGACACTGGTCACTGCACCAGTAAAAGAAACCGTTTTCTTTTCGTCTTTTGGCTCTGGGGTACAAGCCGACATGAAAAACAATCCAAGAACAGATAGTACTAAAACGATGTTTCGTAATGACATGATCAGAAATAATTGAATGGTTGCTTGATATTAAACTGACAAAAATGGAAAGCTTTCTTGCGCTTTTCTCTTCGATAAAAGGTTAGCAGCAATAGCATGAACAGTATAAAGAAATCAGTCCGACAATAATTGAGATGATGGCAAGGAGAACTGATATAAACCCTAACTGCATAGAGATCCGAGTCGCATGGTGTGGATGGTGCCAATAATAGAAAAATTTACATCCTTTTGTCACACAAACATCCGTTCCTACAATATCCTCGTTCTTGAATCCTTCTCCACATAGTTCTCGTATTGATGCAGGATTCAGAGCTAAGTTATCGCTGTTTATTCCTTGAAAATCTGGGTTGAATACGTATTTACGGTGAATTGACTGTTTGGTTTTTGGGGAGTAAATCTTGACAACAGAAAGACGTTTTCTGCTTCTGCTTGAATCTTTTCTTGTCTTGCCAAATATTTCTTTGTAGGCATCTGGACTCATGTAAACTGAGTCCTCTTGCCTTTCATCTCCGCACAGTTCCGTAAAAATATTACAGCCGACTACTTCGTTAAGTTTAGATCCTCCGCTCTTGGAAGGAAAATCCAAAGCAATAACTTTTTTCATAATGAATAAATTAGAATTATCACTGATGTCCCGTAAAACGGGAAGTTCGCAGCATAGTAAAAAATGAGGATAACGATTCCTCATCATTAACTATGAAACAAAGATAACTCGCCACTCCCAAAGGACAAGTTGTCTTTTAATGTCATTTTTAGCGGCTTAGCTCGCGGATACGGGCGTTCATTTCCTCTCCCAGAGTGGGAAGGATTTCATTGTTGCGTTGGAGGATGTAGTCGCGGAGGGCGGGGCGGACGGATTTCAGGGTAGGAAAGGCTGGAGCTAATTTTTCTTAATGTTTTGCTCTCAAAATGGTCATATTGACATAAAATGACATTGTAGTGCAAAGATATTGGAATTATCTTTGCCGCGCAATGTCAATATCAGTAAATATACCGGAAATCACGGCGCTACGCTCCCGTGTGGAGGAGGCTTATGGACAGCCGCTGCAGACTCACAATGGATTTTTGGCGCTTACCGACGCCGTTGAGTCGGCCCTTCGTGAACATTTGTCAGAGACCACTCTGGAACGCCTCTGGGGCTATTCCACCCGTGGTGCCAACGCTGTCTCTTTGCGCACGCTGAATGTCCTTTCCCGCTACGTTGGCGCGGCATCTTGGAAGGGATTTTGCGAAGATCTCAAGGCGTCATCACCTGTTGAATCGGAAGAATTTACGGGAGAATCTGTGGTTTCCATGCGGCTGGAACCCGGATGCCACTTGCAACTAGGCTGGCTGCCCGATCGTCTGGTCACCGTAACATACATCGGTCATAACCGGTTTGTGGTCAAGGAATCGTTGAATTCCAGCTTGAAACCGGGCGATAGTTTCGAATGCCTGCAACTTCAGGTGGGCCGTCCGCTCTATCTGGACCGTTTCCATCGTGCCGGTTGCACCGATGAGTCGCGCTACGTCGCCGGGGAGCGTCACGGCCTGACCTCGGTAAAGGTGTTATAGTTTAACTGACCAATTGTTCCAAGAAATAAAGAAGCCTCCCCGACACATCGGAGAGGCTTTCTTTTGAGGGTACCCAGAGCCGGGATCGAACCGGCATGGAAGTGAATCCACTGGTGTTTGAGACCAGCGCGTCTACCAATTCCGCCATCTGGGCTTTTCACGTGAAACCGCTTTCGCAATTTCGGCCGCGAAGTTAATGCAAACCGAGCGAATAGCAAAATTTATTTTGCCATCCACCCGGTTCATCCTTTTTTTTAGTAATAGATGATTTCCCTTTCGACGGTCGAAACGCTTTGGTTGCCGTCCATGATGCCCGTGATGTCTTCCTTGCGCGAAATCCAGTTGCCATGGGAGTCATAGACATAGTCGGTGTAATAATAGTCGAAGGGGTCGCCATCCTCGTAGACGCTAAACTGAGTGTGAGTCAGCTCATTGTGCTCGTCAAACTCGTTGATGCGCCAATAGTCGTCGATATAGCCGCCCACATAACCGGCAAGATGGCGGTAATCCTTGATGGCCAGCACCCGGTCGTTCTGGTAGTATTCGCAATGATCCACCCGGTAATCGCCCATCCATTTGTAAACGGTTTCCGGCACCCGGCTGTCCCAGCTCAGCGGCATGCCGTTGGCCTGCCATGTCATGGCCGAGATGCCATGATCGCTCGAATCGGGATAGCCTTCTTTGTAGGTCCAGTGATAGTAGAGCGTGGTGTCGGTGCCTTGCATGATCTCTCCGTTGTTCCAATTGTCGATCAGGTAGCTGTGGCTGGCGATGGTCAGGTTGCCCTGTTCGTCGAAGACATAGCTGTCGTCCGAGCAGGCGGTGTGCTGGATTTCCGGCTGGCGACGGTGAACGGCCGAAACTCCTTTCATGATGTCCTTGTTCATGATGTCGTCGGAAATCATCTCGCTGGTGAGGCGGCCGTGATAGAGGTAGCCGTCGAGTGCCACCACCTTGCCCGGATTGCCGTATTCGTAAGTGATTTCTTCATACAGATAGCCGTCTTCGGCTCTGGATTCGCTCTTGATGAGCTGCCCCTCGGCATTGTAGGTGTTGGTGACGACCTCGCTCAGCTGTCCGCTGTTGTTGTAGGTCGAGGCCTTGAGCAGATGGCCGGCCCGGTCGTATTCGTAGAGCGTGTAGGAAGCGTAGGTGGTGACGCGCCACTGCTTTACCGGACCGCGCAGGCCGGCTTGCTCACGGTCGGTACGGTCCCAGAAGTTGGTTTCGTACCAGGCTTCGGGGGTAAAGTCCACATCGTCGGAGCCGGAACCTTGGTTGCCGGTGGTGTCGGCAGGTTGGGTGTTGTTGCCGGGATCGTCGCCCGGAGTCTCGGGATCTTCAGGCACGCAGGCAAACATCAGTGCCAGCAGTGCGATGGGAAGTAATCTTTTCATAGTTTGTCTATTCAAAATATTCTATTGTACGTCTGAGCGATCCGTCGTAGACCGGTCCTTCGGGCCCGTTGATGAGCACCATGTACTTGTTGGTGAAGGATGTCCAGTTGCCATGGTCGTCGTACTCGTATTCCCAGGAGGAAGGACGTGTCCAGGGCTCTTCGGATTCTTCGTTGAAGCGTTCCTGCATATCGACAAGGTCGCCTGCCTTGTTGTAGGTGTATTTCTCCCAGAAGCAGAAGCCGAACAGGGCATCGAAAGGATTGCCTTCCTGGCAGGTCCAGGCGATGGGGTTGAGGTATCTCTTTTCCGTGTCGGAGAATTCGATGTAGCCGTCAGGTCCGTCCATGGTGAGGGGCATGCCGTTGTCGCGCCAGGTCATGGCCGTGACACTGTTGAGGATGCGACCCTCGATTTCGAAGGTGAACGAGTAGGGATAGTCGCCTTGATAGACCACGGGATTGGGGCAGCTCCATGTGTAGTCGGGATAGTCGTCGCCCTGCATGATGGCACCCAGGGTGTCCTCGTTGCGGTCGTAGAAGCGGTAGTAGGAGTGGTAAGAATGCCACATCTTGCCATCGGCATCGAAAGAGTATAGATAATCGACAAAGGATTTTGTCGTATCCGATCCCAGCCACGTGCTGGTGCGGACGGCCGAGAGGCCTTTGATTATTGAGTTGTTGTGGTCGCGATAGTCGGGTCCCAGGCACCTGAACACCCGGCTGTTGAGATAGGCGTCGGGGCGCTGGAAGACATATTTGCCGGGATTGTCGTACTCATAGACTTCTTCCTCGATGACACCGTTCCAGGGGTCGAACTCGGTGCCGCCTTTTTCCTTGGTGCGCCCGTGACGGCTACTGATGAGCCGGCCCTGCTGGTCGTAGGTGAACAGGGTGAGCCACTCGCCGCGCTGACTGGTGGGATCCACGTCGCGCATCGAAACGAGATGGCCGGCCCGGTCGTACTCATACTCGCGGTGGCTGCTGCCTCCCACATACCATTTCTTGACCGGACCGCGCAGGCCGATCTTCTCACGGTCGGTGCGCTGCCAGAAATTGGTCTCGTACCAGGCTTCGGGAGCAAGGTTGTCAGAATCGCCCGGGTCGCCAGGGGTGATGTCTGTACTGTCGTTGGTTTGCGTGTTGTCGTCGGGATCGTTGCCTGGAGTGACCGAGTCTTCGCAGGAAAACATCAGAGCCGCGGCTCCCAGGGCGAACATCCAAAGTTTGAAAATTTTCATATCAATAAGAATTTGAATGGTCTGGTTTTTGACGCAGAAGTCTGCCTCGGCCGTAAAGGTATAATATATTGGTTGATTATAAAAACAATATCCCTGTTTTCTTGATTCGGAAGAAAAGCCTACCTTTGCGACAATACGAGGAAATGAAATATCAACCCATACAACTATGAAGAAAAAAGTTTTGACAGCCGTTTTGCTGCTGGGCCTCGGTTTGACTGCCTTTGCGGCAGATGCGCCGAGGAATGAGACGCTGCTCGACAGCGGATGGACGTTTTTCGCGTCCTACGATATTAATCGTCGTTCGACCGTGGAGACTGTCACGGTGCCCCATTCGTGGAACCTGACCGATGTGTTCGAGGGGCTTAACTACAACCGCGGCACCTACCTCTACCAGCGCAATCTGGTTTGCGATGCTTCCATGAAGGACAAACGCGTGTTCCTGAAGTGCGACGGTGTGAACACCTATGCCGAAATCGCCGTAAACCGGCAGTATGTGGGTCAGCACGCCAGCGGCTACACGGCCTGCTGCTTCGAGATTACCGACTGGCTCAAGGAGGGCGACAACAAGCTCACCATTGTGGCCAGCAATGCCTACCGCACCGATATCGCCCCCATGGCGGGCGACTTCAACATGTACGGCGGTATCACCCGTCCGGTCCACCTGATTGTCACCGGGCAGGACTGCATCTCGCCCCTGGACTATGCTTCGACGGGCGTCTATGTGCATCAGGACAATATATCGGCTGAACGGGCCGACATCAGCGTCGAGACCGTGCTTTCCTTGAAGGGCGGGCTTGAGGGCAAGCAGGTGCGTGTCAGCATTGTGGATGCCGCCGGCAAGACTGTGGCTTCGGGCCAGAGTGCCGAGTTTGTCCGCCGCGAGGACAGCCCCTTCGATGCTTATGCCTACACCAGCATGATTCCGCTCTCGGTCTCCTCGCCGAGGCTGTGGAACGGCCGGCAGGATCCCTACCAGTACCGGGTTGCTGTCGAGCTGCTCAGCAACGGTCAGGTGGTCGATCGCATCGAGGAGCAGACGGGTTTCCGCTATTTCCATGTGGATGTCGATGAGGGCTTCTTCCTCAATGGCAAGCATCTCGACCTGCACGGCGTCTGCCGTCACGAAGAGGGTTACCAGACGGGCGGTCTTTACAACGAGGAGGCTATGGCCCAGGATGCCGACATCATCTACGAACTGGGCTCGACGGGTGTGCGTTTTGTGCATTATCCGCATTCCAAATACGATGTGCAGATGTACGACCAGCGAGGCATCGTGCTTTGGTACGAGCTGAACCTGGCCGGCCCCGGCGGTTACGGCTCGCCGGGCTACATGAAGAATCCCGACCTGGAGAAGAACGTGATGCAGAACCTCGTCGAAATGATCCGCCAGAACTACAACTCGCCGGCCATCTGCTTCTGGAGTCTCTGCAACGAGCTGTCGTTCAAGTATGACGAGCCGGCCACCTTCCTGCGCCAGCTCAACGCCAAGGCCAAGGAGATAGATCCGCAGCGCCTGACCACTTTTGCCATCTGCTACGACCAGGACAAATTCCAGGGCATCACCGATGTGCTCGGCTGGAACAAGTATTTCGGCTGGTATCTGGGTGAAGGCGGTGTCGGCGAGTTCATGGACCAGGCCAAGATCCAGGCCGCCGGCCAGCCGCTCGGACTCTGCGAATACGGTGCCGCAGGCAGTCCCAACCAGCATGGTTTCGAGCGCCGGGTGAGCAATCGCGTGCACTTGGAGGAATACCAGGCCCGTGTCCACGAGGACAACTGGCGTGCCATGTCCACCCGCCCCTTTGTCTGGTGCAAGTTTATCTGGCAATACAGCGACAATCCCTCCAGCATCCGCAACGAGGGCGACATGCGGGGCATGAACGACAAGGGCATCGTCACCTGGGACCGCAGCATCCGCAAGGATTCCTATTATTTCTACAAAGCCAACTGGAACCCCGAACCGATGCTCTACATCGCTGCCCGCCGCTATACCCAGCGCGGTGAGGGAGTGACCGACGTCAAGGTCTATACCAACCAGGCCAAGGCCACGCTCTACCTGAACGGCAAGAAGCTGCAGACGGCCAAGAAGGACGACATCAACTGCATCGTCTTTCACGATGTCACCCTGCGGAAAGGCGAGAACACCATCATGGTCAAGGCCGGCAAGTTGAGCGACGAATGCTCCCTGGTCTATGACCCCTCCCTGAAACCTCGTGTCAACGGTGGCTTCGGCCGCCTGGACGGCGCTGTCAACTAACAAAAATAGAATGTTTCATTATAGGCATCGCATAGTGTTCCCCGAACCGTCGCGGCAAGCCGCGACCCTTCCCACCGTCCTTCGGCCGGCGGGCCCCTCCCTCTTCCGAGCCGAGGGTGGCACGGGTTCTTGGTAACACTATGCGATGCCTACAACACATAAACAAGATGAAGAAAAATATTTTATTGATGGCCTGTGTGATGCTGATGGGCGTCGGCGGGTTGCGCGCTGAAAAGGTGCTGGAAGCAACTCCCCAAAATTTCGGCACAGTGATGAAAAGCCTGCGTCAGGCAGTCAAGAACCAGAAGGAAGATGTCACCCTGCTGCTCCATGAAGGACGCTACGAGCTGCAAAGCCCGTTGGTGTTTGACGAAGTCCTGTCGGGCAAGAACGGCTACACCTTGCGCATCAAGGCTGCCGAGGGCGAAACACCCGTCATCAGCGGCGGTGTCCAGGTGACAGGCTGGCAGCGCGTGCACGGCAACCTGTACAAAGCCCCCTTCAAAAGCGACAAGAAACTGCGTTCGCTCATCGTCAACGGGCAGCGGGCCCGCATGGCCGGATCGCGCCAGCTCATCCAGGGACTGGGTGCTTACGGACGCATCTCCATCACGGGCGACGAACCCTGGGCCTTCGGCCGCGGCCGGGCCTTCGAAGGCATCATGATGCAGAGCGGAGCCGAGATGGGTGCCTTCCGCAATCCCGAAGATGTCGAGCTGGTGCAGAACTCCGTCTGGACCGAAAAGATCATCTGTGTAAAGGATATGCAGAAGTGGGGCGACACCATCGCTGTCGAGCTGCAGCAGCCCTACGGTGCCATCCTGACCAACCTCAAATGGGCCGGCAAGACCAATTTCCAAGGCAAGTTCTTTGTGCGTAACGCCATGGAACTGCTCGACGAGCCGGGCGAATTCTATTTCGACCGCAGTGCCCAGATGCTTTATTACATGAGCTGGGGCGAAGATATGTCCCAGGCCGAGGTCATCGCTCCCCGCACCGAAGGACTGGTGCGCATCCTGGGCAAATCGACCGCCAAAAGGGCCGGCAACATCAGCCTGGAAGGCCTCACCTTCGCCCATGATGCCTGGAATCTGATGGACATCGAAGGTTCCCATGGTTTTGGCGGCATCCAGAGCCTGGCCATGGCTGTGAAATACATCCCCGACGGCAACTGGCATCCGACCAAGTACAATTCGGTCGAGCTGCCCTGGGGCACTGTCGAGGTGCGCAATGCCGAGAACGTGAAGTTGCTGGGCAACCGCTTCGAGCACCTCTCGTCGGCGGTGGCTGTGAGCCTCTCCAACGATGTGACCCACGCCGAGGTGACGGGCAATGTCTTTATGGATCTGCTGGGCAATTCGGTCAGTGTGGGCCACCCGCAGCATTATGAGATCGGCGACGGCGAAGGCCTGTTCAGCCCCGATGTGGAGGGCCTCTGCCACGATATCCGCGTCACCAACAACTATGTGCGCAACATCTGTCTGGACTTCCGGCAGCTGGAAGCCATGATCGGCTTCTTTGTCAAGGACGTCCATTTCGACTACAACGACATCACCGGCACTCCATACGGCGCCATCGCCCTGGGCTGGTGGTGGGGCAACGCCGGCATTCCCGAATCGACCGTGGCCGGTGACAACACGGTCAGCTACAACCGTCTGGGCGGTACGCACCAGATCCTGACCGACGGCGGTATCATCTACATGCTGGGCCGTCAGCCGGGTTCGGTCTGCGAAGGCAACTATCTCTACAACGGACCGCGTTGCATCTATCCCGACGACGGTTCTTCGGGCTGGACCATCCGCCGGAACTTTGTCAACAGCCTGCGTCAGCTGTGGCTGCACATCGATTCGGACCGCGACTACGAAATCACCATCGAGGACAATTACGTCAAGGACAACTATCTGAAGAACAGTGGCTACGGTGTGGAAGTGCTACGCACCAAGGTGTTCCGCAACATCCCCTTCAGCGAGGAAGCCCTGGCCATCCAGCAGGCCGCCGGCATCCAGAGCGAGTGGCGGCACATCATCCCCCGCTTCGATCCGCGACCCGTATCGCTCTACATCGAGATGTACGTCCAGAAGATCCAGTAAAGATGAAACTGCGGGTGATGCTGCTCATGCTGCCGCTGCTGTTGCTGTCTTGCCGGCAACGTCCGGCGAGCGAAACCAACGACGGCCCCTACCGACCCGACTGGCAGTCGCTGGAAAAGCATGTGGCTGTGCCCGACTGGATGCGCGACGCCAAATTCGGCATCTATTGCCATTGGGGCGTCTATAGCGTGCCGGCCTACGGCAACGAGCAGTATTTCCACTATATGCACGACGAAGGAGTGGGGCTGATGAACGCCCGCCAGCGTCATGAGCAGCTGTATGGACCGCTCACCGAGTTCGGCTACCACGATTTCATTCCCATGTTCAAGGCCGAGCGTTTCGACGCCGATGCCTGGGCCGAGCTGTTCCGCAGCAGCGGTGCCCGTTTTGCCGGACTGGTGGGCGAGCATCACGACGGATTTGCCATGTGGGATTCCCGTTACACGCGTTTCAATGCCCGTCGCATGGGACCCAAACGCGATGTCGTGGGAGAGTTGGAGCAGAGCATCCGGGCCCGCGGCATGAAGTTTTTCGTCTCCCTGCATCACGAGAACAACTACTACTATGTGCAGGTGCAGCCCGGTTGGGCGGCCGACAATCCCAAGTATGCCCGCCTGTACGGCTGTCTGATGCCCCGCCAGGAGTGGTACGACATGTGGCTCGACAAGTCGTGCGAGGTGGTGAGCAAGTACAGCCCCGACATCATCTATTTCGATGCCTGGATGGATTCCATTCCCGAGCAGATGAGGCTGGATTTCCTGGCACATTACTTCAACCATGCCGAGAAGAGGGGCCAGGAGGTGGTCTTCACTTACAAATACAAGGAATTTCCTCGCAGCATCGGCATGCTTGACCACGAGATGAGTCACCCCGACGAGCCCGATCCGGAGCCTTGGCTGTGCGACTACACCATCTCGACGGGCTATCACAGTTCGTGGGGCTACGTGCGCGGCATGCAGTATCGTTCGCACATCGACATCATCCACAAACTTGTCGAAGTGGTGAGCAACAACGGCTGCCTGCTGATGAACCTCTCGCCCATGGCCGACGGCACTTTCCCCCAGGCCCAGCGCGACATCATGGAGAATGTCGGCGTCTGGCTCTGGTCGTACGGGGAAAGCATCTACGGAACGCGGCCTTGCCTTGTCTCTCACGAGACCTTGCCTGCAGGAGAGCGGGTTTTCTTCACCCGCAAGGACGGTGCGCTCTACCTGGTTTTCCTGGATTGGCCGGGCAAGGGTGTCACGCTGGATCTGAAGGCGCTCACAGAGCAGGTTGTCGGAGGTTCCGTCAGGCAGGCGACCCTGCTCAGCGTGAAGCGCAATTTCACCTGTCCTTTCCAACAACGTCCCGACGGCCTGACGCTGACCATCCCGCAAGGCGCCCGGCTGCCCTCGGATGCGGCCCAGGTGGTGCGGTTGGATTTGGAATGAAGGCTATGTGCCGACACAAATTTGATATACAGGAATCTAAAGAGAAACGATATGATGAAAAGATGTTTTTTGGCCGCCTTGGTGCTGATGTGTACAGCCTGCGGCAATCAGTTTCCGGAGTTTTTCCCGGCCAACAAGGCCCAGGGTGTCAACCCCGACACTCATCTGATCCTGACTTTTGACGAACAGCCCCAGTTGGGCACCCAGGGTATGATCCGTATCATCGATGCCGCTACCGGCATGGTGGCCGACAGCCTGGATATGAGCATCCCTGCCGGACCTACGTCCATGCAGCGGGGTCCCAAGGCTCCCTATGCCTGGGAACCCTACATCTATGAGCGCGACCGCCGGCTCACCAACCGCGATGTGCTGCCCGGCACGCCTTCGGGCTGCGCCGCCGCCACGGCCGACACTTTCCAGCTGACTATCATCGGCGGCTTTACCGATGGCTTCCATTTCTATCCGGCCCTGGTGCGCGGCAACTCGGTGGTGATCTATCCTCACCACGACCTGCTGCAATACGGCAAAAGCTACTATGTCACCATCGACAAGGAAGTCATCCAGCTGGCCGAAACGGAGTTCAAGGGCATCGCCCAGGGACAGTGGCAGTTTTCGACCCGCAGCGAGGCTCCGGCCTGGCATCAGGGCGAACCTCCCTTTGTGGACCGCGGACGTCCGGCCGACGGCTTGTTTGTCACTGTGAGCGCCGACGGCAAGGCCGACTTCTCGACCGTGCAAGGCGCTTTGGACTTTGCCGCTGACAACCTGTCCGAGACGCACACCATCTATGTGCGCAACGGCGACTACGAAGAATTGGTCTATGCGCGCAACAAGAGCCACCTGCGCATCGTGGGCGAAAGCCGCGACGGCGTGGTGGTGCATTATGCCAACAACGAGATGTTCAATCCCCATCCGGTGGATGTGAGCACCAACGAATGGCCCGGCACCTTCCCCTCTCGGCGCGCTGCTTTCATGCTCGACAACTGCCACGACCTGTATGTGTCCAATTTGACTGCACAGACCGACTATCGCGGCCAGGCCGAGGGCCTGCTCATCATGGGCTGCCGCAACCACCTGTACCAAGTGCGTATCGTCGGTGACGGCGATGCTTTGCAGGCCAACGGCTCGCTCTATATGGAAGATTGCGAGATAGACGGAGGCGGCGATACCATGCTGGGTCGCGGTCCGGCTTTTCTGCGGAACTGTCTTATCAAAAACAATGGCGGTCCCTTTATGTGGATTCGCAATACCCAGGCCAATCACGGCAATGTCTTTGTCAACTGCCGCTTCCAGGGCAATGACAAGCGCGGTTCGGTCTTTGCCCGTGCCCCCATCAACGGCGGCCAGGCCTATCCTTATGCCGAAGCCGTGCTGATAGACTGTGTGCTGGAGGGTATTCCTGCCATAGGCTGGGGCCCGGTGGGCGGCGACACCAGGAATGTCCACTATTGGGAATACAACAGCCGCACGCCCGACGGCCAGCCGGTCGATGTTTCGCAGCGGGTCGCTCCTTCGCGCCAGCTCACGCTGCCTGCGGATGCAAAGATCATAGAAAACTATCGCCAACCGGCTTTTGTGCTGGACGGCTGGGATCCGACAAAGTAAAGGTTTCGGGAAAAGATTCTACGACAGCGCTGTGGACAGGATGTCCGCGGCGCTGTCTGCTATATGGCGGGCTCCGTTTTCGATGAGTTCCTCGCGCGAGCGGAACCCCCAGGTCACGCCCAGCGATACAAAACCACAATTGGCGGCCGTCTGCATATCGACTCCGCTGTCGCCCACGTAAAGCACCTCGGCGGGCAGGATGCGCTCCCCGGCCTGTTCTTGCAGGCGGTCCATCACCCAATGCGCCCCTGCGGGATCGGGTTTGCGTGGAAAGCCGTCGCGCAGGCCGCTGACAACGGTGAAGAGCGGCTCAACCTCCAGTTTTTCGATGATGACGCGGGTCAGCTCGTCGGCTTTGTTCGACAGCACGGCCAGGTGTAGCCCCTCCTCGTGCAGGCGCACCAGCACTTGCTTCATGCCGGGATACAGGCGGGTGCCATCGACGGGATGGGCCCGGTAGTACTGCATGGTGAGGCGGTGGCAAATGTCCAGTTCGTCTTCGTCGCGGGCCTCCTGGGGCAGGGCCTGCCAGCAAAGGTTGCGCAGCCCATGGCCCACCATGCGGCGGTACTCTTCCAGGCTGTGGATGGGGTGCTGCCGGGCGGCCATCGAGGCGTTGGCGGCAGCGGCGATGTCGTGGATGGTGTCGGCCAGTGTGCCGTCCAGGTCGAAAATGACTGCTTTGTAGGGGCTCATCAATCTTGTTTTTCGGCTGCGAAGTTACATATTTTCCCCAAGATATGGGATTTAGTGAAAAACTGACTAATTTTGCGGTTTCAAGGCAAAGCCTTGTCCTATCTCAAACAAATTGATCCTATGAACAAAATCGTAAGCAAGAAAGACTTTTCCGAGCTGGTGGTACAGTTGGAAGTGGAGGCTCCCCTCATTGCCCGCGCCCGCAAGGCCGGCCATTTTGTCATCGTCAAGCTCGACAAGCTGGGAGAACGCATTCCGCTCACCATCTCGGCTGCTGATACGGAGAAGGGCACCATCACGCTGGTTGTGCAGCGTGTGGGCCTGACATCCAACAAACTGTGCAACATGCGGGTGGGCGATGAGATCCAAGACCTGGTCGGCCCGCTGGGCAAAGCCACTCATATCGAGAAGTTCGGCACCGTGGTGTGCGCCGGCGGCGGTGTGGGTGTAGCTCCGCTGCTGCCCATCGTCCAGGCCATGAAGCAAGCCGGCAACCGGGTCATCTCGGTTTTGGCCGCCCGAAGCAAGAACCTCATCATCCTGGAAGACGAAATCCGCAAGTGGTCGGACGAGGTCATCATCATGACCGACGATGGTTCCTACGGTGAGAAAGGTCTGGTGACCGCCGGTGTGGAGAGTATCATCCAGCGTGAGAAGGTCGATTGTTGTGTCACCATCGGCCCGGCCATCATGATGAAGTTCGTCTCGCTCCTGACGGCCAAATACAATGTGCCCACCGTGGCTTCGCTCAACACCATCATGGTCGATGGCACGGGCATGTGCGGCGGCTGCCGGGTGAGCGTGGGTGGACAGACCAAGTTCGTCTGTGTGGACGGTCCCGAGTTCGACGCCCACCAGGTCGACTGGGACGGCATGATGCGCCGCATGGGCTCCTACAAAGCCTACGAAAAGGAAGAAATGAAAAAACTGGGATAAGCTATGACTAGAGAAGAAAAAATAGCTGCTGCTCGCAGCCAGGCATGGCGTGAAGCCTTGCGCAAGAGCATGAAGGCCAAGGAACGTACCGACCTGCCCCGGGTCAAGATGAACGAACTTGACGCCGAGTACCGCAGTCACAACCGTGAAGAAGTGAACCAGGGTCTGACGGCCGAGCAGGCTGTCCAGGAGGCCTGTCGCTGCCTCGACTGCGCCAATCCGACCTGTATGACGGGTTGCCCGGTCGAAATCAGCATCCCGAGCTTTGTCAAGAACATCGAGCGCGGCGAGTTTCTCGAGGCTGCCAAGGTTTTGAAGGAAACCAGTTCCCTGCCGGCCGTCTGCGGACGTGTCTGCCCGCAGGAGAAGCAGTGTGAGTCGCAGTGCTTCTATACCCAGAAACTGGGCAAGCCTGCGGTGGCCATCGGCTATCTGGAGCGTTTTGCCGCCGACTACGAGCGCGAAAGCGGCCAGACCATCCTGCCCGAACAGGCCCCGAAAAACGGCATCAAGGTGGCCGTGGTGGGCAGCGGCCCTGCCGGCTTGTCGTTTGCCGGCGACATGGCCAAGTACGGCTATGATGTGACCGTGTTCGAGGCACTGCACGAGATTGGCGGTGTGCTCAAATACGGCATCCCCGAGTTCCGTCTGCCCAATGCCATCGTGGATTGTGAGATCGACAACCTGCGCCGCATGGGTGTCGGCTTCGAGAAAGACATCATCATCGGCAAGACACTGTCGTTGGACGACCTGAAGGCACAGGGCTTCCAAGGTATCTTTGTGGCCAGCGGCGCTGGTCTGCCCAACTTCATGAACATCCCGGGCGAGAACTTGATCAACATCATGTCGTCGAACGAATACTTGACCCGTGTCAACCTGATGGATGCCGCCAATCCTGATAGCGACACACCCGTGCCTTTCGGCAAGCGGGTGGCTGTCATCGGCGGTGGCAACACGGCCATGGACTCGGTGCGTACGGCCCGTCGTCTGGGTGCCGAGCGTGCCATGATCGTCTATCGCCGCTCCGAAGAGGAGATGCCGGCACGTCTGGAGGAGGTGAAGCATGCCAAGGAAGAAGGTGTCGAGTTCATGACCCTGCACAACCCCATCGAATACCTCGGCGACGAGCAGGGTCGTGTCTGCCAGATGCGACTGCAGAAAATGGAGCTGGGCGAGCCCGATGCCTCGGGCCGTCGTCGTCCGGTGCCCATCGAAGGGGCCATCGAGACGGTCGATGTCGATATCGTCATCGTGAGCGTGGGTGTCTCGCCCAATCCGCTCATCCCGAATTCCATCCCCGATTTGGAGATTTCCCGCAAGGGCACCATCGTGGTCGATGACGACATGCGCTCCTCGCTGCCCATCATCTTTGCCGGTGGCGACATTGTGCGCGGCGGTGCCACGGTCATTCTGGCCATGGGCGACGGCCGCCGGGCCGCTGCAGCCATGCATGAACAACTGAAGAAATAAACCGCAGGACAACAAAACGTAACTGAACTAAATCCAGAAATATGAAAAACAAGTCAGTGTTGTTGATGTTGGGACTTTTGATGGCTGTGTCGGTGACGGCGCAGACACCGGCTTTCCCGACGGCCGAAGGATTCGGCAAATGGGCTACAGGCGGTCGAGGCGGTCAGGTGGTGGAAGTGACCAATCTCGAAGATGATGCCAACGGAGACATAGTAGGCAGCCTTCGTTGGGCCTTGAAGCAGTACCCAGACGAACCCCTGACGGTGGTGTTCCGGGTCTCGGGTATCATCGAGCTGGAAACCATGTTGCGCTGCAAACGGACAGGCCTTACACTGGCCGGCCAGACCGCTCCCGGCGACGGCATCTGCATCCGTGGCGGCAAGTGTAACTTCGGAGGTAGCCAGAACTTGATTATCAGACATCTGCGCTTCCGTATTGGCCTCAGGGAGAACGGCGACGGCTCGACCTCCTTTATCGAAGGCGGCTCGATCGGCATCGAGAACGCCAGCAACTGGATCATCGACCATTGCACCTTCGGCTGGTCGGGCGAGGAGAACATGACCATCTACGACAACACCAAGACCACCGTCCAGTGGTGCCTGGTCCACGAAGGTCTCTATGATGCCGGTCACGGCAAGGGAGTGCGTGGCTACGGCACGCAGTGGGGCGGGCAGACGGCCACCTACCACCACAACCTGCTGGCCCACAACCAGAGCCGTGCTCCCCGTTTCAACGGTGCCCGCAGCAACGACACCAAGGTCCTAATCGACTATGTGAACAATGTCAATTACAATTGGGGTAGTCAGGGAGCCTGCTACGGTGCAGACATGGAAACGGGCAACGTGCACCAGATCAATTTTGTCAACAACTACTACAAGCCCGGTCCTGCCTATCCGGGCACCAAGTCTTCCTATTTCGTCAATTCCACGCGCAGCAGCAGTCAGCAGAAATCGCAGATTCCGCAGTGGTATATGTCGGGCAACCACATGGAAGGCTCGGCCAACACCAATCGCAATACCAACAACTACAATGGTCTGAATGCCAGTGCTTATACAGATCTTGGCATTGCCAAGAGCCAACTGATTTCAGAGACGCCTTTCACCGTGTCCGACCCCGTCACGACCGAATCGGCCGAAGATGCTTTCCAAAGCGTGCTGAAGGGCGTGGGTGCCTTCCCGCGTGACACGGTCGATGCCCGCATCGTTGAGGAAGTCCGCACCGGCACGGCCCTATACCACGGCTCGGTGGCCAACAAGGCTCCCGGCATCATCGACCGGCCTTCGGATGTGGGCGGCTATCCCGACTATGAGACCTACAGCTTCATTACCGATGCCGACCACGATGGCATGGACGATGCCTGGGAAACGGCCCACGGCCTGAATCCTGCCGATGCCAGCGACCGCAATCTCAACCTCAAGAGCGGTTACACGGCCCTCGATGCCTATCTGTGCAGCCTCTGTGGTGAGAATATCCCCGTCGAAAAGCCCAAGCCTTTCGCCCTGGTGGTCGATCCCAGCGGCAACGGCGACTATACCACCATCCAGGCCGCCCTGGATGCTGCGCCCGAGGGCTCCCAGCGCACCATCATCTTTGTCCGTAACGGCGACTATCAGGAAAAACTCTTCCTGGGCACCCATTACACTGCTGTGAACAAGGTGGTCAGCATCATCGGCGAGAGCGTCGACGGCGTGGTCATCACCTGGGACGACTATTTGGGAAAGCAAATCGACTATCCCGGCAAGGGCAGCATCAAGGCCGGCGGCGAGACTTGTCCCACCTTCACCGTCAATGCGGCCAAGGGTTTCTATATGGAGAATGTCACGGTACGCAACCCCAACACTTCGGCCCAGGCCATCGCCCTGTACCAGGCTTCCGACGGGCAGGTACTCAAAAATTGCAAGATCCTGGGCAACCAGGACACCCACCGCACCAAGAAAGGCCGCCGTTTCTTCTACTACCAGTGCGTGTTTGAGGGTGGTACCGACTTTATCTATGCCGGCGGCACCTGCTATTTCTACCAGTGCGAGATCCGCAGCAACAAGGCCGGCTTTTTGACAGCCCCCGAGGATGTGCCCTACACCCAGCGTCTGAGCACGGGCAAGACCCTCTACTACGGTTTCTTCTTCAACGACTGCGACATCACTTCGACCGGCCTGAGCTCGGGCAGCTGCTACCTGGGCCGCCCCTGGGCGGAAGAGTCGGGCAGTGTGTTCATGAACTGCCGCCTGGGCGCCCACATCAATGCCAAGGGTTGGAAAGAATGGGACGGTCATGAAAACAAGTGCAGCTTCATGGAATACAAGAGCATGAACGCCGACGGCACGGCACTGGCCAGTGTCTCGCAGCGAGTGTCCTGGAGCATGCAGGTGGCCCCCACCGACTACTACGACTACATGACCTTGAAGTATATCTACAAGAAAGTCAATGCCACATCGGAGTTCAACCCTGTGCCCGAGGTCATTGCCACGGCTGCCCCGCAAAAACGTCTGACGGTGTCTGGCGGCGCGGTGAGTTGGAAACCCATCGAAGGAGCCATCGGCTATATTCTATACAGCCAGAACAAGATACTGGCCTTTGTCGAGGCACCCAACTATTACGATGCCACGGCGGCCGGCAACTACAGTGTAAGGGCCATCGGTGCCAACGGCTGCCTGTCGGGCCTGAACGGCAGTGGCGCGCCCGCTGTGACGGCCGAGGAGATGGAGGCCATCCTCTCGCCCGAGGTTTGGGTTCGTGTCAGTGCCGAGGCCACGCCTGCCGAGGGAGGTACAGCCACGATCAGCCCCGAAGCCGAAGTGTACAAGAAGAACACCACCGTCACCCTGACGGCCTCCCCGGCCGAGGGCTACCGCTTTGTGGGCTGGATGGGAGCCGATACTGCTATCGTGTCGGAAAATACGGTTTTCAGATATAAGGCAGAGTTTGAAGATGTGGCATTTAAGGCGGTTTTTACGCCTCTGAGTACATTGTCACCGGTCAGTGCCGCTGGTCTGAAAGTCTGGTCTCAAGACAATGTACTTTATGTGGAGAATCTACCCCGGCAGGCAGAGATCGCCCTCTTCGACCTGACCGGCCGCAAGGTGAAACGTGTACAGGGCGTACGGCCTTGCATCGAGATAACCGGTCTTTCGTCCGGCATCTATCTCATGCAGACCGTCACAGCTGACGGCCGCCGGCAGACAATGAAAGTCACGGTCAGAAAATAGTAGCCCCTTTTTTCAGTCTATCCGCCAGGGAAAGCGGAAACAACTCTCGTCATAGAGCGGGTAGTCGGCTTTGCCGTTGACGGCAAAGGTTTTCACACAGGCGGCCTCGTGCAGCAGTTCTTTGGCAAAATTCAGTGTGGCGCCGGTCTTGACCCTATCTTCGACGAGCAGGATTCTTTTCCCTTTGAATTCGAAATCGATCTCCTTGAGCAGCACCGGGTGTTCGTATTTTGGGCGCTGCATGGCATCGCGCAGATTGATTTTCAGCAGAAAAATTTCCAGATCGAGCTTCTGGGCCAGAATGGCTGCCGGGATGATGCCGCCGTTAGCCACGGCGACAATCATGTCGAAAGGCTCATTGATCTCTATTTCCTGAAAGCGTCTGAGGACTTCTTCGAATGATTTGGTAGGCATGACAATGAATCAATATGCACAAAGTTACAATAATCTGTCGGTTTTTGAGAGAAAATGCCCTGAAATGTGCAACTAACCGAAAAAGTTTGTACTTTTGCACTGTGCGAACTAATTCCTGTACAGCGCAATGAAGAGAAAATATTACATACACCGTACCACTACCACCACCCCTTTGGGGGTATAGTCTATTTTCTCCAGATCATCAGGGAATTGAAAGTTCCCGCCCATGCGGTCTTGAAGGGCCGTTTTCAAACACCAATCCATAACATACGATACAGTGCAAGCCGAATGCAGAAGAGCTTGCTCTTATGCTGAGGCGCCGCCTGTATCCTATAATCGAACGTAGTGAGATTATGAAAGTATTAAAATTCGGAGGAACCTCCGTGGGCTCTGTAGAAGGACTGCTCAATATCAGCAAAGTTGTTGCGGAGGAACATGAAAAATCACTCATCATTGTCGTATCGGCCATCGCCGGTATGACCGACCTGCTCGTCAAAACATCTCAGTTGGCTGCCGCCGGCGATGCTGCCTATGAAGCCAACGTGACCAGTATGCGCCGGATGCACATCGAGTTGATTGAACAGGTATTTGATGCCAACGACCGGCAGCGTGTCCTGACTATGGTCAACGCCAAAATCGACGAACTGAGCAATATTTTCAAGGGAGTCTGCCTTATCCACGACCTTTCGGCCAAGTCTGAGTCAGTCATCCTGAGCTATGGCGAGCGCATCTCATCAGAGATGGTGGCAGAGTTGCTCAAGGCCAGGCATATCGACAGCCGTTGCCTGATTCGTACCGAACGCAAGTTCAATAAGGATGTGGTCGATTTCCAGGCTACATCCAAGAGTATTCATGAACATCTTGCCCAGCTGCCCGACAGACTGGTTCTGGGCGGCTTCATCTCTTCCAGTGCCGAAACCGGTGAGACGACCAACATAGGCAGGGGTGGTTCGGACTATACGGCGGCCATCCTGGCCAGCGAACTTAAAGCTCGTGAACTGGAAATCTGGACCGATGTGGACGGTTTCATGACGGCCGATCCCAAAGTCATCAACAGTGCCTATGTCATCGAACAGCTGAGTTTCGTCGAAGCGATGGAACTCTGCAACTTCGGTGCCAAGGTCATTTATCCGCCGACCATCTATCCGGTCTATCACGAGAATATTCCCATCCGTATCAAGAACACCTTCAATCCTTCGGCTCCGGGCACTTTCATCACCAAGGAAGGCGATGCCCACCACAGCAAGGCCATCAAGGGTATTTCCTCCATCAGTCAGACCAGTCTGGTCACGATGCAGGGTCTTGGAATGGTCGGGGTAATCGGTGTCAACTACCGCATTTTCCGTTCGTTGGCCAAGTCGGGTATCAGTGTATTCCTCGTATCGCAGGCTTCTTCGGAGAATACCACCACTATCGGTGTCAAAGACGAGGATGCCGACGCCACGGTACGTCTGTTGCGTGAGGAATTTGCCTATGAAATCGAGAGCGGTGAAATCAGCGACATCTTTGCCGAAAAGAATCTGGCCACGGTAGCCGTCGTGGGCGAAGGCATGAAGCGGACACCCGGCATTGCCGGTAAGCTGTTCTCGACGCTGGGACGCAACGGCATTAATGTCATTGCCTGTGCCCAGGGTGCTTCCGAGACAAATATCTCTTTTGTGGTCAAAGCCGAGCATTTGCGCAAGACGCTGAATGTCATTCATGATTCTTTCTTCCTGAGCGAGTATCAGGTGTTGAATGTCTTCCTGACGGGTATAGGAACCGTGGGGGGCAGCCTGCTTGAACAGATTCGTCAGCAGCAACCCAAGTTGATGGCGGAGAACTCATTGAAACTCAATGTGGTCGGTATAGCCGACATCAACGATGCCATTTTCAGCCGTGAAGGCATCGACCTGGAACATTACAAGGAACTGTTGCGCACCCAGGGGCAGCCTACTTCCCCTGAGTTGCTGCGTGACGAGATTCTTAAGATGAACATCTTCAACTCGGTCTTTGTCGATTGTACGGCCTCGCCTAAAATTGCAGCGCTCTATCATGATCTGCTGGCCGAAAATGTTTCGGTCGTGGCGGCCAACAAGATAGCTGCATCTTCGGCCTATGACAACTATGCCGGTCTGAAGGAGCTGGCACGTCGCAAAGGTGTCAAGTATCTGTTTGAGACCAACGTCGGCGCAGGCCTGCCTATTATCAACACCATGAACAGTTTGATATACAGCGGTGACCGGGTGCTGAAAATCGAGGCGGTGCTCTCTGGGACACTCAACTACATATTCAATACCATCAGTCAGGAAATACCTTTGAGCCGTACCATCCGTATGGCCCAGGAAGCTCGATTCTCCGAGCCTGATCCGCGTATCGACCTCAGTGGTACAGATGTCATCCGCAAGTTGGTCATTCTGGCCCGTGAAGCAGGTTATCGGGTGGAGCAGGAGGATGTCGAGAAAAACCTGTTTATTCCCTCTGATTATTTCGAAGGCACGCTGGATGATTTCTGGCAGCGTATTCCCCAGATGGATGCCGATTTCGAGGCCCGTCGCAAAGTGCTGGAAAAAGAGGGTAAAAAATGGCGTTTCGTGGCCAAGATGGAGAACGGCCGTTGCTCGGTAGGGCTGCAGGCTGTCGATCAGCGCCATCCGTTCTACGATCTGGAGGGCAGCAACAACATTATCCTCATCCAGACTGAGCGCTATTTTGAAGACCCGATGGTCATCAAGGGTTACGGCGCAGGGGCCGGCGTGACGGCTGCCGGTGTTTTCGGTGACATTATTTCGATTGCCAATATCCGTTAGCGATGCGATATCTGATTGTTTTAGGCGATGGTATGGCCGACGAGCCGATCACGGCATTGGGCGGCAGGACCCCACTGCAGACGGCCCTTACCCCGATGATGGATTTCCTGGCCCGGGAAGGACGTTGCGGACTGCTGGAAACCGTCCCCGAGGGCTTTGCTCCCGGCAGCGAGATAGCCAATATGGGACTTTTGGGCTACGATGTCCGCCATCAGTTCGAAGGTCGCGGGTCACTGGAAGCTGCCAGTATGGGGGTGCATATCGACGACGGCGTGATGGCCGCCCGCTGCAACCTGATCTGCATTGAGGACGGTAAAATCAAGAATCATTCGGCCGGCCATATTTCCAATCAGGAAGCGGCCAGCCTGATTGATTTTTTGAATGAGAAACTTGGATCGGAAAGTCTGCGTCTTTGTGCCGGTATTTCTTATCGTCACCTGCTGTTGCTCAAAGGCGGAGACAAGCGCCTGACTTGTACCCCGCCTCATGATGTGCCTGGAGCGGAAGTGTCCGGCGTGATGATCCGCCCCGTCGTTCCTGAAGCTCAGGCCACAGCAGACCTGCTTAACGAATTCATCCTCAAGTCTCAGGAAATCCTGCCCACCCATCCGGTCAATCTGGCCCGTCGGGCTGCCGGCAAAGATATGGCCAACTCCGTCTGGCCCTGGTCACCGGGCTACCGTCCCTCGATGGAACCTATGACCCGTTTGTTCCCCTGCATTCGCAGCGGAGCGGTCATTTCTGCGGTCGATCTCATCAAAGGTATCGGAGTGTATGCTGGTCTGGAGCCGGTCGAAGTGGAGGGAGCCACGGGACTTTATGATACTAACTACGAGGGCAAGGCTCAGGCGGCCATTGAGGCTCTCAAAGAAAAAGATTTCGTTTTCCTGCATGTCGAAGCCTCCGATGAGGCTGGTCACGAGGGCGACGTCGATCTGAAAATACGTACTATCGAATACCTTGATCACCGCCTGCTGGAACCTATTGTCAAAGAGGTCTCCACCTGGCAGGAACCGCTGACCATTGCCGTGCTGCCCGACCATCCCACTTTTTGCCGTACCAGGCTTCATATGGCTCTGCCTGTCCCTTTCCTTATCTGGCGCAGTCAGGGTCTGGAACCGGATGGCAAGACGGCTTTTGTCGCCGACAGTGTCCGCTGTTTCGATGAGCAGTCAGCCCGTCTGGGCAGTTACGGCCTGTTGCACGGCGACGAATTTATCCGTCAGTTCTTTAACGGAAAAATCTCCTGAAACATGAAATATTACAGCACCAACCACGAAGCTCCGCTGGCTTCTCTTGAACAGGCTGTCGTCAAAGGACTTGCTCCTGACCGCGGATTGTACATGCCAGAACGTATCGTACATTTGCCGGCTTCCTTTTTTGAAGGTATTCAGGATCTGAGTTTCAAGGAAATATCCTGCAGGGTGGCCGAGGCCTATTTCGGTGAGGATATTCCTGTCGATACCTTGCATCAGATTGTTTGCGACACGTTGTCGTTTGAAACTCCTCTTGTCACTGTCAGCCAAGGGATTGACAGTCTGGAACTGTTCCATGGTCCCACTTCGGCGTTCAAGGACGTCGGTGCCCGTTTCATGGCCCGTCTGCTGGGGTTTTTCATCCGACGGCAGGGGCAGCGCCAGGTCAATGTGCTGGTGGCCACCTCGGGCGACACAGGCAGTGCCGTAGCTAACGGTTTTCTGGGGGTCGAAGGCATTCATGTCTATGTACTTTATCCTAAAGGTCTGGTCAGCGATATTCAGGAAATGCAGTTCACGACACTGGGCCAGAACATCACTGCTGTCGAGGTGGACGGCACCTTTGACGACTGCCAGCGGCTGGTCAAGTCGGCTTTCATGGACGAAAGTCTCAACAGACAGCTCTATCTGACATCGGCCAATTCAATCAATGTGGCCCGTTTTCTGCCGCAGTCTTTTTATTACTTCAATGCCTATGCCCAGTGGAAGCGTCGCCGGATGGAGCAGACCGGCGACCGTCTGCCTGCTGACTATGGCCATGACGAATTGGTTATCTGTGTTCCCAGCGGCAATTTCGGCAACATTACAGCCGGTCTTTTTGCCTGGGAAATGGGCCTGCCCGTCAAGCGTTTCATGGCTGCCAACAATCGTAATGACATTTTCCTGAAATATCTCCGGAGCGGTCACTACGAACCTCGTCCCTCGGTTGCCACACTGGCTAATGCCATGGATGTCGGAGATCCCAGTAATTTTGTCCGGGTCATGGATTTGTACGGCCATGACCATGCCACAGTCTGTCGTCATGTACAGGGAGCTGCCTATGACGACCGGCAGATAGCCGAGACTATTCTCCAGGTCTGGCAACAGTACCGCTACTTGCTTGATCCTCACGGAGCCTGCGGTTATCGCGCCTTACAGGAAAACCTTCAGCCGGGTGAGTCGGGCGTCTTTCTGGAAACAGCCCATCCGGCCAAGTTTAAACATACGGTCGAGCGTATCATCGCTGAGCCGGTGACACTGCCCGAAAGCTTGCAGGCTTTTATGAATGGCCGCAAGCAATCGGTGCCCATGACAGCTTCTTTCGAGGATTTCAAACGCTATTTGTCGTCAGAGGCGGAATAGCCGCAGATGTTATATCCATTAATGTACACGCTATGAGAAAAAATGCTGAATACCGGGCTCAAGCCCGCGCGGCCCTCAAGGGCAACTGGTCTCAGCCGGTGCTGGCCGTCCTTCTGGTGTCTTTTATCTGTTCCGGAGTGGAAGGTTCCTTCACCTATGTCATCCTGAATCGTCCCTGGCTGAGTGTTCTGGGTATCCTCATCACCATGCCCCTCAATTATGCCATGATTCTGTCACTGCTGCTCTTCTTCCGGGGGCAGAAGGACAATTGTGTCGAGAATGCCTTCAGACTGGCGTTCAAACCCTATAGCAGGGCCTTCCTGGTGGAGTTTTTCAAAATGATCATGGTCCTTTTGGGCTTTGCCCTGCTGATTGTGCCGGGCATCATCCTGGAACTGGCCTATTCGATGGCCGAGTTCATTGCCTATGACGAGCCGGAGATTTCCGAGGTCGAGACCCTGCGTCGCAGCCGCCGTATGATGAAGGGACATAAATGGCAGCTTTTCTGCCTGCAGTTTAGTTTTATCGGGTGGATACTGCTGAGTATCATCAGTTTGGGCATCGGCCTGTTGTGGGTAATACCGTATATGTATGTAAGCATGGCAGCCTTCTACGAAGACCTTCGACAGGAGGATCCGCTTACTGCCGTGAATGAGTGACTGTATCGCCACAGGCAGCTATGATCCGTATTCTTTTTGTCTGTCATGGCAACATTTGCCGTAGTCCGATGGCCGAATTCATCATGAAGGATCTGGTGGCCAGGGCCGGTCTCACATCGCAGTTCGAGATTGCCTCGGCTGCTACCAGCACGGAAGAACTGGGCAATCCTGTCTATCCTCCGGCCCGGCGTAAACTGGCCGAACACGGGCTGGAATGTGCCGGCAAGACCGCCCGTCAGATGACGGCTGGCGACTACCGGCACTATGATTATCTGGTGGCCATGGACGGCATGAATTTGCGTAATATGCGCCCCTTTGTGGGCGATGACCCCAATCATAAAGTCTCGCTGTTGATGTCCTTTGCCGGACAGCCGCGCGAAGTGGCCGATCCTTGGTACACGGGCGATTTTGAAACTACTTGGCAGGATCTCGTCCTGGGTTGCGGGGCCTTGTTCGGTTTCCTGCGACACCGACTTTAGATCAGCGGCTGCCCAAATCGTCGTAGAGTTTTTGGAGAAAGGCCTGTCCCTCGCGGGTATGCTTTTCCAGGTCCTCGCCTTGTCCTGCGATACGGGTATCCGTGTCGCAGTTGTATATCAAGGAGAATTCGTCGTTGAGGTAACCGAAGAAGTTCGGGCAGGTGTAGAAGGCGAAATGCGGAGACGCTGGATCCAGAATATCTTTGCTGAAGGCAAAATCACTATGATCCATGCCGAGCTGTGTGAGCAGGGTGGCAGCGATGTCTATTTGCGAGGCCCAGGTGTCGATACGCCGCGGCCCTTTGACAGCACCGCCGCAGAGAATCAGCGGAATCCGATAGCGTTCGATGACATGGTTTTCGATATCGAATGGCCAGCGCATGGCATGGTCGGGAACAAAGACAATGACGGTGCTGTCCCACAGAGGGCTCTGCCGGAAACCCTCCACAAAGACCCCCAGGCAGCTGTCGGTGTAGCAGACGGCGTTCAGGTAGGGATCCTCGAAACGTTTCATGGGCACATCAAAGGGCTCATGACTGCTGGAAGTCTGCAAGACTTTGAGAAAAGGTTCTTGCAAGGGCTGTGAAAGGTCGGCCCCGAGCCGCTCGAAAACGATACCGTCCAAGGCTCCCCATTTGGACAGCCTGTCCTTGATGGGAAAATCCACGTCGCTGATAATTCGGCTGAAGCCGCAGGATGTCAGATAGGAGCGCATATTGGTGAAATTGGCGTCACCACCGTAGTAATACTGTAGATCGTAGCCGTTCTCGGCCATTCTTTTCGGAAAAGAGGGCAGCTGCTCCACTTTGCGTGGAAACTTCATGATGCTGGTGATCGGCTGGGCGGGATAACCGCTTAGAATGGAGACCATTCCCCGGTCGGTACGAAAACTGTTGCCATAGAAGTTGGTTAGCAGGATACCTTCCTCGCCCAGACGGCTCAGACAGGGTGCCACCCGGGGAATGCCGCCAAGCGGTTCAATGACCGCTGACATAAAGCTTTCGAGTATCACTACGATGACATTGGGCCGCCGGCTGTTGAAAAGCGCTTCCTTGGGACTGTCCGATATTGGAGAGGAACAGTGCCGGACGGCCCTGTCCTGCATGGTGGCAAACAGGCTGTCGGCTTCCTGCGGCGGCAAATACCGATACTGGCTGCCGAAATCCTGGTCATTGCTCAGGGATTCAAACAGGCTGAAGGCCGGATTGACAGCCGCATGGTTCAAAAAACTCTTCTGGCTGAAATATACTTGCCCTGTATTCATGGTCGAAACTGTTACCCCGCCCCGGATGGGCAGGAACAGCAGGGCGGTCAAGCACAATAGTCCCGATGAGGATAACACTCGACTGGCAGGCCGTCTCATCGTCCGGTTGGCGACGGCCTTGTCCAGCCAACGGGCAATGAGCCATGTAAGCAGGCAGATGGCCAGGGCTCCGAAAACCACTTCATACCAGCTGGCCGATGCCATCGCATCTTTCGGCTGACGCAGGTAGAACAGCGGAGTGGAGTCCAGCCGGAAGCCCCAATAGCCGTAGAGCACCAGGTCGACCACCAGGATGATGCTGACGATGAAGGAAATCAGCCGGAAATAAACCTTCAGCAAGCGAGAAGTGATTTTAGGCTCTGTCCAGACAGAGGCAACGAGTATCAAGCCTGGAATGGCTGTCAGATAGGCCGCTACCGAGGCGTCCAACTTGAGCCCGTGCCACAGGACGGCCAGGATCTCCCCCAGGCTGCATGCCTCAAGCAAGCTGTGATACCAGACCATGAAAACCAGTTTCGCGACTACGAAAACCAGCAGAAAAATGAGGAAAACCCTCAGAAAGGCCTGCCATCGACTTAATGTAGGGGCTACTTGGTTGATTTTGCCGATAAATGATATTCTGCAACACATACCCTGATGTTTTTTCGGAGCAAAGATACATCTTTGCCCTGACATGACGTGAAATAATGCCTTTTACTGGATGATGCCCCTCATCAAGGCATAGACCGTCAGACCGGCAACGGTCTTGATACCTGTTTTGCGGACAATGTTTTTGCGATGGGTGATGACCGTGTGGACAGAGATATTCAGCCGGTCGGCGATTTCCTTGTTGATCAGCCCCTTTGCCACCAGGGCCAGCACATCTTTTTCCCGCTCGGACAGCTCGTAATCTATATCGGCCAGCGTTTTAGGCTGAGGCTTTTCCTGCAGGATATCCATCAGGCTGGTCAGCATTTCTTCGCGTGGACAGCGGATATCCAGCACCATACGGCTGCTGTCCAGCAGCGCGTGCTCGACATATTGGTAGACGATGGCCACCGGTATGGTCGAGGGAGAAGTCTGGAGAATAGCCCGCAGTGAATTCTTGCCTGAAACGGGGAACAGAGTGGGATTTACCAGCAGCAGATCCGGCCGGCTGCCGGCTATGCTGTCTGCCAAAAAGGCTCCGTCTGTCAGTGGATGAAGACAATCAAAGCGATGGGATTCTTTCAATATGGACAAAAGGCCTTCGACGATGATTTCCGAAGGTTCAACTATCAGCACACTGTATTTGCCTTGTACTGTCATTTCCTGATTCTTTCCAAGTGTTCTACGTAGGGTACCAGCACTTTGTTCTCGACCAGAGTGTGCCGGTCCAGATCAATTGATATCTGGAAAATATCGAAAATCAGTTCAATGGATTCCTTGGGGAATACGTTGCCGGGCAGATATTTGAAAATGATGCCCGTCAGGTCGTTCAGCTTGTCGTGAACATTGCCGTGCACATGTTTGAAACGGGCGATGGAAAAACCCTCTGTTCCTTCTGGCATCGTCCCGCCGTCTTCAAGTTGCTGCATGTAGGGGAACACGATTTTTTCCTCGCAGTCGAAGTGTTCGATGACCTCCTGCTGATATTCCTCATAGAAACCGGTGAGCAGTTGGCCGTATTTGGGCTCCACCTGTCCGGCCAGCTGCTGCAGATGCCGCTCTATGTGTTTCAGCCGATCGAGATAGTCCTGATGGGATTTTCGCAGATAGTGTGCCAGCAGGTGCATGTCGGTATGCTCGATTTCCTTGCGGCCGGGTCGATAGTCCTCAAAGGAATAGACATTGCAGAGCAGCAGAAAAAAATCTTCCGGAACATCGTATTGTACACAGACTTCCCTGACGCTCCTGTCTCCGAAGCCCAGGGATATGCCCAACCTGGGCAGTATCAGAATCAGGTTGTGATTGGCCGAAATCAGTTCGGCCAGCCTCATGTGGGGAGAAAAATGCAGGGGTGTCATCTCATCATTGTATTTTCGAGCGAAAATACGCGTTTTTTTTTAAACATGAAATCCCCAAAAATGATGATTGTCGCATCGGGCTCCGGAGCGTTATCTTTGCCATACTATTGAGAAAGGTCGTTTTTTATGAAAACTGCAGATATAACATTGGCGCAGATGCCGGCCGGCAGCCGCTGTGTCATAGCCCGGGTCCACGGACATGGAGGTTTTCGCCACCGTATTCAGGAAATGGGATTTGTCAAAGGAAAAGAGGTTGATGTCCTGAAGAACGCCCCATTGATGGATCCCATTGAATACCGGATTATGGGTAGCCACATTTCTCTGCGGCGCAGTGAAGCTGCCAACATCGAAGTAGTGCCGCTTGACCGGAATGCCCATCCCGATTATCAGTTTCACGGCACGATTGAGGAACATGTCCAGGCCGAGGTCCTCGAGCTGGACAAGAAGATAACGGTGGCGCTGGTGGGCAATCCCAACTGTGGCAAGACCTCTTTCTTCAACCATGCGACGGGCATGAGGGAGAAGGTAGGCAACTACAGCGGTGTTACGGTCGATGCCAAGACCGGCATTTTCCATCATAAAGGCTATACCATCTATCTGGTCGATCTGCCCGGAACCTATTCTCTGACGGAGTACAGCCCTGAGGAACTCTATGTCAGGGACTTCCTTATCGAACATCATCCCGATCTGGTGCTCAATATTGTGGATGCCGGCAATCTGGAGCGCAACCTTTTCCTGACCACCCAGTTAATCGACCTGAATCTGCCGATGGTGATGGCTCTGAATATGTATGACGAACTGGAGGCTTCCGGAGACAAACTCGATATTGACAGTCTTTCGCAAATGCTCGGATTCTCCATTATCCCGACAGTCTCCAAGACCGGAAAAGGCCTGGAGGATGTGCTGGATGCCATCATAACTCTCTATCGTAACGGTACACAGAGCAAGCATATTCACATCAATTACGGAGATGACACCGAGCAGGCCATTGCCCAGGTCAAGGCTCTTGCCTTGGCCAATCAGAGTATCCGTGACCGCTATCACGGCCGTTACGTAGCTCTCAAGTTAATCGAAAACGACAGTGTCATCCACCGCGAGCTTTCCTCCCTGCCCAATTACCCGGAGATACGGCAGACGGCCGACAAATGCCGCGAGCATTTGGAGAAAATCTACCACGATGATATATCGGCTGTCATTTCCGACCTCAAATACGGTTTTATCCGTGGAGCACTCAGCGAAACCCTTACCCACAGTAAGGAGGACAAACGCCATATGCAATACGCGCTGGACACGGTGCTGACCAACCGCTGGATGGGTTTCCCGATACTGATCCTGTTCATGTGGATCATGTTTCAGACGACTTTCACTCTGGGAGCCTATCCGCAAGACTGGCTGGAGGAGGGAATCGCCTGGCTGGGAGAATTTGTCGGACGGCTTTTGCCGGCCGGCATGCTCAACGATCTTCTCACTGACGGTATTATCGCCGGTGTCGGCGGCGTGCTGGTTTTCCTACCCAATATCCTGATACTGTTCCTCTTCATCTCTATTCTGGAGGACAGCGGCTACATGGCCCGGGCCGCCTTTATCATGGACAAACTGATGCACAAGATCGGTCTTCACGGAAAATCATTCATCCCCTACCTGATAGGCTTCGGTTGCAGTGTGCCCGCCATCATGGCCACCCGTACACTTGAAAATCGCAAGGACCGTATCCTGACAATTCTGACAGTTCCCTTTTTCTCTTGCTCGGCCCGTCTGCCGGTCTACCTGTTGCTGGTCGGTGCGTTTTTCAGCAGGAATCAGGGGCTGGTGCTGCTCAGTATCTACCTTGTCGGCATTCTAATAGCCATTATAACGGCCCTGTTGTTTAAAAAACTGGCCTTCAAGGATGAGAATGACCATTTCGTCATGGAATTGCCTCCCTATCGCCTGCCGACCATGCGTAATACACTCATTCACATGTGGGACAAATCGGTGCAGTATCTCAAGAAAATGGGCACGGTCATCCTGTTTGCTTCCATCATTATATGGGCATTGAGCTATTTCCCACACCGTGAGGGAGAGGACAGCATGGTACAGATGGAACAGTCATACATCGGCCGGCTGGGACAACTTATCGAGCCTGCCGTCAAGCCTCTCGGTTTCGACTGGAAAATGGGTGCCAGTCTGCTGACCGGTCTTTCGGCCAAGGAGATTGTTGTCTCTACCATGGGCATCCTATATCAGGGCGACGGTGACGTGGATGAGACATCCTCTTCACTGCAGGCCAGTCTTCAAAACCAGTATTACGAAGATGGAAGTCCGGTATTCACTCCCCTGGTGGCCTACGCCTTCATGATTTTCATCCTGTTGTATTGTCCTTGTATAGCCACCATCACGGCGATATCCAAGGAAGCAGGACGCCGCTGGGCCTGGATAGCCGTGCTCTACCAGATTGGAGTAGCCTGGCTGGCCAGTTTCCTGGTCTATCAGGTTGGAGGACTGTTGTTGTAAGGGACTGAGGCAAAAAAGGGTACGGGTATGATTCAGGAAGTGATTACCTATGCTATTGTCGCTGCCGCCGTGGTGGTTTCAATACGTTTCCTTTTCGGTATCGGCCGTAGGAAGCCGCAGTGCTCCTGCGGCTGTGGCAGCACCGCAGCCGGTCGACGGAAAACGGCGACCGACATGCGACAGGATAAATCGGCCTGTCCCTCTTGCCGGGGAAAATCCTGTCCTTCTCCGACTGTCTCCGACAGCGAGATGTGTCGGAGTTGTACTTTGCAGGGGCTTTGTCATCACCGACAGCAATAACACTTTGGGCCCCTGGAGGGCAGATTATCGCTGACAGATTTCCTTGAAATCGCAGTATTCGCAGTTGTTGTCAATTTCGGTGGCACGGAATGGATCCGAGAGGTCGTACAGGGAATACATAGCCCGGCTCAGCTCCCTGCGGAAATCCTCGTCGTAGGGCTGATAGTCGAGAACAGCTACCGCAGCACTCTTTCTTTTGTCACCCTCGGGTAGGATTCTGATCTCCTCCAGTTTTCCGCTGCCGGTGAGTTGATGCAGATAGATAATGACCGGGTGCAGCACGCCTCCCTGGTCAATTGCCCGCCGGAGGTTGTCCGGCAGTCGGGTTTCCGGCATGCTCAACAGGCTGCTGTAAAGAAAGATCTGCAGGACGTATTTCTGCCTTTTCTCCTTATTTTGGAACAGACTTGACAGGGAACAGACATCGGGTTTGCCGCCGGTCTTGTAGTCGATGATACGGATTTCATTCCCCTTGAGGTCGATGCGGTCAATGATGCCGCCCGTGCGGAAACGGCCGTTTGCCTGTCCTTGGTCATCGATGGCTTCAAACAGTCGGGGAGCATCGACCCACATCTCCAGGTCAATGATGTCGAAGGGAGCATACTCACTGTCGTTTTTGAGCAAGGCTTTTACAAATTTGACCAGTAGTTTGAACTGGATCATCTGTTCGCCGTTGAACTCTTCGTAGGGCCGGAGTCGGCGCAGGGGCTTGTCGTTTTTGTCGACCGTATGGAATACTTCGATCTGGAAATAATACAGCAGTACGGCCTCGATGAGCGACTGGCTGCCGGACTTGGCCTGCTCGATGCCATGGATGTCCTGGGCCGTGACATGGACAGCTGTTTGCCAGGCCGCCTGGCCCTCCCTACCTTGGGCCTTCTTGCCCCGGAGATAGTCGCAGACAGCCTCGTGATGGTGGTCGCAGCCATTTTTTTTGAGCATCAGCCAAGTGTAGAGATATTGGGCAGTATGGTGAAAAATCTGGCCGAAGCGGGCTCCGGCCACATCCTCGCTGATGTCTTCTTCGGGTTTCAGCTTGACTACGTATTTATAGTAATACTGCAACCCACAGTCCAGAAAGGTGTTGATGGCCGACGGACTGAGCCAGTCGGGCACTGGCTGGTCGGGATTTTTGGCAATTTCTGTTCGGGGTCCTGCCGGTTGAAGGATTTCGGCACTGAGGGCGGACTGTGAGATCTGAAGGCCCGATTCCATCATCAGCTGTAGCATGAACCGGCTCATTTCTCCCCGGTTCATTCCTTCGGTCGATGTGTTGTAGACCAGCGTGATATTCTCAGCCCGTTGCAGGAAACGGAAAAAATAGTAGGCCGAAATGGCATCTTGGTGTTCCGGACCGGTCAGGCCAAAGGCCCTGCGTAAGTTATAGGGAATGAAGGAACTGTCCATGGCTTTTTGCGGCAGCATACCCTCGTTGACCGACAGCATCAGCACATTGCGGAAGTCCAGGTTGCGGGTCTCCAGTATACCCATGATTTGTGCTCCCCGCAAGGGCTCTCCTGAAAAGGGAATGGTCAGGTTGAGTACCTTGAGCGCCAGTTTCCGATAGGTGCCGAGAGTCACCTGAAACAGTTCGGCTTTCAGCAGGTCGTTCAGATGTTGTAAGGTGGTATAAGCCCGGAACAGGCTTTCCTGATAGAGCGGTAGAGACTGATCCTCTTCGCGGGCTTGGTCGGCCAATTCCCGCAGCAGCTCTGTCATCATGTCGCCCAAACTGACGGGCCCTTCCACAGGGCGGAAAATGCGGCTCAATACTTCATCCTGGCTGAGTTCTTCGACAGAGGCGCTGAAAAAGTTGCCCTGGGTGAGCATTCGGGCAGTGGCCGGCGCCTGCCCGCTGATGCTTTGGATGAGCGGATTCTGCAGCACAGGCAGGGAAAACTTGGTTCGGTACTGGTCGCCGTGAAATCCGTCGCAATGCAGTAGCAGCAGCTCTCGCAGCAGATTATAGACCGGAGTCTGGCTCATGGGATAGCCCATGGTCACATTCAGCTCCGGAATGCTGTCCGGAATGCAGTGTAGCAGGGGCAGGAGCAAGTCTTCACGGCAAAGAACCACGGCCGTTTCGGAGGGCTGGAAAAGGCTGCTCCCGGCTGTCTCGCCAAGCCATTGGCCGGCATAATGAGCCTGGGCGCTTTCGGTGGGAGAGGCGATGAAATGCACTCTTTTGGGAATGCTGCGAAAAGCGTCGAAGGATATGTCTTCGAGCTGGTTGGGAAACTTTTTCAGGTTCTCGCGCAAGAAACGACCTGCTTCGTGCGAGGGCTGATCCAGATAGTAGTGGTCGTAGTCCCAGTAGAAACAGGCCTTGCCGTTTTTTTGCAACTGCTCGAAAAGCCGGCTTTCACAACGGTTCAGAGCATTGAATCCGACAAAGACATAGCTTTGGTCACTGAAAATTTCCGGGGAAATCTCTTCAAAATGTTCGACGACATAGCGGTTGAGCATACCCTGATAGACCTGTCCCCGCTCTGCCAGTTCACGGCGCAGGGCAGTATAGATGTCGTACATCTTGTTCCATAGTCGTACAAAACGCCGCTTGAGCTGGGTATCTCCTGTCTCGAAATGTCCGAAGAACCGTTCGAGCACTGCCTTTTGGGTGTCGTCGAGATGCTCGAAGCGGTCACTGTATCGACCTTGTTCGCTGATGTTGCGGAAAATCTGACGGGCGTCGGCACAGTTCTTGTCGATGTTGTCAAAATCGTTCAGCAGCGTATTTCCCCAGCCGTAGAATTCATCGAAACTTTCCTCCCGTTCATCCATGATGCTCCGATATGTCTGAAAGAGCAGGCCGTTAAGCAGCAGAGGGTCTGCCACGGTCCATCCGCTGGCTGGTTCCAGTCCGCCGAGACATTGGGCAAACAGTTCGCCGATGCTGATAAAACGGGGTGCCCAGACGGGGCGTCCGGCAATCTGACAGAGATATTCGACGAAAAAGATGCGGGCACGCTGGTTGGGAAACACCACGGTCTGTTCGTTCAGATGATGCCCGTGCTTGCGGTAGAGGTCTTCGGCGGTTCTGTAAAGAAATGATTTCATGGCTGTGGGTCTCAGTGGGCATCGGCTCCTGCCGTCACCTGTTCGATGTTTTCTGTTTCGACATACCAGAGCCAGCCCTTGACTGGCCCGAATCCCATTTCCTGGAGCAGGTGCATGTATTCCTGCACCTGGCGGCGGTACTTGGCCTGGGGCTGCCCGAACTTGAAGTCGATGACCTGCACTTCCCGGCCGTGACAGATAACCCGGTCGGGCCTTCTTTCCTGCAGCTGCCCGTCTTGATCCCGGAAAAGAATACTGCATTCGTTGAACAGCCGCTCATCCCCCTGGTACCATTGGGCTGCCTGAGGATGTGACAGCGCCTTTTCCACAGCCTGCAAGGTCTCCTGCTCGCTCTCCTGTGCCAGCAGACCTTCGCTGACGGCTTGGCGGACTGCTCTGGATGCGTCCTCCCGCCGGCGGATCAGAGAGAAGATGTAGTGCATCAGTTTGCCGTGCTCGATAAAGTCTGTGGTGAAAGGGGCATCCTTGTCGCGGATAAAGTCGCGTGAACGGTTCGACTGGCGAAATCTGGTCTTGAGCGTAAAACTCTGATAGCGGACAGGCAGATTCTGTCCCTTGCGGACTCCGGTATCGACGGCATCAGCCTCCAGCCTGCCCAGTGAGCAGAAATCCTTGTCGCCGTCGTATTCGGACCATTGAGACAGCTGTTCGTGCAACAGTTCGGAAATATGGCCTGGGACGGTGTCTTTTTTCTTGGTATCCGGATGGTGCTGCCTGCTCAGGATAATGAGGTTCTTTTCTGCCCTGGTCAAGGCGACATAAAGCATGTTCAGACTGTCGATAAGCAGTTGCTGGGCTTCTTCGCTCCAGTCGGCCCGATATATCGAATCGGCCATTTTTTCGCTGAAATCGACTGGTACGAGCGGTAGTTGACCGTAGGGCTCGGTATCGGTATGGCTCCATAGGGTATGAGCTCTGTTGCTCTCCTTTTGCAGTGACCAGTCGCAAAAGGGCACGATGACCGTGTGGTATTGCAGGCCTTTGGACTTGTGTATGGACAGGATGCGGATTCCCTGCATGTGAGCTCCCAGGGGAATGGTTTTTTCGCTGAGAATCTCGTTCCAATAGTCCAGCACTTCAGTGATGCCGGAGGCTCTCTTGCCTATCAGGTCGCTGATCTGGTCAAGGAAGGAAAACAGGTAGCTTTCCTGTCCGGGGAAATCGGACAGCCGCAGCAACTGATAGAGCCGGTCGATGATATCGGTCAGCGGCAGCTGGGAAAGGGTGGAAAGCTGCCCGGCCAGATCCTCGGGACAGAATGCTCCCAGGTGACTTTTGATTTCTTCCAGGGCAATGAGATTGTCCGGACTGGCGATAAACCTCAAGGCCGCCACCACCATCCTGACGCTGACCGATGATTTCAGCAGAAAAGCATCGTCCGATACTATCTCGTAACACAGACCCTCTTTGTCGGGCTGCCGTCCGACCGATTGTTTGTAGCTGGCGAAATGACTGGCGATGACAGGAATCTGCCGGTTGCGCCGTACCAGTATGGTGATCTGTTCGGGCCGGACCCCTTTCTTTTGCAGTTCCTCAACGGTTTCTACCAGCCTGTCGAGGGTCTTTGACGTATATTCGTCTCTGTCAAGGAACTCAATTCGGGCCAGTCCTTCGATGTCTTTTTTGACACAGCTTTGCTCCACATTGCCGTAGGCGCGGCGAATATCATTACATAGTGTGTCTCCTATCTTTTCCTGATAGTGCCGGCAGAGAACTTCGACCAGAGCAGGGAAGAGCCGGTTGTTGAAATCCACAATCGAGCGGGCGCTGCGGAAATTGCGGGTCAGGTCCCGGATCTCTGTCTCGGCGGTGGGCAGCTGGCTGTCGATATGGCCCAGGATACGCCAGTCGCCGTTGCGGAAACGGTAAATCGACTGCTTCTCGTCACCCACGACGAGATTGTCGTATCCGTTGGCCAGGCATTCCGCCAGCAGATGACGGAAATTGGACCATTGCAACAATGAGGTATCTTGAAATTCATCAATCATGATATGGTTGAGATCGGCCCCGATCTTCTCGAAAATGAAGGAGGTATCGCTGTCGCTCACCACAGCGTCGAGCAGGTGGGCTGTATTGCTCAGCAGGAATCGGTTCTCCTCCTGGTTCAGCTGGTTGGCCGAGGCGGCAATGTCGGAAAGCAGCCCAACCTGGTAGAGGTGGTTCAGGCTCAGTTCGACCGAGACGATGACCGGCCAACAGCGTAAACGGATTTTTTCGCACTGCTTCAGGATAGGAATCAGCCTTTCTTCGGCCAAAGAGCGTATTCTGTCGTCTTTGCTCCATTTCCCGGGATCTTCCATGGCGGCCTGCACTCTGGCTTTGACGATGTCGGGACCGTAATTACCGTTTTTCAGGTTGAAGAAATAGCCCAGTACTCCGCTTTTGCCATAGGAGAAACTATCTTCAGTCCAGCCTTTCTCGTCGTAAATGTTGAAAAACGGCTCCATGGCCTGGTTGATATCCTTGACAGCTTCAGCCTTGACGCTCTGCAGCTGATGTCGGTAGTTATTGAGAAAATTCTTGTCCTGCAGGGCGGCGGACAGAGCCCCTTCAAACTGCTGGAATCTTTCTTTGAATATATTTTCGCCAAAGCCCGTCAAGGCCTTGTGGACATTGCGGTTTCGCCCTTCCTTGAGCTGGTCGTCGATATAGTCGCCTATCCATTGAAGCAGCTCGGGATGTTCCGAGGCCTTTTCAAAAAGATCGGTCACGGCCTTTTCCAGCACAGCCTCATTGTCCAGGTCGATGTTGAAGCTGCTGCCCAGTCCCAGTTCCCGTGCCAGGTTGCGCAAAATGGTCTGGAAGAAGGTGTCGATGGTTTCAATATGGAAATGGCTGTAGTCGTGCAGGATCAGTGTCAGGGCCTGTGCCGCCTGCTCCTTGATTCGGTCCGATGTCCAAGAGGGCCCCATTTCACGGCAAAGAGCCTGCATCAGTTGTCCTGTCTTTTCATCGGCACTGGCCTGTGACAGGGCCCACAGGTCGTTGAGTACGCGATCCTTCATTTCGCCTGCGGCCTTGTTGGTAAATGTTACCGCCAGTATATGCCGGTAGGCATCGGGCCGATGGAGCAGCAGTTTGATGTATTCAACCGCCAGACGCCAGGTTTTCCCCGAACCTGCTGAAGCCTTGTAAACGATTAGTTTTGACATGATGCGAGGGCTTACTCCGATTCTTCTTCATCGACATCGTCAGGGCCGATATCAGGCAGCAGGATGCGGGTTTCCGCTTCTGGCAGAGCCTCCACATCGCGCAGTCGTCGGATGATGGCCCTGGTGCGTGTGCCGCGCATCTGCTCGATGGCCTTGTCTGCCGACTGCAGCCCTTTCTGGGCCTTGTCGAGCAAATCGTTGAACTTGGCAAATTCGGTCTTAATAGCTCCCAGGGTCTGCCAGACTTCGCTGCTGCGCTTTTGGATGGCCAAGGTACGGAAGCCCATCTGCAGGCTGTTAAGCAGGGCCCCCAAGGTGGTAGGACCGGTCACCATGACGTGGTAGGTGTCCTGCAGTTCATGGTTCAGTCCGGGGCGACGCAGAATCTCGGCGTAGATGCTCTCAAAAGGCACGAACATGATGGCAAAGTCGGTGGTGTAGGGCGGATCGATATACTTGTCACGGATATCCCGGGCCATTTTCTTGAGGGTTGATTCTAACTGGCGTGCACGTTCATCAGCCTGGGCGGGATCCCCCTTTTCCAAGGCGGCCGTGTACTGCTCGTAGATATCCATCGGGAATTTGGAATCGATGGGCAGATAGACCGGTCCCTGGTCTTGGTCCTTGCCGGGCAGCTTGACGGCAAATTCCACCCGTTCGGTGCCGACGTGGGCCGTGCGGATGTTGGCCTCGTACTGGTCGGGGGCCAGCATCTCTTCGAGCAGGCTCTGCAGTTGTACTTCGCCGAAGGTGCCGCGGTTCTTGACATTGCTCAGCACTTTTTTCAGCCCCCCCACATCGGAGGCCAGATGCTGCATTTCTCCCAGTCCTTTCTGCACGTTTTCGAGTTGTTCACTGACCAGCTTGAACGACTGGCCGATGCGTTCGTTGAGCGTCTTTTGCAGTTTTTCATCGACGGTGGCCCGCATCTCTTCCAGTTTTTTCTCAGTGACGTTGGTCAGCCCCTTGAGCGACTGGTCCAGCGCTGAACGGATTTCGGCAATCTGCTCCCGGATTTCGCCGCGTTGCTCTTTGGCCTGTCGGGCGGCTTCCTCTCTCTGTTCTTTGGCTTGGGCGGCGGTTTCCTCACGCTGGATGCGGGCCTGTCGACTCAGTTCTTCGCGTTGCTCTTTGGCCTGAAGGGCAGTTTCCTGCCGCTGCTCCTGGGCCTGGCGGGCCGAGAGTTCTTCCTGTCGGCGGCTGTCGTCTTTCTGTAGCTGCTCGAGCCGGTCGAGTTGTGTGCGCAACTGGTCGATTCCCCGACCTTTTCGGAAGGAGATTAGTAGTAAGATGATGATTGTCAGTCCGATAACGATTAATGCGATAAGCAGGTACGTGGTCATAGTCTTGTGTGTAGTTCGAAGGCCAAGGTACGAAAAAGATGGGAAGAATCCTGCGACCTTCGCCAATTTCCATTTGATAAATAAATACAAAAAACTAACATTAGGGCAGATTGTGCGTCTTATAAGTGAGTGAAAACAATTTGATATGAAAAAGACATATGCCCTATTTCCGGCTCTGATCCTGACGGCAGTGGCTCCTGTTTTCCCGAATCCGCAGCCTTCCGTAGCCGAGGCTGCAGAGGTCATCCTGGCTTCTGCCCCCGAAGAAAGTCTTTCATACGATCTTTCCTTCAACTGGAAGTTTGTCTGGATTAAAGCCGGAACGGCCCGGCTGGTGACCCGTGCTGTCGATTACGAAGGTCGTCCGGCCGACGAAACTACCCTTTATGCCAGTACTTCCAAGAAAGCGGACGGCATTTTCCTGCTGCGCGATACCTTGACAGCTGTCCTCAGCAGGCAGCGGGAGCCTTTGTTTTATTATAAGCACTGTCGGGAAGGAGACGGGCAGGTCAATGAGAAGGTATGGTTCGGCCGTCCTGCTCCGGGTGAGTTCCAGGTCAGGCAGAGGAAAGTTTATAACGATGGTAGTGTCAAGCACACGGATACGGTCTGTTCGCGACCGGTCTATGACATGGTCAGTCTGATTCAGTATGCCCGATACAGCGATTTCTCGAAACTCCGGAAAGGAGACCGGCTCGGATTCCTGATGGCTCAGAGCGCCCGTGTCAGGGAGCAGTTTCTGGTGTATGGCGGCAAAGAGAAGCTGAAAGTTTCCGGCCGTAGCATGGAATGCCATATTTTTTCACAGGTGGAATCCAGAACGGTCAAAGGCAGGATTGTCGAAGAGGAGCAGTTGCGCATCTATGTTCAGGATGATGCACGGCGGACTCCCGTCGAAATCGATTTCCTGATGAAAATCGGCATGGCCAAGGCCCGCCTTGCCGAGTAACAGAACCGTGTGCCTGTCTTCGGGTCCCACTTGACCGAAGACAGGCACACGGTATCTCTGTGTACGCTATTGTGCCGTATTTATTCCGCTTCGGCGGTGTTGGCTGGTTTCATGACCAGTTCGATAAAGTTGTGCTGGTTCATGATTTCCTGCAGACAGGCCTTGACAGAGGCGATGCTGAGACCATTGACGGCAGCTTCGTAGGCCTGGTTGCGGTCTTCTTTAAACATGTCGTTAATTTCCAGGCAGTTGAGCCACCATCCGTTGCGTTGACGACTTTCGGGGATATTCTTCTGCAGGTTAAGTTTAGCCATGTTGACTTCTTCCTCGGTGGGACCGTTCTGGGCCAGGTCGTTGATACCCTTGACGGCCAGTTCCCGCAGTTTGTCGCAAAGCGACGGACGGCAGTCGAAAAACACCTGAATGAGGGCGGTGGATTTGGGTCGGCGTTCCATGTTGGCAACGGCCTGGGCCCCGTAGGTGCCGCCTTCCTCTTCACGCAGGCTTTCGGTATATCGCATGTCGAGGATGTAAGCAATGGCATCCAGAGCGGCCGACTTCTCGTAGGAATAGTCAATGTCGGCGCTATAGACCTGCAGCACAGTGCTCTTGGGCGTTTGCATGTCTACGTTGAAGATATTCTCGATATCACCCTTGGCAATGTATTCCTGCTGGTCGGTCCATTTGAGCGGTTTTTTGCCGGCGGGCAGAGAGCCGAGGTACTTTTCGGCCAGCGGACGGAAGGTCTCGATATCCACATCGCCTACGATAAAGAAGGTGGCTCCGGCGGCATCGGCAAAGAGCCGGCGATAGTTCTTCTCGAAGGTGTCCAGACGGGCACGTGCCAGTTTGTCGGCAGAGATCATTTCCCGGCGCGGATGATGGTAGAGGGTCTTGTAAAGTTCGACCTGCAGTTTGTAGTTGGGCTGGTTGACCAGGTTGGGAAGTACGGCCTCGATCTGGTCAATGCCGTTCTGCCATTCCTCTTCATCGAAGCGGGGGTCGGTAAAGCTGAGATAGACAAGCTGCAAGGCCGTCTCCAGGTCCTTGACCGTGGAACTTCCGTTGATGCCGTGTTCCAGGTCGTCGAAATAAGGATTGACAGAGACATTCTTGCCGGTGAGCATTTTGGCCACCATGGTGCCCTGAAACTTGGATACACCGGCATTGCTGCGGAACAGGCTCACGACATTCTGGTCGAAGGAGGCCAGATCTTGGGTCGGAATCAGACTCAGGCCGCCGTCCTTGTGGAGGTTGAACAGAATCTGGTCTTTGGCCAGGTCGGTGGGATAGACCACTACCTTGACTCCATTCTTCAAAACCCACTCGGTGGCACCATAGAGGGTTGTACCGCTCTTCTTTATCTTGGATCCCTTCAGTTTGGCAGGGTCAAGGAAGGAATCGGGAATATCTTCCCCTTCCGGGGCGCTGATATCGGAGGCTTCCACCTGGCTCATGATACTGAGCAGCTGCTCGGCTGTCGGGGTGGCGATGCCTTCCTTTTCGGGGCCGTTGTAGAGGATTACCAGGTTGGCATGTCCGCCGATCTGAGCGGCAATCTGGTTAATGACCTGGGTGTTGATCTGTCCCAGGACCATTTGGGTCAGTTCGTATTCATCCTTGGGCTCCAGCAAGGGCTTCTGGTCGAAGAAGTGGTTGAGGATGGGGCGGACAAACTGCGGATTCTGGCGGGTATCGGCACTGTTCATCCGACGTTCCAGCTGTGAAAGCAGCTCGGTCTTGGCCCGGTCGTATTCGGCATCGGTGATGCCGTAGCGGGCAAGTCGCAGAATCTCGGTATAGAAATCGCGGAAACCGCCCGAGAGATTATCTTCGCGCAGGGAGACCTCGCCCAGGACGGCTTCGATATCCTCATAAATCAGGTCGCTGAACCCAAAACTGCCGCCCAGGTAGGAGGAGCCGGGTTTGGAAGTGATGTCGTTGAAACGTTCGGCTGCTACAGAGGCCAGGATGTTCTTGGCCAGGTCGGTGAGCAGGCCGGTGGCCGTGGCATTGATCATTTCCGGCATGGCCTGTCCGTGCCATATAAGCTCGATACTGGGGGAAGTGGTCTCCGGATCTGTCAAGATGCCCACGCGCGGCTCGGCGTGATCGGCGATAATCTGCAGGGGTTTGGGCAGCGGGTTCTCTTTGAGCGGGATGATAGAGAATATCTCCTTGATCTTGGCCTCGGTGCGGTCGACATCCACATCACCGACAACAACGACGGCCTGATTGCCGGGGTGATACCAGGTGTTGTAGAAACTGACGATGCTTTCCGGGGAGAAAGACTCCAGATGCTCCTGCAGGCCGATCAGCGTACAGGAGGCCTGTTTGCTGTCTGCCCCGAAGTAGTAGGGCAGTGCCCGCTCCATGGTACGCCACTGGGCATTGCGTCGTTGACGGCGTTCTTCGATGATGACACCGCGCTCTTTGTCGATTTCCTCAGGCTGGTTCAGTACGAAATGGGCATAGTCGCAGAGAATCATCAGACAAGTGTCTACGACTCCGGCCCGCTCGACGGGAATGTTGTTGAGCATATACTGGGTTTCCTCGAAGCCGGTCGAGGCGTTGATGTTGCGACCGAACTCGGCACCGATCGAACGAAGGTAGTTGAGAATGCCCTTGTCGGGGAAATGCCGGGTACCGTTGAAACACATGTGCTCCAGGAAATGAGCCAGGCCGTCCTGGGCGGGATATTCCTCCTGGATGGCCCCTACGTCGGTGGCCAGATAGAATTCGGCACGGCCGGCCGGTAACTCGTTGTGGCGGATGAAATAGGTGAGCCCGTTGTCGAGTCGTCCGGTGCGGACCTGGTCGGTGGCTGGGATGCGGGGCATCTGGGCAATCATGGCTTCCAGCTGCTCGCGGGTAGGCTGCTGGGCCTGCACCGTCAGAGCAGCGCCGGTAAGCAGCAAAGCAAGGCTAAGACAGATTTTCTTCATATTGTTTTAAATATAAGTTTTGTTCGAGAGCGCAAAAATAGGTACAAAATGCCAATACTTGTTCCTCAACGGCAAAAAAAGCACTATCTTCGCAGTCACTTTAAATCATATAATATGGAAACGGTTGATTGGTCATCATTATCTTTTTCTTACCTGCCTACCGACTACAATGTACGCTGCTACTGGCGTAACGGTCAGTGGGGAGAGCTCGAAGTATCTTCGTCGGAATACATACCCATGCACATGGCTGCCACCTGCCTGCACTACGGTCAGGAAGCTTTCGAAGGCCTGAAAGCCTTCAAGGGCAAGGACGGTAAAATCAGGATTTTCCGCCTCGATGAGAATGCCAGGCGCATGCAGTCGTCGGCTGCAGCCATTCTCATGCAGGCGCCTACAGAGCAGCTTTTCAAAGAGGCAGTGCTCAAGGCCGTCAAGCTGAACGAACGTTTTGTGCCGCCTTATGAAAGCGGGGCCGCCCTGTATATCAGGCCTCTGTTGGTGGGTACCCAGGCCCGCGTGGGAGTCAATCCTTCTGAAGAGTACCTCTTCCTGGTGTTCGTCACACCGGTCGGCCCGTATTTCAAGGCCGGCTTCAAACCTACCAACGTGGTCATCCTGCGTCAGTTTGACCGGGCTGCTCCCCAGGGTACTGGCAATGTCAAGGTGGGCGGCAACTACGCGGCCTCGCTGCGAGCCGGAGCCATTGCCCACGATGGCGGCTATTCGGCAGTGCTCTATCTCGACCCCAAGGAAAAGAAGTATCTCGACGAATGTGGCCCGGCCAATTTCTTCATGGTCCGCGGCAATGAATATGTCACTCCTGCTTCTAACAGCATCCTGCCCTCCATCACCAACAAGAGTCTCATGCAACTGGCTGAAGACATGGGCATGCAGGTGGTGCGCCGCCGTGTCCTGGTGGAAGAACTGGCCGACTTTGAGGAAGCCGGCGAATGCGGAACGGCTGCTGTCATCAGTCCGGTGGGACGCATCGACGACGCAGATACGGGCAAGAGCTACGTGTTCTCCAAGAATGGTGAGCCGGGTCCTGTCTGTGAGAAACTCTATCATACCCTGCGTGGCATCCAGTATGGCGACCTGCCTGACAAATACGGCTGGGTAACCGTCCTGGAGTAAATATCTGAAATGGGGAAGAACAAGCTTAAGAAATTCGAGGACATGCGCTCCTGGGAGCATGTCTATGAATATGCCCAGCCTGAATATGCCCGTCAGGATCATCCCCTTAAAGGCCGATGGCATGGGGAAGTGTTTGGCAACGACCATCCCATAGTCCTTGAACTGGGCTGCGGTAAGGGGGAGTATGCCGTCGGACTGGCCCAAGACTGTCCCGACAAGAACCACATCGGCATTGACATCAAGGGTGCCCGTATGTGGACGGGGGCCCGGGCCGCTGCCGAAAAAGGGCTTGACAATGTCGTTTTCCTGCGCACGCATATCGAGTTCCTTCCCCAGTTCTTCGCCGAGGACGAAGTGTCCGAAATCTGGCTTACCTTTCCTGATCCTCAGATGAAAAAACTGCGCAAGCGACTCACTTCGACCCGTTTCATGAAGGACTACGCCCACCTGCTCATCCCCGGCGGCTGCCTGCATCTGAAAACCGACAGCCGTTTCCTGTTTGAATATACCGAAGCTATGTTGGCAGCCAATTCACTGACGGCCCAGTATTGCAGTGACGATCTCTATCGCGACGGCTTCCAGACCGATCCGCTCACGGGAAAAAGGCAACCCGGGGCGGCCAGTCTGCCCGATATCCAGACATTCTACGAAAAACAGTGGCTCAGCCGAGGCCTGAGCATCAAGTATCTGCGTTTTACCCTGCCCAAGGACATAATCTGGCACGAGCCTGAGGTAGATATCGCTCCCGATGAGTACCGCAGTTTCGGCCGTTCAGCCCGTAATATCTGACAGACGATGAAGACGATTTATCCAAAACTGATTCTGGAGGCCCTCGAAAAAGTCCGCTATCCCGGTAGCGGCAAGAACCTGGTCGAGGCAGGCATGGTCGAGGACAACATCCGCATCGACGGACGCCGGGTGAGTTTCTCACTGATTTTCGAAAAGGAGAACGATGCCTTCATCAAATCGGTGGTACGGGCTGCCGAGACGGCCATTCTTACTTTTGTCGATGAAGATATTGATATCAAAGGGAACATTTCTCTCAAATTCAGGAAGAAAGCACCTGAACGACCGACCGAAGAACCGCCTCTGAAGGGAGTAAGAAACATCATTGCCATCTCATCGGGCAAGGGTGGAGTAGGCAAATCGACCGTCTCTGCCAACCTGGCTGTCGCCCTGGCCCGGGCCGGCTATCGTGTCGGTCTGCTGGATGCCGATATTTTCGGTCCTTCCATTCCCAAAATGTTCGGTATAGAAAGTGCCCGGCCGGTTGCAGAGAGCCATGACGGCCGCGACCTGATTGTTCCCATTGAGCAATATGGGGTGAAAATCCTGTCCATCGGATTTTTCGTTGATCCTTCACAAGCGGTGCTCTGGCGCGGCGGTATGGCCTCCAACGCCCTGAAACAGCTGATAAGTGAGGGACTCTGGGGTGAGCTGGACTATTTTCTCATCGATCTGCCCCCCGGAACGAGCGACATCCATCTGACACTGATCCAGAGCCTGCGACTGACAGGTGCCATCGTGGTGACTACACCGCAGCAAGTGGCCCTGGCCGCCGCCCGCAAGGGCGTGGATATGTTCCGCAACGAAAAGGTCAATGTGCCCATTCTGGGTATCGTTGAAAATATGTCCTGGTTCACTCCGGCCGAACTGCCTGATAACCGCTATTACATTTTTGGCCGTGACGGCGGCAAGACACTGGCCTTGGAAAGCGGCTGCCGGCTGTTGGCCCGGGTGCCCGTCGTTCAGTCGGTCTGCGAGTCGGGCGACCAGGGGGTTCCTCCGGCCCTGAACGACAATTCGGCACTTGCTCTTGTCTTTCATGATCTGGCAAGTCTTGTGACCGATCTTTGTCCTCCTGTCGACAATAACCTGTAAAAACCGAGAAGATGATAGAACCGAGCGTCAGACAGCGCGTGATTTCGCTGATTCGTAAAGAAGTGGTCCCATCTGTGGGCTGTACCGAACCGATGGCAGTAGCCTTGTGTGCTGCCCGGGCTGTCGAGGAGCTAGGTCAGCGTCCCCAGCACATTGAAGCCAGACTGAGTGCCAATATCCTGAAAAATGCCATGGGGGTGGGCATACCCGGCACGGGTATGATCGGTCTGCCGATTGCCATCGCATTGGGAGCATTGATCGGCAAAAGCTGCTATCAGCTCGAAGTGCTCAAGGATCTGACGCCTGAGGCCCTGGAGGAGGCAAAACTTTTTCTGGAAAAGAACTGCATTGAAATCCGGAATGCCGAGGATACAGCCGAAAAACTATATATCGAGGTCATCGTCACCGCTGCAGATCAGGCGGCGCGAGCCGTGATTGCCGGCAGTCATACGCATTTTACCGCTGTCGGCCGTCTGTCCGACAGGCAAGCTGTCTCGGCCCCGGCATCCCCGACGGCTCCGCAAGCTGCTATCCAAGAAGAAGACAGTGATGAAATAGCACTGGACTTCAGGCTGGTATATGATTTTTCCACCACGGCCCCTTTGGATGAAATCCGTTTTATCGACGAAACACGTCGCTACAATCTGCAGGCTGCCCGGGAAGCCCTCAAAGGCAACTACGGACACAACCTGGGCAAAACCATAGACCGTCCCTTATCCAAGGGTATTTTCGGTGACAGTATCTTTTCGCATATCATTTCAAGCACGGCTTCTGCCTGCGATGCCCGCATGGGCGGCGCCATGATACCGGTCATGAGCAATTCCGGCTCCGGCAACCAGGGCATCTGCGCCACCAATCCGGTGGTGGTCTATGCCTTGGAAAACGAAAACACGGAAGAAGAACTGATCCGGGCTCTGACGCTCAGTCATCTGACGGCGATCTACATCAAGCAGAGCCTGGGCAAACTCTCAGCCCTCTGCGGCTGTGTGGTGGCTTCCATCGGCAGCAGTGTCGGCATCACCTACCTCATGGGGGGAGACTATCAGCGTTGCTGCTGGAGTGTGAAAAACATGATTGCCAACTTGACCGGCATGATTTGCGACGGAGCCAAACCCTCCTGCTCGTTGAAAATATCATCCGGCGTTTCGACGGCTGTTCTTTCAGCCGTGCTGTCTATGGAAGGCAAGTATGTCACCTCGGCCGAGGGCATCGTCGAGGACTGTGTGGACAAGAGCATTAGGAATCTGACGGCCATCGGTGCCGACGGCATGGGCGAAACAGACCGCATGGTTCTCCATATCATGACTCATAAGAACTGCTAATAACCATCACAAAAAGATCTGTATGAAAGAGAAGACCTATTTTCTGTCGCTGGCTGCTGCAGTCGCCTGCAGTCTGTCGGCCCAAACCGGGTCCTGGACCCTGGAGGACTGCCTGACTCATGCTCTGGAACATAATATCGAGATACAGGTGAGCCAAAACGAGTACCTTTCCGGTCTGGAAGAAACCCGCGAGGCACGGGCGGCACTGTTCCCCACACTGTCCGCGGAGATTCTCCAGGAGGCTTCCTATTCGCCCAACGCCCAGGAAGACAGGAAGACGCTGGGCGGTTCGTATGGCTTGAATGCGGAAATGACACTCTTCAGCGGCGGACGGCTGCTCCATAAAATCCGTCGTCAGAAACTGCAGAACTCCCGTGATTCCCTGGCCGTGGCCGAGCAGCAGATACAGCTTCGTGTGTCGGTTGTGGAGGCATACATGCAGTGCCAGTATCTGGCTGAGTCCATTGCCTTGAACGTCCGGACGGCTGCTGCGTCCGCCGATTTGTGTGAACAGGCCCGGAAAAAATTCAGCGAGGGCACACTCTCCCCAACCGATCTGGCACAACTGGAAAGCCGTTATTATGCTGACCAGTACCGGCTGACACTTTCCCGCAACAGTTATGATGCTTGCCTGTTGACCCTTCAGAAGCTGATTGAGTTCGAAGTCGGCGAAAAAATGCAGCTGGCCGATCCGGTATATGCCGAGTCGGAGATCTTGCGTCTGTTGCCCAATCTGCAGACGGTCTTCGAGAATGTCATGAACACCATGCCGGCCATCCGGGACAGAAAGCTGGGTGTTGAAACGGCTGAAATCGACCGTAAGTCGGCCAGGGCCGGCTATTGGCCGAGCATCGGACTGAATGCCGGTCTTGGGACGACCAACCGCTATGACGTCCCTGAATCCTTCCCAACTCAGTTACAGGACAATTTCGGCATGTCGGCCGGTATTACGGTCAGTATTCCGATACTGACAGGACGTGAGAACAGGACGGCTGTCAGCAAGGCCCGTATTGAGTTGGAAAACAGCCGGCTGGAATATGAGGAAGCGGAAGAGGCATGCCTGAGGGCATCGGAGAAAACCTACCAGGACATACTCTCGGCCCAGTCGCAGTATAAGGCTGCCACAGACCAGGAAACCTATGCCCGGAAGAGTTTCGGACTGCTCAGTGAATGCTTTGCTGAAAAGGGCAATAATGTTTCGGAGCTGTTGCTGGCCCAAAATGACCTGTTCTCTGCATCCCAGGCCCTGCTGCAGGCCAAATACCAGGCCTTGGCCGCTCTTTACGTGCTGGATATCTACCAGGGACGGTAAGGCTCCATTGGCCCTTTTCCGGTCTGGATCAGGCTCTCTTGAGGATTTTCTTCCGCATTTTAACATTGTTAAAATGACTGCTGGGACTTGCCATGTAAAATAATTGACTTACCTTCGCCAAGTTATATTGTAACCATATACCGATTTTATACAATTATGCGAAGAAGGGTCAACTTGTTTCGGGCAAGTGTCTTGATCGTACTGCTGGCGGGCCTTGCAGCCTCTTGCCGCAACGATATGATGCGCTATTACGAAGAACCCGACTGGATCAAGGGCAGTCTCTATGAAATCCTGCAGGACAGAGGCAATTATACTTTGTTCTTGCAGGGAGTGGATTCCTGCGGATATACCGCTTTGCTGCAGGGACGAAGTATTCTCACGGTGATGGCCCCCGACGACGAGGCTATGCGCACCTATCTGCAAAGCGCTTTCGGCACTGCCGACATCGCTTCGATACCGAAGGCCGAACTGAAAAAGCTGATAGGATTCCACATCCTGTATTATGCTTTCGACAGTGAGAAGCTTATCAACTTCCGGCCCTCCGAGGGCGACGGAGCCACTGATGAACAGAAACTCAGGAATGCCGGGCTGTTCTACAAGTTCCGTACCCGCAGTCAGGATGCTCCCGAGAAGGTCTCGCCCAGCCGTATCGTAGTCAATGAGACCATTGTCGACACCACTGGCATAGAGGTGGATGTCTATCATCTTGAGCGCTTCATTCCGGTGTTCTCCTACAAGATGTTCCAGACCAAACTTATCAATGCCAAGCAGAATTACGAGTATTTCTTCGGCGACGGCACGTGGCACGGCGATGCCGGATTCAATGTCTCCGATGCTTCGGTCGAGGAGTACGAGGTCATCGCCAAGAACGGCTACCTGTACATGGTCGACCGGGTCATCACCCCCTTGGAAACCATTCACCGGGAGTTGGAGAAGAATCCGCAGTATTCACAGTATCTGAAGCTTTACGACCAGTATGCCTATTATGACATCGACGAAGAACAGACCTCCCTGTTCGGCGGCGGAACGACGACTTATTACCACAAACTGTATGAATCGGGCAGTTTCAATATTCCCAACATCTCCAGCGAATGGCCGGTGAGCAGCTACACTTCCATGTCGGCCCTCTCGCGTCAGGCCAACACGGTTTTCGCCCCGACCAATGCCGCTTTCGACGAATTCTACCGTTCCTATTGGGGTGATGAGGATACGGGCTATCCGACGGCCGTCAGCTACGACTCCATCTCGTCCGACGCTATCGGCTATCTGCTTTCCAACTCCTTCTACATGGGCGGACTGGCCTTTCCGGAGGAAATCACCCGGGGAGACATTGAGAATGCCTACACCAAGACGGTCATCAATTTCGATGTGGATGCCGTGCCCCAGGCCAACCGCAAGATCTGTGTGAACGGAGCCCTCTATGGCCAGAGTATCCTCACGCCGCCGGCTGTCTTCGGGTCGGTGACCGGCCCGGCCTACAAATACAAGAAATACGGCATCTTCCTGAAGATGCTCACTACGGCCAACCTGCAGTCCACGCTTACTTCCGATGCCGTCAATTTCATCATGCTCTATCCCTCGAACGCCCAGTTCGAAGCCAACAACATATGGTATAATGCAGCCGAAGACCGCATTAAGAGCGGTACCCCCGGTTCGACCGCTTCGTCCAACCTTGGCTCCGGAGCTCAGTCCAAGGCGGTGAACGCACATCTGGTAAGCCTGCCAGGCGCAGCCGAGCAATTGCCCGCCTCGGGCCTGAAGGTCTATCGTACGCTTTCGACCGACTACAAACTCTACTGGTATGTCAAGGATGGAAAAATCACCAATAGCCTAAAGTACAACCGACTGATCCGCTATGCCGGCAACATGGACATCGTCAAGGACTCGGTCTATACCGATTTCGAAGAACTCACGTTCCGGGGCCTGCCTTGGACCAACGGCCACTGCTATGAGTATGACACCCAGAAGGGACGCTTCTTGCTGGAAGGCACCAACGACAACGCCATCTATGCCAGGTTCGTTCCCATGATGTATGCCCACCGCAACGATGACAATACCCTGTTTCAGGGTTTCATCCAGGTGCTGCTGAAGGCCGGCCTCATTGACGAGCAGGCCCAGTCGATGAATTACATGACCGAGAATTGCCTCATGCTGGTACCGGTGACATCGGCTGTCAAAACGGCTATCATCGGCGGCAAGTTCCCCTTCCTGTCGGTGCCCGACGGCACGTCCGTCGATGATGCCGCTTTCTGGACCAAGGTCGTGGCTCCCGCTGACGGCACCCCTGCCCAGGACAGCCTGCAGCACTACCTGCTGGAGTATTTCCTGCCGGAAAGCACTATGCCGGTAACCGACTATCCCTATCCGGGCTGGGGCGCCGACACCGAGGCCGACGGCGGCATTTCGAGCATCGCCGATCTGACCACCACGCCTACCAAAAGTGCCTACATTCATATTTACGACCGCGGCACCAAACTGACGGCCAAAGTGGAGGGTATGACCGAAGAAATTGATTTTTATGGAGAATATGACTACCTGCCTTTTGTCTATGATGACGGCTGCGTGCAGTTCATCAACGGCATCTTCGAAGACAAGTGGCCTCATTGACAGCATCACAAAATATCACGAAGATGAACAGTTTGTTTAACAGAATCGGATGGATGCTTGTGATGTCGCTGATGTGCGTCACGGGCTTTGCCCAGAATGTATTGACAGGCACCGTTTACGAGGTGTTCGACGGCAAGAAAGAACCCTGTATCGGGGTCAACGTGGCGGTCCTGAATGCCGACAACCGTCTGGTGACAGGTATCACCACCGACTATTCGGGCCATTATTCACTGCGTATCCCTGGCACGGAGGGCTACACCCTGTTGTATTCCTTCATCGGCATGAAGCCGCAGCGCATTCCCTACACTGGCCAGAAAGTGCAGGATGTGACCATGGAGGAAGAGTCCAAGACGCTGGCCGATGTGGAGATTGCCGCCGAGCGTACCTACCGCTCTGAACTGGGTGTCTCGGAGCGGGCCTTCACCGGGGCCAGCCAGCGTATCAAAATGGACGAGGTCATGGAGGCCTTGCCCGTCAACTCGGTCGAGGAAGCCCTGCAGGGCCAGCTGGCCGGGGTGGATATTCTCACCAGCGGCGACCCGGGTGCCAAGGGCTCGATCCGTATCCGTGGCACGGCCACCCTCAACTCCAATGCCGACCCGCTCATCATCATCGACGGCGTACCCTACAACACCGACATTGACGATGACTTTGATTTCTCAACGGCCAGCACGGAGGATTTTGCCGACATGCTCGCCTTGAACCCCAACGATATCGAGGATATCCAGGTGTTGAAGGATGCGGCTTCGACGGCCTTGTACGGCACCAAGGGCGCCAACGGCGTTTTGATGATTACCACCAAGAAAGGAGCCAAGGGCAAACCACGCTTTATTTTCGGTCACAAATCGACACTCAAGATGGAACCGCCCACCATCCCGATGCTGACAGGCGACGAATATACCGCCTATATGCAGGATGCCATCTGGAACACGGCCAACGCCCGCGGTCTGGATGCTTCTGCCGACCTGCTGAACATGCTTTTCAGCGAGAAGTCCTATGCTATCGGCTATCAGCCGGACTGGAGCTATTTCGACGAGTACAACACCAACACCGACTGGCTGGCTGCCATCAAGAAGAACGCCTATTCGATGGACAACAACTTCTCCATGTCGGGTGGCGGTGAAAAGGCCACCTACCGCTTCTCGCTGGGTTGGACAGACGAAAAGGGAACAACCCTCAACTACGACCTGTCTCGTCTGACCTCCTCCTTGCGCATCGGTTACAGCTTTTCCGACCGCATGAACGTCAATGCCGACTTTTCCTATTCTGATACGCGCGCCGATCAGGCTTACATGAGCAGTGGCAGTCTCCGAAGCGAAGCCCTGCGCAAGATGCCCAACAAGTCGCCCTATTACATTGACGATCGTACTGGACTGCCCACAGATATCTACTTCACCTATCAGGACGCCAACGAGTTCCAGGGCGCTTACAGCGGATCGGCCAATTTCCATCCCATTGCGATGGTCAACGACAGCTATAACAACACCAATACCAAGGAGGAGAAGATTACCATCAGTCCTTCCTACACCATCATCCGCGACGAGAATAAGAATCCGCTGTTGCGCTATCAGGGATATGTGGCCATGCGTTTCAACACGGTAAAGGGACGGCAGTTCCTGCCTCAGGAGGCAACGGGAGTGGATATAGAAAACACATCCTCTAATTTCAGCTATGACGGCTACAGCAACAATTTTACCCTGCAGTCGGAGACTAAATTGCTCTATAACCAGAGTTTTGCCGATCATACGCACGACCTGGTGGGTGCATTTATCTGGCGCACAGCTCAGTCAGCCTCGTCGAAATATGCCAGCGAGGTCTATGGCGTGGCTGCCCAGGGCATGGCCGATCCTGTGACGGGCGGCACGGTGCACAGCCGATCGCTGGCATCGAGCAGCAGCCAGGCCCGTACCCTGTCGGGCCTGACCAACCTCAACTACACCTATATGCGTTGGGCCACGGTCAACGCCACCTGGAACTACGAAGGCAACTCAGCCCTGAGCCGTGACAACCGCTGGGCTTTGTTCCAGTCGTACGGCCTGGCTTTCAACCTGCAGGATTTCGAGCCTGTGCAGCTCTACACTTCCGATTATCTCTCTCAGGCTAAGCTGCGTCTCAGCTGGGGCCAGGCAGGCAAATCGCCCTCGGGCACCTCGCCTTATGTGGGTACCTACACAGCCCTGACCGAGAAGTATGGCACCATCATCCCCGTTGTGCCTGAGAAGATGCAGCTCAACCACCTCAAGTGGGAGACTTCCGAAGAATGGGACATCGGTCTGGACCTGGGGCTGCTGGAAGACCGCGTCAAGATGACCTTCGACTACTATAACAAGGTGACGCGCGATTTGTTGCAGCGAAGCGTCAAGGTGGCCAGTACATCGGCCTTCTCCTCGCTGGCCTGGACCAATTCCGGGTCGCTGCAGAATCAGGGCTGGGAATACCGTATCGACTGGCGTATCTACGAAGACAAAGACTGGCGCACATGGATGGACTTCAACATCAACCGCAACATCAACAAGATTCTCCGGCTACCCGAAAACCTGGCTGTCGATAACTACACCTTCGCTAACGGACGCTATGCTTCTAAACTACTGGAGGGCACGCCCGTGGGCTCCTTCTTCGGTTTCCGTTACAACGGCGTCTATCAGAGCCTGGAAGACACCTATGCCCGTGACGAGGATGGCAATATCATGCGCGATCTGGCAGGAAGGGCTATTGTCATGAAGAACGGCTCCTACACCTGCTATCCCGGTGATGCCAAGTATCAGGACATCAACTATGACGGCACAATCGACGAGAACGATATCGTCTACATCGGCAACTGTAATCCGTTGGTCACTGGCGGTGCCGGTGTGAACGTGAAATACCGCGACTGGACGCTCACCAGCCGTTTCCACTACCGTATCGGACAGAAGATCATCAACACGGCCCGCATGAACAACGAGGCCATGTTCAACACCGACAACCAGAGCAAAGCGGTGCTGCGCCGCTGGCGCGCCCAGGGAGACGACACGGACATTCCGCGTGCGCTCTACCGCTATGGCCTGAACTATCTGGGCAGTGACCGCTTCGTGGAGGACTGCTCCTACATCCGACTTCAGACCGTCTCGCTCACCTGGCGCATCCCGAAAAGCTATGTGCAGCGGATTGGCGCCAGCAGTGCCTCGGCCTTTGTTACAGCCTACGATTTGTTCACTCTGACCAACTACAAGGGCCAGGATCCTGAGGTGACCCTGCCATCGTCGGTGACCGCGCTGGCTCAGGACAATTCCTCGACGCCGCGCAGTCGTCGTTTCTCTATGGGTATCACGCTTAATTTCTGAGAATATGAAGAAACAGATATATTTCCTGACGGTTTTTACCTTGCTCACTGCTTCGACCGGTTGCTCCGGTTTTCTGGATGTGATGCCGGAGAACTCACAGGTGGCCGACGATTATTGGCAGACTGAGGCCGATGTGGAGAACGTCCTTGTCGGCGGTTACTATTATCTGCGTTCCACGGTCGTCCCTTACCTGATTCCCTGGGGTGAATGCCGGGCCGGGCTGGTCTACAATGCCAAGTCGAACAACCGTCTGCAGAACTGGCAGATGCAGGCATCGAGCACTTCGCTGTGCAATTGGAGCACGTTCTATCAGATTATCAACGTGGCCAATACGGTACTGGCCCGGGCCGACGAAGCCTGCCAGCGTGACGAGACCTACAGTGAGTCGGCCCGCAACAGCCACTACACGGAAGCCTATTTCCTGCGTGCGCTGTCGTATTTCTATCTGGTACGCAATTTCCGTGACGTCCCCCTGGCCCTGGAAGCCTATGAGGACGACAACATCCAGATCAACCTGCCCAAGACGGGTGAGGACACAGTAATCATGCAGATCAAGCGGGATATCCAGACCGCTTTGCGCCTGGGCGCCGCCAAAGAGTCTTTCCCGACCACCTGGGAGACCAAGGGCCGGGCCACCAAATGGGCACTGTATGCGCTGATGGCCGATGTCTGCCTCTGGCACGGCGACTATCAGGAGGCTATTGATTACTGTGACGCCTTGCTGAACGCTGACAATGTGAAGGCCCCGGCACTACTCTCCAGTCCGAGCCGTTCGGTATATATGTCCATCTTCAATCCCGGCAATTCTGTCGAATCGATTTTCGAGATTCAGTGGAATTACGAAGAAGGGCAGACCAACGATTTGCCCCGTCTGTTCGACGATGCCGATGAGAATGCCACCTATGCCGTCTCGGCGGCAGCCTGCAATGATGTCGTCAGGGAATATGTCGCCATCATGGGCGATGACGGCACCATCGTCAACCGTGAGTCGGCCCGTACCTGGCGTGCTTCTTTCTTTCCTGGCGGCACCAACGGCATGTCTCTGGGCATGACCAAGGGCTATGTCTGGAAATTTGTCGGCTCGACCACCGAAGACAAGAAGCGTACTTCTACCTATTACGACCCCAATTTTATCCTTTACCGTATGGCCGACATTCTCCTGATCAAGGCGGAGGCTCTGATCCTGGTGGATGGAGCGGAACCCTCGGCTGCACATCGCGACCAGGCTGTCGGACTGTTGTGCCGACTGCGTGCCCGTGCCGGCTACCTGCCTGCCGAACTGGACGACTACACGCTGACAGCTCAGACCATGAGTCAGGGCGAACTGCTCGAACTCGTGTTGGACGAACGCAAACTGGAGTTTCTGGGCGAAGGCAAGATCTGGTATGATTTCCTGCGCATGGGCCGTCGCAACAACAACCAGTACAAGGAAAGCCTGCTCACCGAACAGGTGGTCAAGTACAACGCTTCGGCCAGCGAGTCATGGCTGCGTTCAGTACTTATTTCAGACAATGCCCTGTTCCTGCCCATCATGGACAATGAAATCGAACGAAATCCGAACCTGGTTCAGAACCCCTATTACAAATAATGTACTATGAAACTTAAATCAGCATATAGCCTCTTGCTGCTTCCAGCCCTGCTGATGGCTGCCTGCAGCGATCCTTTCGAGGGACAGACCTTCATCACGCCCACCACGGTCGAAAACGAGATGACCTGCACCGTACTGCTGGAAAAACGCTCGTCGGATTTTTCTCTGTGGATTGAACTGTTGAAGTATGCAGACTATTACAACGGCCTGAAAGACTCTAAGGCCTCGGCCACGGTCTTTGCCCCGACCAACCGGGCCATGGAGCAGTTCCTGGCCTGGAAGGGTGTCAGGACCGTCCGGGATCTGGACCGTGACTATGCCCGTTATGTGGCCCAGAACCACATTCTCAGCGGTGTCAAGATAAACAGCGAGACCTTTATCAACTATGCCGTGGCCGAGCAACCGCTGCAGACCCAAACCCTGTTCATGAGTTATCTGCGGCCGGCTTTCGGACGCATCGTCACCGATGTGGACGATGCAGAACGGACCGATGAGAAGGTGGATTCCGAAACATTGTTTGTCAACAACCAGGCGGCTGTGCAGCCCCGCGACAGCGGTGGCATCAATTTCGTAGAGGCCTCGAATGCTATCATCTATTATATGGACGATGTGATCCATCCTCTGGCCGAGACCATGGTGGACAAACTTGAGGAGCAGGGAGAGTACAAAATCTTCGCCGCCGCTTGTCGCGACTGTGGCTACGATTCCATCGTGAGCCGTGTCAGGGATACCCTCTGGCTGCTCGGCGGAGGATACACCATCGTCAGCTACCAGTACACGTGCTTCGCCCCCAACGACGCTGCCATGAACAAGGCCGGCATCTATTCTCTGACCGATCTCAGGGAACGTTGCCGGACCGATCACCCTGAGGCCGGCGATAAGGCCCTGTGGAACTATGTGGCTTATCATTTCATGGATCGCAGTTATACGAAAAGTGAGTTCTGCAGTTTTAACAGCGCAGACGAAATACTTATTTACGACACCAGCCTCAAGGGCGAGGTACTCACCTGTGCCAACGACACGCTGACGAATCAGCCTTGCATCAATGAACAGGCCCAGGTTATCCGCTCAGATATAGAGGCCCGCAACGGCTATATCCACAAAATCGACTATTACCTGCCGGTTTGGGCACCTCAGGCCGTCACTGTACGCTGGGACCTGTGCAATTCTCCGGACATCATAGCCTTTGTCAATGCCTACGGTGCCGACAAGAACCTGGGTCCGCTCTATTCCAATGCGATGACCAACAAGGACTATCAGATCGATTTGTCTGAGAATTTCCGCGACGGTCAGTTCGGTGAAATCACCTCCTTCACCTATCAGGCCAACCAGGCCAAGGCCAGTTACTCCAACTACCGGGCCGTGGGCTTCAAGAAGTGCAAGTACACTTCGGCATCTAAAAAAGATGAGAATCCCTATGGAGCCTGGCTCAACAACCTGCTGGTGCTCAATCTGGGTTATGCCGGCTGGATACAGTTTACCACTCCGACCATCATCCGGGGCAAATACAAAGTGACCCTGCACTATGCCTCGGAGGCGACCATGCGTTCCTTCCACAGTGCCGGCTCGCTGACCAAGTTCCAGATCGATCCCGAGTTGAACATCGAGGGCTGGACCAAGAATGCCTTTGTGTTCAAGGGACTGCCGACTACGGGATTTTCTTACGGCAGCGGTGATGTCGAGCTTTTCAGCAGCATTGAGTTCGATGAATCGGGCACCCACCAGTTCAAGGCGACCATGCTCGACATCAATGCCAAGACCAGCGGTTCCTACCACCAGTTGTGGGATTATGTGTTGTTTACTCCGATAGAATAACAAGATGCGTATGAAACATAGACAATTCCTGATGATAGCCACGGCAGCCCTTTTGCTCGGTGGATGTAGCGCGTGGCAGGATCATTTCAGCGAGACCGAAATCTCGACCTCGATCGACATGCCCCTTTACGGGGGAGATGTGGCCTCTTACCTGAGTGAGGCTCCCGGACTCGGCACAATGCGCAGGCTCTTTGAGAAAGCCGGTCTTGTCGGACAGATGAAATCGGGCCATCCTTGTACGGTGATTGTTTGCGAAGACCAGCATGTCACTTCCTATGATGCCACCCAGATGAGCCATGAACTCTTTGCCGCCAACAATCTGTCGTCTATTCCGGTGCCTGCTTCCTCCCTGAAATCGGGCCAGGGCATCTTCATGCAGAGCGGCAAAAACCTGTGGGTGACGGTCGATGAGTCCGGGCGTTACTATCTGAACGACAGGGAGATCCGCAAGGTTGTCAAAGCTGAGAACGGTTATATTTACTATGTGTCGGCCATCATCCCCGTACAGCCTTCGGTCTATGAGTATATTCAGGGTTTGGACGACAACTATTCCCTGTTCAAGAGTTTCCTGCATGAGTTTGAGGAGATCTGGTTCGATGCCGATGCTTCAGTGCCGGTGGGTATCGATGCCATGGGCAACATCGTCTATAAAGATTCTGTCATGGCCGTGCGTAATACGCTGATGGACCGCTATACTGAAAATGGCTTGGACTACTGGAATATGCGAAGTGAGTCATTCCAGTCAACGGTATTCCTCCCCGACAATACGCTCCTGCAGCAAGCTTATGAGTCAGCCCTCGACAGTATTCCTCAGTGGCTGAACCGTTCGGCTACAGCCCAGGATAGCTTGAAATTCCGCCGGTGGATCGTCTCGAGTTGTTTTGTGGATCGTAAGTTGTCGCCCCGCGAAGTGGCTTCTGATGTCGAGGAACAGTTTGCCTGTGTGGGCGGCTTTATCCGACAGATTGACGAAGCTACCGACAAAGAAACCTTCAAGGCATACGAGGCCGCGCAGTGGAAACCTTCGGTGCAGAAGGCCGATGTGGGCAATGCAGTCAACCTCTCCAACGGGGTGGCCTATCGTCTGACAGACTACAAGATCCCCAACCATATCGTCATATGGCGCGTCAAAGCCAGGCTCTATCAGGTATGGGCGGCCTTGACTGCCGAACAGCAGGGCTGGAACGCCACGGCCATGACGCCCACTGAGGGCGGCTATTTCCGCTGGAACCACTGGGCCAAACCCATGGTGGTGAACGATGCCCAGAGCCCCTTCGAACTTTCTTCGACGCTGCCTACCATGTACTATCATGTGTTGACGGCCGAACCTGATGCCGCAGCCCGGGCCGATTCGCTGCAAGTCTCGGTCGACTATGACGGCCTGCTCTACAACGAGACGGAACCCAAGACCTTCGGACTGAAGGAAGTGAGCCTCCCTGCCGGAGAATACTACCTGCGCATGGGTTTCAAGCATTCGCTTACCTATTCCGTCTGCATCTGGTTCTGCGGAGCCGACGAGACCTTCGGCCCCGACAACTGCCTGGTCGAGGACATGTCGCTCATCGCCACCGGCTCGAATTTCCATTTCGACCGCGGCGGAGCCATGGAGGGCTTGGATTTTTATGGCTCGGAGTCGATCGGCTATCCTGAATATTTCGACTGGCGCTGGTGGTATGACCAGGATCCGGTGCAGTACCAGAAGGCTTCGGCCTACGATACCGACGGCTATCAGGTGGCCATCGTCAATTTGAAAAAAAGTGGCAATTTCAAGATAAAGATTGCCTCGAACGATAATGCAGCCCTGTATGGCAACGGTCGTCAGGACCGGACCAAGAGCGATGTCAACCAGCTGATGATGTATCACTGGTGTCTGCGTCCGACGATCAACAACTATTAATTGACAGGTGTATGAAAAAAAGAAGAATATTGCTTAGTCTCGCCCTTGGTATCGCCGCTATGGCGTCAGTGGGAGCCCAGAATCTGACCGGTCGCGTACTGACGCCCGACGGCCAGCCCATCGAAGGTGTCATCCTCTCGATCGACGGTACCCGCCTGGCGGCTATGACTGATGCCACGGGCTCCTATTCCTTGCCCGTGGAGGTTGAGTTTGGTACCCTGCGAGTGGTTTGTCAGAACTATTATACGCAGGTTTTCCCTTTGCGCGGCAGTGTCATTCCTGAGAATATCATCCTCATTCCGACCTCGGAACACCGATATACCGGAGAGATCCGGCTGCCCGAAGGCTCCTTGCCGCGCAGCCAGGCTTCTTCGCTGGTCGAGACAGTCGCCAAGAAGGACTATTCGGCCAGCCCTTCGGCCATCCTTAGCTGGCAGGATGCCGCCATGTCTCTGATGATTGGCCGCAAGAGCGGCATGCCCGGTGAAGGTGCCTACTTGAACTTGCGTGGTCTGCATTCGCTCAATGCCGACAATACCCCCTTACTGGTCATCAACGGCGTGCCTTTCCTGGCCAACACGTCGGTGAGTGATGTCATCAACGGCTACAGCCGGGATGTCTTGTTCGGCTACAATGCCAACGACATCCGCAGCATCACAGTGCTGCGCGGGGCTGAGGCCGCCATGTACGGCAGCCTGGGCTCCAACGGTGTGATTCTCATCGAGACCGAGAAGGCCGACCGCGACAAACTTGATACGCGTATCTCTTTCTCAGGCAACTACGGCCTTTCCCGAGCCAAGAGACAACTGCCCATGATGAATGTCAACCAATACGAAAGTTATCTGACCGATATCGGGCAGAGCCGCTACAATTCCTTGTCGGCTCTGCAGAAAGACTATCCCTTCCTGGCAGGTACGGACGACTATTATTACGCCTATCTGTTCAACAATACGACCGACTGGACCGACCTGATCTACCGCAACGGACTGGTCACCGACAATGTCTTGCGTGTGGAAGGCGGCGACGAAGTGGCCAAGTACAATATATCCTTTGGATATACCCATGAGGACGGTATTTTGGACCAGACCTCCTCAAACCGCTATCACACCTCTCTGAACACCAATATCATGGTGTCGCCCGACTTCGAGGTTTTCACCTCGGTCAATCTGGCCTATCTCAACAGCGACCTCAACAACACGGGACTGAGCGAGGAGACCAATCCCATCCTGGCAGCCTGGCACATGATGCCCAGTCTGTCTCCCTGGCAGAAACTGAGCAACAACGGTATCATCTACGGGCGCTACCTGAAGTACGACGGCTGGAATGTAAACGGCAATCCGAGTTTTCCCTACGACAATGTCTCCAACCCCTTGGCCCTGGTACGTACGGTCGATGCCACAGACAAGATTTATGACGTTGACATCCGGCTGGGTCTGAACTATCGTCCTAACCGATACTGGACCTTCACGGGCCTGCTCAGCCTTTACTACGACTATACGGAAGAATATGTCTTTACACCCGGTGTCTCCGACCAGGCTATCATTCCTCAGCTCTACGGCACGGGCGAGAACTTTGTCTCGATGGGAGTTGTCCGTCAAAACGCCTATTTCTACAATCTGAATGCCGCTTACCGCAACACCTTCGACGATATCCATGCAGTGAATGCCTATGCCGGCGTCAGGATGATGACCAAGAGTTACGAATATGACGCCTCAAGCGGCTACAATTCCGCCAACGACTACTACCGTAGCCTGAATATGGTGACTGACCAGTGGAACATCCTGGGCAACAACGACGAATGGCGCTGGTTGAGTGTGTATGCTCATGCAAGCTATGTCTATGACAATCTGTGGCGTTTCGTTGCCGGCCTGACGGCTGACGGCTCGTCCGTGTCGGGCATCAACGCTCCGCGCTTCGGCCTGTTCCCTTCGGCCAGTGTCACCTATATGGCTGCCAACAACGGACAGATGGGAGAAAATATTGATTATTTCAATATCAGCCTGGAATTGTCCAAATCGGGCAACAGCCGCTTCTCTTCCAACTACGGGCAGAACTATTACGTATCCAATAACCTGTTCAATCTGGGAACCATCGTCCGCAACGGCGTGCCCAATACCTCCCTGGAATGGGAAAAGAAGACGCAGACCGATGTAGGCGTGGATCTGTCGATGTTCCGCAACAAACTGAACATCCGCTTTGCCGAATACCTGGTCAAGCACTACGACCTGCTGCTCGACAGTAAAATATCGTCTGTCTACGGATCCAACGAGCCCTACTACGCCAACACGGCCTCTATCTTCAACAACGGATTTGAGGCCGGTATCCGCTATCAGGCGCTCCGTACGGGCCAGATGGAGTTGACCTTCAGTCTGGATGCCACGGCGCAGAGTAGCCAGATTACCAGCCTGGGCCAGCAGGACGAGACCATCGTCTCCTATACCGGAGACGATGCCCAGACCCGTCTCAAGAAGGGACGTGCCCCCTATGAATTCTATGGCTATCAGACTCAGGGCGTCTATCGTACCAACGCCGAGGCCCTGACACCGACCGCCGCCACCGGCCTGCCTTTGAAGACTCCCTATGGAGGCTATTATCAGGGTGGCGATGTGATCTTTGTCGATCAGAATAGCGACGGTATGATCAACGATGAAGACCGCGTGGCTCTGGGTACGGCGGCTCCTTTCCTGTTCGGCTCGCTGGGTACAAGCTTCCGCTATGGAGACTGGCGTCTGAGCGCCGATTTGGGATTCAGCCTGGGCAACCGGGCCTACAATGCCGCCCGTCGTCAGACCGAATCGATGGACCGCTTCTACAACCAGTCGGTAGCCGTGATGAACCGTTGGCAGATCGAAGGACAGGAGACCGACATGCCCCGTGCCGCCTATGGTGACCCCTCGGGCAACAACCTGTTCAGCGACCGTTGGATCGAGAATGCCGGTTTCCTCAAGTTGAGAAGACTGACCCTGGCCTACGCCCTGAGCAAAGACCTCCTGCGCTATGTGGACGGTCAAGTCTGGCTTTCGGCTGAGAACCTGTGGACCCTGAGCAACTATTTAGGCACCGATCCGGAATTCTGCTACAGCTATGCCGAGGCGCTGCGCGGTTTTGACTATGCCAAAGTGGGCATTCCTGTAACGTTCAAACTCGGTGTCAATCTTAATTTCTAACAGCAAGGCTATGAAACAGAAATCGATATATCTTGTCCTTTTCCTGAGTCTGACGGGCTTGTTGTCCTCTTGTCAGTTCTTCGAGACCGATCCGGACAATGTGCTCAAAGAAGGCGATTACATCTCCAAGGAAAGTGAAATGTATCGGGGTTTCCTGGGTATCGTCACCCGTATGCAGGAAGTGGGCGACCAGGCCATCTTCCTTACAGATCCGCGTTGCAACTACTTGGAAACAACGGGCAACGCCCCGGTCGATTTGCAGAATTTGGCCGCCTACGGCGAGACCGACGGTAATCCTTATGCCGATCCGACTGGCTACTACGCCGTGATAGTCAGTTGCAACGACTTCATCGCCAAGATGGACGACTACTACAGTCGTGTGGCCGGCGCTATGAGCGACAGTGCCAAAGTACATGTGCCCCGCCTGGTGAGTTCGGCCCTGCGTTATAAGGTATGGGCCTACTATATGCTAGGCCGGATTTACGGCGAAGCTTACTGGTTCGATACAGACATGACCGAGTTGCGTCCGCTGACCGACAGAAGCACTTTCGAGCATCTGGACATGTTCGGTATCTGCAACCGCTGCATTGATTTGCTTGACACTGGCATCGAGGCCTGCGGCCAGCAGATTCCTGCCGATCTGGAGATGAACTGGAGCTATTGGATCGACCCGGTCAACGGCAACGAAAGCTATGAGTACTGGCAGCTGATGACCCCCAAGTGGATCTCCCTGCGTGCCGAACTGGCCTCCTGGCGTACCAACTACGAGGATGAGGCATCGGCTGCGGCCGACTGGCGCTGGATTCGAGACAATGTACTGGCCTTCCTCAATTCCTCGATAACCAACTTCGGAACCGATTACTATAGCTGCTCGATGCAGATTATCCTGGAGTACCCCAACATCTTCTGGACCGAACAAGTGGGGTATGCCCAGCAGATTCTGGGAGCTGTTTTCTATGACTACCAGAACGGACAGTACAATCGTCTGGTGCAGTATTTCTGCCCGGAGTATCCCGGCGACGGATACTATCTGAAGCCCTCTGAATCGGCTTTGGCCACCTACAACGAATCGGACATCCGTGGAGGTGCCCAACGCCTGGTGAGCAATGTCTTGGGTGGAGAGTTGGCTTTTTCGAAGTATTATTACACCCGCTTGAACAATCAGGGCTACCTGCGTGCCAAAATATTCGAGATCGAACCCACTATTCCCCTGTTCCGTGGCCACGACCTGCACTTCCTGCTGGCCGAAGCCGAAAACCATCTGGGCCATTGGGATGTGGCCCGTACCCTGCTCAATACAGGTTTGCTGAACCGTTTCCCGGGCGGATATACGACATTGGCAACCGACAGTCTGGACGGAGAGCCGGTCTGGGATCCGGGTTATACCAACTGGTTTGCATCTTCGGGAGGCTACGGTGACATCGGTATTGTCGGTGCCAACCGAGCCCGTGAATACGACCTGCCTGGCATATCCGACGATGCGACTGAGGTCCAGAAGCGCTCATTTGCCTATAACCGGGAGCGAATCAAGCAGTACGACCTGGCTCTTGCCGATGAATACCTGAAAGAGTTTACGGGCGAGGGCAAATCCTACAGCTATCTGGTCAAGATGGCTGAACGCTATGGCCGCGACTACCAGATTATCTACGACCGGGTCAAAGCCAAGTATGATGCCGCCCAGCAGTCGCAGGTGGAGCAGTCGCTGCGCACGAAGTATTTCATCAATTGGGAACTATAAACAACTAATATCAATCAACTAACCAACCAACTTAATTCATCGCTTATGAAAAAAATTTTTACTGCACTCATGTGTATGACGGCCCTGGCGACCTTCCAGACCTGGGCCGGCCATGTGACTGTCGGCAACAAGGCCGACTTTGAGGCCGAGTTCTTTAAAGAAAGAACCAACGATGTGATTGACACGATTTTCGTGAGAGCTACTCCGCAAATCATTGCCCTGACCAACGGCAAGTATTTGCCCAACAGCGGTACGATCCATGTCATCGGCCTGGATGATGAGGAAAACGGCCGGGCCAAACTGGGTCTGCAGTGGAATCTGCCGAGAAACACCGATGCCGACCGTCTGTCGGTTTTCCTGGAAAACCTGGTCATCGAATGCAACGGCGGTAACAAGGCCAATTCGAAGTATCTGTTCAACTCGAAGGATACCTTCTATCATTACATGGACACGCTGGTATTCTCCAACTGCGAGGTGAAGAACTACAACCGTGCCCTGTTCCGCGTGCAGCCCGAAGCCCGCTCGAACGGCCTGAAGGATGCCGGTGACATCAACTATTTCGCCGTCGAAGGTTGCACCTTCCATACCGGTTATGCGTTGGATAATCCCATGTCGTTGTTCCGTCTGGACATGCGCGTCTCCGAGATGGTGTTCCGCAACAACCTGTTCTACAACCTGGGCTATGTACATTCCATCGTGCAGTTTGATACGATGACCGAGGAAGCCGGCCGTGTCGATATCAACTTCACCTTTGAGAACAATACCTTTATCGGCCATTGCCAGCAGGGTTCTCTGATGAACTTCAACCAGTTTGTCGGCCAGATGTCGGAATTCCACATCAACAACAATATCTTCCTGGTGCCCAACTGGGTGGACGATTACAACAACCCCGGTCTGGCTGCCATTATCGAAGAAAAGCCCGATACGCTCGAAAAACTGCCCGTGCGTTATCTGGCCAGTATCCGCTATGGCATGGTTGAGTGCAAAAACAACGTCCTGTCTGGTTTCCGCGATCCTCGTGCCGCTCTCGATGACGACCTCGAAGGTGACTTCCTGAGTGCCGACATCGACAACCTGACGATGGACACCATCGGTTTCGGTTGGAACAAATTCACCGATCCCGAGCAGGGACTGTTCTACATCTGGAAGGGTGAGCAGATCTATACCGCCGGTGTGGACGGTGCTCCCATTGGCGACACCAAAATGTACACAGATGTCAAGCAGGTGGCCGTGACTGTCAATATCAGTATCGAAGGCTCCAAAACTGCCGATTTCATCCTTAACGACAAGGTCTACAAGGAGACCTCCACCAAGTTCCTCAGCGGTGAGGATATCACTGTGACGGCTGTGACCAAAGGCAACCTCAACAAGTTCCTGGGATGGAGCAACGGTTCGACCGAGCTGACCCAGACCATCACGCTGGAAGACAACCTGGATCTGGTGGCTCGCTTCGAGGAAGCTCCCTACCGGGCTGCATGGAACTTTGAGCAGTTGGAAAAGAACAATGTCAAACTCAATGCTCCGCTGGAGGCCAACTTCTACAAGGGCGACACTCCTTACACGCTGTGCTATGCCACCTGGGACGGCACCCAATATGTAGATTCCACCACAGAGGCCCTGATGACCCGTACGAACAAGGTCGCTGATGATGTCCGCTATTGTGTGTTTGTTCACACCGACAGTGCCAAGTTTGCCGACAAGGCTCCGTCGGACTACATCTATTTCGAAGTGCCGTCTGTCGAGGAAGGTTCTTACCTGACCTTCAACATCGCTTCGGACAATATGTGCTACAAGACCACTCTGGTGGACTATTCGACCGACAAGGCCACCTGGACCAACATCGTCAAGGCCGAAATCAGCAAGGAACAGACCTGGTTCTCTGTCAAGGCTGAGATTCCTGCCGCCCTGGCCGGTCAGAAGATCTATATCCGCATCAAGGGTGACGAGACCAGCGAGTATTTCAAGGGTGAGGATTTCGCAGCTCAGCTGGCCGCCGGTACGCAGTCGCAGAAGACCGAGTTTCTGTTCGTCAGTGAGATCTACTACTTCGGTCCGACCGTACTCGACGGTATCAAGACGGTCAAGGCTACTCGCATTGAGGATGCCAACGTTTATGACATCCTGGGCCGTCGCGTGCTGGATACCGACAACCTCAAGCCCGGCATTTATCTGCAGGGTGGCAGGAAGTTTATCGTCAGATAAGCATTTCCCCCGATAAAAAAGGCACCGGCTGGAGTTTGTCCTTCAGCCGGTGTTTTTTGTTCTGCCCGTTTGGGATTGTCTTGTATTCTGCTTATTTTTACCGCCAAATTGGAGAGCTATGAAGACGAGACAACTGGGCAGATTTTGCCTCCTTGTGGCGGTGCTGCTGAGCCCGGTTTTGTTGTCGGCTCAATCCCTGCCTGCATTTCCGGGAGCCGAAGGCGGAGGCAAATACACCACCGGCGGCCGTGGTGGTACGGTCTATTATGTGACCAGCCTGGCCGATACCAATACCGGCAATTCCAGCACCCGCGAAGGTACCCTGCGCTGGTGCATTAACCAGTCGGGGGCGCGGACCATCCTGTTCAAGGTCTCGGGCATCATCAATCTGAGTAGCCGGCTGGACATCAAGAACGGCAATCTGACCATCGCCGGTCAGACGGCTCCGGGCGATGGTATCTGTCTCAAGAACAACAGTGTCTGTGTTCAGGCAGACAATGTGATCATCCGTTATATGCGCTTTCGTCCCGGTGACAGCGATCCCGACTTCGAAGACGATGCCATTTGGGGACGCTATCGCAAAAACATCATCATCGACCATTGTTCGATGAGCTTCTCGGTCGATGAATGTGCTTCTTTCTACGCCAACCAGAATTTCACCATGCAGAGGTGTCTGCTCTCCGAGTCGCTCAACAATTCCCAACATGCCAAGGGGGCACATGGCTATGGCGGGCTGTGGGGTGGTGAGAATGCGTCCTTCCACCATAATCTGCTGGCCCATCACAACAGCCGCAACGCCCGTCTGTGCGGCTGGCAGCGCAGCGGCCTGAAATATGCTCACGGCAACACTGCTGCCGAGACAGTCGATTATCGCAACAACGTCGTCTACAACTGGGGTGACAACAGCACCTACGGCGGCGAGGCGGCCGGTCAGTACAACATCGTCAACAACTATTACAAGGCCGGTCCCGCTACGGCTTCCGGCGTCAAATATCGCCTCATGCAGATGGATAAGGATGCGCAGTCCTTCGAAATCTCGGTCGGTGGCACGACTCGCTCCATCAATCACGGCGTCTATTACATGGCCGGTAACTACATGTACGGCAGCACTGCGATTACCCGCAACAACTGGGATGCGTCGGGCATCAAGAACAATACCGGAGAGACCCTGGCGCAGTGCAGACTCAATCAGCCGCTCGATTTTGAATACATTCCCACTCATACGGCCGAAGATGCCTTCGAGGCGGTGCTGGCATATGCCGGAGCCTCGCTTGCACGCGATGCCCAGGATTTCCGTGTCGCCGAAGAGGCTGCAAACGGGACCGCCACCTATACAGGTTCGGTCACCGCCCGGAAAGGGCTGATAGATACACCCTCGGATGTGGAGGGTTATTGTACCTACAATTCCGCCGCGGCTCCCGCAGATACCGACCGGGACGGTATCCCGGACGAACTGGAAGAACTGTTCGGGACGGATCCGAACGTCTATGACTCCCATCAGAAGGATGCTTCGGGCTACACCTTCCTGGAACTCTATCTGGCCTGGATAGTCCGTGATATCACCGCAGAGCAGTATGCCAATGTCATCAGTGCCGTTGTGGCACCCTCTGTGGACGGCCCTGTTCTGCCGGAGGTATGGTTCGAAGGGGAACGTATGCATGTACGGTCTTCCCGGTCGCTTTCCCAGGTCACGGTCTGGTCGGTCTCCGGGCAGCTGCTGGGACGAATCCCCCTGAGGGGATTGACGGAAAATGCCGTCGATTTCCCCTGGCAAGGTGTTTTTCTGGTCCGCTTTGAATTGCCGGACGGCTCCTCTCTGCAGACCAAACTGCTCAGATAACCCATTTCAACGACAGGTATCATGACTATCAAAACAGTTCTTTGTCAGGTTTTCGTGCTACTTTTGGCAGCAACTTTTCCTGTCCGGGGACAGGACAGCGGCACCCGCTCCAGACAGAAATACTGGGACGAGGGTCTGTTGGAGTGGTCCGATTTCCTGACGGCCCGCCGTGCGGCTGCCAGTCATGCGGACGCGGAATGGTCGGACATCGATGTGGTCTGGACCCTGAAGTCGGAAACAATCCGTCAGGGCAATTACAGCTACGAGCATCTTTTTTCGGTCTGTTCGATGAACCCCTATGCTTCCTGGGTCTATGAGGATGCCAGAACTGCGGTGGGTTTGCGCTACGAGCAGGTCATTTTCGATTTGTTTGAGCTGCATCGGCGCTATTTTCAGACAGCCTACGAAAACAGCCCTGCCAAAGACAATATTGACGAACTTTGGGACATCCACTTCAAACGGGCCAAGTCGGCGGCTGAACAGTTCAAGAAAGCCTCCGGCTACGGCCGTGATACAACCGCTATCGCCTCCTACGAGCAGATGCTGGCCGGCTATCTTTCCTATGGGGAACCCGAACCGACCCTCCCTCAGTATAAGAGGGATGCCGTAGGCTGGGGCGGACAGCTCGGGTATGTGGGTGAGTTTTTCCTGCGTAACGCCGACAGCTATTTGCCTGTTTCGGCTCACGGGCTGGGTTTCGGTATAGAGATCGACCACTCCCGACTCTCCGTTATGGCCGATTTTTCCCTCCTTTTTGCCGGCAAGCAGTCCGAAGCCATCAAATACAAGAATCTGACCTGGGAGACCAACGACCGCGTGAATGCCGTCAGCCTGGAACTGTCGGCGGGCTATTCTCTCTGGGAAAACCGGCTGCTGCGCCTCACTCCTATGGCCGGAGTAGGCTGGGGTATTATCGAGAATTACAGCTTCAGCAACCGCTACGATATTGAAAACGAGGATATCCCTTATCAAATGGGCGGTTTCCGCCTGTTGGCCGGGGTGTTGTTCGACTGGAAATACGCTTGCCGTCTGAATCTGTACGGCTATGACCGCAGTTATACGGAAAAGGCCTTGCGCCTGAAGTGCTATGTGGCCAAGACCAATCTGCCGACGGTCGAGAAACTGGATAATCCCCGTCCGGTCGCCGACAGCGGCTATTCCCTGAATGTGGCGCTGGTATGGCACTTTGCAGCCCGCGGCCTGAAATAACAGATAAACAATCCAGGGGATAAAACTTGAAATACTATGAATAGATTGGTTATTAGTAATATCGATTGTAACGGGCAGTTGTCCGACGTGCTGGTCGAAGACGGTCGCTTTGCCCGCATCGCTCCTGTCGGCGGGGAAGACCCCCAGATAGCCCGGGTACTCCGGCAGCCCGGACTGAAGGAAATTGACGGTAGCGGGCGTAAGTTGATTCCCCCATTTTACAACTGCCACACCCATGCCGCCATGACCATGCTGCGCGGTTATGCCGATGATATGCCGCTCTTTGCCTGGCTTAGCGAGCATATCTGGCCGGCAGAGGCCAAGATGACCCACGAGATCATGTACCATGGCGTCAGACTGGCCATGCTCGAAATGCTCAAATCGGGGACAGTCTTTTTCAATGACATGTATTTCGGTTGGGAGCGTTGCATGGAGGCAGTCGAAGAAATGGGTCTGCGTGCTGCCGTGGCCGATACGCTGATCGAGGCCCGTGGCGACGAGCGCATCGAAGGCTTTTTCGACGCCTGCCGGCGCAATTCCCGTCCTGGCTGCGACCGTATCCAATGGACGGTGGCCCCCCATGCCATCTATACCGTGGGAGAAAAGTTGTTGCGCCGCTGCGCCGAGACGGCCCGCGAACTGGATTTGCGCCTGCATATCCACCTGGCGGAAACCAGGCAGGAAAACGACGACTGTCTGGCGGCACACGGCATGACCCCCACCGCCTGGCTGCATCACGTGGGCCTGCTGGGGCCCAGGACTGTGGTGGCCCATGCTGTCTGGCTATCGCAGGAAGATATGGAAATACTGAAAGAAACCGGCACCACGCTGGTTCACAATCCCTGTTCCAATATGAAGCTGGCTTCCGGAGCCTTCCCGGCCAAGGCTGTTATCGACATGGGACTGAATGTGGCACTGGGCACCGACGGCACCTCGTCGAACAACAACCTGGACATGCACGAAGAGATGAAGACGGCCGCCCTGCTGGCGAAGCTTACCGGAGGGGCAGAAACCCTCAAGGCCGATGAAGCCTTGCGCTGGGCCACAGCCAACGGAGCCCGTGCTTTCGGCATCGATGCCGGAGTGCTGGAAGAGGGCCGGCTGGCCGATGCACTTATTGTCAATCTTTCCAACGAGCGGCTGGTGCCCGGCTACAACTTTGTGTCCGACTGGGTCTATTCGGCCGACAGCCGCGCCATCGACTATGTGCTGTGCGACGGCCGTATCCTGATGGAAAACGGCCGGGTGCCCTACGAGGAGCAGATCATCGAGGATGCCCGACGCTCGGCGGCCGATCTCCTGCATCGGCTGGGAAAATAAAATCCCCTTGTCAGACTGTCGCGCAGACGGAAGAGAGAGTTATTTCAAGAATGTCTTCCGCATGGGCGTGAAGCAGTCTATCAGCATGCCGTCTTCCAGGCAGCGGCAGCCATGCACCACATTGGGCACCTTCATGAGCATGTCGCCGGCACGGACGATTTTGGTCTCCTCACCGATGGTGAATTCAAACACGCCGCTTTCGACATAGGTGATCTGGCAATGCGGATGACTGTGCAGGTTGCCGCTGGAACCAGCTTTGAAACGGACCTTGACCACCATCAGATGGTCGTTGTAGGCCATCACTTTCCGATAGACTTCACCGGGATCCGGCGTGCGCTCCCACGGCACCTCGCTGTCAAAGACAAAGGGAGCACTCTTGACGCTGACAGGCAGCCGGGGCACCTGCTCGGCGGCAGGGGAGGATATATTGCTTTGCATAAGATGGTATATAATAAGTCATTTGAATTAATCGAATAGCCAGTTCATCCAAACATCATTAAAAAGCACAAAATAAAAAGAGACAGCATTAGCAATACAAATCGATGTCATCCACCATTTTTCCTGTTTTTTGATGGCACATATTATCATCAGTATCAGGCTGGCAGGGATAAATATAAACCCGTTAATGAATCCGCCTCCACCAGGATAATACATCAGATAGTATAAAATATCATTCATTAGTTTAGGATCAGATGGAAGTTCTTTGAGGAAAAATTTGGCCCTGATGAGAGGTTCATAGAACATGCAAGCCAAGACAATGGAGACAATTGTCGTCCATTGAAAAACAGTGTACAATACATTTTTTTCATTTCAATGATGGTTTTGTAGTTACTAATTATTATTGCTCATCAGCCTTATCGAACAAACTGTCCCATGAATAATCGTTTTTAATTCCATGAAGGTAAATGTCTCTCCAAGTTTTGTCTTTAACACCTCCGGTAACCCACTGAGCGATTTGCCCTAAAATATTGCCGCCATATTTGAGAAGGTAATCAGGCCTGGCATCCGGTCTCATCTTCATGCGGACATAGCGATATGGCTTTGAAACGTGCAATTCGATATTATCTACTCCAATTGGCAGTTCTTTTACTTCATGTAATACCTCTGAGGGGGTGAAATACTCATCATCAGATGCTTCAAATCTTGCTCCAATCATTTTGCTCCAACGTTGTACCCAATGTCCTAGTAAAACGTATTTGCGTCGTAGAACGAGTTTTCCGGGGCTTGTTATATCAGGATTGAAAAAATGTAATTTTTCTATTTCCGCTGCGTTGCCTTTTGCAATGGCAACGACTTCTTTCATTTTTATGTTTTCTCTGCTACATGAGGCGTAGCAGAGAAAACACAAAGCAGCAAGTGCATATACACTGTATCGCATAAAGAAATGTTCGTTTGTTGGTTGAATCAGTCGAAGAGCCAATTCATCCAAGAACTACCAAGAAAGACGGAATAAAAAACGACGGCATTAATAATGCAAATCAATGCCATCCACCATTTTTGTCGCTTTTTGATTGCACATATAACCATAAGAATCAGACTTGCTGGAATAAGTAGAATTCCAGCTATAAGAGAGCCACAACATGGATAATACATCAAATAATAAAAGATGTCATTCATCAGTTTGGGGTCAGATGGTAGTTCCTTTGTAAAAAACTCGAGCCTTATGACTGGTTCATAAAACAAGCAAGCTAGGACAATTGAGACAATTGTCGTCCATTGAAAAACCGTATATAATATATTCTTCTTCATTTCAATGATGCTTTTGGCGTTAGTAAATTTCATTGCTCATTTGCTCTATCAAATAGACTATCCCACGAATAATCATTTTTATTATGTCGTTCTTGAAGCCATGAATCATCTACCACTCCACCGTTAATCCACTGATATATCAAATACCAAATTTGGTATCCATAGCTTAATTGGTAGTCATCATTACCTTTTACCAAACAAGTTTTATATCCATTACAAATCTTCACCACCTGCCCTTCACAGGCAAATCCATCTATTGCGATATCTGTCCACTCATTGGCATCAAGGTATGTGGAATTGTTACAAGTCCCATTCTCGGGTTTGTACCAAACTCTGTTAGAAGAGGCATTGCCAAAGCGTTGT